>DEYL01000035.1 GCA_002364535.1 Flavobacteriaceae bacterium UBA3159 | reverse complement strand
TTGGGCCACAGTTTTTCAATATGGCTCACAATCAGAGAACTTTGGAATTAACTCAAGACTTCAATGGAGATTTAAAGGACTTTCAAATTTATATGTTATATACAATGACAATTATCTAGTTCAAAATGAATTAATTCCAAGGCAGAGGGGATTGAATCTTAAATTAGTTCATTGGTTTTAATTTTTTTTAAATAAGCTAAAATTATTTGAAAATAATTTAACCACATAGATTTAGCATTGGGTCGTTAACAAATGAATTAACGAAAATTCATTTATTCAATTTTTTTTAAAAGTCCCTTTGAATTTGATTCAGGTTGAAGGGTAAGCCTCTAGGTTGCATTAGTATTACTTTAAGATGGGTTAAGGACTCGATGTTTGAAATATTTCATCTATAGTGGCTTACCCCCTCTTGACAAAATTTGCATCAATCCCTCCTTATTTTCAAAACCAATAGTTTCAGTAAGTCCTATTAATTTTTATAAAAATAATCTTTAAAAATTATTATTAAAAAAACTCAAGAATTGCAAAACAAGTAGTGATTAAAGAAAAAAGTATCACCGCAAAAATAAAAGTATTTTGAATTGGAGTAGCCTTGTGGGTTTTCATTAAACTCTTTTTATTTATTAAAAGAAAAATTGGAATTGCGACGGCTGGTAGTATACATGCCTGAAAAGCCATGGAAAAAACCATTAGTGCAGGCGGACGCTGATCCATGAAAATTGAACCAAATGAAAACAGCAAACCACACAAGATTAAAATTCTTGATTGTTGAGTTCTAATATCTCTTGAGGCGCCTCTGTAATCAGCAATAAGCCATGGTGCAATTAAAACAATTGGAAAGATTGTTGATAAACCAGCTCCAGCTATACCAATAATTAAAATAAATGCTGCTAATTTTCCTCCTAAAGGTTCAAAAAGGCGGATCATATCAATGGTGTTTTCAACCCTTAAACCTGATAAATGAAGTGTACCAGCTGCGACTGCCATAATTATTCCACTTAAAAAAAGCATCATAAAAGCAGAAACAAATGAATCTTTGTTTTCTTTTTTCAAATCATTTACTGTCCAACCTTTCTCAGCTACAACAGTACTCCTAATAATAAAAACAGCTGCTGAACATGTTGTTCCTGTTATTGCAGCTATCAAACCAAAAGCTCCTGGCACATCAGGTATGCTTGGAACTAGACCTTGAGCTAATGATGATAAACTTGGTTTTAACATAAAAAAAACTAAAACAAATGACAAACCCATTATAATTACCAAAATTGTTAGTGCTCTCTCAAAATGACTATATCTTCCAAACAGAATTAGTATATAAATTATAATACTGAAAAATAATATTATCCATCCTCTGTGAATAATCGTATTATTAAAACCAATCCTTATTCCCTCTTGAATCAAATCTGCGACAATACCCATAACACCAATTAAAGCAAGTAATTCTCCTATGATAAGTGCCGCAATAATGTAGATTGACAGAATTGATCCGAATTTGAATTCTTTTTTGAAATTGAACAAAGCAGTATTACCAGATACAATTGTTACTTTTCCATAGGCTACCATCAAAATGTAGGTAAAAATACAAGAAAGCAATAATGCCCAAAATAAACTCATTCCAAACTCAGCACCTGTTTTGGCCATTGTAGTAATACTTCCTGTGCCAATATTATATCCTATTAAAAATAGTCCAGGGCCAAGAGCGCTAACAGCTAGTAAAAATTTCTTGTAATTCACTTAATATTTTTTTAAAAATTAAATTATTTCGGATAAGGTTTGATTTTTTTGACAAATGTCATTAATCTACATTTACCCACCCCCCACTATTTACAGATTTTTCAAGTGCTTCTAGGATTGCGATACCGTGAAGAATGTTGGAGTGGTTCCGTGGTTCTTTTCCTGTTTTAAACATCGTAACCATATCTAAATCACTTTTAGATGGAAATTTTTCTTCAACAGCTGCCTTAATTTCTACAAGCCCTTTTTTTGTTTCAACAAATGTTTGCCAACCTCTGTTTTTATTTGAAAAAATTAATGTTACTGAAATACCATTTTCAAAAACAATAATTGCAGTTCCATTTGAATTATTTTTATTCACACGAACCTTTACCGCCCTATTATCAATAATGTAAATTAAAGGCTCAATTAAATGGGGGCCATAAAAAAAGACACCTCCATATTTAGAATCCAAGTCTAATGGTCCATACATTATAATATTTTCTTTGGATTCCATCTGGTTTATTTGATTTTTTATATCAAATGTTGCAAAACTGTGAGCAATTGAACTGTAGGAAGTGACAGGGGTTTTTAGTTGACGTGCTTTTCTCAAAAACTCTTCACCTTTTCGTTTTCTATAGCAAAATGGTTTATCAATAAAAATTGGAATCCCCTCCTCTAAAAACGGCATAGCAGCGTCTAGGTGATACTTACCATGCCGATGATCAACTATAAGAGCATCAATTTTACCCAACAAATCATTTGGATGACTTACAATGTTTGGAATATTTCCCTTTTTCATTGCAATCTTGGCAAAAGCTTCAGTTTCACCCCAAACATACTTTACTTCTATCCCTGGAAAAATACTATCTATGTTGAAAAGTTTGCCAAATTTAGCTGTATGGGAATTTTCTGCACCTATGATACCAATATTAATTTTTTTGGATTTATCATCTTCAAAGCTTTTAAATGAATAAGGGTTCGCAAAACTTTTATATGAGGATGAAAAAGCAATTGAATATAAACTTCCTTTAGCTATATTTCCAACAAACGATCTTCTGGATAAAATTTTCTGCATAGAACTCTTGTTTTTCGTTAAATTTTCATCTCCCAACCTTTTTCATAATTACGGCTCCAGAATTTCATTGCACCTTTATCATTAATTATATGGCCATTATTATGATCAATATTCAGTGTCCTCCCTAAACGATAAGCTATATTTCCTAGCTGAACAAGTAAAGTGCTCTTGTGTCCAGAATCTATGTCAGAATTAAGTTTTTTATTATGAGTTATGGCATCAAACATATTTCTAATATGCAATGCATCTAAATATTCGGATGGATTAACTTTATCTCTAGGATCAATTTTTTTGACATTTTTCTCCTCTTCAATTATCTCGTTGTTTAAATCAAAGATTTTATAGCTATTTCCACCGGGGATTAATAAACTACCCTTTTCACCATAGATGACTATCCCTACAGAACTTCCTTCGCTATATTTTCCATTACAACTTCTCGACTCCCAAGACATTGACAAACCATCTTTGAAATCTAAATTTATTGTTTGTGTATCAGGAGTTTCCCAATCATCATCGTATCTATATCTTCCTCCGTTTGAACTTACTCTAATTGGGTAATCAACATCCATTCCCCATCTTAACAAATCAATCATATGAGTCCCATTGTTAAGAGCCTCTCCTGTCCCCCAATGCCAGTGCCAATGCCAGTTGTAATGTATAAGATTGTCCTTGAATTCTCTTCTAGGAGCAGGACCCTGCCATAATTCCCAATCTAGCCATTTTGGGGGGTCTATCTTTTTTCCAATTCCAATAGAGGGTCTATTATTTGAATACCAACCTCGACCAAAATAAACTCGTCCTATTGCCCCATTCTTTATTGCAGTTATTCCTTTAACGACATTGGGCCAAGATCTTCTCTGGTTTCCCATTTGAACAACTTTTCCATAATAATTTGCAGCTTTAAGAAGAATTTCACCCTCATTGGGATTGTGACTACATGGTTTTTCAACATAAACATGTTT
>DEYL01000027.1:4023-4239 GCA_002364535.1 Flavobacteriaceae bacterium UBA3159 | reverse complement strand
TAATTGACCCTTCGGGCTGGCATACCGAAATTCCCAATAAATGTATGGCAGTGAATCTTAAAACATTTTTTCCCAATGCCGTCGATTACAGTGACCACCGAAAAATCACAAAAGATCCAAAAAAAGTATTGGCACTCTACAAAATGCTAAAGCCAGAGCTTTTTGAAAAATCGTGGATCGATTTTTTAAAAAGTGCTATTTCTAAGTAGATTTATT
>DEYL01000027.1:0-3595 GCA_002364535.1 Flavobacteriaceae bacterium UBA3159 | reverse complement strand
GTTTTAGGAGTTTTTGAACTTAATTTAGAATACTTGATTCATTCTTTGAATTGATTTATGGTTAATAGAGGGGCATCTTTTTAGGTTCTTTTTTTTCTATTTTAACTTCCATTTAACCTCCCTTTACCAATTCTTTAACAAATCATTGAGTACCTTTATTAAATACTTTAATAAGCTTCATTTTTGTTTGTTTAATTAGTTTAACCCGCTGAAAGTTACTGGTAGACTTAGCGGGTTTTTTCATGAATCTCGTTAAGGTTTATTGAGAAATCTCGTATTCAAACTCCCAGTTGGGGTTGTCCAGTTTGTTAATGATATACTTTATGATAATTTCCTGGCCCTCAGCAATAGGTTGGAGGGCTTCAATGCGAATATGTCTTAACTTTCCCATTTCCTTGTCCTGATCAGCAACAATTGCTTTACAATTAGGAATCTCATGGTGATTGATAAAACCACCCAATGGCAAGCGAATATAACCGTCGGGAAAACGCTCATCGAAAATATGAGAAATGCCCAGATCAAAACCTTCGGGTAAATCCCGAGTGGCAAAAACCCCCAAGCCTTCAATCTTACTTTCCTTAATGGTCAAAAAATCCGGTAAAGGACGCCAAGTCGTTTTTTTTATCATGACTATATTTTTTTAGAATTATCTGATCCTTAGAGATACTTCTTGCTTTTAGTTTTCCACATAATCCTCCACAACAAACCGTGGAGGTTAAACTTTGCGAATTCAACAATTAAAATTAATCATTTTACTTTAAAATAGGCTTTTAAAACTGCTTGAGTATCGATCTCAACACAGGTTCATAGGCATCGGCATAACGTATCATTCCAAGATCACTGGGGTGAGAACCGTCGGTTGCGCCTTCTCCGTCCTCGCCCAACAGATAATCTCCATCCATATAATACAGGTTTGCTATACCGGCATCAGTCAATTCCGCATAAGCTTTTTTGAGTGCTCCTCGGCTTTTTTTGTGGTGAGATTTTCTTTTAGGGAAAAATGGAGTATTGGTAAAGCTTCGATCTTCAACTAGTAATATAGGGGTTTGGTTGTGTGCCTCCCTTAATTTTTTAACCAAGGGAACCGTTCGTTCAGAGACAGTCGTTTCGTTCATATTGGGCAAGCAGTCAATCACATAGGCACAGGGGTCTAGCTCGGCCAACAAGGCGGCGACCTCAATCTCCATACATCCATTACCGGAGAATCCCAGATTGATAGTAGGTCGCCTTAATCTCCTGCCCAAAATAGCTGGAAAGGCCATACCGGGGCGCGATGCACATGCACCGTGCATGATCGAAGTTCCATAAAAAAGTATGGGTTTCTCTTTACGGGGAGCCAATGCTTTAAAAGATTCACCTTTGGGGACACCTACTTCCAACGAATCTACTCCATTGTACAAAGGCAAATAGAGCGTATAAAGACGGGATCCAGGAGCCAAGTCTTTGGCTATAGCAGTTTCTATCTCTTTTTTGTCTGGTCTAACGACTGCAACCCATCGGTCTATGCCCTGATTATCATTACCGTACAAATCCAAACCACTCACTCCTGTAGCTGGCATATGTGACATAGCCAACCTGTCAAGATAAAGGCTATAGCGAACATATATATTGGGGGAATCCGAAACAAAACGCATGCAAATACCGGCCGAATGACGGGAAAGATTCCATACCTCTTCCCGAACCGTTCCCTCGGCTTTGGAAGGAAATCGGTCAAAATATCTTTTGGTTTTGGACCAGCCTTTTCCCTCTATCCCTTTTTCTTTTACATCATACCAATCTATTGCATCCTCCGATATCAATGGTTTTTGTGCAAATAACGCCGGGGTTAGACCCAAGGTAATTGCACCTCCCACCAATTGAGTTGTAAACTGACGTCGACTATAATAGTTGCTTTTCATTAGTTGTATTATTAATTTATTGATGAATTCATAAACAATACACGCTGAATTATTCTAGCGGATTTTATTTGCTTTTTCCGGAGGTAGCTCAGCAGATCCAGTGCTGAACAAGGCGACAAAAATACTTCCGTAAAGGGAATGAACCAGACTGGAAATGGCCGCTGGAATAGCCACCGCAGGATTGACAAAATTTTCTTTGGCCAAAACCACTCCCAAACCGGAATTTTGCATTCCAACCTCTACCGAAATGGTTCTGCTCACCACTTCGTCTTTTAATAAAAACTTACTCAAAAAGTAACCCAAAACAAATCCAGCCAAATGAAGAGTCATGATAGACAATATCAGAGATCCCCCAGATCCGAGAATGATTTCTTTTCCCTGTCCAATGATACTGGCCACGATCAAAGTGATGAGTATTACGGCGATGGAAGGAGAATAAAACTGAATTTTTTGAGTATAACGCGGCAATCGTGCATTGAGAAACACCCCCAGGACAACAGGAACCAAGACCACCTTGAGTGTGCTGTAAAACAAGCCTAAAGCATCCACATCAATTTCATTACCTGAGAGGCTGCTGGTCAATAAAGGGGTCATTACAATGGCCGCCATGGTTGAGAGGGCGGTCATGGTTACCGATAAAGCCAAATTGGATCGGGACAAAAATACAATCACATTAGAGGCCGTTCCTCCGGGACAGCTTGAAACAAGAATAAGTCCCAATGCAAAAAAAGGAGGCAGATCAAATGCTTTTCCCAAAAGCCAACCCAAAAAAGGCATGACAGTAAACTGTAAAAATAAACCCGTAATAATCCAACTTGGGGTTTGGGTCACCCAGCGAAAATCCTCCAATCGCAAGGTTAAGCCCATACCCAACATGATGCCTCCCAGTCCCAGGGTAATCCAATTCCCGGAAAACCAAGTAAAAAGGGGAGGATGGTACAAGGCCAAACAGGAGGCCGACAATACAATCCAATGAAAAGCAGCAGGTATATGATTAAATATTCGCAATTGCTATGGAGTTCTGTAGGTCCATATTTCGTGCAAAGGGTCTCCTTTGCTGCTAAATCCCTTGTGGTGCCAATCCATTCCTTTTTTGATATAATCAAACCCCAGTGAAATTCCTACTTTGTTGTTGTCCCTTGAAAAATAATCAATCGTTTCGGTATAGGTAATTTCTGCTGCGGCATAGCTTCCACCTCCTGTTCCGTGAAAGGAAAAACTTGCCGTATTAAAGGCAATCCACTGGAAATATCCATCAACCAGAATTTTCATTGTTTTTCTGGGGCGGTTGACATCCCTTCTTCGCTCTTGGTTGCCATTGACCCGTCCGGCCATCAACCACTTGCCTTGAAGGGGTAGACTGTTCTTGGAAATTTTTTCCCATTGATTTTGATTGTTGATCATAATATGTTTTAGACTATCATTAGAAAAATTGGAGTTAAACTCCAACGCCACCATAAGATCGTTACCCTTTTTTTGATAAAAGCCGCCCAGGGTTTTGATGAATTGATTGGGGTTGGAAGTAAATTGAGTTTCTACAAAATACTCCTTATCCATCAAAATTCGGTGTTCTATCTGCTGGCCGTTTTCTTGGGTTGCAAAGCTATATACCTGACCTGACAAGAGCTGGTGAAGAAAGAATTGTGAGATAAAAAAGGTGAAAAATTTGTATGTCATTTTGATGATTTTAAGTGATC
>DEYL01000017.1 GCA_002364535.1 Flavobacteriaceae bacterium UBA3159 | reverse complement strand
GGACAAGGAAAAGTTCATAAAAAAGATATTACCTTGAAGTTCAAAATCAATGAGAAATTCAAACCAATAATTGGGAATGCTGTAAATGAACTCTTTGCTCTTTTTATGGCAGTAGTATATGAAAAAGTTCCTGGTTGTATTTTAGGACAATTCTCCAAGTTAAAATTCATTAATGGCTCAAATTTTAAAAAATTCAGAGATTACTATTTGGCAGAATATATAAATGGCTTTGTTGTCCCTGCTGAAACCTTTGATAATGTAAAAGGAAAATTCCCAATTGGTTTTACTATTTGGAATACTTCAATAAAATCAAAGATAGATACAATTTCAACTGAAATATTTGATGAAAAGGGGAGCTATCTTGGAGTAAAAAAATTCTATGGTAATCTACCCAAAAGAATTAATCAATGGATAAATCAATATCAAGATAAAAAAAATCTACAGATAGGCTTTTTAAACTGTTCGACACCTGATTACCAAAATAAAAATTATGTATTTATAGGCAATCTTGAAAATGAGAAAAACGACCATAGGTTTCACTTGTATTTCACAAAAGAAAATCTGTTTGAAGGTTGTATATACTTTACAGTAAGACATTGTACAGAAGCTACTTGGCTAAACGATAGAGACCAATTTTTATCTCCTAATGAAGGTTGGAAAAGTGATGCTGAATTTCAAAATGACTGTTTAACTTTTACATTATTTCACAGTCAAAATAGAATTTCATCTGACTTGAGTACTAACCATTGGATACCATTTACCGAACAAGAGGTTAACGCAAAAGCAAGGTTTGAAAGTCATTTTATGACAGATTTTATTCAGGGTAAAATAAAGAAACAACAATTAGAAAATTTGTTTGGTAATGGAATTAAGCAGAACCAAAAAATAAAATTTTCAGAAGAATCCCAAAACGTTTTTGATGCTGGTAGAGAGTTATGGAAATATTATCATTGCCAACCTAATGTAAATGCTAATGCAAGCTTTCTAAACATTAGGGAATATTTTCAAGGGAGGAACTACAAAGGCAAAATGAATTCAAATAGTGATGACAGAACTTATATGGATCTAATTGGAAAATTAAGAACTATACTTAAACATTTAGCCGACAAAATAGAGCCTAAAATATTTGACTACGGATTTCTGAAAAGATAAAAACTAAATATTATTTTGAAAGAGAGGTGGAAAAATATTGATGGCTTTGAAGCTTATGAAGTAAGTGATTTTGGCAACGTAAGAAGAAAAACTAAATTGTTAAAACCAACTTTAATGAAAGTTGGATATTACTCTGTAGCATTAAGTAAGGATGGAAAAGTAACCCGAAAATACATACATAGATTAGTTGCCAAACATTTTATTTCTAAAATAAAAAACGACTTTGTTGTAAATCATAAAGATTTAAATAAACTCAATAATAATTTATTAAATCTTGAGATAATTTCTAGAAGAGACAATGCTAGGCATTGGGCTAAAAGTTCATATAATCAAAAGAGAAAAGGGATAAAATCCAATGGTTTTTGTTACCGAGGCCATAAACTGAACTCATATGGTCAATGCAATATATGTAGAAGAAAATCATTTAGGGAGACCATTATAAAGGAACCCCCTGAGGATAGGAGTTGGAAAAAATTTAGTGATAATTACTCAATCTCAGATAGAGGTGAGGTTTGGTCTTACAAAAGATATAAATTATTGAATCCGGGAATAAATAAAGCTGGGTATCAATATTTCAATTTAAAAATAGACTCTAAAAGAAAAAACTATTCTGTAAGTAGATTAGTTGCTGAAAACTTTATTGAAAAAATCCCTGATGGACAAATTGTAGACCACATAAATTCAAATAAACTTGACAATAGGGTTGAGAATTTGAGAATTATTTCAAAATCTGAGAACTCTAAACACAGTATATCAAAACTCAAAACTGAAGACAAACTTTTTTACGTTCATTCAAAAGAGAAAGTTCAGGAATTAAAGTGGACTCTTCAAAATTATAAACTCCCGATTAAAGATATTTCGGACTTCTATTCGGTTTCATTTACATTCGCCCAGGGTCTCAAGTCAAGAAGACATTTTCCTTATGTCAAATCAATCCAACCCAATAAGTCTACTTTAAGAAAACTTGATTCGTTAATTGGTAAATATCATAAAGAAAAATTAGATTACATTAAAAAAAATAGACCGTTAACTGAGTCTCAGATTATATTAGTAAGAGAAATTTTAAAAGAGGGCAATCTATCTCAAGCGAAAATTAGTGAGAAATTTAATGTTTCTCGAAGTACTATTTCAAAAATCAAACTTAAACAGTCTCCTTACGATATTTAAATTTAACCCCAATCCAAAGGTTCATTAATGGTGTGAGATATACTTGTAATTCTTGGCAATACATAAGGCATTAACTTTATAAGAACCTCCATCCTATCTTTAGGATTTAGCTTATCTAAATGCTCTTGTATAATCTCTATTTCTTTGTAAATCATATTTTTTAGAATCGTTCTCAACTCTTTTGTCATTCTGTTGGGTGTGCCTTTCTGTCTTCCACCGTGTTTAATTCCTGTTGTATTTGCCATACTATTTAATACTATTATAGTTTAATGTCCTTGAGGTAATACTAAATCACTACTAACTTTTGATTTTGTGAGGGGTAAGCCAATATCATTAGCTAAACCCTCATCAAAAAGTAATTGCTTCAAACCGTATATGTCCTCTAGGTTTTGGTAAAAAGAGTTCGAGATTGGTAACGTAAGGGGTACTTTATTGGTTTAATCTGTTTAAACTAACTTTAACCCCTAGTATTAAATAAACTGGGGGTTTTGTATTTTAAATTTTGATGAATTTGAATATATTCATAGGGTTTTACTTATTTATATCGTAGTAATTATAGCGTTAGAAATATGAGATTAAATAGTATTTACGTTTTAGGATTGATAATTTTGATTGCATTGACCCAATGCAAAAAAAGTCAAAAAACTGAAAACAAGCCAAATTTTATTGTATTTATAGCAGATGATGTAAGTTGGGATGATTTGAGTGTTTATGGAAATGAATATGTAAAAACACCAAACATTAAAAGTTTGTCCTCAGATGGGTTGGTTTTTAAAAATATGTATTTGACAACTAGTTCTTGCAGTCCCAGTAGAAATTCGATTATTACCGGAAGATACCCCCACAATACCGGGGCTCCCGAGCTTCATAGTCAGCCGCCTTTGGAAATGAGAACAGTGGCCGAAGCATTGAAGGAGGGGGGATACTATACTGCCTTATCCGGAAAATTTCATATGGGCGCCTACGCCAGAAGAGGCTTTAATTTAATTATTGAAGATAAAAAACTAAATGGCCTTGGAGGAGAGCAGCAGTGGGTGAAAACCTTAGAGGATAGACCTAAAGATAAACCCTTTTTTATGTGGTATGCTTCAATTGATGCCCATAGGTCATGGGGTGAAAACAACTTTTCTGGAACCCATGACCCCGAGGGTTTGACTCCACCCGAATATTTGGTTAATGATTATCTTACAAAACAGGATTTGGGTAATTATTATGACGAAATTAGAAGATTCGATCATTACATTGGTGAAGTGGTAGCGACACTTAAAAAACAAAAGGTTTATGAGAATACAGTCATCATAGTGATGGCAGACAATGGTAGGCCCTTTCCTCATAGTAAAACACGCCTCAATGATCAAGGTGTGAAGACACCATTTATTTTGACCTATAAAAAAAATAAGATATCGGGCGAAACCTCAAGCTTAATTAGTGCTATAGATATTGCTCCGACAATACTTGAGTATGCCGATTTAGAAATAGGTAAAAATTATCAAGGCAAAAGCTTTAAAAAAGTATTGGATAACCCAGACACCCCTTTCAGAAATTATGTTTTTGCAGAACACAACTGGCACGACTATGAGGCTCATGAGCGAATGGTAAGAAGTAAAGATTTCATGTACATTGAAAACAACAGAAATCAATTTGCTCAAAGAGGACCATTGGATGCCATTAATAGCGATTCCTTCGCTAGTCTTCTGGCCCAACTTCATGCGGGAGAAATTTCTGAAATCCAAAAAGAGATCTTCCTCACTCCCAGATCAAAGAGAGAATTTTATGATATGGAGAAAGATTTCTTTCAGAGAGATAATTTGATTGGAGAAAAAAGTTATCAGGAGGCAATTCAGCATTTGGAATCCATTCTTGAAAAGTGGAAAATAGAAACGGGAGATTCACAACCGGATAAAATAACTAAAGATTGGTATGAAAAAAGACCCGGGCCAGTCAAAGCACCCAATTCACTAAAGACTTCTCATCACGGCAAAAGAGGGGAGTTTCCGGGGGCATCAAAAAACGCCACTCAAATAAACAATCAAGGACCTTTTTAATTAAAATATAAACAAAAAATAGTATGAAATTCAGATCTCTTTTATGGGTATTGGTCAGTATGATTCTTATGGGTTCGAATTCCAATCCCAAAAAACCAAAGCTTAATGTTTTATTCATTGTCGCTGATGATTTAAACTGCGATATAGGGGCCTATGGTAATACCAAAGCCATAACCCCAAACATTGATAAACTGTCGGAAAGAGGCGTACTTTTTGGCAATGCCCATAATCAATATCCTTGGTGCGCTCCATCTCGGGCTTCTTTTATGACTGGGATGTATGCGGATCAAACCAAAATAAAATCTCTTAGAGTGTATTTAAGACAGGCGATTCCAGATGTGGTTACTTTAGGACAAAAATTCAGGCAGGAAAACTATCATTCCGTCAGAGTTGGCAAAATTTTTCACTACCACAACCCTAGAGATATTGGTACTGCCGGTCATGATGATAACTACAGTTGGGATCAAACCGTTAACCCCTATGGTAGGGATAAAATTGAAGAGTACAAAATCAATACCCTTAAACCAAAGTCCTATGGAGGTACCCTCAGTTGGCTGGCTGCAGATGGCAAAGATGAAGAACAAACCGACGGAATTGGAGCCACAGAAACCATCAAGTTTTTGGACCGTTTTGCCAAGAGTGGTGAGCATTTTTTTCTGGCTTTTGGACTCTACAGACCCCATACCCCTTATGTTGCTCCCAAAAAATATTACGATCTCCATGAGACCAACGAAATGGAAATTCCTGTGAGCTCAGATTCCTATTTAAAAACTCTTCCTAAACCCGCAGCTGTATCTATTCGCGAGAAAAAAGCTCAAAATAATCTTAAAGAAGGTTTAGCCCGAACGATCAAGGAAGCCTATTATGCTACAAATAGCTTTGTTGATGCTCAAGTGGGGAGGGTGCTGGATAAACTAAAAGCCTCAGGTTTAGATAAAAATACCATTGTCGTTTTTACCTCAGATCATGGATACCACCTTGGTGAACACGGTCATTGGCAAAAACGTACTCTTTTTGAAAACGCCACTAGAGTTCCATTGATTGTTTCAGGGCCGGGGATCAATAAAAATGAAAAAATAATGGATGCCCCTGTTGAATTGGTTGATATCTACCCCACGCTTATGGAAATCCTTGAAATGGATACCCCAGAATTTGTTTCTGGAAAGAGTTTTGCTCCACTGCTTAAGGATTCAAATGCAAGGGTGAGAGCTAGTGCACTTACGGAACTAGGAGTTAACACTGGTGGCAAATCCAAAGTTCAGGGTTACTCTATAAAAACAGACCGTTATCGATTTACTCAATGGGGCGAGGACGGTACGATGGGTTATGAACTATACGATCACAAACATGATAAAGCCGAACTCCAAAATTTGGCAGACAATAACAATTACTACCGGATTAAGGATTCATTAAAAACGGTAATTAAGCATCGTATATCCTCAGCCAGGGTGAAACCCATGGGATTGGGAAGACAATTTGAAAATGCGAAGGAATGGTTTGAACCTAAAACAATTCACTCCCAACCTAAGAATAATTGATTATTTAATGGTTGCTATTTTCAGAAATATCTAATCCACTATTTATTTATGTAGTTTTTGTAAAAATTATAAATTGCTATATCTTTTTTGATGTGTTTAAACGCGATGGTGTTTTTTATCCTGCCAATGCTCTAATCAAAAATAACAAAGTACAGCTCCATTCAGTGAGCGTTAAAAAATCAATAAATGTCAGATATGGTTGGAAAAATTATTTTGATGCCAATTTATTCAATATTGAAGGATTTCCAGCCTCGTCTTTCAGCTCATCCGATTAATAAAATTATAAGCTTATTTTTTTTACAATTTCTACTTTGTACCCAAGCTCAATATCCTAATGAGGAAAATGTGCAGTGGAAAGCCCATTGGATCACAGCCAATGGACAAAAAAATGAGCCCAACAATTGGACTGCATACGGCAAATCCTTTGAGCTTAAAAAAGTACCTGCCAAGGCCATGGCCAAGATCGCTTGTGATTCAAAATACTGGATTTGGATCAATGGCAGATTGGCTGTATTTGAGGGGCAACTCAAAAGGGGCCCAAATCCCAACGATACCTACTATGACGAAGTAGATATCAGTCCATTTTTAAAACTAGGTGACAACAACATTTCCCTCTTGGTTTGGTATTTTGGAAAAGAAGGTTTTTCACATAAAAGCAGCGGTAAAGCCGGATTGATTTTTGATTGCCGGGCCCAGGATTTTGAATTGATATCAGACACCAGTTGGAAGGCATCCATACGACCTGAATTTCAAACTGCAGGTCCTCCGTTGCCCAATTGGAGATTACCCGAATCGAGTATCAAGTATGATGCTCGATTGGGCAATTTTGATTTTATCAATAAACCTCAAAAAACCCAAAAGTGGGATGATGCGATTTCACTGGGGACATACCCTGCTTCTCCATGGAACAATTTGGTCAAGCGTCCCATACCCCAGTGGAAAAATTATGGTTTAAAGCGGTATGAAAACCCCATCGCTTTTCCTTTTATAAGCACCGGAGATAGTATTGTTTGCCAACTTCCTTACAATGCCCATATCACCCCATATTTTAAGATTGATGCTCAGGAGGGACAAGTGATTAAGATAAAAACTGACCATTATAAGGGGGGAGGAGAGATCAATGTAAGAAGTGAATACATCACCACCGGGGGGGAGCAAGCTTATGAAAGCCTCGGTTGGATGAATGGAGAAGAGGTCTATTACAGCATTCCCGAAGGAGTAAAGGTATTGGATCTCATGTATAGAGAAACCGGTTATGCCACAGAATTTTCAGGCTACTTTAGATCGAATGACAAATTTTTTAACACACTTTGGCAAAAGGCCAAACGGACACTTTATGTTACCATGCGAGATACTTATATGGATTGTCCAGACAGAGAGCGGTCCCAATGGTGGGGCGATGTGGTAAATGAAAGTGGGGAGGCTTTTTATGCGCTCGACCTCAAAGGACAATTGTTGACCAAAAAGGGAATTTTGGAGTTGATGGCATGGCAAAGAGCAGACAATACCATCTATTCCCCCGTACCCAGTGGTAATTGGGAAAAGGAATTGCCGGGTCAGATGTTGGCCAGTGTGGGTTATTTTGGTTTTTGGAATTACTATTTGAATACCGGGGACATGGAAACCCTCAAAAAAGTTTACCCCGGAGTAAAAAAATATCTCAATGTTTGGAAGTTGGATCAAAATGGAATTCTAATTGACAGGATAACAGAAAACACTAAAACAAGTTGGTATTGGGGAGATTGGGGCGTCAATGTTGACAAAAAATTACTGATCAATGCTTGGTATTTTCTTGCACTTAAAGGTTATAACTTCATGGCATCAGCCTTGGGAGATCAAAATGAAGTTAGTTGGTCACAAGAAGCGATGGTTGATTTTAAGGAAGCCTTTAATCAATTTTTTTGGGACGGCCACAGTTATAAATCCCCGAATAATATGGCTGAGTCAGACGACCGTGCCCAGGCATTGGCAGTGGTTTCTGGACTGGCGGAGGTCGACCAATACGATGCCTTGTATAAAGTTTTTCTTAGTCAGGAATTTTCCAGCCCTTATATGGAAAAGTATGTTTGTGAAGCCTTATTTCAAATGGGTCAAGAGGAGTATGCTCTTAAACGATTGAAAAAACGTTTTAAGTTTATGGTTGAGAGCAAGGAACATACCACCCTTTTTGAGGGCTGGGGTGCCGGGAGAGAGGGTTTTGGAGGGGGTTCTACCAATCATGCCTGGAGTGGAGGGGGCTTGACGATTTTGTCTCAATATGTATGCGGTATCTACCCATTGGAACCTGGATGGAAAAAGTTTATGGTCAAACCCAATCTTGCTGGCCTGACCTATGCCAAAACAGGAAATATAACCATGGCGGGAAAGGTTGCCATTGCCCTTAAAAAAATCAGAAAGGGTATGGAAATTAAATTAACCGTTCCCGATCAAAGTGAAGCATTTTTATTTGTTCCTGTAGCTTATAAAAAAGTATACATTAACGGAGAAATCAAAAACTCAAAAAAGAATGATGATCAATACAATTTGATCCAACTCAATGGGGGAACATACGAAATACTGTACAACTTTAATTAGCCCATTCACTTAAACTAAAAGCCCTCAATCAAGTAGAGCTTTTAATGCTGTTATTTTTTGAGGGTAACAATCACAGGATGATGGTCAGAGGCCCAACCTCCCATAGGAGTTTTCTTGTAAAGGTGTTGGGCGTTAAGGGTTTTTAAACCTTTAATAAAGATATAATCAATCCTCTTTTTACTTGTTTTTTCAGTATTGAAGCTATTAGAAGTAGCGTAATAAGGGTCTGATGTGGCAATATTTTTTTGTGCATCTTCAAAATCAGATTGCATTTTTTGGATGGGTGTTTGATCGGGTGTTAAGTTGAAATCTCCCGTGATGATAAGTGGTAAATCTTCTTGATTTAGCACTGTTACCTTTTCGGTAATCAGATCAATTGATTTCTCTCTTGCCACCACTCCTCGGTGATCAAAATGGGTGTTAAAAACCCAAATTTTCTCTTGGGTCATTCGGTTTTGGAAAAGTCCGTAAGTGCAGATGCGTTCCAAGGAGGCATCCCAACCTTTGGAGACGGTGTCCGGGGTTTCGGATAACCAAAAGGTATTGGATTCCAAAAGCTTATATTTTTCTTTTTGATAGAAAATGGGACTGTATTCCCCTTTTGTTTTCCCATCTTTTCTTCCCACTCCGATATGTTCATAGCTTTTTAATGCTTCAATCAAATCCTGCAATTGAGGGTAAACCACCTCTTGTAAGCCCACAAAATCAGCATTCTCTTCCTTCAATAAAGAAGCGACAGTCTCCCTGCGGTTTTCCCAAACATTCATCCCATCTTTGGGGTTGTTGTAACGTATGTTATAGGATATGGCTTTGATGGGTTCGGCCTGTTGAAATAATACATGGCTCAAAATCAATAAAAATTGGATCATAATTTTCGGGTTTTAAAAATAGAAATAGTATTTAAATTTCTAAAAAAAAGATGGATTCCAAAAATAAATAATGGAATACTGAGAATTTGTCCTGAGTTAAAGTTAAAAATTCATTTGATTTTTTTATTTTTTATTTGTCATGTCTATTGGGAGGGTAAACGGTTTTTCCTATAATTCCATTAGCTAAAGTTGTTATTCCATATTTATAGCCCAATCGGTGGGTGATGATCTCCAAAGTGTCATTCGCCTTTTCCTCAATGGGTTCCGTGTAAATCTCCCAACCTTTATAGGGAACTTTTTCTGAGGTATATCTATAGCCAATCCTTGCTCCGAGAGTAGGACAGCTTACTGTTACTTTGCTATTTTTTATATCAATGATGGGAGCATCGGTCAATTGGGCTTTACCATTGGGATAAAAAGTCCTGATCAAAGCTACTTCGTCTATGAATCCTTTGTCATCAATGGCCTTTATCCACCGCTCGCATTCTGCTCTTAGCGAAGCCAATACATCAGCATAGGCGGGATCACCTGCGATGTTGTTCAATTCGTGTGGGTCATTTTCTGTGTCAAAAAGTTCTTCCTCCACTTTGGATGTTCTGAACCACTGGGCTTGGTACTCGTCTAAGGTTCCGGCATCTCGCATTCGCAACAGCTCTTGCATGACCTCCATTTTCTCTCGATAAGCCACCGGTAAGTAGTAGGGTCGGTCGGGGTGAAAGTTTTTTAAATATTTGAACCGCTTGTTTCTTACGGCACGAATCATATCCACCCTTTCATCAAAACGATCTGCATGTCCGTGAATATAAGTTCTGGCGGTTTTGACGCTAAATGCACCTTCAAAAGCTTGCCCTTGCATATAGCTTGGCGCTGGAATTCCTGCCATCGACAGTAGGGTGGGAGGGAAGTCAACAAAACTGATCAATCGATCGTCTCTTTCCCCGGCACGAGAACCATCAGGGTAGCGGATGATGAGTGGTACGCGAAGTCCAGAGTCATACAACAACCTTTTTTGTCTAGGGAGTGGCCCTCCATGATCCGAGTACCACATGACAATGGTTTGATCCAAAAGACCATCCTCTTCCAATTGGTCAAGAATTTTACCTACTCCTTTGTCCATTCGGATGATATTGGTGTACATCCGTCTCATGGCGTTCTCTCCAATTTCGTTTTGAGGGAGATAGGGAGGGACTTTCACTTCTAAATCTTTTGGAACCAATAGAGGCACGTTGGAATTTTCATTTTTTTCATTTCCTTTCTTAATATTTCTGTCGGGCGGGAATTGATCTCCATCAAAAGTATGTTCTTTAAAGTTCCACATTCTTGATTCATGACATACAGAGAAATTAAAAATAGAAAAAAATGGTGTTTCGTCTTCAGGTCTGTTTCTCCAATGTGCATAGATACTGGATTCGTCCCATGCCAACTCTGATTTGAAAAATTGATAATCTTCTTTGGGATTATTGGTGGTGTAATATCCATTTTCACGCATGATCTCACTAACCATTTTTACCTCAGCAGGGGGGACGGCCTGATAGTTTATAATGCCAATTTCTCTGGCTGCAGCTTGTTGATTCAGGGTACGCATATTTTGAGCTCCAAAGGAGTTGGGGTACAATCCGGTAGCCAAAGTAGCTCGGCTGGGAGAACAAACACCGGATACAGAAAAATTGTGAGTGTAAACCACCCCCTCTTTGGCCAAGCGATCCAAATTAGGGGTTGGAGCTCTGGAATCCCCATATGCGTTGAGGTAGTATGGACTAAGATCTTCCGCTACCAACCATAATATGTTGAGCGGTTTCTTTGTTTTAGTCATTTTGCAGGCAGTCAGTAACAGCATAATCAAGAAGAACAGGCTTAATTTAGATTTTCGCTTCATTTTTGAATACTATTGTTCCAGATTTTTTTTGATGATTTCCCCCCATAAGTCGTAACCTGTCTCGCTGAGGTGTAAGCTGTCTTTGACAAAATATTTGCCTATGGGCAAGCCTCTTTGATTGAGAAAAGCATCTCTGGTGGGGATAAAGTGAAGGTTGCTTTTTGTTTCTGTATAAGATTGAATGAGTTCGTTGGCGCTTGCAATCTGATCCCAGACCCTCCATCTACTAGGGGTGGGGGTGGTTTCTATGACGTATATGGGCATATCATCGGACAAGTTTTTATGAATTTTTTGGGTAATGGCTTTAAATAGTTTTTTGATTTCGAAGGGAGTCAAGTCGCTGTGGAATTTGCCCTTAGTGCTCGAACCAGTAATGTCGTTGGCCACAAAAAGAATTACCGCTTTGGCTTTTTCTTTGTTTTTGATCAAGCGCTCTACATAGTGGATCAGGTCATAATAGTGTGCCCCGCCATAACCTCTTTTTACTACCGAATAAGGGGACATATCATCTTCAATGGTGTACCATCTTCTTACACTGGAACTGCCAATAAAAAGGAGGTAGTCTTCTTTGTCAGTATCGTCTGTGAGTTGTTCCAGTTTTTGGATGTCTTTTTCAAAAGTGCTCTTGAACTTTTTGTATTGATGTTCTAGAGAACAGCCTCCTATAAGAAAGATAAGCAGTAAAGCCAAAATAAAAGGAATGTGTTTCATAAATAATATGGGCGACAAGTGGAACATCTGCCTGCTTTAATATGTCCCATACAGCCTGTTTTTTTACTCTTTAAAATTTACAAATATTTTACATTCATGGGGTAGTCCTCAGTAAATTTTACCTACCAAGAGTCTTAAAATACTAAATTTAAATGCTTTTGTCTCACTTATTTAGAGGCTTTGTTAAATTATACATGTCCATCAAATTATCATTTTTGTCATAAATTACAAGCTTGTAAAGTGTTCTTTTTTCCATTTTTTTCAATTTCATCTTTAACATTCATTCAATTTGGCTTTTATTCGACTGTGTTTTATTGACCTTAGGGGTCGAGTCAAACGACTCCTCCTTCAATTTTGTATATTTAAAATTATAAATGATTGTATCATGATTCAAAAAACCCTATTTAGTTTTATCGTTCTGGTTTTCTCTTATCAGCTTTCTGCCCAAAAAACGACCCCTACTATCAAAAATGAGGCGGATGTCCCCTCATATAAATTACCCCATCTATTCACTTCCAAGGATGGTATGGAAATCGATACTTCTTCCGAATGGGAGCGTTTGAGACGACCTGAGATCCATTCCTATTTTGCAAACCAGGTTTATGGTGTGGTTCCCGGTCAACTCGATTTTCATAATGTGGAGGTCTTAGATGATGAACCGGCTGCTTTGGGAGGCAAGGCCATCCGCAAGCAAGTCAACCTAAATTTTAAAAAAGGGAATAAATCCGTAAGTATGTCCTTACTGATCTACCTGCCCGCTGGAAAAAAGAAATCACCGGTATTTTTGGCTTATAATTTTAAGGGAAATCATTCGGTGAGTCCCGACTCTGCCATTTTGATCAATGGAAAAAAAGAAAGTGAATTGAGTGGGGAGGAACTCAAAAAATTTAATGTAAGCGGAAGAGGTGGACGTACTTCTCGATGGGCCATAGACAAAATGATTGATGCAGGTTATGGTTTGGTAACAATCGATTACAACAATGTTGATCCAGATAAAAATGATTTTTCCGATGGGATTCATGCGATTTTTTATAAAACGGGACAAACGACTCCTGCTAAAAACGAATGGGGTTCCCTGTCGGCTTGGGCATGGGGAATGTCGAGGATAATGGATTTTTTAGAGACTGAGGTATTGGTGGATCATAAAAAAGTAATACTGTTCGGGCATTCACGTTTGGGAAAAACCGCATTATGGGCCGGGGCAAATGACCGGCGTTTTAGCATTGTCATTTCCAATAACTCCGGATGTGGTGGAGCAGCACTCTCCAGAAGAAGGTTTGGTGAAAAGGTATCAGACATCAACACTAACTATCCCCATTGGTTTGCCAAAAACTTCCACAACTTTAATGAAAATGAAACTGCATTGGAGGTTGATCAACACATGCTCATTGCACTGATCGCTCCCAGGCCGGTCTATGTGGCCAGTGCAAGTCAAGATTCATGGGCAGATCCCAAAGGTGAGTTTTTGGCGGCCAAAGAGGCATCGCCCATCTATCGTCTCTATGGAAAAAAGGGCATTGTAATGGAAAAATTACCTCCCGTTAATACCCCCTTCCACGGATCTGTCGGGTATCATTTGAGAAAAGGAAAACACGATGTCACCGACTTCGACTGGGAGCAATACATCAAGTTTGCGGATCAGCACTTCCAATCCAATTAGTCAATGGTGCTTCCCCACCAGTCCTCATTGGGTAGATAATTTGGGCTGAGTTGAAAAGCCCTCCGTTTTTCAACTTTTGATTTCATTTTTTGTTTGTGTTTACCCAACCATTCTTTTTCCTCTTCCTCGTTGTGTAATGGGTCTATTTCAGGAATTTTTGCGCCTGTTGAGCTGAGCCAGCTTTCCAATTCATTTGTAAGGGCCATTCCCTCCTCAGGATGTCGATCAATAATATTGTTGGCTTCTCCCATGTCTTCACCCAGGTGATACAATTCGTTTTTTCCATCTTCAAAATAGTGGATCAGCTTCCAATCTCCTTTTCGGATTATGGCACTGGGATCTCCTCCTTGATTTCCATAATGAGGATAATGCCAAAAAAGAGAACGCTCCTCAAAATCTTCTTTCTTTAACAGTGGCACCAAACTTTTTCCATCCACATCGGTGGAGTTTTCGATCCCTGCCAATTCCAACAATGTAGGGAACAAATCAGCCCCGGTAACAGGTATATTCACTTTTTTTAAGACATTTTGGATTTGGGGTGCTTTGATAAAAAACGGGATACGGGTACCTGCCTCCCATTGATAGCCTTTACCGCCGCGCAATGGCAGATTACTGGTTGCATAATCATCGCCTGCCGACACACCTCCATTGTCAGATACAAAAACAACAACGGTATTATCATTCAGCTTAAGTGCATCCAGAGTGTTTAAAACATGACCTACAGCCTCATCCGTTTGTTCCAATAGACCGGCATAAACAGGATTGTCTTGTTTGATTCTTATGGGTAGCCTTTTTTCCATTTCAAATCCCTCTTCCAAAATTCCTTGATTCACAGCCTTTTTTTGGTATTTGATCCATTTTTCTTTGGTGGTTTGAATGGGTGCATGAACAGCATAAAAACTCAAATACACGAAGAAGGGTTTGTCGTTGTTTGCCTTTATAAAGTCCGCTGTCTCTAGGGCCAATTTCATGGAGAGCGTCATCCCTTTTTCCTCTGTTTTATCCTCTAAAAAAGGGTTGTTAAAAGGAGAAAAGTAACCCCCGGAATAGGGGCCTCCACGATGGTATCCCCCTTTGTTGGTCTCAAAACCGTGATCGGTAGGAAGGGATTGCTGTTCCATAGAACCAAGGTGCCATTTACCGGCAAAAAAAGTTTTGTACTGTTGTGTTTTAAACACTTCAGCCAGCGTCGTCATTTCAAAGGGGAGGTGCTTTACATAGTTACTGGGCAACAATTTGGTCTTGCGTCCCACCGACCTCCAATCTGTTCCGTATTTTGCGCCAATCCAATCGGTTATGCCGTGAACCGTTGGGTACATTCCAGTCAACAAACTTGCCCTAGAGGGACTGCATACCGAGGCATTGGCATGGCCTTGGGTAAAGTGCGTGCCCTCATGGGCAATTCTGTCGATGTTGGGTGTTTCATAAAAATCACTTCCAGTGACACTCAAATCCTTGTGGCCTAAGTCGTCTACCACAATGAGCAGAAAATTGGGGGGAGTTGTAACTTTTCCACAACTCCAAATAGCAAATAAAACCAGCGAAAAAGATATAATTCTCATAGGTGTATTATTCTTTAAAGTTACGTATGCTTTCGATCAGTACCGTGCCTAAAATCAGCACACCACCAAAGATGGTACTCAAAGCAGGGTATTCTGCCAAAACAATCATTCCAATGATAATCCCGTAAATAGGTTGCACACCGCTGATGATACTGGCAGTACTGATGGTGAAATTTCTAAAACTGTAGATAAACAATGTGTGACCCGCAGCTGTGGTCAGTATTGCAAGAATTAAAATTGCAGGAAGTGATGATTCCAAGCCTGAAGTGTTATAAACCAAAAACACAGGGGAGAGCAATACCGTAACGATGATAAGTTGGTAAACCATCAGAATAGACCCCTCATATTCCGAAGACTTAGATTTCATGTAGATGTTTCGGATGGAATAACAAAAAGCTGATAAAACCCCAAAACCGATGGCTTTGAATTGATCGTTTTCTAAACTGATTTCGGGGGCTAAAAAATAAATACCCGCCAAAACCATTAACCCTAAAAGCAGATTCGATATTTTGAATTTACTATTGAGCATAAGGGGTTCTAGTAAAGTAGTGATAGCGGGATAAGTAAACACAGAAAGCATTCCTATGGCTACGGTCGACATTTTCAAGGAAATAAAATAGAGGATCCAATGTAACCCCATCAATACCCCACTGAAAAAGACAGTCCTCCGGTCTTTTTTATGAATTGTAAAACTCAGTTTTTTCCACTTGCAGAAAAGGTATAAAAACACACCTCCTATAGCGGCTCTTAAGAAAATGATTAAAGGAACAGGAAGCTCGATATACCGCCCCAGGGTTCCCGATGTACTAATCATTAAAACAGCAAAATTGAGCTGAATTAGATTTTTTAAATATTGTTTTTTTTGCATTAAGCCAATTTATAAAATTCCTCCCATCCATTTCTTGGAGGATAACTTTTTAAAAGTTGATTGGCCATAGCGTTATTGGTGATGGTTTTTGTTTTTCTGTCAAACACAATGGTTTGGTTGAGTTGTTGTGCAATTGTACCGAGGCAAAAAACTTGACTCAAAGGAGCAGACACCTCGAAGGGAGAGAGTGTTTTTTCTAATCCTCGGGATGCATTCAGAAAATTCATAAAGTGATTGGTTTCACTTTTGTGGTATTCTGGTAGGTTGTTTTGAATGTCTTTTGCATTTTCGCCGGGAAGTATACTCAGTGTCCTGCTGTGGGAGCCACCTCTAAAGGTAAGGTCTTTGCCGTAAATCACTTTTCCGGGTCTGAGTTTTTTGGGTTTTACCATTCCTTTCTTGGTTTTTGCCCCAGTATCAATCTCTATATCTCCGTAGTTTTCTGGTACTTCTGGCAGGTTTTCCTCACCGTCACACCAGGTAACTTTTACTTTGGGCATGTCCCCCCTCTTAGGAAAATGGAATGCTAAAGTTGAAGATTGAGGATAGAACAAATCGTTGTGTCCGGTTAGCTTTTTTGGTTCAATTTTTTGCGGTAAGCCCAACTCTAAGAACTGATGAAAACCATCCATAATGTGGGCACCCCAGTCGCCCAAAGCACCGTTTCCAAAAGCATACCAGCACCGCCACTGTCCGTCGATAAAGTCTTTGTGAAAATCGTGATGGGGATAAGCCATATGCCAAATGTCCCAATCTAAGGTTTTGGGGATTTTTCCTCCAACAGGAAATTTCCTCATCTGGGTATCCCATCCATGCCAGCGACGTCTCCCATTCATGTGGGTGGTGATTTCCTTCACTTCATTGATGATTCCCTTTTCAACCCATGTTTTGAATTGATAATAATTGTCCTGACAATGGCCTTGATTGCCCATTTGTGTGGCGACATTAAATTTTTTTGCAGCTCTGATCAACATTTCAGACTCTTGAAAGGTTCTTGTCAATGGCTTTTCGACATAAACATGTTTCCCCAAAGACATGGCCAGTATGGTAATGGGAAAATGGGAAAAATCAGGAGTAGCGACACTAACGGCATCAATTTCATCTCCCATTTCATCGAATAGGGTTCTAAAATCTTGGTATTGTTTTGCTTTTTTGTGAATGTCCATGGTTTTGAGGGTCTTTTTGCCTCCCATATTTACATCGCACAGGGCTACTACATTGGCTGCACCCGTAGCATAGAGATCTCTCACCACGCTTGCTCCTCTATTTCCAACACCACAACAAGCCAGATTGACCTTGTCATTAGGAAGGACTACCGCCTTTTGTATGACTTGACCTGAGGCATTCCTAACTTCTTTTTTGGCAAAGAGAACGTGGCTGGGAAGAACCATCAGTGATCCTATGGATACTCCCGTTTTTCGAATAAAGTCTCTCCGGTTATTGTTCTTTTTATTATTTGTTTTTTTCATGATATTACATTTTTTTTCAAACGGTCACCAAAGTATTGTCATCTAACTCAATGGTATCTAATATATAATTTATAAATTTTAAAAAAAAATTGGATTAAACCCTATCACAAATAAACAGTCAAAACAACATAAATTTAAATTAATGAAAAATTTCACTTTCCTATCCCTTATCATTTTCTCATTAACAATCACATTTGCTCAAGAGTTTCAGGGGAAAGCCTACTATATGTCAAAAACCAAAATGGATCCCAATTTCGGGGAAAACATCCCCCCTGAGAGGAAACAAAGAATTATGGAGCGTATGAAGTCCAATCTGGAAAAGAACTATGAATTGGATTTTAACAGCACTGCTTCCTTGTTTTACGAGGAGAAACGTCTGGAAAACTCTGGAGGGAATGGACGGTTTAATTTTTTATCGTTTATGAGTCCTTTTCAAGGTATTTTACACAAAGAATTTGCGGTAAAAACCTTTACCAATCGAGTGGAGCTTTTCGGGAAAATTTTCTTAATCAAAGACAGTCTGCCTAAGAGCAAGTGGGTGCTTTCGGGGGAGTCGAAGCAAATCGGAAATTATACTGTATACAAAGCAACAATGAGCAGAGAGGAACCCCAAGAGGTTTTTCAGTTTGGCAGGCAAAGCACTGAAGACAGTAAACCCAAAATGAAGACAGTCAATATTAATGCTTGGTTTACCCCTCAGATTCCCGTTTCAACCGGCCCCTACAAACACGGAGGTTTACCAGGGCTTATTCTTGAAATTAACACCAACAATACTACCCTGCTGTGTACCAAAGTTGTCATGAATCCTAAGGAAAAAATGAAAATCAAAGTTCCCTCTAAAGGAACTGTTGTAACCGCCGATGAGTACAGTAAAATTCGAACGGAAAAGATTGCAGAAATGCGTGAGGTGTATCGCAGAAACCGTGGGCAAGGTGGTGGGGGCCAGCGCTTCAGATCACGTTAATTCAAAATCATAAAGCTTGAGAAAAATATACATATTAGGATTTTTCCTGATTTCAACACTATTTACGGTAGCCCAAAATATAGACTTAGAGGGAACCATCACCGATACCAATGGAACTCCCATTATGGGTGCTAATATAGTGGCAGTTGAAAAAAAAACCCAAATACTAGATGGCTTTGGGATTTCAAATGAAGTGGGGTACTACAGGTTAACCCTTAAAAAAGCAACGGATTATGACATTAAAATATCTTTTATCGGTTTAAAAGAGATCGCTTTTGTATTCAACCAAGAGAATCACCTTGAAAAAAACTTTGTTTTGGAGGAACAGGCAGAGTCTTTGGACGAGGTAGAATTGGTTTATGAGATGCCGGTTACCATCAAAGGGGATACCATCATTTATAACGCGGATTCATTCAATACTGGATCAGAAAGAAAACTAGAAGATGTTCTCAAAAATATGCCGGGAATCGAAGTAAATGACGAGGGGCGTATTGAAGTTGAAGGAAAAGAAATTACGAAAATCACCGTAGAGGGAAAGGATTTTTTTGATGGAGATTCAAAACTGGCTACCCAAAATCTACCTGCCAATGCGGTGGGTAAAGTGGAGGTGTTGAGAAATTTTTCCGAAGTCAATCAATTGAGAAGTGTAACCAACAATGAAGACAACATTGCCATCAACATCAGTTTAAAAAGTGGAAAGGATAAATTTTGGTTTGGAGAGTTGATGGGTGGGGTTGGAAATGATGATCGATTCATCGCTGTTCCCAAAATATTTTATTACTCCAAAGACCTCAGTGTAAATCTTTTGGGAAACAGCAATAATATTGGGGAGCCACCCCTCTCGCGAAGGGACTTTTATCGTTTTGGAGGAGGTTTCAATAATCTCAATGTCAGAACGGGTACTTCTATAGACATCAGCTCAGACGATGCCGGGATTACCAATTTGCAAAACAATAGGGCTAAATCAATTGAATCCCAGTTTGGGGCCTACAACTTTAGTTATGCTCCTTCAGAAGCTGTTGAGTTCAGTGGCTTTGTGATTTATTCCCGAGCAGAAAATATATTGGAGGAAAAAAATACCCGGAGGTACACTGTCTCCAATGCCCTTGAAGAAACCTCGGAGTATACCACCCAAGAAAACGAACAACAACTGTATAAATTCACAACAGAATACAATCCCAACGAAAACCTCCAGACGGAATACAACCTCCTTTACAAGACTTCAAATCAAAATGAAATATCTGATCTGACCACCATTTCTGGAAGACAAGGTAAGCGGGTTCCTGAAGAGATTGGGCAATACCGCCAACAAACACCCCATTCGTTTAACCAGGAGCTGAGGATGTATTATACCTACAATCAGGATCATATTTTTTCGATGGAATTACAACATCTGACGCAAAAAGAAGATCCCTTTTACAGGGCCATCAAACAATTTAAGCCTTTTGGTAGTTTATTGAACTTAGATGTGGATCAAGAGCGTTTTAACATCAACCAAGATCGTGAGACCAAAACCGATAAGATAGAGGGTAAATTGGACTATTTTTATATCATCAACCCCAAGGTAAATCTCAACCTTACATTGGGAATTACAGACGTGAATCAAGATTTTAATTCCTCTATTTTTCAGATTTTAGACAACAACACCCAACAATATTTTTCGGAGAGCAATTTGAAAAATGATGTTTTATTTCATTTTCAGGATGCCTATCTTGCCCTGCATTATCGTTTTATTTCAGGGATTTTTACTTTTGATCCGGGGGTTACCCTTCATTCCTATAAGACCGAGACCCAACAGTCGAGTGGTTTGGTCAATACCTCCTTTACCTTTTTTAGACCCGATTTTCGTGTTTTGCTGAAACTCAAAGAGTCTGAAACCTTAAGGCTTATTTTCCGTTCCACCCGACAATTTACGGACATCAACAATTTGGCTGAGGGCTATATTTTCAGAAACTACAATTCCTTTTTCCAAGGAAATCCCAATTTGGAGGCTGCACTTTTCAATGTGGTCAATATGAATTATCAGAGCATCAATATTTTTAATTTCACCAATATTTTTGCCAACCTGAGTTATTCCACAAGGGACGATGCCATTCAGAACACTACTGTGGTAGAGGGCATCAACAGTGTTCGGTTGGCTACCAACTCCAACTTCCCCAGGGCCATTTACAATGCTTCGGGTAGAATTGACAAACGATCCAAAAATTTTAAAGGGGGATTAAATGTCAATTTCAACTTTAGTGACTTTAACAATGTGATCAACGATACACCCACTGAGTCCAGTAATTTTACCCAACGATACAGGGCAAACATCGCTACCAACTTTAGAGACAAACCCAATATAGAAATTGGATACTCCTTCAGCATCAGGGATTATAAAACGGGAGCAGTCCAAACCAAGTTTTTCACCGATGCTCCTTATGTAGGTGTAGATGCTTACTTTTTAAAAGGTTTTGTTTTCAATTCAAAATACACTTACAATTATTACCGTAACCAGGAACAGACCCTCAACGAATATCGATTTTTAGAAGCGGAATTATCCTATAATCAACAAGGATCGAGATGGGAGTTTGGTGTCAAAGCAACCAACCTACTCAACGATATTCAGATCAACAGAGACAGTTTTAATCAATTTTCGTTCACGACCAATTCCTATGTCATTCAGCCCAGATTTATTGTTTTTAAGGTCAATTATGACCTCACTGCAATAACTGGCAGCAGTAAAGAAAAAAAGAAAAAGTAATTAGTCAAGCATCCCGATGGCTTTGATCCAATCGATCATGTTGATAAACCAATTGTCCACCGGATAGCCAGTTTTTCTCATTCCAAAGCCGTGATCTCCATGGTGATAATTGTGTAGTTCGCTTACAAATCCTTTTTCTGCCCAATCTATATAAAGTTTTGTACTGGGGATCGCAAGATTCAATTTATCTGCAGTGGTACAGGCTACAAATAGTGGCGGGCCAAAGGCGGGAGGCTCTTGGTCTTCTAAGATCACCATCCACGGGTAAATGGGAGCCAAAAAATTAGGTCTGTTTTTTTCTTCAGATTTATAGGTCGCTTCAATGGTCACTGCACCTCCGGCAGAGAATCCCATAATCCCTATTTTGTTCGGGTCAATACTGTATTTGGCAGCATTTTCCCTAACATGAGCAATGGCATTCAATGCATCCAGATGCCCGTAGGTCAACTGCTTTTTTTCTTTTAAGTAGGGTTCATTCAGTCCTTCATTTTTACCAATCAGGTGAGTGGGTACCAATCGGTATTTTAAAACAAAAGCAGCAATTCCTTTTTTATTTAAAGCTTTAGCGACATCCAAGCCTTCGTGGAAAAACGCATTGGATTTCATCCCCCCACCGGGACATACCACCATGGCCGTAGTGGGTTTGGAACTTCGCTCAGGTAAAAAAACCTGTATAGTTGGAATGGAGATATTTTGAAATTTATATTCATCGTTCGAATAACCTTTGGTTTTAATCTCGGGTTCTCTGTAGTCTAGCCCACTATTGTCATATTCCAGGGTGATAATCTGCTGACCGCTTAAATGGACAGAAAAAATGAATAGATGAATTAAGATAAGTTTTTTCATTTGGTAAAAATTTGTTCAATAGAATGAAATTTAAAGGTAGGATTAGAGATTCAAGTTTTTTACAATCATATATACTCTTCAAATTAACGATTTATTTTTTATTGAATAATAAGATAATGACTACAACTAAAATATATTTAATTTACTATTTTTTAATTTTGAAGACTGGAAATTAATATTGCTAAATGAAAAATACTGTCTGGGTTTTATTGCTTTTTTGTTTTGTAGCCACACGACCTAGGGTCAATGATCTTTTTGGGTCTGGTGATTTTTAACAATCGACTTCTCAAATCAATTTCACATTTTTAGTTTAAGAATTAACTAACAAAAAAATTAAAAATTAAGTTAAGATTGGATTTAAAAAACCTCCTGTTTAGGAGTTCTTATAGGCCTTTAATTTCTCTGTAAGTTCCGGTACCACTTCAAAAGCATCTCCAACCACTCCATAATCTGCTGCTTTAAAGAAAGGTGCTTCCGGATCATTGTTAATCACCACCTTGACTTTGGAGGAGTTGATCCCTGCCAAATGCTGGATGGCACCCGATACACCAATTGCGATGTACAGGTTGGAGGCAACAGGTTTTCCCGTTTGTCCCACGTGCTCACTGTGGGGTCGCCAGCCCATGTCAGATACCGGTTTTGAACAAGCTGTTGCTGCCCCGAGGGTAGTAGCTAAATCTTCTATAAGGTACCAATTTTCAGGGCCCTTTAGGCCTCGACCGCCCGACACGACAATGTCTGCATCGGCTATGCTTACTTGGCCACTTGCTTTTTCAACTTTCTCCACCTCCAAGTTGGTCGCTGTTGGGGTGGCTGACTTATCCTCCGCACTGATTTCTTTTGGATTTTCTGATATGCCAAAGGAGTTGTTCGACAAGCCGATAATGTTTACCTCGCTATCAAGAACGCAAGTGTTGAACGCCTTATTGGTAAAACAAGATCGTTTAACCGTCAGAGGTTGTAAAGACTTTGGCAGCCCTACTACATTGGAAGCATATCCAGCCGAGAGGGAAACAGCCAACAATGGAGCCAAGTATTTTGCATTGGCACTTGAACTTAAAAGCACCAGTTTTACTCCATTTTCTTGTGCAACCGAAATGAGATTCGCGGAATATTGCTGAGCGGTGAAATTTTCCAATGAAGGATGACTGATCTGAATGACCCGTTCAACACCATATGTCCCAAGTGTTTGGGGATCGCTGTGGTTGAAACTGACAGCCATCAGTTCTAATCCCAATTGGTCGGCGATGGCCCTGCCGTAGGAAGCCAATTCAAGCGCAGACTTTTTAAACTTTCTGTTTTCGGATTCTGTATAGATTAAAATACCCATAATGTGTTTTCTAAATTACTTTGGCCTCGTTGTGAAGCAAATCGATGAGTTGGTCTATTTGATCGGGTTCAACCATTTTTACTGCTCCTTTAGGGGCCGGTTTTTCAAACTTTGATATGGAAGACTTGATCTGGCTTTCAACCGGAGGCTGAACCGTCAAACTTTTTTGTCGGGCTTGCATGATACCTCTCATGTTGGGAATGATTAAATCCTTTTCTTCTACCAGCCCTTTTTGAGCGCCGATAACTAAAGGAAGCTGACAAGAAACGGATTCAATTCCACCATCAATTTCTCGTGAGGCTTTGGCTGTATTGCCTTCTATTTCAAGTTCCACACAATTGGTAACAAAATTATATCTCATCATGGCAGAAAGCATCCCCGGCACCATTGCTCCATTGTAATCGATGGATTCTCTCCCCGCTATTATCAAATCATACTTTTCCTCCTTGCAATGGGCACTCAACTGCTGTGCTACTTGAAAGCCATCTGTAGGATTGAGATCAATCCTGATGGCTTTATTGGCACCGATGGCCAAGCACTTTCTCAGTGTGGGTTCACAACTGGCATCTCCAACGGTGATTACCGTTACTTCTGCCTGATATTTCTGTTGAAACCAAATCGCTCGTGTAAGCCCAAATTCGTCGTTTGGGTTGATGATGAATTGCACGCCGTTTTTGTCAAAGGCAGTTGCATCATCAACAAAATTTATTTTAGAGGTGGTATCAGGGACATGACTGATGCATACCAATATTTTCATAAAAGGATTTTTAAGTCAATAATTTAGACGATTGTGTAACAATTTTTTAAAAAATTAAGACTAAAAATTCATTTAATACGATCTGTAGTCTACAGAACAAATTTATTAAAAAACATTATGCATGCATAATGTTTTTTCAAAGAATTTTAATTTAAACTTGATGGCAGGGGGAAGGTCAACACCCGCAGTTGGGGTTTGATTTTTTGCAATATTCACTCAGGGTCATCCCCTTATATTGCTTGAACAATTTATCAAACTTTTCTTTTGAGACATAGCCACAAATTATCCAAATACGATCCAAGTCGCCACTTATCTTTTGGGAGTCTTTTGACTTTATGATACTGTCTGCAATGGAGATGGCATAGAGAAGCTTTGATTTGTCAGCTTCTCGGATTACTAGATCATCTTTGTTGATTTCTAACCCCATCGTGGAATTAAATATACAAAAAAATGGCAATCAAATTAATTGTTAAAAGGGAGCGAAAACTTAAGGGATCATCCCATCAAGGATTGGACTTTCATCGCCAAGCCCATATCTCCTTCAATTTTGACTTGCCCTCCCATAACTGCCATCATGGGGTTGAGTTCTCCATCCCTGAGTTTCTCCAAAACCTCTGTGGAAACTGTTATGGTGCAATCTGCTTCCAAGTCATCCATAGAAAGTGTATTTTGCTCGCCATTACCATCAATAAATACTGCGTTTTCATCGACCATAAATTTTAGGGTACCACCCAAAGGACTGGCATTTTCGGCTTTCTCTTTAAACTGTTTAAATACTTTTTGATGACTCATAAAATTTATTTTAAAACAAATTTATAAAAAAATGCATCCCTCCCAATTTTTTAGTAAGCATGAATAGTAATGACAACGGTACTTTTTAATTGATATTTAGTTTTAATTTTTTTTAGGACTTATAATTTACCATTATTTTGAAGGTCAAGCTATAAAATAACCTTTTGAAGAACTACAAAATTTAAAGGATTAAATTCGACCCTATTTTTCTATCATTATTATTATGCATGCATAATATTTTTTTAATAGATTTGCTAAAAACTAAACAATGCAATATAGAATTAAGAAAGTTGCCGTTTTAGGTTCCGGTGTCATGGGTTCCGGAATAGCATGCCAGTTGGCAAATGTAGGACTCGAAGTATTGATGCTGGACATTTTGCCCCAAGGAACATCTGACAACAAAACAAACAGAAACAGTGTGGCTCAAAACGCGCTGAATAAAGCCATCAAATCAAAGCCTGCCCCACTCTACAAAAAACAATATGCCAGTAGAATAACCGTCGGGAACTTCAAAGATGATTTTGAAAAAATAAAAGAAGCCGATTGGATCATTGAAGTGGTCGTAGAAAGACTGGACATCAAACAACAGGTTTTCGAAAAAGTTGAAAATTACCGAAAATCTGGCAGTGTTGTCAGTTCTAACACCTCCAGTATTCCCATTTCTCAATTGTCCCAGGGACGTTCGGAGGAATTTAAAAAACATTTTTGCGGTACCCACTTTTTCAATCCGCCAAGATATTTAAGGTTACTTGAAATCATTCCCATTGCTGAAACCCAAGCCGAATTGGTTGATTTCTTTATGCATTTTGGTGAAATCAATTTGGGAAAACAAACCGTATTATGCAAAGACACTCCCGCTTTTATTGCCAATAGAATTGGTGTCATGTCTGGATTAAAAGTTTTTGATTTGACACAAAAATACGATCTCACCATTGAGGAGGTCGATGCCCTAACAGGCGCACTCATTGGAAGACCCAATACAGGAACCTACAGATTGCAAGACTTGGTAGGGTTGGATACGGGCGAAAAAGTCACCCAATTTGTGGTTAACAATGTCAAAAACGACTCTTTTTTCGAATCGGTGGGCAAAGCCACTGAGACTAAATTCATGACCTTCCTCATGGAAAACAACTTTTTGGGTAACAAAACAGGTAAAGGTTTTTATCAGAAAACCGATCAAAAAGATCAGAATGGTAGAACCATCGTCAACGCTTTGGATCTCAAAACACTGGAGTACAAACCCAGTGTCCGTCCCAAAAACCCCATTCTCAAAGAAGCCAAAGCAATCGAAAAAATGCAGAAACGAATACCATTTTTGATGGGTAAAGAAGGCAAAGAAAGTCTTTTCCTTAAGGATTATTTTACAGCGATTTTTGCTTATGCGGCCCAACGTGTTCCCGAAATATCTGATCAATACTATCCTGTGGATGATGCCATGAGGGCAGGATATGTTTGGGATTTTGGTCCCTTTGAATACTGGGATTTGATTGGATTTCAGAATGGAATTGACTTGATCGAATCGGCCGGTGAAAAGATCCCCCATTGGGTCAAGCAAATGCAAAATGGCGGAGCGGAGCATTTTTACAAATACGAAAAAGGACAAAAAAAATACTTTGATCTGGACAGTCAGGGATACAAAACAGTTCCCGGCTCGGATGCCTTTATCATTTTGGAAAGCTTCCGTCAAAGTAATCCTGTAATTAAAAACAGCGAGTGTGCGGTTCACGATATAGGAGAAGGGGTAATGTGTTTGGAATTTCAGAGCAAAAGTAATGCCATAGGCGAAGGGATTGGAAAAGCCATAGCCGAAGCCATTGACAAAGCTGAAAACGAAGGCTGGAAGGGTTTAGTGATTGGCAACAATGCCAAACAATTTAGTGTGGGAGCCAACCTGATGAACATTGGAATGCTCGCCATGCAAAAACAATTTGATACACTGGATCAAATGGTGGCCGATTTCCAATCGGTCAACATGCGAATCAGAACCTCGAAAATCCCAGTAGTGGTGGCCACTCAGGGATATGTTTTTGGGGGAGGTTGCGAAATCACTATGCACTGTGATTCTGCTTTGTGTGCGGCCGAATCCTATATTGGGCTGGTTGAAGTCGGGGTAGGTCTTATCCCCGGAGGTGGAGGAACCAAAGAATTTGCCCTCAGGGTCTCCGATGGTTTTTACGAAGGGGATGTCAAAATGCCCATGTTAATCGACCACTTTAAATCCATTGCCACGGCAGCCGTTTCCACTTCTTCTTCAGAAGCCTTTGATTTGCATTATCTTTTAGAAAACCGTGATGCCATCTCCTTCAACGTTCAAAGAAATATTGGTTTGGCTAAAGATAAAGTATTGGAGCTTGCCAAAGATTATATACCCCCTTCCCCAAGAGAAGACATTGAAGTGCTGGGAAGATCTGGATTGGGGGTGCTCCACTCGGCCATTAACGAATACCGTTTGGGTAAATTCATGTCGGAGTACGATGAAGTAATCGCCCGCAAGCTCGCTTATGTGATGTGTGGTGGGGATTTGACCAGTCCACAACAAGTAAGTGAACAATATTTGCTCGACATCGAACGCGAAGCCTTTATGAGTTTATTGGGAAATCAAAAAACCCTTGACAGAATACAGTACTTATTAATGAACAACAAGCCCCTAAGAAACTAAGACATATGGAAGCATACATAGTAAAAGGATATAGAACTGCAGTAGCAAAAGCCAAAAAAGGAGGGTTTAAAAACTATCGTTCCGACGACATGGCCGTGGATGTTTTAAAACATTTGGTCGGTCAAGTTCCGGCTTTAGACCCCACCACTGTTGATGATGTCATTGTTGGTTGTGCCAACCCCGAGGGGGAGCAGGGTCTTCAGGTGGGTCGACTCATTTCTGCCAGGGCATTGGGCATCGAGGTGCCAGGAATTATCATCAATCGTTATTGTGCCTCCGGCTTGGAAGCCATTGCCATGGCAGTAGCCAAAATCAAAGCAGGCATGGGGCATGTTTATATCGCCGGTGGAACGGAGAGTATGAGTTTGATTCCCATGACCGGATATAAGTTGGCGCCCAGCTACAAAGCCAATATGGAAAACATCAATTACCACGTCAGTATGGGAGCCACCGCCGAGGCAGTAGCCGAAAAATTCAACATCAGCCGTGAAGCGGCCGACACTTTTTCCTTTAAATCTCATCAAAAAGCAGCCCACGCCATAGACGAGGGTTATTTTGAAGGTGAAATTGTACCCATTACCGTGGAAGATGTATATGTCAAAGACGGCCAAAAAGTAAGCGATTCCCATATCGTTTCAGTCGATGAAGGTGTTAGGAGGGATACCACCGTCGAAGGCTTGTCCAAATTAAGGGCTGTTTTTAAACAGGGTGGGATCATCACGGCCGGAAATGCCTCACAAACTTCCGATGGAGCTGCCTTTACCCTGGTCATGAGTGAAGAAAAAGTCAAAGCATTGGGCTTAGAACCCCAAGCCCGGATGGCCGCCTGTTCTGTTGGGGGGGTTGATCCACTCTATATGGGAATCGGCCCTTGCGAAGCCATTCCCAAAGCACTGCATCAAGCAGGACTGAAATTGTCCGATATTGAGCAAACAGAACTCAACGAAGCATTTGCCGCTCAAGCCCTGGCTGTCATCCAAAAAGCTGGTCTGGATCCCGATACGGTCAACGTCAACGGAGGAGCTGTGGCCATGGGCCATCCCCTGGGTTGTACAGGAGCTAAACTCACCATTCAACTGTTGAACGAGATGCAACGCCGCAAACAAAAATACGGAATGGTCACCGCCTGTGTTGGTGGAGGGCAGGGCATAGCCGGGATTTTTGAAAGACTATAGTCTAAACTTTTTTGACCACATAAGTCACCACCCCCCAGATGATCAATTCATTGTCTTCGGTCACTTTAATGGGTTGGTATTTGGGGTTTTCGGGCATGAGATAGACGCAGTTTTCCTCTACTTTTAGGCGTTTTACGGTGAATTCTCCATCGATAAAGCACACGGCTATTTTGTTGTCTTGAGGTTCCAAGCTGCGGTCGATCACCAACAAATCTCCATCGTCCAGTCCGGCACCTTGCATGGACTCTCCCGATACCCGGGCGTAGAAAGTAGCCTCCTCGTTTTTGACCACCTCTCGGTCAATACTGATCCGCAACTCCTTAAAATCATCCGCAGGAGAAGGGAAACCTGCCGAAATGCCCTCTTGTACCAAAAAGGAGGATTTTCCCAATTCCTGATCCGGTTGAAAAAATATGATTTTATCTTCTTTATCACTCATTTTACTCTGATGATTTCGTCGATTTCTGTGGTAAATCGGTTGGAAAGATGCTCCCGTTTCATCTTCCAGGTTTGTTTTAAATCCTGATTGGCCAGTTTCATTCGGTGTGGGCCATAACGCCGGTGAATTTTGTCCAGGGTTCGCATCAATGCCGTGTGTTTTACCGTATCCTGCTCGAACAAGGTAATTTGTCTCGAAGCCGAAGGGGTCAGCCCCAGCAGTATCACCCCTGCTTTTTTGTACTCGATTCCCGGTTTGAAAATACTCCTCAACCCCATCAATGCATAGCGATTCAATACAAAGTTGGAGTCTGTGGCGTGGGGCAGGGTTAGGGTACAACCGTTGCGGTATTGTACGGCATTGGGATCAAAGGGATTGCTCCTCACAAAAACGTGAAGGGCAGTAGCACAGCTTTTTTGCTTTCGCAGCTTTTCCGCTCCCAAGAGTGTATAGGTAGTAATGCGTTCTTCAAGATTATTAAATATAGTAAGCAAATTTTTGAAACTTCGTGTAACGGCAATGGATTTCTTTGGAGGGGCAACTTCTTCCAATTGTATGGAGGGAATGCCTTCCAGGTCTCTTTTCAATCGCAGTCCCAGTATGCTCATTTGTTTTTTGATCCATTCGTCGGGCAAATTCACAAAATCCAAGGCGGTTGTTACGCCCATGGCATGGAGTCGTTTGGCGTGTTGCCTGCCCACGCCCCAAACATCTTCTATGGGAGTCCACTTCAGTGCTTTCAGGCGTTTTTTATCACTGTCGATACAGTAAACTCCTCGGGTTCTTTCGTCAAATTTTTTGGCAATTTTATTGGCAATTTTGGCCAAGGCCTTGGAAGGGGCCAGCCCTACCGAAACGGGGATTCCGGTCCAACGCCTTACTTGCTTGCGCATTTTCAAGCCCATTGCGTTAAGGTCGAAATAATCAAAGCTTTCAAACTTTAAAAAGGCTTCGTCTATGCTGTAAATTTCGACATTGGGGGTATAGGTTTCCAAGATTTTCATCACCCGATGGCTCATGTCTCCATAAAGGGGGTAGTTGGAAGAAAAAACCCTGATGTTGTGCTTTTTGAATTCGTCTCGAAATTTGAAGGCAGGAGCTCCCATAGGAATTCCGAGGGCTTTGGCCTCATTGCTTCTGGCAATCACACAACCGTCGTTATTGGAAAGAATAACCATTGCCTTGCCCTCGTACTGAGGTTGAAAAACCCGTTCGCAAGAAGCGTAAAAATTATTGCAATCAATTAAAGCAAACATCTATAAAATCAAATTTTGAAAGGGATGGCTGCACAAACAGCCTTGATTTTTTACTTAAAAACAACTCCGTCATCGACACCGATCCAATACAAATTTAATAAGAATTGAATTGTTTTATAGACAAAATCGAACCTCTTTGGGCAAAAATTGTAATTTTGTTTTTAGGATGAGTAGTAATATGATTTAATGGACAGATTTTCATTTTTAAATTCGGCCCACACCGCCTATTTCGCTGAACTATACGACCAATATTTACAAAACCCAGACGCTGTAGAACCCAGTTGGAGAGCATTCTTCCAAGGCTTTGACTTTGGGATGGAGCAGGGTGAATGGCCGGCAGAGGTAGCCGAGGTAATAGTTCCCGAGTCAGTAAAGAAAGAATTTCAGGTAGTCAAGCTTATTGAAGGCTACCGCAGTCGTGGTCATTTATTTACCAAAACCAACCCCGTTCGCAACAGAAGGAGCTACAGCCCCAATTTGGAGGTAGAAAACTTTGGATTGTCTCAAGATGATTTATCTACTGTTTTCAATGCAGGATCAATTGTCGGTATAGGACCTAGTAACTTGTCCACTATCATCGAACACCTGCAAAGTACCTATTGTGACTCCATTGGCGTGGAATACATGTACGTAAGGAATGTGGAGAAAAAAGATTGGATTAAGGATCGATTGCACCAAAATCAAAATCATCCGAATTTTAGTCCGGAGCAAAAAAAAGACATACTCAACAAATTGAATCAAGCCGTTAGCTTTGAAAACTTTCTACATACCAAATACGTGGGGCAAAAACGATTTTCCCTGGAAGGAGGGGAGTCGCTTATTCCGGCATTAGATGCACTTGTTATGGCTGCCGCTACCAAAGGAGTCGAGGAGTTTATCATGGGAATGGCTCACCGAGGAAGACTCAATACCTTGACTAATATATTCGGAAAATCTCCAAAAGATATTTTTAGCGAGTTTGATGGAAAGGATTACGATGAAGTGGTCTTTGATGGAGACGTTAAATACCACATGGGTTGGACGGCAAAGATAGACCCCAACAACAACGGCAAAAAAATCAATATTAATTTAGCCCCCAATCCCTCCCATTTGGAGACCGTAGGAGCGGTAGTAGAGGGAATCACCCGAGCGAAATTGGAGAACAAATTCAACGGTGATGCCTTAAAAGTTTTGCCCATTGTTGTTCATGGTGATGCAGCCGTCGCTGGACAGGGTATTGCCTACGAAATTGTACAAATGGCACGATTGAAAGGATATTCCACGGGTGGAACCATCCATATCGTGGTCAACAATCAAATAGGATTCACCACAAATTATCTCGATGCCCGATCCAGTACCTATTGCACGGATGTGGGTAAAGTTACCCTATCTCCTGTGATGCACGTCAATGCAGACGACGTTGAGGCAGTGGTTCACTCCGTGATGTTTGCCCTCGATTACAGAATGCATTTCAATGCGGATGTTTTTATCGACCTTTTGGGTTACCGTAAATACGGTCATAACGAAGGTGACGAGCCTAGATTTACCCAGCCCAAACTCTACAAGACCATAGCAGCGCACAAAAATCCCAGAGACATCTATGCTGAAAAATTAATTGCTCAGGGTATTATTGATGCCAATTATGTCAAAAAACAAGAGGTAGATTACAAATCTAAGTTGGAACAAAACCTCCAAGTTTCCCGAACGGAGGAAACCACTGTTGTAATCCCTTTTATGGAAGATGAATGGTTGACATACAATAGAGTCGATGAAAAAGACATGCATCCGGAGCTGAATACCGCTGTTGATTTGGAAGTACTCACTGCAGTAGCTAAAACTATTACCAATGTTCCTCCGGATAAAAAGTTTTTGAGAAAAATTGAGCGCCTGATTGCGGATCGCAACAAGATGTTTTTCGAAACCGATCGGCTAGATTGGGCCATGGGAGAACTATTGGCCTATGGTACCCTTCTTCATGAGGGTTATAATGTCCGACTCTCGGGTCAAGATGTTGAAAGAGGAACTTTCTCGCATCGTCATGCTGTTATAAAAGCAGAATCCTCGGAGGAGGAAGTCGTATTACTCAATTTGATTGCCCCTGAAAATCAAGGGAAATTTAGGGTTTACAACTCCTTTCTATCAGAATACGGTGTTTTAGGATTTGACTATGGTTATGCAATGGCTAGTCCCAATTGTCTGACTATTTGGGAAGCACAGTTTGGAGATTTTTCCAATGGCGCCCAGATCATAATCGACCAATATATATCGGCAGCAGAGGATAAGTGGAAAACCCAAAATGGGATTGTCATGCTATTGCCTCACGGTTATGAGGGCCAAGGTGCTGAGCATTCTTCGGCCAGAATGGAGCGTTATTTACAACTCTGTGCCAAGGACAATATGTTTGTCGCCAATTGTACCACGCCTGCTAATTTCTTCCATTTGTTAAGAAGACAAATGAAAGGCAATTTCAGAAAGCCTTTGATCGTCTTTACACCCAAAAGTTTATTGCGATACCCCGGGGCTGTTTCAAAAGTTGAAGACCTAACCAACGGAAGTTTTCAAAGGCTAATCCTGGATGATCAAGCCAATGCCGAACACGTTAAAACCCTAGTTTTTTGTTCCGGTAAGTTTTACTACGATTTGATCGATGCCAGAGCGAATAAAGACAGAATGAATGTGGCCATTGTCAGGCTGGAACAATTGTTTCCATTACCCCATGAAGAAATTAAAGCCCAGATAGACCACTACCCCAATATTGAGGATGTGGTTTGGGCCCAAGAGGAACCACGTAATATGGGGGCTTGGGGTTATTTGTTGCTCCATTTGCCTGAGGCACAACAAATGCGACCTGCAACCAGAAGGTATTATGGTTCCCCCGCCGCTGGAAGTGCCGTAAGATTTAAAAACAGACATCAACAAGTGATCGACTATGTCTTTGATCCTACGTTGGATAATTTTATAAGAAAAAAAAGTAAATTGTTATAAACTATGATTTTAGAGATGAAAGTTCCCTCACCGGGGGAGTCGATAACAGAGGTTGAAATTGCCCAATGGCTGGTTTCTGAAGGCGACTATGTCGAAAAAGACCAGGCCATAGCAGAAGTGGATTCTGACAAGGCCACATTAGAGTTACCTGCCGAGGTAAGTGGAAGTATTACCCTTAAAGCGGAAGAGGGGGACGCTGTGGCCGTAGGTCAAGTGGTTTGTCTTATCGATACTGAAGGGGCACCCAAGGAGGGGCAAAACACACCTTCACCGACCGAGGCACATACTGGTGAAACTTTAGTTCCTGAGTCTGCTCCAGTCGCTGACCAAAATTATGCTGCCGGCTCTCCCTCGCCCGCCGCCAAAAAAATCATTGCCGAAAAAGGAATAGATTTGGAAACTATTGTAGGTACGGGAAGGAATGGAAGAATAACCAAGGAAGATGCCGTTAAGGCAGTACCTGCTATGGGAACTGCACCTTCCGGAAGCAAAAGAGGCGAAGAACGAAAGAAACTTTCCATGTTGCGCCGAAAGGTGGCTGAAAGACTGGTCGCGGTTAAAAATGAAACCGCAATGTTGACTACTTTCAACGAGGCGGATATGGCGCCTATTTTTGCTTTGCGAAAAAAATACAAGGAAACTTTTGCCGAAAAACACGGTGTCAGTTTAGGGTTTATGAGCTTCTTCACCAAAGCGGTGGTCAGAGCCTTGCAAAATTACCCCTATGTGAATTCCATGATTGATGGCGATTACAAAATAGCATACGATTATTGCGATATCAGTGTTGCCGTATCCGGACCCAAAGGATTAATGGTTCCCGTGGTTAGGGGTGCTGAAAATTTATCCTTTAGAGAAATTGAACATGAAATTAAACGACTGGCCATTCGCGCCAGAGACGGTCAAATCACCGTGGATGATATGACAGGAGGAACTTTTACCATTTCCAATGGTGGGGTATTTGGTTCCATGCTCTCCACGCCCATTATCAATCCGCCGCAATCAGGTATATTGGGAATGCACAACATCATCGAACGTCCGGTGGCCATCGATGGCAAAGTAGAAATTCGCCCCATGATGTATCTGGCATTGTCCTATGATCACCGCATCATCGATGGTAAGGAATCCGTAGGATTTTTGGTGGCCATCAAAGAGGCTTTGGAAAGTCCGGAGGAGTTTTTGATGGACAATGACATCAAAAAAGCCTTGGAGCTATAGGTTGAGGGTATTGTTCCCATAATTGATCAGCGCTCGGTTTTTCTTTAGAAAATCAGCACCCAAAATTCCATCAATAGGCTTAGCGTTTTCGTGCATCAGCGTGGTGTTGATGTGTTGCATATCCAATAAAACAAAGGGGTGTTTCCCGACTGTATGCCGTCCCAAAATCAGGTTGCATTTATGACCCAATACCGCTTCGACCTTGTCTTTTCCTGCTCCCGAAGCTTTAAAGGGATTTCCTTTTTCTTTGATGTTGAATTTTTCTTTTTCCGAAAGTGCAATGCAACTGTTGGATGCCCCCGTATCGATCAGTAATACCGCCTTGAGGCCATTGATTCTTGCACGACATACCAAGTGCCTTGTTTTGGTGACTTTTAGTTGGATTTGCTTGGGTGAAGAATTTTTAAACAAAGAAGATCATTTTTACAAATGTAAAAAAACGAAACCTTAATTTTGCGATTAATGAAATTGATTGACACCCATACCCATCTTTATTTAGAAGCTTTTGATGAGGACAGAGATGAAATCATTCAAAAAGCGATAGAAACCGGGGTAATGCGTTTTTACCTGCCCGCCATTGACAGTAGCTATACAGACAGGATGCTGGCATTGGAAAAACAATACCCTGAACACATTCGTTTGATGATGGGTTTGCACCCTACCCATGTCAAGGACAATTACCGGGACGAACTCCTTCATGTGGAACAATATTTGGATCAAAAGGATTTTGCTGCGGTGGGAGAGATAGGCATTGATCTTTATTGGGATCAAAGCTTTTTAAGTCATCAACAAGATGCTTTTGATATACAGATTCGTTGGGCCAAAGAAAAAGGATTGCCCATTGTCATTCATTGTCGCGATGCTTTTGATGAGGTTTTTGAAGTTTTGGAAGTCCATAAGGGGGATGATTTATCGGGGATCTTCCATTGTTTTACCGGAACCAAAGAACAAGCCAAACGGGCCATAGGTCTAAACCTTAAATTGGGCATTGGAGGTGTAGTAACGTTTAAGAAGGGTAAAATCGATCAGTTTCTGGATCAAATTTCCATCGATCATATCGTTTTGGAGACCGATGCACCATATTTGGCTCCTGCTCCCTATAGAGGAAAGCGTAATCAAAGTAAATATCTGATTTATATTTTAAGAAAATTGTCGGAAATCCATCAAAGAAGTGAAGAAGAAATCGCCGCATTGACCACCCAAAACTCTCTTGCTGTGTTTAAGATGTAAAGCTCAGCGTCCGTTGTTGGGGATGAATTAATATTTGTATATTTCTAATTGTAAAAAAATTTAATAGAATTTATTTTTTTTGTTTATTAGCGCAGATTTAAAAAAAATAGAGAGGTGGCCGAGTGGTCGAAGGCGCACGCCTGGAAAGTGTGTATTCCGTTATCGCGGAATCGAGGGTTCGAATCCCTTCCTCTCTGCTCAACAGTCCTGAAGACTCAGTGTTTTCGGGGCTTCTTTTTTTTAGTTGCCTGTAGAGTTGCCTTTTCCTCTATTTTACAACCTTCATTCTAATATCTCAAATTTAGCAGTTTATTTTTTGATTACCTTAGGGTATTCAAATAAAATAATAACCCTATTCACATGAAAATCAGTATAAACAGGCATAGCATGCCTTAATCCCTGCTATTGTCTAAACTAAAACGAAAATGAAAATAACAAAACATTACTCAGACTTTCTCCAGCAGTTAAAATGGAACTACTTCATCACATGTAGAACACCCTACAAGATCAATACCATGACAGTAAGAAACTGGATCACTAAACTTCTAAAGACTTCGAACAAAGTAGAGAATGTCTTCTATGTATCTGAGAGAGATAAAGGAGATTATAACAATCTACATGCTCATATGCTTATTGGAACTAACACTGATATGACCTATAAAGAAGTAAAATATGGTCTTGGTAATGTATCCGTTGGAAATTATCAGCCTATCTATGATAGTGAAGATGTTTGTAAGTATGTATCCAAGCATATCGGAAAGAATATGGGCTACGACATTGTATTCAAAAGCCAGATGAAGTTTTTTCTTTTCTGATATTTTTATCTTCAATTCCATCTAGTTTAAGATTTGAAAAATAAGGTCCACTTTCAGTCATTGTAATGAACATAAAATGATCGAATTCACCGTGTTCATCTCCCCTTAATTTACTTCCACCACCCATTGTCGCAAGAACAAAATAATCGTTTTTATTTCTTTCATACAATTTATAATTATGATGGTGACCAGTGAATACACTGTGTTTTCTTTCTTTAAGAAGATTTTCAACTTTTAACCAATTCTTTCCACTTTCCCTGAGCCAAAGAGGTTGGTGCATAAATATCATTGTCCAATCAACATTTGGATTTTTTCTCAGAATTTTTTCTACAAATTCAACTTGTTTATCTCCTAAATCAGGATTTTTTAGAGCTGTATGACCGTGCTCTGAATTCAAGCATATAAAAAGTATATTTTTATATAAAAAATGGTAGTAGTCTGAACCAAACCTTTTAAACCACTCATTCTCCATTACCTCATTTGTGTAGTCGTGGTTTCCTGCAACATAAAAAAAAGGCATTTCAAGTTTTTTTACAAACGAATTAAACTCCTCCCATTCAGCATTTATTGTATCAAGATCTTTGGTATAACCATTAATCAAGTCTCCAACACTAACTACGAAAGCTGGCTGCATCAGATTAATTTTTTTAATACCTTTTTGCCAAATCCCTTTACGTTCGCCTCCGGTTCTATCGGCAACAACTACAAAATTAAATTTGTTTTTATGATCATTTACTATGTCATAAGTCCATGGCTTATTTTCAGAATTTATTTTTTGTAATTGAAGTTTTCTTTGAGCATTTACTTTTAAAAGAAATATTATAAAAAATAAGCAGAGAATATTTTTTTTCATGTCTAAAAATAGAAAAAATAGTTCAAGACTGACAAATTTTTGTGATTGTTAAATAACCCAAAAACTTTTCTACCTATATGATTACCTGACGAAGCGGTGGTTTTGTAGAATGGGTTTTCTGTGCAGGTTAGGGCTCTTGATATTGTGTAATCCAAACTCTAAGGGTTGGGGCAAATCCGAATTTACCTGTTAGGCATCCACTAATTTGGATATTGAATTGATCGTTGAAATAAACTTAAACGTTTCTTGGAATATTAGTTAGGCATATAACAATGAAAATACCCCATAATTTCCGTGATGTGAAATTGAGCATGATCTTGTCAATACTTTATCTTTATAGTAGTAAAAAGGAGCTCCGTTTTTTGATTTTTTTTGTTCAATTTCTTTTGCAGAAAATTTAGTTACATCTTCTAATTTAATTTTGATCATAATATTAATAAATTTCGGCATCACAAACTTAGAATAAGCTTTTGTTAATTTCTCATAACTTGCCAAAGTGAAAATATAATTCTGAGTCACAATTGATGATGTATAGAATATTCGATCTTTATAAAACACCATTCCTTTTTTCTCTGAAATTAATAAGCAATCAAAATTTTTGGGAGCAAAAAATCGCATTTCATTTTGTTGGGTAAAGACCTTATAAGCAGCTTCTTTCATGCTCCAAAACCTCCAAACTAAAATAAAAGAATTTGTTGATCTTAAAATGAGTTGCTGCTCATTTACTGAAAATTGCTTTTCTAAAAAGCCTCTTCGCTGCCAATTACTTTGTGTTTTTGCAAGTGATAAATCTATGATATCATTACCAATCAAGATTCGGCTAATTTGGTTTCAATAATATTAATTGCAGATTTAACTGAAAGCATTTTTTCCATTGATTCGTTATCAATCTCGATACCAAACTCATCTTCTACATCTAAAATGATATCAACTAAATTAGCTGAGTTAATTTTTAAATCATTTATAAAATCAGTTCCTTCAGATAGATTTTTAAAAGCTTCTTGATTTTGAGAATACGGTTTTATAATTTTCTTTAATGAAGTTATTAGTTCTTTTCTAGTCATTTATTTTTCTTGTGATCTTTAATTTTTATGTTATTTGTACGATTATATTTAAAATAAAGTTTGAGAATATATTTTCTAATATTTCTTAAAAATAATGCATCCATTTACATCCCCAAAGCCAAAACTTGCTTTTGCAATGATATTTAGTTTTTTTGGAGTCATTTTAGTTGGTATTTTTTCTTTTGAGATTAATTTTAAAATATCTGGGTGGATTTCATTACAATTTATATTTGGAAAAATAAATTGATGTTTTAACTGGAGAACTGTTGCAACACTTTCTATTGATCCTGCAGCTGCTAAACAATGTCCAATCATTGACTTTAATGAATTTATTATTGGGAATTCTTTTCCTTTTCTTTGTAATGCTTTTGTCCAGTTTTCTATTTCCAATGGGTCTTTAATTGTTGCTGTCAAATGTCCGTTAATAGCATCTATTTCTGAGCTTTTTGTATTTGCGTCTTTTATTGCATCTATAATACATTTTTGGACAGCTTGTGAATTTGGAGCAGTTAACGTTCCTCCACTTCTTTGTCCTCCAGAATTGATATTTCCTCCTAAAACCTCTGCATAAATACTTGCTTTTCTCTCTAAGGCACTCTCTAAGGATTCTAACACTAAAGCTCCAGCACCACTTCCTGGTACAAAACCAGATGCTTCTGCACTCATTGGTTTTGATCCTTTTTCTGGTGTTTCGTTATGGTTATAGGTCATCACCCTCATTGCATCAAATCCTCCCCAAATATAAGCGCCATCATCACTACAACTCCCAACTAACATTCTTAATGCTTTTCCTGATTGTACACGTTCAAAGCCCATTAATATCGCTTCTGTACCTGTAGAACAAGCAGATGAATTTGTGGTTACTTGATTTCCTAGTCCCAGAATCCCCCCTAAATAGGCGCTAATTCCACTTGCCATAGTTTGTAATACCACAGTACTTCCAAGACGTCTTACTTTATAGTTGTCTAGCTTATAAATTGCTTCTCTGAATTTTTCAACTCCTGATGTTCCTGAACCAAAAACCATTCCTGAATCATAATCAGTCTTTGAGTTTTTATCAATTATAAATCCAGCGTCCTGCCAAGCATCCATCCCTGCGATGCATCCATATAAAATTCCAGCACTATCAAATCCACGTAATTGTAATGGTGTTAGGTATTGGTTTTTCAATTCTTTATCAATAGCTGGAATTCCACCAATACAACAAGAAAATTTTAAATCTTTCAGTTTTTGATGAAAGGTAACTCCGGACCTTCCTTTTTGTATGGCTTTAAAGAAATTCTCAAGACCAACTGCATTTGGTGCTACTACACCCATCCCAGTAATTACTACTCTATGTTTATTCATCCATTAGTTTAAGCATTCCCGATATGGTTCCTTTGCAAACTAACTCGTTTTTCTCATTGAACAGCTGAACATTGCATTTTAGTTTATTGAATCTAAAATATATTTTCTCTGAGACTACCTCCACACGTTCCTTTGGTTTAACAGGTAAAAAAAAGTCTATATTAAAAGAAGTGAGTGCTATTTGCGGCTTTTTTATTTCATAAAATTCATCTTTTAAAAGATAAATTCCTAAACAGACCAAACCTATTTGCGCCATAACTTCAGTTAAAATAACTCCTGGAGTTATTGGGTTATCTTTAAAATGACCTTTATAAAAATATTCATCATTTTTAAAGGTATGGTAACCTTTAACTCCATTTTCTGAGATATAAGTTAGTTCCTCTACAAATAAAAAGGGTGCTTGGTAGGGTAAAAGCTTTATAATCGTTTCTTTCTTCAATTAACAAAAAATCTATTTGGGTTTTTCTTAGTTTTTAAATTTATTATTAGTGTCTTTAATACTTAGAAATTGGATAAACTCTGTTAGCTGATGTGCTCTCCTCCATCAACAGGGATAATACTTCCATTAATCCAAGCCGCTTCATCTTTACATAATAAATATACAACGTTAGCAACATCTTTTGGTAATGTTAACCTATTGAAAGGATTACGCAGCAATGAGTGTTTTTTTATATCTTCGCTTGAGTGAATCATTCTTAAAGAAGCTGTATTTGTAACTCCAGCCTGAATACAGTTAGCTCTAATTCCAAATCGAGCATATTCTAATGCTATACTTCTAGTAATAGCTTCTATTGTTACTTTCGCCGCAGAAACAGCTGCATAACTTTTCCAGGCTTTACTATTACCTTCACTCGTAAAGCTTACCACTCGAGCATCTTTTGAAAATAGTTTTGCTTCAAAAACAGATTTCACCCAATCATACAAACTAATTCCCATTGCTTGAATTGTTAATTGAAAATCATCTGTTTGTAATATTGGAATTGAATCGGAAACCATAGGTTTTAAATTTCCTTTAGCAATACTATGAACCAATATTTTTATTTTACCTTCCTCCAATTTTCTTTTTAAATTTTCTATTAACAATATTCTCTTTTCTGAATGAATAGCATCTATATTATAACTTACAAAAGCTACTGCTTCTTGAGTGATTTTTTTAAAATCTTTCTCTATTTGACCTAACTGCGATTTAGAGTTTCTATGAACAATACAAATATTCATTCCGTGTTTGGCCAATTTTTTTGCTGTAGCTAAACCCAATCCACTTGATCCTCCTAGGATTAATGCCCATTCCTTTTTGTTTTTGAATTCTTTTACCATTCTAATAATATTCTTTGTGCTGAAAATCCTGGTCCGAAACTAAGTATTAGACCCTTTTCTCCCTGTTTTCTATCGCCATCCATAAATCGTTCTAAAACATATAAAACGGTTGCACTTGACATGTTGCCGTACAATTTTAAAACTTCTTTTGTGTCATCAATGTTTTTACCTAATGACTTAAATAAACCTTCGATAGTGGTTACTATTTTCTTTCCCCCTGGGTGGAAAATCAAATGATTTATATCTTCAATTCTTAAGTTATTCCGTTCTAAAAAAGGGTGAATAATCATTGGAAAATGACTTGAAATAGTTTCTGGAACCTTTTTGTCTAAAATCATTTCTAAACCTGTATTTACCAGTTTAAAACCCATTACATCAATAGAATCATAAAAATGATACATAGCTTCATCTATTACGTTAGGTCCTTTATCTTGTTCATAAGATGATAAAATAACACTTGCGGCTCCATCTCCAAATATTGCAGCACTCACAATATTTGCCATGGAAAAATTTTCAAGTTGAAAGGTTGCGGTCGGTGCTTCAACAGAAATAACAACAGCCCGTTTATTTGGATTAGATTTTAAAAAGTTTTTCGCATAAATGATTCCTGAAACTCCCGCAACACAACCCATTTCTGTAACAGGAAGCCTTATAGTATCTTGTCTCATTTGTAAACTATTGATTAAATACGCATCTACAGAAGGAATCATAATTCCTGTGCAGCTAACAGTAATAATGTAATCAATATCTGTAGGCTGTAAGTCTACTTTTTTTAAAGATTTTTGCAATGATTGTTCTGCAAGTTTTATTACTTCTCGGACATAAATATTATTCTTTTCCTCAAAAGACGAATTCAAAAAAACTTCATCTGCTTCCATGATAGAGTAACGTCTTTCTACGCCTGCCCCTTCAAAAAGTTTTAAAACTTTTCTTTGAAACCTCGTTTCCTGACCTCTCATCCAATGTTTCACAAAAGGAATGATATCTTTAGTTTCTTTATTGTATTTTGGAAGTTGCTTTGCTACGGATAATATTTTTATACTCATAAAAATTACTGTATGATGAATATTTTTTTTATTTAATAAAATCCTTTTTTAGAATCCATAAATAACGAAATGCCCATTTCCACTGAATTGAAAAATATACTTTAATTTGTTTTGAAATATTTTCTAAATCTTTTTTTTTAAAAGCCCTTAAAACAGAAGTTAACCCATCTTCTCTAATCATTTTATTTTTTATAAAAAAACCTATTAATTTAAACAGATAGTAGGCTAATTTATGCCTATGTAAATCATTAATAACTACTCCAATTGTTGCTTTCTCAATAGTTGTTTTTAAAAATGAAATCAGTTCATTATTCTTGAAATGGTGCAAAAAAAGTGTACATAAAACAATATCATATGATTGTTTTTTAAAATCTTCTGAGAAAATATCAATGGCTATAAAACTAAGTTCCGAATATCCTTTTGACAATTCCTTTGCATAATTTATTGCTGCAATATTTGCATCAATTCCTATAAGTCTAAAGGTATAGTTATTCTTTCTCCCAAACTTAGCAATATCACGTAAAATATCACCATGTCCACAGCCCAAATCTACAATTGTTATTATCTTATTTTTTGATTGATTTTTAAGGAGTTTTTTTAGTCCCTTAATTGTTACTTTATTACCCCCTAAAAGTCTATTAATGATTTCTAGTTTATCTAATGCGTCTCTAAACAAAACACCCTTCAAAGTAAAATCATCCATAATTTCTTTTTCCGATGAACGATTTGAGGTGTCAACTAAAAAATTCATATCGGTTTTATTTGCTTTCCGTGAGTAAATTTTATCATTTTAGGTAATAAAAAAGGGATCATTTTAAGAATTGAATAGGCAATTTGAGAAAACATTTCACTTCTGAACAACCCAGCGATGAAATGTCCAGTCTTCAATCGTATTTTAAATTGTTTATTCCAATCTTTAAAATATTGTTTTTCTAAACTTTCTCTTGTTTTTATTTCTCCATTTAAAAACTTTAGGATCAGTTCACTTGCCAATCGTGCACTTGCAATGGCCATTCCCATTCCATTTCCACATAATGGATGAATCATACCTGCGGTATCTCCACACATAATGATATGATTCTCTACAGGATTTTTACTTTCAAAAGAAATTTGACTGATTGTTAGCGGTTTTTTAAAAACAGAAATTGACTCTTTAAATATTTTTTTTAAATGTTGGTTTTTAAATACAACTTGCCGTTGAAAATCTAAAATATTTTTATACTTCTTAAATAAATGGTATTCTGTTATATAACATAAATTAATGGAGTTATTTTCTACTTTAGATACCCCACAATAACCTCCTTTAAAATTATGTAATGCGATCAGGTTTTCTGAAAAATCCCCTTTTACATGAATTTTAACAGCCAAATAAGGTGATTTTTTTTGAATGAATTTTCTATTCATTTTCATATCCAATTCTGACCTTTTTCCAAAAGCGCCAATAGTGATTTTACTTTGAAATGATTTTGAGTCTTTTGTTTGAACTGTGAAAACTCCATTTTTAAAACGAATTGAGTCTACAGAGTTTTTTAAAACTTGTACCCCATTGAAACGAGCTTTTTTCAATAATAAGCTATCTAAAAAATAGCGGCTCATTCCAAAACCTCCCAAAGGAAGCACGCCTTTTATTAAAATACCTTTTGTGGAACTAACCTGAAGATTACTAATCTTTTTAGCACCTTCCTTAATGGGATCAATTCCTAGAGAATTTAAATATGGAAGTACTTCATTAGAAATATACTCTCCACAGACTTTATGTTTTGGATATGATTTTTTTTCAATTAGAAGTACTCGTTGTTTGAATTTAGATAAATGAATCGCATTTGTTAATCCAGCCACTCCTCCGCCAACTATAATTATATCAAAAGTTGTAGTTTTCAAATTTTAATTTGTTTTAAAATATTATAATTAAATTTAATATTTAACGGGATTAAACATCGCAATTTTTTTTAAATTATTGAAGAATTTGTTTTTATATAATATCCATAAATATAAATTATGATGTTTATTCTGATACCCCAAAGGGAAGAGACCCCGACTCCTATAGCCCAACACTAAGAAAATATCATCAGCTTCTTTGGAGTAAGGAACTTCCCTCAGGCAATATTTTACCCTAACTGATAAAGTTCCAAGGAAGCTGCTCCACAATCCTGACTTAGGTGAATTTCTTATATCGAGTGACTCAATTGGCCATACCTTTAGGAATACTAAATTAATGTCTGAGAAAGTAAAACAAGTCCCATCAAAAGAAATGGATGATTTTTTTTCTCTTAGCAGTACTATCTACTCTAGTTATTTGAATACTATTTTGTCATCTTTTTAGTCTTTCCTTCATTGATTACGATATATTTGTATGTCAAAATAAGATTCAGGGAATAGGATTTGTTAAAATCAATCAAAATCTCCTCTCTGTGCAAAAAAAATGCATTAGTATGTATTTTTTTTTATCTTTAAAAAATTATCGAATAGAACAAAACTTTGATCAAAATGAGAAAATTATTTTTTGCCCTAAGCCTTGTTGGGATGTTAATGACCCAATCTCTGTCTTATGCTACAACAACACTAAACACAATTACTCAAGAAACCGAGCAACAAGAACAAGCCGTTGCTGAAAAAACCATGGCCGAAGAAGTTCCAGTAATGGAGGAAGCTGCTATGGAAGAAGAAGAAGAAGCGGCGAGTGCCGAGGCTTCTTTTACACAAGAACTTAAGAAAAGATTTATTGAAGGAGGCCCAGGATTTATGGGGATCGTTTTGATTTGTTTGATTCTTGGTCTTGCCATTGCCATTGAACGTATCATCTACCTCAACTTGGCGACGACCAATTCTCAAAAACTCACTGCAGGGGTTGAAGAAGCCCTATCTTCCGGTGGCGTAGAGGCGGCCAAAGAGCTTTGTAGAAATACTAAAGGCCCCGTTGCTTCAATCTTCTACCAAGGTCTCGACCGTGTCAACGAAGGTGTAGAAAGCGCCGAAAAGGCTGTTGTTGCCTACGGTGGTGTTCAAATGGGACAATTGGAAAAGAACGTTTCTTGGATATCGTTATTTATCGCCTTGGCGCCTATGCTTGGGTTTATGGGGACGGTAATCGGTATGATTCAAGCCTTTGACAAAATCGAAGCGGCAGGTGATATGCAGCCTTCATTGGTTGCCGGAGGGATTAAAGTTGCCCTTTTGACCACCGTATTTGGTTTGATCGTGGCCATTATCCTTCAAGTATTTTACAATTACATCATTGCCAAAATTGACAGTATTGTCAACGATATGGAAGATGCGTCAATCAACTTGATTGACATTTTGGTAGCTCAGAAAAAATAATTGGGAACATGAAAATTCAAAACATAATCAAAATAATCAGTGCCATCATCGGTGTGCTGGCTGCTTTTTTCCTACTCAGAATTATTGGCACCGGTGATGATGACATCAAAATGGCCGCGACCATGGGTGATTTTAGCGCCGTTTCTCCTTTGGTTGAGCTGGCACGAATCGTATTAGTAATCACCATATCCGTTACATTAATTTTTACACTTTTGGGATTGTTCTCTGACCCTGCAAAATTGAAGAAAGCTGCGATTTCAGTTGGACTGTTTTTGGTCGTGATTGCGATCTCTTATGTGCTTTCCGATGGTCTTGAAACCCCTTTAAAGGACGGAGAGGTATTGTCTGCAAGTAGCGCTAAATGGGTCGGCACAGGCATCAGAACATTTTATATACTCTCTGCAGTGGCTATCAGTTTGATGTTGTTTTCAGGAGTAAGTAAAATTTTAAAAAAATAACTAGCTATGGCCAAAAGATCAGCACCGGAAGTCAATGCAGGATCAATGGCAGATATTGCCTTTTTACTGTTGATTTTCTTTTTGGTAACCACAACAATCGAAACTGACAGTGGCCTCAATAGAAAGCTTCCGCCTATTGAAGAAATTGAGGATCCACCCATTATCAAACAGAAGAATATTTTTACTGTGGTAGTAAACAAAAACAATCAATTACTGGCAGAAGAAGAATTGACGGACATTTCTGATTTGCGTGCCTTAGCGGTTGATTTTCTCGACAACGGAGGTGGCGAAGGGGAAGAGGCCTGTGATTATTGCCAAGGCGATCGTGATCCCAGTTCTTCGGACAATCCGGATAAGGCCATTATCTCCTTGAAAAATGATAGAGAAACCTCCTATAAGGTTTATATAGCTGTCCAGAACGAATTGGTAGCAGCCTATAACGAACTCCGTGATCGTGAGTTTTCGCGTTTGTTTCCCAACGAAGGCATGACCTTTGTCGAAGCCAGCAAAAAATACTCCGATCCCAGAACTTCGATTGATGAAAAAGACAGGCTGAGGCCCAAACTTTCTGAAGTTAAATTGTTGTTCCCACAAAAGCTTTCTGAAGCTGAACCAAGTAAAACCAACTAAAAAAACAGTAATGTCAAAATTTAAAAAGAAAAAAGGAGGAGATCTACCAGCAATATCTACGGCATCTTTACCCGATATCGTTTTCATGTTGTTGTTCTTTTTTATGGTGGCTACGGTGATGAGAGATAGCACCCTGATGGTCAAAAATCAATTGCCTGCTGCAGATCAAATTCAGAAATTGGACAAGAAGGATCGCGTGATGTACATATATGCCGGAGAGCCTTCAAGCCGCTATACCGAAAAGTACGGATCCCAACCTCGAATCCAGCTCAACGACAAGTTTGCAACGGTTTCCGAAGTCGGTGCCTTTGTTTTGTCTGAGCGTGCTTCTAAAAGACAGGAACTCCAAAATGTATTGACCACTGCACTTAAAGTAGATGGTGATACCAAAATGGGGCTGATTTCTGACATCAAACAAGAACTCAGAAAAGTAAATGCTTTAAAGATCAATTACACTACCCGTGTAGGAGATTACTCTCAAAATATTGATTAATTTCCTCACAGATAAGATAACAAGTGCCCTTTGGGGCACTTTTTTTTTCACCATAGTTTTGAGTAGATTATTTTAGTAGTGAAATCATAACAAAAATGTCCCTAAGACTATTGTTTTTTACTGGCATCTTATTTTGGGGATGGAATGCCACCGCCCAACAAGACAGCTTGTCTACAAAATACAGGGAAGACCAATTCTACATCAGCTTTGGCTTGCAACTGCAACAGGAAAATATCAGTGGATTCAAACAAAATGGGTTTTCAAACAATTTCCAAGTCGGCTTTGTACGGGACATCCCCCTTAGTGCCAGCGGACGAACAGCAATAGGCTTGGGCCTCGGATATGCCTATAACCGATTGATTTCCAACCTTCATATGGATTCACAAGGTGAAAATGATTTTTTTTTCATCGAAGAAAACGAAGAAAACCGCCAGACCTATTCCTCTCTTGTTGTTCCTCTTTCATTCAGATTTCGCACCTCTACACCCGACAAAACAGATTTTTGGAGGGCATATGGTGGACTGAAATACCAACTTAAGTTTTCCGAACACTACCATCCCTTTTACAGTAAGTCCTTTGCAAGTGACTTTATTAGAAAAAACAACATTGCGGTTTTTCTATCCATGGGCTACAATACTTGGAATATGTTTGTTGAATACGATCTTAATTCCATCTTCAAATCCAACTTAAAGCTTTTTCATGATGGCGCGCATCCACAACTCCAAACCCTCAAATTAGGCTTGATTTTTTATATTCTTTGATCAGATTGATTTTCTGAGCCGCGCGACAGGAATGTCCATTTGCTCGCGGTATTTGGCCACCGTTCTACGTGCCACAGTGTAGCCCTTTTCTTTGAGTAAGGCAGAAAGGGCTTGATCGGCTAAGGGCTTCTTTTTGTTTTCGTTCGATATGAGTTTTTCCAGTATGTTTTTTATTTCAATGGTCGAAACATCCTCACCCTCTTCATTTTTCATGCCTTCAGAAAAAAGACTTTTTAACAGCTTTACCCCATAGGGAGTATCGATGTATTTGCTATTGGCCACCCTGGAAACGGTTGAGATGTCCATTTCGATTTTATCGGCAATATCTTTTAAGATCATGGGTTTAAGCTTTTGTTCGTCCCCGGTCAAAAAATAAGCACTCTGATAGTCCACGATGGCATTGATGGTGAGGTAAAGGGTTTGGTGCCTTTGTTCTATAGCATCGATAAACCATTTGGCAGCATCCAATTTTTGTTTGATGAAAAGCACAGCCTCCTGTTGTGATTTGTTTTTTTTGGGTGCCTCGGCATAGCCGGAAAGCATTTCCTTATAATTTTTCGAAATTCTCAGTTCAGGGGCATTTCTCCTGTTCAGAGAAACCTTTAGGGTTCCGTTTTCAATGGTTAAAATAAAATCCGGGACAATGTGATTGTTTTGATTGCTCTCGGAAAGGGCTCCACCGGGTTTTGGATTCAACTTGCCTATTTCATCAAAAACCCCACGCAATTCGTCCTCTGTTAGGTGGAATCGGTCTTGGAGCTTTTTATAGTGTTTTCTAGAAAATTCGTTAAAGGCAGTATCAATGATTTTACGGGTCAATTCCACTTCAGGACGGTCTTTTTCTTTTCTGGCCAATTGGATGGATAGGCATTCCTGAAGGCTTCTGGCTCCTACACCGGGTGGATCCATGGACTGAATTTTTCTGAGGATATTTTTCAGTTTTGATCGGTCTACGATTATGTTTTGGGTAAAAGCCAAATCGTCGATAATGTCCTCCTCCGATCTTCTCAAGTAACCGCTGTTGTCGATACTGCCAATGAGGAATTCCGCAATGGGTCGTTCTTCAGCAGAAAGGATCAAATTTTGCAATTGATTTTCCAAATGTTCGTGAAAACTGGTTCCTACCGAAAAGGGAATCTCTCTGTTTTCATCGTCAGGCGATTGGTTATTGGATTGTATTCTGTAGTTGGGGATTTCGTCATCACTCAAATAGGCGTCGATGTCAATATCGTTGGTATCTATTTTTTGATCGTTCTGATAGTCTTCGTAAGGGTCGTTAGCCTCCAATTCATTTTCATCCACCTCTTTACCTTTTTCCAAGGCGGGGTTTTCGCCAATTTCTGATTGAATGCGTTGCTCCAAGTCCAAAGTGGATAATTGAATGAGCTTCATCAGCTGAATTTGTTGAGGAGACAGTTTCTGAGAAAGCTTTATTTGGAGCTGTTGTTTTAACATATTATGAAATAGCTTTCATAAAGATAAAAAAAGTCAAGGGAGCATTAAGTATCAAAACGATGCGTTTTGAGGAGTACGTGGAAAAGGAATGACATCCCTGATGTTGGACATGCCTGTGGCAAAAAGTACCAAGCGTTCAAATCCAAGTCCAAACCCACTGTGTGGAGTGCTTCCAAAACGCCTTAAGTCCAAATACCACCATAGTTCCTCGGCATCGATTCCCAATGTTTCAATTCTTGCTTCTAATACCTCAAGTCGCTCTTCTCTTTGAGATCCCCCCACGATTTCGCCTATACCGGGAAAGAGAATGTCCATCGCGCGAACGGTTTTATTATCCTGGTTCATCCGCATATAAAAGGCTTTAATTTTGGCGGGATAATCATAGAGTATTACCGGGGCATTAAAGTGTTTTTCAACCAGATAACGCTCGTGCTCACTCTGCAAGTCCGTTCCCCATTCTTCGATCAGATAATCGAATTTTTTCTTTTTGTTAGGTTTTGAATTTTTGAGAATATCGATGGCCTCGGTGTAGGAAACCCGCTTGAATTCGTTTTCAACGACAAATTTGATTTTTTCCATTAAGCCCAAGGGGCTTCTTTGGTTCTGGGGCATTGTTTTTTCTTCGTTGTCTAAACGTTGATGGAGAAAAAGCAAATCTTTTTCGCATTTTTCCAAAATATACGTCAAGGTGTATTTGATGAATTCTTCTGCCAAATCCATATTATCGTTTAAATCGTAAAAAGCCATTTCGGGTTCGATCATCCAAAACTCAGCCAGGTGACGTGAGGTATTCGAATTTTCGGCTCTAAAAGTGGGCCCAAAGGTATAGACATTTCCCAGTCCTTGGGCATAGGTCTCGGCTTCGAGTTGACCCGATACGGTCAGGTTGGTTTCTTTTCCAAAAAAGTCTTGTTTGAAATCTACAGCGCCATCGGCGTCAACCGGAGGTTTTTGGGGGTCTAAAACCGATACCCGAAACATTTCTCCCGCTCCTTCGGCATCACTACCGGTGATGATGGGCGTATGGACATAGCAAAAGCCTTTGTCCTGAAAAAATTGATGGATAGCAAAAGAAAGCACCGAGCGAATGCGCATCACCGCACTAAAAGTGGCTGTCCTTACCCGCAAATGTGCCTTTTCTCGTAAAAATTCAAAACTGTGTTTTTTGGGTTGAATGGGATAGTGATCCGGATCGGCCTCACCGACGATTTCGATGGTTTCGACCAATACCTCTTGGGATTGACCCTTGCCCATGCTCTCAACGAGTTGACCCGTAATCTCAACCGCCGCACCTGTGTTGATTTTCCTTAGTAGGCTTTCATCGGTGTTTTCGAAATCTACAACACATTGGAGGTTTTCGATGGTGGAGCCGTCATTAAGGGCAATGAATCGGTTGGCACGAAATGTCCTTACCCAACCCCTGACCGTTACATCATCGTGTTTTTGGGGTTGACTCAATAATTCGGCTAATCGAAGGTGTTTCATGCTCTTTAATCTTCAGCGCAAAGATAGGCTTATTTACAGAATAGATTTAGGATTTTTTTCTGCCCTCCTCCGGGACTATATTGATTTTTGGTGCTTTAAATACCTTCTTGTTGCTCACAGTGTCTTCCAATGAAATCAGCAGTGAAGGCAGGAGAATCAAATTGGCCAGCATGGCAAACAGCAAGGTGACCGAAACCAAACCTCCCAAGGCTACCGTCCCGCCAAAATTGGAACTCATAAATACCGCGAATCCAAAGAACAATACGATCGACGTATAAAACATACTCACCGCTGTTTCCCTCAATGCGACATAGACCGCGGTTTTGATTTTCCACTTGTTGGCGATCAACTCCTGCCGATATTTGGCCAAAAAGTGAATGGTATCATCTACCGAAATTCCAAAAGCAATGCTAAAGACCAAAATGGTAGAGGGTTTGAGGGGAATACCTGAGAATCCCATAACACCTGCGGTGATGATCAGTGGCAATAAATTGGGAATTAATGAAATGACAATCATTTTAAATGATCGGAACATATAGGCCATAAACAGCGCAATCAGTAAAATGGCCAACGATAGGGAAATGATCAAATTGCGGATCAGATAATGGGTGCCTTTGAGGTACAAAAGGGTTTTCCCGGTCAGCTTGACCTGATAGCGATCGGGGGGAAATATTTTATCGATTTCTTTTACCAAATCTTCTTCAATTTCTTCGATTCGCTCTGTGGGGATGTCTTTCATAAAAGTCGTTACCCTGTTGAATTGAGCGGTACTGTCGATATAATTCTGCATCAATCCCGATGATCCTTTTACGTTTTTGAGGTAGCGGGCAATAAAAGAATTTTCCTGAGATGTAGGGAGTTTGTAATAGTTGGGATTACCGTTGTAATATGCTTGTTTGATGAATTTGACACCACTAACCGATGATATGGGTTGAGATAGTTCAGAAATTTGATTGATATGTTGTTCGAGTTTGTCAATTCTTTTGAGAGTGGAGAGTCGTGTTGCGCCTCCTTTACGACGGGTATCGACAATAATTTCTAAAGGCACGATACCGTTAAATTCGTCATCAAAGAAAAGGATGTCCTTAAAAAACTCAGATTTTTTAGGCATGTCCTCAATGATACTGCCCGAAATATTGATTTGATAAATACCGATGATGCCCATGATCAAACCGATAAGGGAAATGACATAAACATTGATCCTCTTATACCTCACCTTGTTCTCCATCCATTTTACAAACGTTTTCAGGTAATGACTTTTGAGGTGCTTGAGGTGTTTTTTACTGGGGCGAGACATAAAACTGTAAACAACCGGAATGATCAACAGCGAAAGAAGAAAGATGGCGATGATATTGATCGAGGCAACGATTCCAAACTCTTTTAAAACTTTACTGTCGGTCAAAATAAAAGTAGCGAAACCCGAGGCGGTGGTCAGATTGGTCATCAGCGTGGCATTCCCAATTTTCATTATCACCCGTTGTAATGACTTGGCTTTGTTCCCATGTTTGGCAACTTCCTGTTGGTATTTGTTGATCAGAAAAATACAGTTGGGCACTCCGATGACGATGATCAATGGGGGGATCAGTGCGATGAGTACAGTGATTTCATAACGTAGCCATCCCAAAATTCCAAAGGCCCACATGACACCAACCAAAACCACAAACATGGAGATGAAGGTGGCTCTGAATGATCGGAAGAAAAGAAAAAATATCAAACTGGTGAGCAACATGGCCGAAATGACAAAAACGCCGATTTCGTCCATGATATTCTGCGCGTTCAACGTTCTGATATAGGGCATGCCAGAGATTTTGACATCCAAGCCCGTTTCCTTTTCAAAAGCAGTGATCAAAGGGATGAAAGTATTGAAAATAAAATCTTTTCGCTGGACGGTATTGACGATTTTTTTGTCCATATAAATGGCCGATCTGATCGTTTGACCATCTGAGTCGTAAAGTATGTTTTTGTAGAAGGGAAGTTCTAAAAGCAGTTTTTGTTTGAATTTTTCAATCTCGGAAGGCTTGTAATCTGCAACATCAAAAACCGATTTTAGCACAAATGATTTGAGGTCTTCGTCCTTTACCAACTCCTGTACGTTGTTTGTAGATAAGGTAAATTCCACCTCCGGGTAGGATTCGATTTTATCGTTGAGGGCAATCCATTTTTCAAAGGTTTGGGGTTCAAAAAATTGTTCCTCTTTAAGGGCGATCACCATCAAATTTCCCTCTTCACCAAAGGTCTCTACAAACGTATCGTATTGAATGTTTTCGGGATGGGTACTGGGAAGTAGGTTGGCCTCAGTAAAGGTAAACCGCATGTGTTTCCACTGAGTGCCAAAAAAAAGGGTTACCATCACGATGCCACCGATGATCAAAAAACGGTTTCTCAGGATCAAGTTCGCAACAGTACCCCAGAAATTTTGTTTTTTACGCTTCATTCTCTACTGACATCACCAGCGTTGGGTCAACTATACCGTTAATATTTCTTTTTCTTTGAAGTTTAAGATATCGTCTACTCTAACGATGTATTTATCGGTTAGTTCTTGAATGTCAATCTCAGCATTTTTTTGAAGGTCTTCGGAGCTATCGGTTTTTTTGATTTCGTTGTTGGCATCCTTTCGCACATTTCTGATGGCGATTTTGGAGTTTTCAGCTTCTGTTTTTGCCAATTTGACCAATTCTCTTCTGCGCTCTTCTGTCAATGGTGGGATATTGATGATCAGAGATTCTCCATTGTTCATAGGGTTAAAGCCCAAATTGGCTTCTAAAATCCCTTTTTCGATTTCGGGCAATAATGCTTTTTCCCAGGGTTGAATGCTCAGCGTTCTTCCGTCGGGGGTATTCACGTTGGCTACTTGGTTGAGAGGAGTGGGAGTACCGTAGTATTCAACCATGACAGCGTTCAGCATGACGGGGTTTGCCTTTCCTGCTCTGATGTTGAGCAGTTCTTTTTCCAGATGTTTGACAGACAAATCCATGCTCTCTTTTGCAGTTTCGGTGATGATAATGATTTCTTCGTTCATTTTGGTGAAAATTTAAAGGTCGACTCGAGTTCCTATGTTTTCGCCCTTTATTATTCTACTGAGGTTTCCTTTGGTATTCATATCAAAAACAATAATGGGCAGTTTATTTTCCTGACTCAAGGTAAAAGCAGTGGTATCCATGATCTTGAGTCCTTTTTTCAGTACATCGTCGAATGATAGGGTGTCAAACTTGATGGCTTCTTTATTTTTTTCGGGGTCTTCGGTGTAGATGCCATCTACTCGTGTTCCCTTTAATATCACATCGGCATTGATTTCTATGGCGCGCAGCACCGCGGCAGAATCGGTTGTGAAATAGGGGTTTCCCGTTCCCGATCCAAAAATAACGACCCTTCCTTTTTCCAGATGACGCGTGGCCCTTCTTTTGATAAAAGGCTCTGCAATGGCTTCGATTTTGATGGCCGTTTGCAATCTGGTTGGAACATCGTTGTTTTCCAATGCGCTTTGTAGCGCCAAACCGTTAATGACCGTAGCGAGCATTCCCATATAATCGCCCTGAACGCGATCCATACCTTTGCTGGCTCCAGAAACTCCCCTGAAAATATTTCCGCCACCGATAACGATGGCGATTTCAGTTCCCGTCTTTTGAATTTCCTTGATATCAGTGGCATACTCATTGAGCCTCACAGGATCAATACCGTGGTTTTGATTACCCATCAGCGCTTCACCACTTAACTTCAGAAGGATTCTTTTGTATTTCATAGCTTGGAATTTCACAAATATAGCAAATATAGAGGGAAACTTTATACGGCTTTTAAACTCAAATCGATGGAAACCGCAGCATAGGTAAGCGCTCCCATGGATACATAATCCACTCCGGTTTCGGCATAGCAAACCAAATGCTGTGCGGTGATATTCCCCGAGGCCTCAGTTTCGAACTTCCCGTCTATTTTTTTGATGTTTTCTGTCAAAACTTCGGGAGACATATTGTCTAAAAGGACTCTTTTTACCCAAGGAAAACGCATGACCTGATCGATCTCAAGGGTATTTCTTACCTCCACGATGACAGGTATCTTCAGAGCATTTTGCGCCAAATAAGCTTTGGTTTTTTCCAAGGCTTGAGCCAGGCCGCCACAAAAATCTATATGGTTGTCCTTGATCATGATCGCATCAAACAAGCCCATGCGGTGGTTGTGACCCCCACCGATAGCGACCGCCCATTTTTCTGGATAACGGAAGCCGGGCGCGGTCTTGCGGGTGTCGAGAATTTTACAATGGGTGTGTTGAATTTTTTGACTGAGTTGACGGGAGAGGGTCGCGATTCCACTCATTCTTTGCATGCAGTTCAACACCAATCGCTCCGTAGCCAAAAGGGATTTGGCTTTGCCTTTGACCCGGAAGGCTTGGGCGCCCTGCTCCAGCTTTTCCCCGTCTTTGGCCAAAGGGCTGATGTTCAACGAAGCATCGTAACGATGGAATATCTTTTGGGCCAGTGTGATGCCGGCAATCACACAATCGCCTTTGACCTTTAAAACTGCCTCCCTTTCTAATTCCTCATTAAAACAAGCGTTGCTGCTGTGGTCACCCCCTTCGATGTCTTCCTCCAGGGCTTGATCAATAAAGCGATCAATGGCGTCTTTATGGGTGTTGTAAAAATTATTCAACGTAGTCTTGATTGTAAAAAACTCCTTTATTTTGTTTTAAGTCTTGTGATTGTTTGATCATCAAATAGGCTACACTCACCATATTTCTCAATTCACAAATTCCCAATGTCAATTTGTTTTGACGGTAAATATCTTGGGTTTCCAAGAAAATATTTTTTAACTCCATTTCGGCCTCTGTCAGTCCTTGTGAGGTTTTGAAAATACCCACTTTGGCTGTCATTAAATTTTGCAATTGTTTTTTCATACGGCCAATGGCGCTGATTTTTTCATTGGAGATATAATGTTCTTCTTTCCATTCTGGTAGCTGGAGGTAGAAATCTGTTGGAGGCATGTCTCCTTTGATTTGATCGAGGGAGTCAAGTGCCGCCCGATGGGAAAAAACCAGGGATTCCAGCAGTGAATTGGAGGCCAAACGATTGGCACCGTGCAGGCCTGTATAGCTACATTCTCCTATGGCGTATAAGCCTTTGAGTTTCGTTTCTCCAAAGTGATTGACACTGATGCCCCCACAGAAATAGTGTGCCACAGGGATCACCGGAATGGGATCCTTGGGAGGATTGATCCCAACCTTTTGACAGTTCTCCTGAATGGTGGGAAACAGATTTTTAAATTCTTTTTGGCTGATGTCTTGACAGTCCAAAAGAACACAGTCATCTTTTGTTTCATCAACCACTTCGGCAATGGATCGGGCGACAATGTCCCTTGGAGCAAGTTCCGCTTTGGGGTGATAATCGGTCATGAATCTTTTGCCGGACACACTTTTTAAAATGCCGCCTTCTCCTCGAACGGCCTCTGAAATCAAAAAAGTATTTCCGTTGATTTTGGGATAAAGGGCAGTGGGGTGAAACTGAACAAACGGCAGTCCTTCCATATAGACCTTGGCTCTGTAGGCCGCCCCCAAGCCATCCCCGGTAGCATTTTCGGGATTGGTGGTATGGGAGAAAAGTTGACCCGCGCCTCCGGTACTCAATACGGTGATTTGCGCTGAAATCTTGATGATCTCCTGTTCCAAATTGGATATGACATAGGCGCCATAACACCTTTTGTAGTCGCTTCCACTATGGTGGTCTGTGATCAAGTCAACCAAAGTGTGGTTTTCCAAAAGCGAGATATTGGGGAAAGTTTTGATTTTCCGGATCAGGGATTTCTGAATTTCAAGTCCGGTTTTGTCCTTGTGGTGAACAATTCTTTTTTCGGAATGCCCCCCTTCTTGGGTTAGGTGTAATCCATTTTTTTGTTTGTCGAAATGGGTTCCCCAGTCGATCAATTCTTGCAGGCGTTCGTGTCCCTCTTTTACTACAAATTCGACCACCTGCCTGTCGCATTCCCCCGCTCCGGCGATCAAAGTGTCCTCCACGTGTTTGTTAAAAGAATCTTTCTTAAAGTTGGAGACCACAGCGATCCCTCCTTGGGCATATCTGGTATTGCTTTCCAGTAGGCTATTTTTTGAAATGATAACGATTTCAAGACTTGGATTTCGCTCTGCTATTTTGATGGCATAGGTCAATCCGGAAATACCACTTCCTATAACGAGTATGTTGGTATCCATATTATTAGCCTAGCTTTAGCATTCTGGTAATAGGAAGTTTGGCTTTTTCGATCAGGCTTTCAGAAAGTTGCACCTCGGGTTGTTCGTGTTCCAAGCACAGATATAGTTTTTCCAGTGTATTAAGTTTCATAAAGGCACATTCGCTGCAAGCACAAGTTTCGTCCTCTACGGGTGCAGGAATAAAGGTCTTTTCGGGGCAGCGTTTTTTCATTTCATAAAGGATTCCGGCTTCGGTAGCCACGATAAAGCTTTGTCCCGAATCTTTCTTCACAAAATTTAACAAGCCCGAAGTACTGCCAATATAGTGAGCAATGTCAAGGACTTGAGATTCGCTTTCCGGGTGAGCGATGAATTTGGCGGTGGGGTTTTCCTTGGCGAGGGTCAGAATTCTTTCAAATGAAAAGGCCTCGTGAACGATACAAGATCCGTCCCATAGGATCATGTCTCTTCCGGTTTCTTTGATCAGATAACGCCCCAGGTTTTTGTCGGGAGCGAAAATGATGGTCTCTCCTTCGGGTATGGAATCTATGACCCTAACGGCATTGCTCGAAGTACATACTATGGTACTCAACGCCTTGATTTCTGCGGAGCAATTGATGTATGTCACCACATGTGCACCGGGATATTGGTCAATGAATTTTTTAAAATCCTCCGGTGGGCAGGAATCAGCAAGCGAGCAACCGGCATTCAGATCAGGGAGTATGACTTTTTTGGCAGGGTTGATTATTTTTGCGGTTTCGGCCATAAAATGCACTCCAGCAAAAACAATTATTTCGGCCACTACTTTTTCTGCTGCTTGAGCCAAATACAGGCTGTCGCCCAGATAGTCGGCCAACTCCTGAATTTCGGCTTCTTGATAATAGTGCGCCAGCAAAACCGCCTTTTTTTCTTTTTTGAGTCGTTTGATTGCTGATATTAAATCCAGCCCTTGCGGGATTTCCGTATCCAAGTAACCCTTTTGGGCCAATCTTACCGGTACCTCACCTGAGGAGAGTTGCATAATCAAATGATTTAATACAAAATTATTAAAAATCAAGGACTAAAAGTTCATCCCCGGATTATAATCCTTCCAGTTGCTCTGTAATTTGATCTGGGGTAAGGGCATCTGCTACCCTGTAGGCGCCTATGGCTGTTCTTCTCAACTGGCTCAAATGTGCCCCGGATTGAAGGGCTTTACCAAAATCGTGCGCCAATGAGCGAACGTAAGTTCCCTTGGAACATCTGACGTGAAAGTGGAGCTGGGGCAGATCGATTTGGGTAAAATCAAATGCGTAGAGGGTGACTTTTCTGGCTTCAATTTTTGTTTTTTCTCCACTTCTGGCGTACTCATATAGCCGCTTGCCGTCTTTTTTGATGGCAGAGAAAATGGGAGGGTATTGGTCAATTTCCCCTTCAAATTTTTTTTTGACTGTATTGATTTGCTGCTTTGTGATATGATCGATGGGGAAATTTTGATCTATGGCGGTTTCCAGATCATATGAAGGGGTGCTTGCCCCCAGGGTGATGGTTCCGGTATAGGCTTTTTCCAGGGCTTGTATTTCGCTGATTTTTTTGGTCATTTTTCCGGTACAAATCAGCAGTAGTCCTGTGGCCAAAGGATCTAGGGTTCCCGCATGGCCTACCTTGAGTTTTTTGAGCTTGTATTTCTTTTTTAAAGCCCACCTCAATTTGTTGACCGCCTGGAATGAAGTCCATTCCAGCGGTTTGTCCACCAACAACAGTTGACCCTCCAAAACGGATTCAAGTGATAAATTCATCTCACAAACTAAAAAGGATGGCAAGTATCCCCACCGCTATACAATAGAAACTAAAGTATTTGAGTTGGCTTTTTTTCACCAAGGCAATCATCCATCGACAGGCAAAAACTCCGGTAATAAAGGCACTGACAAAACCCACCAACAAAGGAAACAAATCGGTACTTTCTTGACTCAAGTCCCCGTCCAGAATGCTCTTGGCCATACTTCCCAAAATCAAGGGAATGACCATAAGGAAAGAAAATCGGGCTGCCTTGTCGCGGTCAATCTTCAGCAATACAGCCAGTGCGATGGTGGCGCCACTTCTGGAAATACCCGGGAGAATGGCAATGGCCTGAATGACCCCTATGGCAAAGGCGTTGTTGTAATTTAATTTTTTGTTGTTCTCATGAACCCGATCTGCCAAAAACAAAAGTATGGCCGTAATCATCAACATGGCACCTACCAGGGCGATTTTGCCATTAAAAAGAGAGTCTATAAAGTCTTCGAAAAAAAGACCGATGATCACTGCCGGAATCATGGAAAGGAGAATTTTTATACTGAAATTCAAACTCTCGCCCTTTTTGAAGTACAACAAATCGTAAAGGATCAATGCGATGTCTTTTCTAAAGACAAAAAGGGTACTGAAGGCTGTTGCGGCGTGGAGCGTAATGGTGATTAAAAAGCCTTGCTGTTGCTGGTAATCACTGTCAAAAACGGCTTTGACCAATTCCAGATGTCCGCTGGAAGAAACAGGCAAAAACTCTGTTAGACCCTGAACGATCCCAAGAATCAGCGTTTCTAGCGCACTCATTTATGTTTTTTTGGAGGCATTAAGATGGCGTAAATCGCAAGGCCAAAACCCATCAGTACGATGGTGGGAGCCAATCTGATCCGGTGGAAATTAAAAATTTCGGGATTGAAAACATTGGGGTCTTCACTTCCTCCGCCTGCCATGATGATAAAACCCACGGCAATTACAGCCAGTGAGAGGAGCAAAAATCGATAGTTTCTTTTGCTGAACAGGAATTCCTTTTTTGGGCTTTGGTCACTCATCTTAAGATTTTAGTTTACAGCGTCGGACTTTATGTTCAAATAGCGTTGTGTGGCAAAGAAAGTACTTATAATTGTGATCCCCAAACCCAAAAGGAAGACTCCGATAAATACCAGTGCCGGTTCCAAAGGATTGTCAAAAATTTGCAATTCGGGAAATCGCTTTTGCATTTCATAAATCACCAGTGCCATTCCCGACATGGCAACGATGGCGCCCAGAGTGCTCATCAGTAGGTGGGTTTTGATAAAGGGTCTTCGGATAAAGCTTTTCGTTGCCCCGACCAATTGCATGGTTTTGATTATTAGCCTTTTGGAGTATATGGACAGTCGAATGGAACTGTTGATCAACAAAACTGCCACGAAAATGAACAGTCCGCTGGCAAACAACATCCAAAAAGTTATTTTTTTGATGTTTTCATCCAACAACTCCAGCAGCGGCCGATCGTAGACCACTTCATTGACGAAGCTGTAAAGCGCAATGTCTTTACTCAGTTTGGAGACCATGGCGGGGTTCAAAAAGCTGGCCTTAAAATACACATCCATAGAATTGAGCAGTGGATTGTATCCCAAAAACTCCATAAAATCCTCCCCAATTTCGTTGGCGTGTCTTTTGGAAGCCTCCTCCTTGGAAACAAAAATGACATTTTTGGTAGCGGTATTCAAACGCAAGGTTTTTTGCAGTTGCTTGAGTTCGATCTCTTTGGCGGAGTCTTTTACATAGATCGTCATTACAATTTGCTCTTTAAAGTGATCCGCTACTTTTTTGGAATTGACCAACAATATACCCAGGATACCCGTTAAAAACAGTACCAAAGAAATGCTCACCACCACCGAAAAATAGGTGGAAATCAGTCTTCGCTTGTTGAATCTTTCTTCAGGCAGTTGCCGCATCGGGAAAGTTTGTTTCAGTAAAATTAAAAAACCATCAATAAAAAGAAGCTTGAGAGCCGAAACTTTTTTTCCTTTCCTTAATAAGCGTATTTTTACGCATTCAAAAAACAAGCCTTAATGAATTACGATTTTCTGAAAATTGAAAAAAAGTGGCAAGACTTTTGGGCGACACATAAAACCTTCAAGGCAGACAACCAAAGCGATCAACCCAAGTACTATGTATTGGATATGTTTCCCTATCCTTCGGGTGCAGGGCTTCATGTAGGTCATCCCTTGGGATACATTGCCAGTGATATCATTGCGCGATTCAAAAGGCATTCGGGATTTAATGTTTTGCATCCACAGGGCTACGATTCTTTTGGGCTCCCGGCAGAGCAATATGCCATTCAGACCGGACAGCATCCCTCCAAAACAACCACAACTAATATCAACAGATACCGTCAGCAACTCGATCGCATGGGATTTTCTTTCGATTGGGATCGCGAGGTGCGGACTTCTGAACCGAATTACTACCGATGGACTCAGTGGATATTCCTAAAATTATTTGATTCCTATTATGATATCCAAGCCGACAAGGCCGTTCCTGTTTCGGAACTGATACTGCGTTTTGAAAAGGAAGGCAATACAAATGTAAAAGCCCACTCCGATAAAGATACCCCTGTTTTTGAGGCCCAAGAGTGGAAGGCTTTTGACCATGATCAACAGCAAAAAATCTTACTGAATTACCGACTTACTTATTTGTCAGAAACCCAGGTCAACTGGTGCCCCTCCCTGGGGACAGTTTTGGCCAATGACGAAATCGTAAACGGAGTTTCGGAACGCGGGGGACATGCTGTGACCAAAAAGAAGATGCGCCAGTGGAGTATGCGCATCGGCGCCTATGCCAACAGGCTTTTATTGGGCTTGGATGCCTTAGACTGGTCGGATGCTCTCAAAGAAATGCAAAGGAACTGGATTGGAAAATCCCTAGGAGCCAGCATTTATTTTGAAGTAGAAAACCATCCTGAGAAATTGGAGGTTTTTACCACCCGTCCGGATACGATTTTTGGGGTCACCTATATGACGCTTGCTCCTGAACACGAGTTGGTTAAAAAAATCACCAGCCCCGAACAGCAAAAGGTCGTTGCGGACTATACCGCCCGGGTCGCTCAGAAATCGGATCGTGAACGCCAGGCCGATGTCAAGTCGATCAGCGGGGTATTTACCGGTGCTTATGCCCTTCATCCATTTACCGGGGCATCCCTTCCCATTTGGATTGGTGAATACGTACTGGCAGGTTATGGAACCGGAGCAGTTATGGCAGTGCCAAGTGGAGATCAAAGGGATTTTGATTTTGCCACTCATTTTGATTTGCCCATCGTCAATATATTCCACGGGGTCGATGTATCTGAAGCTGCTTTTTCGGAAAAAGGAAATGTAAAATTGACCCATTCTGATTTTTTAAACGGTTTGGACCACAAACAAGCGATAGACAGAGTGATTGTGGAGTTGGAAACCAAAAACTGTGGAAAAGGTGCGGTAAACTTTAGGCTCAGAGATGCTATTTTCAGCCGACAAAGATATTGGGGGGAGCCCATTCCAATCTACTTTAAGGGGGAGACGCCCATGCCATTGCAGGAGCATCACCTGCCCTTGGAACTGCCCGAAGTGGAAAAATACCTCCCTACCGAAGACGGAAACCCCCCCTTGGGGAACGCCAAAATATGGGCTTGGGACGAGGCCGGGCAAGAAGTGGTTTCCGTGGATCGGATCAACCATAAAACAGTTTTTCCTTTGGAACTCAATACCATGCCGGGTTGGGCGGGAAGCTCTTGGTATTTTAACCGCTATATTGATGCTCATAATGAAAAGCAATGGGTAGGGCCCAAAGCATTGGACTACTGGAAAGATGTGGATTTTTACATTGGTGGGAGTGAACACGCCACCGGACACCTTTTGTATTCCAGATTTTGGCAGAAAGTGCTTTTTGATTTGGGTTATGCAAGCACAGCTGAATATGCCAAAAAGCTTGTCAATCAAGGGATGATTTTAGGGAATTCAGCCTTTGTCTATCGAAAAAAAGGAACCCAAACTTTCCTTTCCAAAGGCTTGATTGGCGAAAACCAAGTTGAACCCATACACGTGGATGTCGGTTTGGTCAACACACAAGATGAATTGGATCTGGAGGCGGTTAAAAATTGGCAAAAAGATTTTCAACATGCCGAGTTTGTGCTCGAAAATGGAAAATATATCGTTGGCAGGGAGGTTGAAAAAATGTCTAAGTCAAAATACAATGTGGTCAATCCCGATGAAATCTGTGACACCTATGGTGCAGACACCCTCCGGATGTATGAGATGTTTTTGGGACCCATTGAGCAAGACAAACCTTGGAATACCGCCGGAATTTCTGGAGTGCACAACTTTCTAAAAAAATTCTGGCGATTATTTTATCAACAAGATCAATGGATGGTGAACGAAGCCCCAGCCAGTGCGGAAAGCCTAAAAGTGCTTCATCAAACTATAAAAAAAATAGTCGATGACATTGAGCGCTTGTCTTTCAACACTTGTGTCAGTACTTTTATGATATGCATCAATGAATTGACGGCCTTAAAGTGTTCGAATAAGGAGGTGTTGGAACCTCTTTTGGTATTGCTTTCCCCCTTTGCTCCTCATTTTTGTGAAGAGTTATGGCAACAGTTGGGGCATACCGACAGTATTGAATTTGAGCCCTTACCCACCTTTGACCTCGGCAAAGTAGAAGAGACCACCAAAGAATACCCGGTTTCTTTTAATGGTAAAATGCGTTTTACTATTAAGTTATCATTGGATATGGGGGTTGAGGAAATCAAGGAGGCTGTGATGAAAGAACAAAAAACACAGGATCAAATCGATGGCGCCACCCCCAAAAAAATCATCGTGGTTCCCGGGAAAATCATAAATATTGTCATTTGATGAGTGATTTACAAATTGAAATTATTGGACTGACCGCAGCTGTTTTTACGACGATTGCCTTTGTCCCCCAGGTCCTTAAAATATGGAAAAAGCGTGATGCAACTGGCGTTTCTGTTACCATGTATGTGATTATGTTTATCGGGATTTGTATTTGGTTCTGCTATGGGATTTTGATTGACAGCATTGCGGTTATCACTGCCAATGGAGTTTCGGGTATATTACAAATGTTCATCATCGTATTTGCCTTGATCCACCGCAAGAAGAACTAAAAGAAGTTGCTACAATTGAATTTGCCTTTTGATCTGCTGGTTGAGCGAAATAAAGGTTTCTGTTCGGGATACCCCTTCTATGGTTTGAATTTTGTGATTTAACAGGGTCATCAAATGTTCGTTGTCTTCACAAAGTATTTTGATCAAAACGCTCCAATGTCCGGTAGTATAGTGACATTCAATCACTTCGGGGATCTTTTCGAGTTGTTTTACCGCTTCGGGATTCCGCATTGCTTTGTCCAAGTAAATGCCAATAAAGGCCATGGTTTTATAGCCCAGGATTTTGGGGTTTATAACCACCTGAGAACCCGATATGAGTCCTGAATTTTCCAGTTTTTTAAGACGTTGATGAACAGCTGCTCCGGATATACCTGCGGTTTTTGCGATTTCATTAATCGACTTTCTAGCGTTGTTCATCAGCGCCCTGAGGATGATTTTATCCAAACCGTCAATCAGTGCTTTTTCATTTTTTGTCTTCAAAATCCAATTTTTTTGATCTTTAATAATTAAATTAAAAATCTTATTTGTGTTAATAAAATTAATGAATTAATCAATGGGGATATATATTTTAAACACTACATTCACTTTATGAGAAAATATATTTTGGCCGGAGGCAGTTTCGCTCTACTGGCGGTGGTCTTGGGTGCTTTTGCAAGTCATGCGCTTAAAGCTCATTTTTCGACAGAAGTTTTAGCGTTTTTTCAGACCGGGATTCGGTACATGATGTATCACGGATTGGTACTGTTGATTTTATCACACTTGCCCTTGGCAAGAAATCCCTTGATTTTTAGGCTGTTTTTTTGGGGTGTTGTCTTTTTTTCCTTCAGCATTTTTGTCCTTTGTCTTGGGAAACTGACCCCATTTGATTTTTCGTTCATGGGACCGATCACCCCCATAGGAGGCAGTTTGTTGATCGCAGGATGGACAGTATTGCTCTGGAAAAGCTTTAAAGAAAAAACTGATTAGAGGACTGATCCCTATTTTCTATTACTGCTGATGTATTTTTCTATGGCCATCGTCATAGAAGGAGTGTCGGGTGTAGGTGCTTTGATATCGATTCTCAATTTCGCTTTGTCCGCTGCCAGTACTGTTGCATTGCCATAGGCTGCAATTCTGGTGTTGTTTTGTTCGAAGTCAGGGAAATTTTTTAACAGCGACTCGATTCCGGAAGGGCTGAAAAAGACCAATACATCGTAATAGACGTCTCTTAGATCAGAAAGATCACTGACCACGGTTCTGTAAAGGGGGGCTCTGGTCCAGTCTATCTCGATTTTGTTGAGACAATCTGGAATACTTGGTTTGAGCACATCCGAAGTCGGAAGCAAAAATTTTTCTTTTTCAAACTTTTTGAAAACAGCTTCCAAGTCGGCGATGCTTTTTTCTCCAACATAAATCTTCCGCTTTCGGTAAACCACATATTTTTGAAGGTAGTAAGCCACCGCCTCCGATTGACAAAAATATTTTGTCGAATCCGGTACTTTATAGCGCATTTCTTCTGTAATTCTAAAGAAATGATCTACAGCATTTCTGCTGGTGAGGACGATATTGTCAAAATCAGAAAAATTGATTTTTTGCAACCTTACTTCTTTTGCGGACAATCCTTCAACGTGAATAAAAGGCCGGAAATCAATTTTTAGCTTGTGCTTTTCTTGTAATCGAGAGTAGGGAGACTTCTCACTTACAGGTTCTGGCTGAGAAACCAAAATAGTCTTCACTTTCATATTTCTTCTAATTTTGATTTTGTCTAATAAATTGATTTGTAGAGCCAAAGCCAGGGCGCTATTTTGAATGCACAAAGATACAAAATTAAATAAACTATGTTGAATGGGGTAATTCTAATAATTCTTAAATAAATAGTCAGGTGAGACAAATACACTGCACAGATAACCATTATGCTTATAAGGAAAAATAGGGTTGAATTGGTAAAGAATCGGTAATGATAAATTGAAAACAGGAAAAGTGCATAAAGGCTGATCATTGCGTAAAAACTTATACTTCTGAAGACGATCTGTTGAAAGAGTTCAAGTTGGTCTGATAATTGGCAAATAAGTTTTAATATTTCATAACGCGCAACAACCACTGCCGAGATGAAAATAAAAAAATTAAGAAATGAGATTTCACCCAATAATGACATTAGGATTTTTTCGTAAAAAAAATAACCCAAAATTGAAAAAGTAATCAAGGTGATCAATATCAAAATTAAGTTGAAGAGGTTTGAGGGGTTGGTAAACTTTTCCTTATCGTATATGTTAAAATAGTTTTTGGAATTCCAAAAGTAAAGAAGAAGTTTGAACTGATTAGTATTCCTTTTGTATAGATAAACACAAAGCATAAAAATCAAAATAATGGAAAGGGTAATCCAATCTTGATGCGCTTGAAATTTTTCGGTCCATTGAAACATGAAATAAAATTAAGGAAGTATTCTAACTATCCATTTTATTTCGAGCGATTTAGTATTTTTACTCCTGCGCTATGGAGAAAGTTTTAGTAATTATTCCTACCTATAACGAGGTTGAAAATATCCAAAAGGTCATTGATTTAACCCTTAAGTACAAGGCCTATGACATTTTGGTGGTGGACGATTCCTCCCCAGACGGAACTGCTGATTTGGTTTTGCAATTGATCAAAACCCACTCCAACCAGCTGTTTTTGGAGCAACGGGCCCGCAAAGAAGGGCTGGGTAAAGCCTATATTCACGGATTTAGATGGGCGTTGGAAAACAATTACGACTTCATTTTTGAGATGGATGCCGATTTGTCCCACGACCCCAAAGAATTGTCTACCATGCTGGACTATCTCAAATCGGATTATGATTTGGTGATTGGATCACGCTATGTCAAGGGCATCAATGTGGTCAATTGGCCACTGAGTAGAATTTTACTTTCCTATTTGGCCTCGGTTTATGTGAGGTGGATTAGCTTTATGCCCATAAAAGATCCCACTGCGGGATTTGTCGGTTATACCAGAACAGTTTTGCAGCAGTTGGATTTTAATAAAATAAGATTTGTAGGCTATGCCTTTCAAATCGAAATGAAATTTAAGATTTGGAAAAAAGACTTTAATTTCAAAGAACACCCCATTATTTTCACCAATAGAGTCTTGGGGGTTTCCAAAATGGATGGAAAGATCATTTGGGAGGCACTGTCTGCCGTATTGATTTTAAGGATCAAAAGTATATTTAATCAAATTTGATGAGGGAGATTTTAATACAAAATGCCCAATTGGTCAATGAGGGTGAGCTTTCCCAAAAAGATCTTTTGATACGTGGGGAAAAGATTTCCAAAATCAGGAATCGCATTGAACCCACCGGAAGCGAGGAATTGATCGATGCCACGGGTCTGCATTTGTTGCCGGGATGGATCGACGACCAGGTGCATTTTAGGGAACCGGGTTTGACCCATAAGGCCACCATTGCCAGCGAATCTCGTGCTGCTGTCGCCGGGGGCATTACTTCCTTTATTGAGATGCCAAACACCCAACCTCAGACCACAACCTCCAGAGCCTTGGAAGACAAATTGAACAGGGCAGCCAAAAACTCCATCGCCAACTATGGCTTTCTCTTTGGCGGAACCAACGATAACCTGGAAGAAATTAAGTCTTTTGATACCACCTTGGCGGCAGGGTTAAAGTTATTCCTTGGCTCTTCTACCGGCAATATGTTAGTTGACGATGAGCAGGTGTTGAAAAAGATTTTCTCCAGTATCGATTTACCAATTGCTGTTCATTGTGAGGACGAAGATACCATCAGAAAAAATTTAGAGGAACAAATTGCCCAATATGGGGATGACATTCCCATTGAAAAACATCCGGAGATTAGAAGTGAAATGGCCTGTTATCGTTCCTCTTCTAGGGCCATTCGCTTGGCTAAAGCCACCGGAGCCAGATTACACGTTTTTCATCTGTCGACGGCCATTGAAACCGAATTGTTTTCCAACCAAAAGCCATTGGCAGAAAAGAAAATAACTGCCGAGGTTTGTTTACATCACCTGTGGTTTTCAGAAGAAGATTATGCTGAAAAAGGAACTTTGATCAAATGGAATCCTTCGGTCAAAAAGGTCAGTGATCGGGAGGCCCTTTGGAAAGCCCTCAATGAGGATAAGATTGATGTATTAGCCACTGACCATGCCCCTCATACAGAGCAAGAGAAGCAAAATCCCTACACCAAAGCCCCATCGGGTGGACCCATGGTACAGCACGCATTTCCCGCACTTTTGACTGCAGTTCAACAAGGTAAAACCACTCTCGAAAAACTGGTCGAAAAAGCCTGTCACAATCCTGCTATACTGTTTAAAATTCAAAACCGTGGTTTTCTACGCGAAGGCTATTTTGCTGACTTGGTCTTGGTTGATCTGAATAAAAAATTTACGGTCGTCAAAGAAGACTTGTACTACCAATGTGGATGGTCACCTTTTGAGGGTACGACCTTTGAGGCCACCATTGCTAAAACCTTTGTCAATGGGAATTTGGTTTACGATCAGGGGAAAATTATTGAAGGTACATTGGGTAAAAAACTAACTTTTGATCGATTAGCATGAAAGAAGGAATGGTCTTTTTTTTGTTGTTTACCTTATCATGTTCGGAGACAGAGGACAACCGACCCCCGGAAGATCTGATCCCACCGGAGCAAATGAGTAGGATCATGGCGGACATTCTTATGATGAAAAACATCAAAAGTGAATACTCCTATATTAAAGAAAAAAAGAATCTTTTGGTGCCGGAATACCTTTTTGAAAAGCATGGGATCGACAGCTTGCAACTGGCAACCAGCCAATCCTACTACGCTAAAAACCCCAAAAAATATGTCCCTATTTTCAAACTGCTAGAAAACCATCTTAAAAAATTAAAAGACAGTATTCAAGAATCCATACGTGCAAGCGAGGAGGAGTAGTCCATCGGCCAAGGACTGAGGAGCTAATCAGTCGAAAATCAGTCGGGTGATGGGGCTGTATTCAAAATCGATAAACGATTTTATTTTTCCTCCTGCAATGGTTTTTTGCTCGTATTGACTGGAGATGAGGGCACGGGTAAAAAACCGCTTTCTGATGCCCAGTACTTGAATCAAGTGTTCCAAAGCCCACAAAAAAAACAAAAGACCTTTGGGAATAAAAAGCACCCTTCTATTGAAGTTTCTGGCTTTGAGCAGTGTTTCTACTAGTGCTTTTCCCGTCCAGTTTTCGGCTACCAAAATAAAGCGTTCTTCTTTGATTTTAGAATGCATCAACTCATTCATCACCAAGATCACATCTTGGATATTGACAAGCGCATTGGTTCCCGGAGTTGTCCACCTCAAGCCTTTGTAGTAACGTTCCAGTATTTTTTCAATGGGACTGTCTTTTCCCAGTACAATACCGGGGTTGACGATTACGGCATTGAGCCCTTCTTGCATTGCCCGCCATACTTCCATTTCCCCTCCGTATTTGGAATAGGCATAGGGACTTTTGTCAGTATTGTTGTCCCAAGCTGTGCTTTCGTCGATCACAGTGAATGAGGGGTCATTGCCCAAGGCAGCTATGGAACTGACATAAACCAATTTTTTTACCGAATGGGACAAACACAAGTCCACCAGATAGGCAGAACCTTTTTCATTGATTTCGAGTAGTTTATTTACATCACGATGCGCCAGAGAAATATAGCCAGCACAGTGGTACACATGGCTGATGCCCTCAAAGGCTGCACCCAAACTGGGCAGGTCTCTTAGGTCGGCTTTTCTCCAAGTGATTTTTTCGAAGCGTTCTTGGGCATTCGCAAATTGAGACTCGAACAGTTTCCAAACCACATTTTTATTCGACTCATGTCGGAACATGGCCACGGGAAAAATATCTTTTTGAGCTAAATGACACATTAAATGAGAACCGATAAAACCCGTCGCTCCGGTCACTAAAATCATAAATTAAAACTAATGCTTTTTAAAGAATAATTTTTTGTTTTAGGGCATAAATCTATCTTTGCTAGCAAATCAAAGCAATGCAGAAAAATTTTGTAGAAGAACTTCGTTGGCGGGGCATGTTACACGACATTATGCCCGAAACAGAGGATCATTTGAACCAACACATTACCTCAGGTTATATTGGTTTTGATCCCACGGCCGATTCCCTCCACATTGGCAGCTTAGTGCAAATCATGATATTGATCCACTTTCAAAGGGCAGGCCATCGGCCAATTGCTTTGGTCGGTGGAGCCACGGGTATGATTGGCGATCCCTCGGGCAAGTCCGATGAAAGGAATCTTTTGGATGCCCGGGTATTGCAAAATAATATTGATGGCATTAGAAACCAATTGCAAAAATTTCTGGATTTTGATCCTGCAAACCCCATGGCAGCCCAGTTGGTTAACAATTATGATTGGACCAAGAACTACAGTTTGATTGACTTTTCTCGCGATATCGGCAAGCACCTTACCATAAACTATTTGATGGCCAAGGACTCCGTAAAAAAACGCCTCGGCAGCAATGCCAAGGTGGGTATGTCATTTACAGAGTTTACCTACCAATTGTTGCAAGGATATGATTATTTACACCTCTATCAAAACATGGACTGCAAGTTGCAAATGGGCGGTAGCGATCAATGGGGGAACATCACCAGTGGAACGGAATTGATCCGGCGCAAGTTGGGCGGCAAAGCCTATGCCATAACCTGTCCCCTGATCACCAAAGCCGATGGAACTAAATTTGGCAAAACAGAGGGCGGCAATGTTTGGTTGGACAAGACCAGAACCTCTCCCTACAAGTTCTACCAGTACTGGTTAAACGCTTCCGATGACGATGCCGAGAACTACATCAAAATCTTTACCTTTTTGGACAAGGCTACCATAGAAGATTCGATCCGGCAACACCATCAAAGCCCTCATTTGAGGTTGTTGCAAAAAACTATTGCCGAGCAGGTGACCCGTATGGTGCATTCCGAGGAAGATTTACAAAAAGCCATTCAGGCCAGTCAAATCCTTTTTGGTCGATCTACGGCTGAAGATCTAAAAAAGCTCGACCGACAAACCTTTTTAGAGGTTTTTGAAGGCGTACCTCAGGCGGAGATCAGTCTTTCTGATTTAAATCAAGGGATTGATATGATCGGCTTGTTGGCCGCCAAAACATCTTTTCTAAAATCAAATGGTGAAGCCTATAGGGCCTTGGACGAAAACTCCATTTCGGTCAATAAAACCAAGGTGGACGAAAGTTACCACATCGGTTCATCTGATTTGATCGATGATCAATACATTTTACTACAAAGGGGTAAGAAAAATTACTTTATCGTAAAGGTACTAGGCTAGAAGACCATCAAATTGCATCCCCTAATTTCTGAGGCGTCCAAACGGCCCATCACTTCGAAGTGCGAATGAGAATGCACTTTGGCCAGGTCTTCGCTAGCGATAAAGGCACAGCTGTCGCGGTTGGCCAAGTCAATGATGTTCAATCCACCGCTTTGTCCCCATGGCAATTGGATAAAAGGATCCTGATTTTCTCTTGCGGCCACCCGCATCCATGGTGGGCATTCAAAAACCCCTCTCCCTTTGGAATAGGCTTGGGACAGTAATTCGGTCATTCCGTATTCCGAGTATATTTTGGGTACTCCAAAACCCTTTTTCAGTTCTTCGTGTAAGGCCTCTCGGGTCAATTCTTTTCTCCTGCCCTTCATCCCACCGGTTTCCATGATCCATGTGTGCTGTAAATCAAAGAAATACTGCTCGACCAGTTCCAACAGGGCAAAGGACACCCCCAACAATAATGTTTTTTTTCCTTTTTTTTCCAGTTGGTGGAGCTTTTCTTTTAGTGCCTCCCATTGATTGAGGTAAAAACCGCTTTCAGGCTGTTGGCTATTGCGGATCATGTCATCGGCCATATAGATCAGGGAAGAACCCTCCCTTTCCATATAAGAAGGCAACAAGGCCAGGACTGTGTAATCCTCTATGGTGCCAAAAAAATATTCAAAACCCTTTCTGAAGCTCATTTGATAATCCTCCAGTTGCCGATAATAATGCTTTGAGGGAATTCCTCCTGTTGTGGTACTGGAACTGAAAAAGTTAGCATCTGCTGCTTGGAAGCAACAAACCTTTTTTGATTTAAAAAATGAAATGGGTAGGTGAGGGATGTCCTTTACTGTGGTGACTTCAGCCGGGTGACAATTGATCAGATCACAAAAAGATCGGTAAACATTATTGTTTTCATACTGGAAGTAAAAGGTCTTTAGGGCCAAAGCCTCAAAGGCAGATTGGCTGTCGATTTCCCAAAAATTTTCTAAATCTTCGATCGTCATCTTTTCGCCTTTATCAGGGCACAACCAAACGACTCAATCCCTTTTGGCCTCCCTGTTTGATTTTCACAATGTAGATTCCACTGTTGAGGTTGTTGGAGATCACATAATTCTCATAAGTGGTGGTTTGAAAAACCACCTCACCCAATATGTTAAGAATCATGATGTTCTTTATATCAGTAGAGGGGGAGACAATATGAAGCTTGCCCCCTGTGAAGGGATTGGGATACAACTGAAAGTTTAATTTTTCACCGGAAAAATAATTCAAAGCTCCTCCATTTGCATTTTGTTGAGCAGTAACAAAATGCATGGAAATGACCGTTAGTAAGAGCAGTACGATGCGCAAAGACAGATTTTTAAAACATAAAATTTAACCAAATTTAATAAAATAAATGGCGATTGCGATTTGTGAACCCTTACAATATGATTTTTTACCCATTAATGGGATTAATCTTTATATTAGTAAAGTTTAATACAGCATGAAAAAAAAAGATATCAGGATATTGTTAGTGGATGACGAACCCGATGTCATTGAGATCATAAAATACAACCTAGACCAAGAGGGTTACAATGTCAAAACAGCCTCCAATGGGAAAGAGGCATTAAAAAAAGCCCAAAAAAACACCCCACATTTGATCATCATGGATGTGATGATGCCCGAAATGGACGGTATCGAAGCCTGTGAGCATTTGCGCAGTGACACCACTTTTAATGATACAATCATTATGTTTCTCACCGCCAGGGGCGAAGATTATTCCTACGTGGCTGCTTTTGATGCCGGTGCAGATGATTATGTCACCAAGCCCATCAAACCCAAGATCATTGTTTCCAAAGTCAAAGCCCTGTTGCGCCGCCTTAAAAAAGTGGAGGTAAACCAAGACAAAATTCAAGTGGGTAAACTGATCATCGACAAAGAACAATACGAAGTCACCCATAAGGGAAAAACCTTTTCCCTACCTAGAAAAGAATTCGAACTCCTTTACCTTTTGGCTTCCAAATCCGATAAGGTGGTCAAAAGAGAAAAAATCATGGAAATCGTTTGGGGAAGCGAAGTGGTGGTAGGCGATAGAACTATAGACGTACACATCCGAAAACTGAGAGAAAAAGTGGGCGATAAGTATTTTAAGACTGTTAAAGGTGTGGGGTACAAATTTGTTAAACCCTTCAAATAATTCCTGTGCTGAGGATAAAGAACTTTAGAGTAGCCTTGCGACTATCGACCATTTTGGTCACATTGTTGGCTTTGATGCTGTTGCTTTCATTTTTTGTCATCGGCCAACCACCCGAATCAGAATTTATTATTCTGTTATTTTTTCTGCTTTTATTTTTCTTTATTTTTTCTGTTTTTCTGATTCATTACAGGATCGAAAGGTTTATCCTCAATAAGATCAAGGGCATATACAACGACCTTTCTCCCTCGGGGGTATCGATGAGTCAGCAAATCGTTCAATCCGATATGGAAGCCCTGAGAGAGAGTGTACTGAAATTTGCAGACGATAAAAAATTAGAAATGGAGACCCTTAGAGAAAAGGAGGACTATCGCAAGGAATTTATCGGCAATATTTCACACGAACTGAAAACCCCTTTATTCACCATACAGGGTTATGTACTTACGCTGCTTGAGGGGGCCATCAGGGACAAAAACGTCAGGGAGAAGTACCTCAAAAGAACGGCTAAGGGAGTGGAGCGTCTGATCTATGTTGTCAAAGATTTGGATTTGATCACTCAATTCGAATCGGGGATCAAGACCATTGACAGAAGTTATTTCGACATCAAACAACTTGTAGAAAATGTTTTTGATTTGCTGGAAATGCAAGCCATTAAAAACAAAATTTCCATAGGTTTTGCACGGGAATACCCCCAGTCTTTCCCTGTTTTTGCCGATGAGGAAAGGATACAGCAAGTGTTGACCAATTTGATCATCAATTCGCTTAAGTATGGTGTAAAAAACGGAAAAACAGAAGTGAGCTTGGAAGAACTGAGCGAAGAAAAGGTATTGATCAAGATTTCCGATAATGGGGAAGGGGTAGCAGAGGAGCATTTGCCACGTCTTTTTGAACGCTTTTATCGGGTTGACAAATCGGGTAATCGCAAAGCAGGAGGCTCCGGCTTGGGTCTGGCCATCGTCAAACACATCATTGAGGCGCATCAGGAAAAACTTTTGGTTGAAAGTACCCCCGGGGTGGGTTCCGAATTTTCTTTTACTCTACAGCGGGCCACTAAAGAGGTAAAATTTAACCAGGATTAAATCTTCATTGGCTAACTTTGTCTTTTTAAATTGGGCCATGGGAAGTAAAAACAAACTCAAACGCTTTATGGAGAACCAAACCTTTAAAAATGTCATTCAGCCTGAGCGTTCGCTTTTGGAAAAAGACGCTTTTGTGCTCAAGGGCCAGTGGCATGAGAAGTATTTTAAAAACGAACGCCCCATTGTATTGGAGTTGGGTTGTGGAAAAGGGGAGTACACCCTCCATTTGGCCACCCTATATCCGGACAAAAATTTTATAGGGATCGACATTAAAGGTTCGCGATTATGGAGGGGAGCCAAAACCGCCGTGGAGGAAGAGCGGGAAAACATTGCTTTTGTTCGTGCACAGATCGAGTTGATCGACACCCTTTTTGCCGCCAATGAGGTAGCCGAAATATGGATTACCTTTCCCGATCCACAGATCAAATTCAAAAGAAGCAAACACCGATTGACCCATCCCGAGTTTTTGAATCGTTACCAACAAATATTGCAAGCCCAGGGCAGTATTCACCTCAAAACCGATAGTGAGTTTTTATACGGTTATACTTTGGGGCTGATGCACGATCCGGACTATCGTCTGAGCTATGCCCACCACGATATTTACAACAATCCAGACGCCCCTCGAGCCGCTTTGGCCGTCCAAACGTTTTACGAAAAAATGTTTTTGGAGCATAATAAACCCATCACCTACCTTCAATTTCAATTCAATTGATGTCTGTGTTTTTTGAACAGGTGTATGCAGTTGTCCAAAAAATTCCACTGGGGAGGGTCACTTCCTATGGTGCCATTGCCCGTTATTTGGGTCACCCTCAGAGTGCGAGAATGGTTGGTTATGCCATGAATGCTTCCCACCATAGGCCCGAGCTGCCCGCCCATCGGGTGGTCAACCGCAATGGATTGTTGAGTGGAAAGCACCATTTTACCGGATCAAAATTGATGCAACAACTACTTGAAAGCGAGGGGATCACCGTAAAAAATGATCAAATCATCGATTTTAAAGATTTTTTTTGGGATCCCAATACGGCCCTTCCTCGCATGGAAATCTAAACTTTTGTTTTCGAACAGATTAGAGTATATTTGTAAATAAAAAACAATACTTTTGGGGATAAAATTGAACAAGAAAGAGGTGGTTCAAGCCTTAAAAACGATCACTGTACCCGGAGCAGAAGTAAACCTGATTGAAAGCAAGGCAGTGTCCAATATAATGGTCTTTGGTGACGAGATTGACATTGATGTTCGTTTGACCAACCCCAGCCTGCAAGCCCGAAAAAAATTAGAGGTGACCATCATGGAGGTTTTGCACCAAAAAGTTTATTCCAAGGCCAAGATCAAAATCAATACCAAAGTAGAAGCACCTGCACCTGCGCCTCCTATCAAGGGCAAGCCCATTTCGGGCATCGATTCAATTATAGCGATTTCCTCCGGTAAAGGTGGAGTAGGAAAATCTACCGTAACGGCCAATTTAGCGGTTACTCTGGCCCAAATGGGTTGTAAGGTTGGTGTCTTGGATGCCGACATCTATGGCCCATCCCTACCCACCATGTTTGATTTAGAAGGCCAAAGACCTTTGTCGGTCAATGTGGATGGCAAATCCAAAATGGCACCCGTAGAAAACTATGGTGTCAAGATCTTGTCCATTGGATTTTTTACCCAACCCAACCAAGCGGTAGTTTGGCGAGGCCCTATGGCAGCCAAAGCGCTCAACCAGATGATCTTTGATGCCGATTGGGGAAACCTAGATTTTTTACTCATCGACATGCCTCCCGGTACGGGCGATATCCACCTGAGCATCGTTCAGTCCCTACCCCTCAACGGGGCAGTGGTGGTCAGTACCCCCCAAAATGTGGCCCTGGCGGATGCGAGAAAAGGAATCGCAATGTTTACACAAAAAAGCATAGATGTTCCTGTTTTGGGCATCATCGAAAATATGGCCTATTTTACCCCTGAGGAATTGCCTAATAACAAATATTATATTTTTGGCAAGCAAGGGGCAGAAAACTTGGCCGCAGACAAAAACGTTCCTTTTCTCGGTGCATTGCCCTTGGTGCAGCAGGTGAGAGAAGCAGCTGACGTGGGAAGACCTGCCGCATTGCAGCAAGGCACTCCCATACAGCAGTCCATTATAGAGGTCACTCAAAATCTGGTGACCCAATTATTGAAAAGAAATACCACTTTAGCACCAACCAAGGCCGTAGCAATCACCAATATGGTGGGTTGCGCTGCTATAAAATAAAGCACATGGATTCACAACAAATAGAAGAAAAAGTACTGGTAGCATTGGATGAGATTCGCCCGTTTTTAGCTTCGGACGGCGGGGACATTTCCCTAGTCGCTATCGAAAATAACAAAAAGGTAAAGGTTCAACTCCACGGAGCTTGTGTTTCTTGTACCGTCAATCAGATGACCCTCAAGTCGGGAGTTGAGATGACCATCAAAAAGCACGTTCCTCAGATCGAGGAGGTTGTCAGTGTACCCCCCGCCTAGCCCATGATCAAAACTGACATCATTATCATTGGAGCCGGCCCAACCGGTTTGTTTGCCGTATTTGAAGCAGGATTACTAAAGTTAAAATGCCATTTGATCGACTCCCTGCCCCAACCCGGTGGGCAGTGTGCCGAAATCTATCCCAAAAAGCCCATTTATGACATTCCCTCCCGGCCGGAAATTTTGGCCGGGGATTTGGTCGATCAGTTGATGGCGCAAATCCAGCCCTTTCAACCGGGCTTTACACTGGGGGAAACCGCCCAAGAGATTGAAAAACAAACTGATGGCAGTTTTGTGGTTACTACCGACAAGGGTACCCAGCACCATGCTAAGGTTGTTGCCATAGCTGGAGGTTTGGGGACTTTCGAACCGCGAAAGCCCGATCTGGCCCATTTGACCCAATGGGAGGATAAGGGCGTGGACTACATCATCCGTGAACCCGAAAAATACCGAGATAAAAAAGTACTTATTGCCGGAGGTGGAGACTCGGCCTTGGACTGGACTATCGTTTTGACCAAAGTGGCACAAAGTGTGACCCTGGTGCATCGCCGCAACCAATTTAGAGGGGCACTCGACTCAGTAGAAAAAGTACAAGCTCTAAAAGACCAAAACAAAATCCAACTCCTCACTCCTGCCCAAGTGACAGCTTTGGGGGGCGATAAGCATTTGTCTTCCGTAACCGTTAGCATGGACAATAGAGCAGTCGATCATGAGGTAGATTATTTTATCCCCCTTTTTGGACTTACCCCGAAACTGGGTCCCATCTCCCACTGGGGACTGGAAATCGAAAAAAATGCCATCAAAGTTGACAACAGCCTGGACTATCAAACCAATATTCCCGGTATTTATGCCATTGGCGATGTCAATAGCTATCCTGGAAAGCTCAAACTCATCCTCTGTGGTTTTCATGAAGCCACCTTAATGTGTCAAAGTGCTTTTAAACGCCTGTATCCCGAAAAGCGAAATGTACTCAAATATACCACTGTCAGTGGAATCACCGGATTTGACGGCAGCCGTAAGGAAGCCCAAAAATCAACCATTAAAACCATCGAATGAATGGGTATAAAAATTACCGTCATCGACCGGGTGGGTATAACGCATCAACTCGATGCCCCTACCGATATGGCCATGAACCTAATGGAAGTCTGTAAAGCCTATGAATTGCCTGTAGAGGGCACTTGTGGTGGAATGGCCATGTGTGCTTCTTGTCAGTGCTATGTCTTGAGTGACCACCCTTTAGAGGAGAAAAGTGAGGATGAGGAAGCTATGTTGTCCGAAGCTTTCCACGTAAAAGAAAACAGTCGCTTGGGCTGTCAAATTCCCATGGATAAAAAACTAGAGGGACTAAAAGTCGAACTGGCTCCTGAGTAATCCGGAAACCTTTCGATTAATCTCTCATTTTGTGTAGGAAAATTCTTCTAAATTTTGAGTAACCCCTTCTATAAATTGATATCTAATAACCCTACTCTTAGATATTCAGCCGTCAGGTCTAACTAACTAGGGGGTGCGTTCCTAAACATTTAAATTCAACCCAGTTTATCGAAACCCATACATTTAAACAGCCCCCTACACCGAAGTAAACTACCTTCCATACTGCTCCGACTAAACTGCCTTGAATGTCCATTAATTTCAAGGTACTAAGTGTTACTATATTGATTTCAAGTCCCACAAAAAAACCGAATAAAACCCACATTTTAATGCTACTGCGGAGATTATACTCACCTTTGCTCCACTTTGAATATTTAACCGAAAGGCGGTAGGCTTCCACCAAAACCCCAGGGCAATATAGTTCATTTCTACTGCCATCATGGCCGGCATATTTACATAGTGTAGAGAGAAAAATCAGTGGCCAGACTGTCATAAAAAATTTACCCACTAAAGAATAAAAAGATTAAACCTACTAAGTTCCCGGTTAAGATTGCTTTGGATAACATTTTGATTTAAATTTGGTTATATTATTAATCTACAAAAAATTAAGAAAAACAATTTCTGCATTTAAAAAAGTAGCAAAACTGACCCAAATTAAATAGGGATAAAGCAATCTTGCGGCCAAAAGATCAACGGTTCTAAACTGCTGTATGGTTCGGAAGATCAAAAACAGTAGTACCACGACCACCACCAGGGATCCGATCGGATTCCTCAGGCCGAAAAAAACAATCGACCAAAGCCCGTTTAGCAGGAGTTGGAATCCAAAGAGGTAAACGAGCCTTTTTACACAGCGGTGTTGGATACCATAATTCCATACCCGACCCACAGCAATACCCATCATTAGGTAGAGCAGTGTCCAAACAGGAGCAAAAATCCAATTAGGTGGATTAAAAAAAGATTTTTCCAGGCTTGCATACCAGGTATTGACCGAGGTTTGGGTGGCCTGACCCGCCAAAAAACCGACCGATAAACAGACCATTACCCCTACAACAATGGAAAAAACCAATTTTTTACTCATAAACAAAACTAAGTATTTTAAGTCGGCTATATTTTTTTCCACCCCGGTCATCAAGTATCTTTGTGGTCGATGAGTACCAATTCTTTTGTTTTCGATGCCCCCGCAGAAGGCTACTTCCAAACCCAATGGCAGGCGCCAAGCAACATTGCCTTGATCAAATATTGGGGAAAATATGGACAGCAACTGCCCCATAACCCTTCCATCAGTTTTACCCTTTCGCAATGCGTGACCACCACAGCTGTGAGTTTTTCACTACGAGAGCAAGGCACCACAGCTTTTGACTTTTTATTTGATCAAAAAAAACAACCCGAATTCCACCCCAAGATTCAGCAGTTTTTGGATCGAATTACACCCTATTTTCCAGCTTTGGAAGGATACCACTTGTCGATTTCCAGTCAAAATTCCTTTCCCCACAGCAGTGGTATTGCCTCTTCTGCCTCGGCCATGGCTGCCTTGGCCCTTTGCATCGCAGATTTTGAAAAACAGTTTCACAGTGATTGGACAGAGGAAGGTTTTTTACAAAAAGCTTCATTTTTGGCCCGATTGGGGTCGGGGAGTGCCGCCAGAAGTATTGTCGGGCCCTTGATGGTCTGGGGGCATAGCAAGGCTTTCCCGCGAAGCAATGACCAATACGCCATTGCCCCCGCGGTGAAATGGCATCCCATTTTTCACTATTATCAAGATACGGTGTTGATCGTAGACAAAGAACAAAAAAAGGTGAGTAGCACCCTGGGTCACGGGCTGATGCAGGGCCATCCCTTTGCGCCCCAACGCTTTAAACAAGCCCATACCCACCTCGAACAACTCAAAACTGCACTCATCAGTGGCGACCTGGAACGCTTTATTGATCTGACCGAAGCCGAGGCCCTCGCCCTCCATGCCATGATGATGACCTCCAACCCTCGTTTTGTGTTGATGCAACCCAATACCCTGGCCATTCTACAAAAAGTAGGAGACTACAGGACTCAAACAGGGCGACCCCTCAGTTTTACGCTCGATGCCGGTGCCAATGTGCACTTGCTCTACCCCAAAAAAGAACGTAAGCCCATTATGGATTTTATCCGAAAGGAACTGCTTGTTTATTGTCAGCAAGGACAACACATTAATGATCAAGTGGGAAATGGTGCCAAAAAAATTTAGTTTAAAACTTTGAACTCCCTGCAAAACGCTATGAATTTTGTGGGTAAGTAATTAGTTTAACCACAAAGAACACAAAGTGAAAATGATAGAAGACGAAATAGTAAATAAAGGGATTTAAACAACCCAGAAAAATTTCCAAATAAAAGCGAATGCTTAAATATCAGCTAATTAACATAAATTTACACCGATGAAAGGGCCCTTGTTTTTTGCAAAAATTTTACTATTTGGAGAATACGGTATCATCAAAGACTCCAAAGGGTTGTCCATTCCCTACAATTTTTTTAGTGGAACCTTACAGTGCGCAGAGGAGGAAACCGAGGTCACCCAAGCCTCTCATAAAAGCTTGTGTGACTATACCCAATACCTCAGGGGTTTACCGGAGGATTTACTGCGTTTGGAATGGGGGGCCATGCAAGCCGACTTGGATCGCAAACTCTATTTCGACAGCAGCATCCCTCAGGGCTATGGTGTGGGCAGTAGCGGAGCACTGGTAGCCGCCTTTTATGACCGCTATGCGCTGGATAAGATCGCCCCCCAGTGCGCCCTTACCCCGCAAAAGCTCGTTCAGCTTAAAAGTATTTTTGCCGCCATGGAATCCTATTTTCACCGGCAGTCCTCCGGTTTGGATCCGCTCAACAGTTATCTGAGTTTGCCCCTGCTGATCCACTCAAAAGACAAGATCGAACCCACAGGACTGCCCCAGCAAAATGCACAAGGTAAAGGAGCTGTGTTTTTACTCGACAGCGGGAGCAGCGGAGAAACCGCGCCCATGGTCTCCCTATTTATGGAAAACATGAAAGAAGAGGGTTTCAGTAAAATGATTAGAGATGATTTTGCTCAGATGACTGACCACTGTGTGGAAAATTTCCTTAAGGGCAACATCAAATCCCTTTTTGGCAATATGAAATCCCTATCTGCCCTGGTATTGAAATACTTTAAACCGATGATCCCTGCCCAATTTCATGGGCTTTGGAAAAAGGGACTGGAGACCAATACCTACTATCTAAAACTTTGTGGCTCAGGAGGTGGGGGCTATCTGTTGGGATTTGCCAAAGACTTTAAGGCGGCCCAAAAGGCCCTCCAAGGCTATCGACTCGAGGTGGTTCATTACTTCTAAGCCCATGAAAAACCCCAAAACCACTCATTCTTTTTTACTTTCACTGTTTGTTTTTTTACTGTAGTTAGCGGCTATAATATCGGCTTTCTGATCGCCTCACATTACCTCACTTCTGCTTATATTTTGGCACCCCACCGCCCTTTGTTGTCGGTAGTGATCGATCCCCGCCTATTTGTATTGGTTTTGGCTAACGCCTTTTCTACCGCAGCAGGATTCATCGTCAACAATTTCTATGATGCCGGAATATCATATTAATCGACGCCAAAAGTACCTTTAGGAACACATCATTTCACCGAAAAGTCAGTTGTTGCTCTATACCGTAGCCTCCATCAGCGCTGGGTTTGTGTCCTTTAAAGCGCTATTTTTTTGGATTTTTTATCCTGGCCGTATGGGCCTCCAGCAGCCTTAAACGGCTGTTTTGGATCAGCAACTTTATCGCCTAGGCCTTGGTATTTTTCCCTTTTTTGTCATCACCCTTTATTTTAAAAATTTTATGCTGTTGATCATCAATCAAACCCTTTATCTGTATTTTCTTATACTGATCCGGGACATCATCAAGGATTTGGAAAACTACAAATGCGATTGGGTGACTTCCTACCCTACATAGCCCATCTTCTGCCAAATTAACAGTGGTTTGGGATTGATGTTCTATTACAACTAATGGAGTGAGATGTTTTTAGGTTTTGTAGTACTGTTCCTCTGGTTGGGATCGACGCAAAAAACGTACCTTTGACTTCATAATTTGCTTAAAGCCCACATATTTTTGGGGGTATTGGGCATCTGTTTTATGTGTAAATAAGAAAGTCGTGCCGCAAAATTTCAAAAAATCCACTACCAGGTCCCGATCTGCAACCCTAGAGGGAACACGTTTAAATAAATTCCTGTCTAATGCAGGCCTATGTTCGCGACGAGAGGCCGACCAGTTCATCGCCATGGGTTTGGTAAAGGTCAACGCCAAGGTGGTCACAGAAATGGGCTTTCGGGTGCAGCGGAGCGACAGGGTGCACTACGATGACCAATTGGTCAACAGCAGTCCACCCGTATATCTTTTACTGAACAAACCCAAGGGATTTGTTGCGACCACACAAGGGGGTCAGATCAAAAAATCGGTACAAGAACTCATCCGAAGTACCCATTCTTTGGAAAAAATTCCGCCTATAGGGGATATGGGACGGACGGTGACCGGCCTATTGTTGATGACCAACGACGATAAATTACGTCAAAAAATGGCTGATCCCAAGTCACGTTTTCCTACGCTTTACCAAGTGATACTCGAGCAAAATGTCCAAATCGCCGACCTTGACGCACTGGCCAAAGGCATTCGAATCAGGGAAAAGGTCTACAAGGTAAAATCTGCAGCCTATATTCAAGGGGGAAGCAAAAAAGAAATTGGAATCGAAGCCGCTAACCTCTCCCCAGGTCTGCTCAAAAAAATACTTGAGCAAAGATCGCTAAAAGCAGTGACAATGGATCGGGTGCTGCTGGCAGGATTGACCAAAAAAGACCTGCCCAGAGGCCGATGGCGATCGCTTACCGATAAGGAAATACAATTCCTTAAGATGATTTCTTAGCCACTCTTCACCTTTTTTCGTAAATTGTAATTAACCTAATCTTAGTTATTTATGACTTCCTCTATTCGATTATTTTTTGGTCTCCTTTGGGCTGCTGTAGGTCACCATTTTTGGAATTTACTTCGGCCTGCGTAACTAAATATCTGAGGTTTGAAGAAATTTTCTTGCACCACTTCTATTCGTTGAGTTGCCAGTCGTAGGGCAGGTAACGAAATTTTGTTTTTTGATCCACTCTTTTACAACCGTATTTTTGGAGCAATGTGACCCTTTGTACCAGCGAGCCAAAATCCTTAAAATACCAAAGAAAAATACGGGACAAATGACTTTTGTCTTTGTGGCATTGATTTTGGCTGGGGTCGTTTAAAAACTTGATGGCAGCCGTCTGGAGCTGTTCTTCCAAGGTACTGCTGCGGTATGGTCGCCCCGACAAATCCGGGCCGGAGACCGTGGCGCGGTGCAAGGCAAACAAGATCCGGGGATCTCCCATTTCCAAAAGTAGGTCTTCAATCGCTTTTAAACTCATTGACTGATCTCCCATTCGGAAAACTGGAGTCCCCCAAGGGGCATCAATGTCCTTTATGCTTTGCAAGGGATGGTGGTCCAATACCAGCGCGATGGTGGCGGCATTATATACGTTAATCCAATAGGCCTTAAGGTTCGTGGTCGTCCAATAGTGCTGTGGCGGATGATCTTCAAGTGCCTTTAGATAGGACTTTAGGGCATGGGTTTCTTTTTTCCAATCGCTGTAGTTGACCACTCCCCTTGGAGCGACATACCTCTGCAGTTGATCCTCCCAACGCTGGTGAATATTGCGCTTAGCCACTGCCATATTCACCTCCAGTATCAAAAGGATTATCGCTTTTAAAATCATACTCTAAAATAGTGATTTATGTAATTTTAGCCTTTTCTAAAAGATTAATAAATACGATAAACATATTATATTCTTCTAAAAAAAACCGGATTAAACCATACCTGTCAAAAACGGGGTAAATTCACAAGTGTGTTTTTTATTCAACTAATTGTATGTTGAGATAGGATTTATTTCTAATTAGCCACAAATCTTGTCAAAAAGTAGAATATCCATTTTCTTTAAAAAATAACAAATTACCGAATACTTTTGATAAAATCAGGAATGGAAGCGACCCCTTTTTTTTCTAAAAATTGGATGAATGCCGAACCGATGATCGCCCCGCGACTAAAACGTGTGGCTGCCTGATAAGTTTCGGCATTGCTGATCCCAAAACCGATCACTTGTGGTGTTTTGAGTTTCATCTGGGCAATCCGCCTAAAATAGTCTTCTTGGGCATTCCCAAAAGCACTCTGGGCTCCAGTGACACTTGCACTACTGACCATATAGATAAATCCAGAGGACACATTGTCTATATAACGAATCCTTTCCTCCGATGTTTGGGGGGTGATTAAAAAAATATTGTACAAATTGTACTGGTCAAAAAGTGTTTTATACTCGTGATGGTAAAGGTCTACCGGCAGGTCGGGGATTATAAGTCCATCAATGCCGATACTTCGGCATTTTTTGCAAAACTGCTCTATACCATACTGCATAATGGGGTTGAAATAGCCCATCAACACTAAGGGAATATTGAGGCTCTGTCGGATATTTTGGAGTTGGTCGAATAGTTTTTCGGTGGTCATGCCATTGCGTAGGGCACGGGTGGAACTTTCCTGTATTGTCGGCCCGTCGGCCAGGGGATCGCTAAAGGGTAAACCGATCTCCACCATGTCCACTCCACTGTCTTGTAAAGCCAGGAGTATGGGCAGGGTGTCCTCCAATTCTGGGTGTCCAGCCGAGAAATAAATTGAGAGTAATTTTTGTTTTTTTTGGAAGGTTTGGTCTATGCGGTTCATTACAATCTAAAATGGTCGATATAAGTGTCTAAATCTTTGTCTCCCCGTCCGGAGCAGTTAAATACGATGACTTCATTGGGAGAGAATTTTCTTACATCTAATACGGCAAAAGCATGGGCGGTCTCAATGGCAGGGATGATGCCTTCCATTTGGGAGAGGATCAATCCCCAGTCCATGGCCTCCTGATCTGGAATGGAAATGAATTCGGCCCTTTGACTGCGGAACAGGTGGGCATGCATGGGTCCCACTCCCGGATAGTCAAGCCCTGCAGATATGGAATAGGGCTCTGTAATTTGTCCGTCGGGGGTTTGCATCAGCAGGGTTTTACTACCGTGGATGATACCTTCTTTGCCCAAGGCCGAGGTGGCGGCGCTTTCACCGGAGTCGATGCCTTTACCAGCCGCCTCCACCGCGATGATGTTTACCCGCGGATTTTCTAAAAAGTGGTAATACAAGCCTGCAGCATTACTGCCTCCACCCACACAAGCAATGACGTGATCGGGATAATCCCGCTTTTCTTTTTTCAACAATTGGGCCTGGGTCTCGGCACTGATAACCGATTGAAAACGGGCGACCATGTCTGGATAGGGATGAGGCCCCACCACCGATCCGATGATGTAGTGTGTATCCACAGGATTGTTGATCCAGTCGCGTATGGCTTCGTTGGTGGCATCTTTAAGGGTTTTACTGCCCGACTGAGCCGCCCTTACCTCTGCGCCCAACATTTTCATTCGGGCCACATTCGGGGCCTGGCGTTGGATGTCCAAAGCACCCATATAAATGATGCATTCTATGCCCATTAAGGCACAAACAGTGGCTGTAGCCACCCCGTGCTGTCCCGCCCCGGTTTCTGCAATGATGCGGTTTTTACCTAGGCGTTGGGCCATTAAAATTTGCCCGATGGTGTTGTTGACCTTGTGGGCTCCCGTATGACACAGATCCTCTCTTTTGAGGTAAATCCGAGTGTTGTATTTTTCCGACAAACGCGCTGCAAAATACAAGGGCGTTGGACGGCCAACATATTCACTGAGCAGCGACTGAAATTCCTTTTGAAAAGATTCCGACTCACTGATCTGAATATAATTTTTCCTCAACTCTTCTACATTGGTGTAGAGCATCTCGGGGATGTATGCGCCCCCGAAATCACCGTAAAATCCCTTTTCATCTACCTGATATTTCATTTTATAGTGTTGCTTTAAATTGCTTAATGATTTCAATGTTTTTTAGCCCCGGTTCCCTTTCAAATCTGCTATTGATATCTAGGGCATAAATAGGCAAATTTAAGTTAATTATCGATGCGACGGCGCCCTGATCTTTGGGACCGATGCCGCCACTGAGAAAGAAGGGTTTTACCGCGGGATAGTCCCGCAATACCGACCAGTCAAAACGGCTGCCGTTGCCCCCTGGCAATTCGCCCTTGCTGTCGAACAAAAAATAATCGCAAACTGATTCGTAGGTCTCCAAAACCGAAAAATCAAAAGCAGCATCTACCGCAAAAGCTTTGATGACTTCCAATCCAGTGGTTTGGAGTTTTTGGCAAAAATCGGGGCTTTCGTCCCCATGGAGTTGAAGGGCCTGAAGTTGGTGTTGTTTTGCAATGTCCAGGATGTAGGTTAAAGCGGCATCGACAAAGACTCCTGTTTTTTTGATCGAGGCGGGCAAATTGGGGGTGGGTGATGTGACAAACCTTTTGGAGTGTTCCCAAAAAATAAAGCCCATATAGTCCGGGACCAATTGTGATAGTGCCATTATGTTGTCGGGCGAACGCATCCCACAAACTTTTAGTTTCATGAGACGAGAGTTTTGATGAAATCTGCGGCAGCAAGGCCCGGGGATTTCGTTTTCATAAAGTTTTCACCGATCAAAAAGCCCCTATACCCATAGGGTTGTAGAGCCTGAATGGCTGCAGTTGAACCGATACCACTTTCGGTTACTTTGACAAAATCGTCTGGGATATGCTCGGCCAGGGCCTTGCTGGTGTCGAGGCTGACCTCAAAGGTTTTGAGATTGCGGTTGTTCACCCCCAGCAGGTCTAATGAGGGCATCAAGGCTTTTTGGAGTTCACTTGGGTTGTGCACTTCCAAAAGTACCTCCAAGCCCAGAGTTTGGGCGGTTTGGGACAGTTGCCTGATCTGTTCCCGATCCAAAACGGCAGCGATTAACAAGATCACGTCAGCACCGTGGGCCTTGGCCTCGAAAAGTTGATAGGGATCGATGACGAATTCTTTTCTCAAAAGCGGAAGTTGGCACACTGCACGGGCAGCGGTCAAATCTTCCAGACTGCCCCCAAAATATTTTTGATCGGTCAGTACTGACATCCCACAGACCCCCGCTTTTTCGTAGCTTTGGGCGACCTGATGTACGGACAAACTGCTGTTGATGTTGTTCTGTGAAGGAGAACGCCGCTTGTGCTCGGCGATGATGCCCGAGTGGCTGTCCTGCAAACGTTGGGACAATGAAAAACCCTCCCGCTCGAACAAGGGTGACTGTTCCCAATAGGCCCGAGAAAACACTTTTTTTCGCAGCTCGACTTCCTTGATTTTATCGATGATGATGCGGTCCAAGATGGTCATGCGGCACTGAGTTTTTGAAGGGTTTTAAAGGCTTTGGCGGCCTGTCCCGACAAGAGGGCGTCTTTTGCTTTTTCAAATCCCTCCAGCGGGGCGCAGTCGGTGGCAGTGGCAATGGCCATGGCGGCATTGGCGCACACCACATCGTTTTGGGCCGGGCTGCCCTTTCCGTCCAATACGGCAGTAAAAATGGCCGCAGAAGAGGGAACAGTATCCCCACCGCTGATTTGTTTTTTGTCCAGTGGTGCCAAACCAAAATCTTGGGGAGCAATAAGGCTTTCTCCACTGTTTCTGATGGCCTTGGCAGGGCCGGTCAGTGAAATTTCATCATAGCCGTCCAAGGCGTATAAGATGGTAAAATTTTGATCTGTTTTTTGGAAGAGGTAGCCGTACAGCCTTGCCAATTCTAGATTGAAAACCCCGGTGAGTTGGTGTTGGGGAAAGGCGGGGTTGACCAGTGGCCCGAGCATGTTGAAAAAAGTCTTTACACCCAATTCCCTGCGGATGGGGGCAACGTTTTTCATGGCCGGGTGGAAAAGGGGGGCGTGGAGGTTGCAAATTCCCGCTCGGTCGATGCAGCGTTTGAGAAAATCGGCATCATTGGAAAACCGAATTCCCAAATGCTCCAACACATTGCTGGAGCCACAGCCGGAGGAAACACCGTAATTGCCGTGTTTGGCGACCTTAATCCCAGCTCCTGCGGTGACAAAAGAAGCTAGGGTTGAGATGTTGAAGGTGTCCTTGCCGTCTCCGCCCGTTCCGCACAAATCGATAGGGGTGAATTCACTCAAGTCGATGGCCAAACAAAGCTTTTGCAGTGCTTTTCTAAAGCCTTCGAGTTCCTCGAGGGTGATGCTGCGCATCATGAATACGGTCAAAAAAGAGGCGATCTGACTGGGGTTGAACTGCCCCTGGGCAATGTCCGTCAGTATGCTTTCCGATTCCTTACAGTCCAGGGTTTCGTGTTGGGTCAGGCGATTGATTATGGCTTTCATGGTTTAGCTGTTGATCCAGTTTTCTAATATTTTTTTCCCATGGGGGGTTAAGATGGATTCGGGGTGGAATTGTACGGCTCTTACGGGCATACTTTTGTGTCTGAGGGACATCAATTGCTGGTTGTCATCAAAAGAGGTGGCAACCAAATCCTCAGGCAATGGGGTTTGCACCACCCAGGAATGGTAGCGTCCCACTTCAAAATTTTGAGGTAAGTCTTTAAACAAGAGGTCGTCTTCGGCTACTCTTAGCGGTGTGGCTACGCCGTGAAAAACGGTATCCAAATTTACCAGACTGGCGCCAAAAACTTCTCCTATGGCCTGTTGCCCCAAACACACCCCCAGAATTTTTTTGGTGGAGGCGTATTTTTCGATGGTGGCTTTGAGCAATCCCGCCTCGTCCGGAATACCGGGTCCGGGGGAGAGCAAGAGGTATTCATAAGCCTTGGGCTCGGAAAGCTCAAATTGATCGTTTCGCCTCACGGTGACCTCGGCGCCCAATTCCTCCAGATAATGTACCAAATTGTAGGTGAAGGAATCGTAATTATCAATAACAAATATTTTTTTCATACTTATATTTTTTCGGCCAGTGTAAGGGCTTTGTCCAAGGCCCCGAGTTTGTTGTAGACTTCTTGTAATTCGTTCTCCGGTACAGATTTTGAGACGATGCCCGCCCCAGCTTGGAAGTGGAGCTGTTGGTTTTTGCTCATAAAGGAACGGATGATGATGCAGTGGTTGAAGTTGCCTTGAAAATCCATATAGCCCAATGCCCCTCCATAGGCGTTTCGGGCAGTGTTTTCATAACGGTCAATAAGTTGTAGGGCCATGTGCTTGGGTGCTCCACTGAGGGTTCCCGCCGGAAAGGTGTCGGCCACCACCTGAAAGGTTTTGGCCTTGGGTTTGAGGAATGCCGTTACTTTGGAAACCAGGTGAATGACGTGGGAGAAAAATTGTATTTCCCTATTTTTTTCTACAACAACCCCGGTTCCGTTGCGGCTGAGGTCATTGCGGGCCAGATCGACTAGCATCACATGCTCGCTGTTTTCTTTTGGATCGGCCGCCAGTAGCTCGGCCGAGGCAAGGTCCTGAGCGTCGTTTCCCGTTCGCCTAAAGGTACCCGCAATGGGGTGAATCTCTGCTTTTCCCTGCTCCACCACCAGTTGGGCCTCGGGCGAACTGCCAAAGATCTTGAAATCCCCATAGTCAAAAAAGAACAGATATGGCGAGGGGTTGACGGATCTCAATGTGCGGTACACATTGAATTCGTCTCCCGAAAAGCCCTGTGAAAATCGGCGCGAAAGCACCAGCTGAAAAACATCTCCCCTAAAACAGTGCTCTTTGGCCTTATTGACCAAGGTCGTAAATTCTTCATCTGTGAGGTTGGAGGCTTTGTCGCCCTGTTTTTTGAATTGATAGGCGGTGGTATTGTCTCTTTTCAGGATTTTTTCGATTTGATCAAGATTGTCTGAGCCGTCGTAACTGTGAGAAAACAAATGCGCTTCGTGATTGAAAAGACTGATGGCGATGATGTTTTGATAAACGGCATAGTAGATTTCGGGCAGCTCCAAATTGCTTTTGTCCGTCCTAAGGGTCAAATGATCAAAATGGGCCACGGCCTCGTGGGCGATGAATCCAAAAAGTCCGTTTGTGATGAACTTAAAACGATATTTTTTTGATTCAAATTGTCGGGCAAAATCTTGAACCAATTGTGGTACTGAGTCCACTGCGGCCAAACTTTTTTCTTGATGGCTACCGTCGGGAAAAGTACAGTTGATTTTCCCCCCGCCTATACTGAGGGTGGCAATGGGATTGCAACAGATGTAGGAGAAGTTGTTGGTCCGAGCGTCGTAATCACTGCTTTCCAGCAAAAGGCTTTGTGGGAATTGATCCCTAATTTTGAGATAGACGCTGACCGGGGTGAGGGTGTCGGCCAGGATTTTTTGATGTTTAGAATGTAGTTTAAACTTTGGATGCATGGTGTAAAATTAAAAAGGCTTGTCGTGATGACAAGCCTTTTATATGGATATTGCGGGATCACGAATTGATTAAATCAGTTCGCTCAACCAGCTTATGTTATTATTTTTAGAATTCATAGGACAAATATATATGAAAAATAATTTAAAACAACTTGAAGTTGAATTTTTAAGTCTAATTCCACTGTAGGCCTACTTCCATCCTGATGTCGTCTAGAATGAGTTTATCTCCGAGATTTTCGAAGAAAGAACCGGAACGGAAACGCACATTATATTTGGATCGGTCAAAAGTCATTTTGGCCACTGCGGTTTTGTTGTCTCCCAGGGTTAACGTACAATCGATCGGGTGTTTGATTCCCTTGATGGTCAATTCGCCATAGAGGGTTTGTGTGCTGCCATCGACTTTGGCTTTTTGGGTGATTTTAAGGGTGGCCATCGGATTCTTTTCCACACTGAAAAAGTCGTCGGATCTGAGATGCCCTTCAAGTTTTGCCTTTCCGCCTCCGCTGAGGTCTTCGACAGTGAGGGAAGTCATGTCCACGACAAAGTTTCCACCGGCAATGACACCGTCTTGAAGGTCGATTTGAGCTTCTTTAAAGCTGAGGTTACCGAAGTGGGTTTTTCCGGTGAGCTCTTCTCCGTACCAACGAATATTGCTTTGGGCCGTATTGGCTGTTAGGCTTTGGGCTTGACTCCAGCCAAAGGCCAAAAGGATCAAACTGATGGATAGCAGTAATTGAAATGGTTTTTTCATTGTTTTAAAATTTAAGGATTAATGATTTAAAGTGATTTTATTGATTAAGCTTCTGAGAGTTCTTTGTTCTTCCAAGTTTAAGGGTTGCAATATGGTAGCCTCGGTTTCCTGGATTTTGGTATCGAGTTGACTTAAAATTTCCAAGCCTTTGTCGGTAATGGTGATTTCAATTTTCCTTCTATTTTCTTTACAAATTTTTCGGACCACCAATTCCTTTACAATTAGTTTGTCTACCAAGCGCGTGGTGTTGCTCATTTTGTGTATCATCCGTTTTTGGATGGTTTGTAAATTTGCCGGTATTCCCTTGCGTCCCCTTAATATTCTTAGTACATTGAATTGTTGTAATGAAATATCGGTGTACTTAAGGGTGTTTCCAATATATTCTTCAACTTTATGTCCCGCCTTGAGTATTCCCACTACGGTGTTTTTTGCTAAATCTAATGATTTCATATTTGTTACAACAACTTTTGTTTGTACAAATGTAGCATAAAATTATACATCTGCAAGAGAATTGATTTTTATTTTTGGCGAAAGTCTATTACATTTGAATAAAAAAAAATGGATTTAACACAACATGAGTGGAAGAATCAGTTTGAAGCCGATGAGAATTCTTTTTTACTTGACGTAAGAACATCGGAAGAATTTGAGGAAGGACATATCCTTAATGCAACATTGCTTGACATTCGTCAAGCCGCTTCGTTTATGGAAGGCATTCAATCGTTGGACCCCTCCAAGAATTACTATGTTTATTGTCGTTCTGGCGCGCGAAGTGCCCAAGCCTGTCAACTAATGAATCAGATAGACATTGATACAACATTCAATTTGCTGGGTGGATTTATGGAATGGGAGGGGGCGTCTGCCTAAACGTTTCCGCTAATTAATGACTCCAAATTGAGATGAAAGAGGCCTTTCTTCATATCTTTAGCTATTATAAAAACTGGTTTACTTTGCCTTTTGTGCCATATCAGCATCCTCTATTTGGTTTGTAAATCCCTGTTTTCCCTACCCTGGAATGGCCTGAATTTGCCCATGTCAAAATATAGATCTGAGATACCCTGAGAGCCTGTACGGTGGAACATCACCACAAAGCATCTTGTTGGTATCATCACATACATCACCTTGATAAAAGTTATGATTCGATCATCCTCCTTGTGTTGTGGGATTTTATTTGTTCGATTTTTCGTCTTAACTTTATAATATGAATCATATGAGTTCCTTGCGGCATTTTTTTGAAAAGCATGGTTTTACAGTTTCCACCCGTTTGGCCGATTCCTTGGGTATGAATGTAAAAAGTGTGCGTTTGTTTTTTATTTACGCTTCGTTTACGACCATAGTCGGTGGCTTTATTATCTATTTGACCTTAGCATTTTGGCTTAAGCTCAAAGACATGGTCTACATCAACAGAACTTCTGTATTCGACCTATGACTTGAAATCTTTTAGCCCCAATTTATTCACCGCCTTACTCCTAATTTTGTTGGTATCCTGCATCGGAACCATAGGATATTATTGGCTATTGCCCAATATCTGCGTGGTGGATGCGCTCTATATTTTATATCATGATGAGTCTAACGGTCTTTGTCTATGGGATTAAAGAGTTGACCCAGTTTGTGTTGACAGAAAATATTTTTGTGAAATTCAAACAAAAAAAATGAGAGCTACATTAATAGAGCATATATTGATCTTTGGTTTTGGTCGAAAACGTTGACAGGCCATCTTCCGCCTGTTAAACCATGGTCATCCTTTTGTGGTAATCGAATAAAACCAAGATATGATTCAAGCACATGAAAAAATCTATTTTATTGCCGGAGATGCCCGCCAAAATGCAGTTCTGCATCAGGCCAATATCCAAAAAGCCAAGCATTTGATCGGAGCACTGTCCCATGATTTGAAAAATCTTTTTGTGCTTTTGTCTGCCAGAGAATTCAATCCTGAACTATTGATTTTCAGTCTTTTGAAAGAGGTCAGAAATCGCACTAAGCTCGAACGAGTAGGAGCCGATCACATCATCATGCCCGACAAAATTTTGGGAGATCATATGGCCAGTTTGTTGATGGTGGTAGATTTGATCCGTTTTTTGGAGGAATTGAGTTAGCTTGACCAAGACAGTCTCAACTTGGAAGAGATTACCAATGATGCCCTACCCAAAAAATAACTTAATCTGTCGCTTTCGGATTTGGAAATCCGCAAAAACACCAGCTGTAATGTGGTGTGCTTCCGAAATGCCCAAGGTCAATTGATGATCCCCCCCCCCCCCGCCCCGCGGATATGAAATTGGAGTCCCACAGCAAGTTGATCGTTTTGGGTGATGGTAATGCCATCTGTAAATAAAATGCAATGTTTGATTTGGATTAATTTGATTTTCCCACGGTTTTTAGGATATTGCAAAAGCCAATACAAAAATCATGAAGCAGCCTTCTCTTTACAAAAACCTCTTTTTATTCTTTTTGATGATTTTGATTCCTCGTGCCGGTAATGCACAGCAGCAAGGTTTGGATGAAAGGATCAACGAGGCATTTACCCCCATTGCAAATTGGTGGGGTGAGGTCATTTTACACGATTTTCCAGGAACATCTATTCCGACTATCATCATTTTGCTGGTAGGGGGTGCATTGTTTTTTACGGTTTATTTTGGGTTCGTGAATGTGAGGCGATTTCCTATGGCGGTTCAGACGGTCAGAGGGAAATACGATGAATTCGACCACCACGAATCCGGGTCAACGGATCTGGCCATCGAAGGAAACATTAAAGATACGATCAGGGACGAAAGTCAAGAGGGGGAGGTTAGTCATTTCCAAGCGTTGGCAACAGCAGTTTCAGGAACCGTGGGCAATGGAAATATTGCTGGAGTGGCATTGGCGATTGCCGTAGGGGGTCCCGGTGCAACTTTTTGGATGATCCTTTGTGGTTTGTTGGGTATGTCGACCAAATTCGTGGAATGTACCCTCGGGGTGCGTTACCGCGATGTGGGCGAGGATGGAACTGTCTATGGTGGCCCTATGTATTACCTGAACAAAGGGCTAAAGGAACGCGGTCTGGGCAAAATCGGAAAATTTTTGGCGGTGACTTTTGCGGTCTTGTGTATTGGCGCATCTTTTGGAGGAGGGAATGCCGCTCAATCCAATCAAGCAGCGATGCAATTGGTCAATTCCTTCGGTATGACCGGAGGTAATGCCAGAACCATTATCGGATTGATCATGATGGTTTTTGTCGGTATCATCATCATCGGTGGGATCAAACGAATTGCCTTGGTTACAGAAAAAATAGTGCCTTTTATGGCTTTGATGTACGTATTGGCCTGTCTATATATTATTGGAAGTAATTTTAGTTTTGTAGACGATGCTTTTGGAATGATCTTTTCTCAGGCCTTTAGTCCACAGGCGGGATTGGGTGGTATTTTGGGGGTGCTGATTACCGGTTTTCGTCGAGCGGCTTTTTCCAATGAGGCAGGGGCAGGGTCGGCCTCGATCGCCCATGCTGCTGTAAAGACAAAATACCCTGCCTCCGAAGGATTGGTAGCACTCTTGGAACCCTTTATCGACACCGTTGTGATCTGTACCATGACCGCTCTTGTGATCATCATTTTTAATGGTGACAGTACGGTTTTCGATTATGGAGGGGTAGGCGGAAAGGTAATCATCGATGGTGTGGCTGTTGAAGGAGCTGGAATTACAGCGGCGGCCTTTTCGGAATACATTGCTTTTTCAGGGCCATTTTTGACAATTGCGGTTGTGTTGTTTGCCCTTTCTACCATGATCTCATGGTCCTATTATGGCTTACAGTCTTGGATGTTTATATTTGGTAAGAGTAAAGCAGCTGACCTTTCCTACAAAATATTGTTTTTGATCTTTATAGTGATCGGCGCTGCGGGAGATATGTCTGCGGTCTGGACCTTTTCCGATGCCATGATCTTGGCCTTGGTCTTTCCCAATATGATCGGCTTGATACTGCTCTATCCCAAAGTAAAAGAAGAATTGACGCTCTACCTCGCTGCCGTAAAGGGCAAGTAAAGCTGACCCCAAAACCCGAAATGAAATTAATCTTCCCTCATTTCTACCTTGCAAAAAAGAATCGAAATGCCCTGATTGTATTAGGGGTTTTACTGCTTCGTGTTTTCTTTCTAAAGGATTTTATACTCGTAAAACACCCGTTCCAATTGGAGAAATAGCCCATGGCGCATCACCAAAATGGGTTGACTCCACTGCAAAGTTTAGCCTAACAAAACCAATCATTTACCCTTTTAATCCCAATAATCTGACCGACCGTCGTGCCTATGTATTGGGTGTAGAGCCCCAATCGATTGATCGTTTGTTGGCCTCGAGAAAAATCAGGAAAATGGATCCATTCTGCCGAGGAATTTAAGTCGGTAACAGGGATCGAAGACGGTTTGATGGCTTAATAGGAACTTATTTGGTTTTTCCAGAGCCAAAAAATAAGCTTTCGAAAAAATCAAAATGCCGTAAAACCAGGACTTAACCATTGTCGGGCAGCAGATTTAAAGACCATCTATGGTGTGGTTAAAAAACTCTCTCAACGGATCACTAAATGAAGGAGTTCCAATTAGAAGGTTGAGTTTGATTACCTTCAAAATATTGAAGGATTTGACTCATTGAAAATAAAGAGAATAAGCTTATATTTACAGAGATTTTAATACTATGTTTGAGTTAGACAGTGAGGTGAGCATGAACTATGGAGAGACCACTAAAATGGTCATTGAGTCCGCAAAACATTTTTCGGAGCAATACATTAGACCCAATGTAATGGAGTGGGATGAGTCACAGTTTTTTCCTGTTTCCGTGATGAGAAAAGCCGGAGAGTTAGGTTTTATGGGGTTATTGATCCCCGAGATCTATGGAGGTTCCGGAATGGGCTATCACGAATATATTGCTGTAATTGAAGAAATTTCAAAAGTCGATCCTTCGATCGGATTATCGGTAGCAGCCCACAATTCATTGGCCACACAACACCTTTACCTTTTTGGCAATGAGGAGCAACGAATGAAGTGGTTGCCCAAATTGGCTACTGGCCAATGGATCGGCGCTTGGGGTTTGACGGAGTACAATACCGGCTCTGATGCCAAAGGCATGAATGCCACTGCCAAAAAACAAGGAGACCATTGGGTTTTGAATGGTACCAAGAATTTTATCACCCATGGTAAATCCTGTGACCTGGCCGTTGTTATTTTTAGAGATGGTGAAAAAGGAGACAGCCATGGTATGACTTGCTTTGTCATCGAAAAAGGCACACCGGGTTTTAGCTCTGGAAAAGTAGAGAATAAATTGGGAATGCGCGCTTCCGAAACCGCCGAAATGGTTTTTGACAATTGTATCATTCCGGACAGTAATCGTCTGGGTGATGTGGGGGAAGGCTTTATTCAATCTATGAAAATATTGGACGGTGGAAGAATATCAATTGCGGCCCTTTCGCTGGGAATTGCTAAAGGTGCTTTTGAGGCTTCAGTAAAATATGCCAAAGAACGCGAACAGTTTGGCAAGCCCATCGGTAGCTTTCAAGGCATATCGTTTATGTTGGCCGACATGGCCACCGAAATAGAAGCGGCAAGTTTGATGACCCATCAGGCCGGGGAAGATAAAAATCAAGGTAAAAATGTGACGCAAATCGGAGCGATGGCAAAATTATTTGCTTCCGAGGTATGTGTCAAAGTGGCTAACAATGCTGTTCAAGTCCACGGGGGCTATGGTTTTATTAAAGATTTTCCCGTTGAAAAATTCTTCCGTGACTCCAAATTGTGTACCATAGGTGAGGGAACAAGTGAAATCCAAAAACTGGTCATTTCGCGTAATTTGTTAAAATCCTAAAATTTCCCTCTTTCTAACTTTCATTTGCTATACTATTCTTATATTTGCAGACTATTATGAAAGGAGGTGCCATCACATGCTAGTTATACCAGTTAAAGACGGTGAAAATATCGACCGCGCCCTGAAGCGCTTTAAGAGAAAATTTGACAAAACTGGAGGCATGCGCCAACTCAGAAGTCGAAAGCAATTTGTAAAGCCTTCCATAAGGAATCGCGACAAGATCAAAAAAGCTCAATACATTCAGCGATTAAGAGACCTGGAAAACCAATAGTCTTTTAATTTTTGTGCATCATAAACGTTGTAAGTTTTAAGTTTCATAACTTTGATTTTCAACGTTTTTTATGTCTATAAACAGATATCTAGATTTCATCACTCACGAAAAAAAATATTCTGCCCACACCTGTGCCGCTTATGAAAAGAATCTGAATGATTTCAGTGACTTTTGCGCTTCACATTTTGAGCTATACAATATAGAGTATGTTGATTACAGTCAAATCAGGACTTGGATCATCAGCCTGGTTGAAAAGAAAAACACCAACCGAACGGTCAATCGAAAAATTTCTGTTCTGAGGTCTTACTATAAATTTTTAATCAGAACCGAAGCCATTACCCTTTCTCCACTCAAGCTCCACCGACCGCTTAAAGTTTCTAAAAAGGTAAATGTTCCCTTTTCTACGGATGAGGTTGATCGACTGTTGAACAGCGATTTGTTTTCTAAAGATTATGAGGGCGTACTCCAAAAAACTATCATTACCTTATTGTATTACACGGGAATCCGACGTCAAGAGTTGATTGATCTAAAAGTGAACTCGGTAGATTTTGAAACCAATACAATAAGGGTTTTGGGCAAGCGTAATAAAGAGCGTATGATCCCCTTGCTTCACGAAGCGGTGGCCGTTTTAAAAACTTACCTTTGCTATAAGAAAGAATTGTCTTTAGCCCTGCCAAATTGTTTTTTTTGTAGTACTAGCGGGTCAAAACTCAGCGAAGGGTTTGTATATCAAACTGTAAATCATTATTTTAGTATGGTATCAACCAAGGTCAAAAAAAGCCCCCATATGTTACGTCACAGTTTTGCAACCCATCTGCTGAACAATGGAGCTGATCTCAATTCAGTCAAAGAATTGTTGGGGCATGAAAGTGTCGCTGCGACTCAGGTCTATACCCACAGCAGCTTGAAAAGGATACAGGAGATTTATGTCAAGGCGCATCCCCGAGGTAAAAAAGAGTGATTATAATTTTAAAACTTTTATAATATGAATGTCAACTTTCAATCTGTCAATTACAACGCCGACATTAAGTTGGTTGAATTTACTCAAAAGAGAATCGAGAAAATTGCTCAATTTTATGATCAGATCGTAGATGTTTTTGTTTATACCAAGGTGGAAAACTCCTCGGACAAGATCAATAAATTTGTAGAATTGAAGATCGGTATTCCCGGTGATGACGTGATTGTAAAGAAGAAGGCCAGGAGCTTTGAGGAGGCGATCAACCACGCAGCTGATTCTGCCGAAAGGGTCTTAAAAAGACGTAAGGAAAAGCAGCGTCTTTTGGGCTGATTTTTTTGGGTTATTGTTTTGAAACCCGAAAAAATAACATTTACTTTACAGACCGTTTTACGGTCTTTTTTTTGTGAAAAAAGCCGATGTAGCTCAGCT
>DEYL01000003.1 GCA_002364535.1 Flavobacteriaceae bacterium UBA3159 | reverse complement strand
CACCGACGAGCAGAAATCTGGCGGGTCTATCAAGGAACGGTCGGCATTATCCGATCCGATGATGACGATCAAAAACCACTGCTAACCCTTGCCGAGGGAGATCAAGTAAAACTCAAACAAGGTGAACGCCACAGACTAATTGGTCTGGAAAAGCAAGCTCTGGTCGCCGAAATTTGGCAACATACCGACCCCAATAATCCCTCCAATGAAGAAGACATCGTCAGACTGCAAGACGACTTTGGCCGCTAAAACCTTGAGGCTAATGATCCTTTGAATTCTAATGGACAAAAGTACTGTTGTTTTGAGTAAAACTAAAATCGACAGCGATCTTCCCAAATTAGAATGGTCAAAAAAGCCAAGATTAAAAAAAAGATTGAGTATCTTTTACAAGCAGAATGTTACAATTATTGCAAAAAGATAATATAACTGCTAAAGGTTTTGTCTGGTAGGATCACAACTGCAAAGAAGTTTTTGATCACCTCCATGCAAACGCTCTTTTGTGATTTGAATGAGCGGTAAAAAAGTTTATTATGAAAAAGATTACTCCAAAAGCAATACTGATGTTGCTTACAACATTTCCCTTGTGGATTTACGCACAAGATCAACCTTTTTTTAAAGCCCCCGAGGGACAATCCTTTGTCAGTACCGACCTTCACATCCACACCACCTTTTCCGATGGCTCAGTTTGGCCAAACATCAGAGTAGAAGAAGCGCTGAAAGAAAGACTGGATCTGATCTCTATTACAGATCACTTAGAATATCAACCCCACCGCAATGACCTTCCCAATCCCGATAGAAATCGATCCTTCGACATCGCAAACGGAATAGCAAAAAAATCAAAACTTACGGTGATCAGAGGTGCAGAGATCACTCGTTCCATGCCGCCCGGACATCTTAATGCCGTATTCATTCAAGATGCCAATAAACTTTTATTCCCGGATGATCCCATTGCCGGAATAGAAGAAGCCAATCGTCAAAATGGGTTTGTTTTTTGGAACCACCCCAATTGGGAAACACAACGTAAAGATGGAATAGCTAAGCTGGATCCGATGCACGTCGAGCTCATTGAAAGAAAACTCCTTCACGGAATCGAAGTGGTCAACTTCACCACCTTTTCCGAAGAGGCCATTGAAATCGCCTTGGAAAACAACCTCACCATGCTAGGGACTTCTGATGTTCACAAGCTGACTACTTGGGATTTTGACATTCTACAAGGAGGTCACAGACCTATGACATTTGTTATCTCCAAAGACAACAGCACCAAAGAAGTCAAAAAAGCCCTCTTTGAGGGCAAAACAATGGTTTGGTTCAAAGAGCTAATGATTGGAGAGGAAGAATACCTCCTTGAGGTGGTTAAGGCCAATATCTCCGCATCCTCTCCCAGCTACAAAGACGATGAATTGATCGCCAAAGTCACTCTGAAAAATTACTCAGCCAATCCCCTACATCTAAAATATACAGGACCCTTTACCTTTCATCAAGACGGCACCATTTTCAAAATTGAACCCTACGGTGAAAAAAGTATAGATGTAAAGACTTTGGAAATAAAAACCTCTTTCGAGCTTCCATTCGAATTGCTCAATAGCGTTATTGGACGCAAAAAATATCTTAGCTTCACTATTAAAACACAATAGTATTTTTGAAAACTTTAATTCAACTGCTCTGCCTTCTACTGCTTTTTTATGGCCCAAAAAACAGCACAAAAATACTAGCACAGACGGTCGTATATGAGACCCAACTCCCCAAAAAAATAGAGGAAACCTCGGGCATAGAGTTTTTTAAAAACGACTTACTCACTCACAATGATTCCGGAGGAAAGCCCAACTTGTATCGCTTTACTGAACAGGGAGACCTTATAAATAAATACCGCATCGAAGGCGCTGAAAATAACGACTGGGAAGACATTGCGCAAGATAAAAATTACCTCTATATCTCAGACAGTGGAAATAACAAAGGAAAAAGAAAAAACCTCAACATCCTGATCGTTGATCCCAAGAGGGATTTTAAGAAAATTGGAGCAATAACATTCAACTACCGCGACCAACAAAATTTTGACAAAAGAAAAAAACACCCTTTTGATGCAGAGGCCTTGGTCGCCACCCAAGAGGTGTTGGTCTTGTTTTCCAAGAATCGAAAAACCTCTACCACTGAGCTGTACTCCATTCCCAAAACCTCTGGAAATTTCACCTTAAGCCCCAAAAAATCTTTTGATGTACAATCTCTGATTACAGGAGCAGATTATCACCAACGCCTCAAGTTGGTCGCCCTTGTGGGCTATGTCCAATCAGGAGAACAATTTCTATACACCCTCAATTCATTTGATATGGGAAATCTAAACAAAGTCAAAATCAAAAAATTCAAATTGCCTTTGGATGGAAAACAAGTTGAAGCCATTAAAATCATCGATCAAAACAACTTTTGGATTACCAGCGAAGCTGAAGGCAAAAGTTTTCCCATGTTGTATAAGATTCAACTTTAGTCCTACCCCGTCAAATAACTTTCAATCTTTTGAAAAATTTTAGCCGATTCAAAGTGATCCACCACAAAAGTTCTGCCTGCTTTTCCCATGGCTTTTCGTTCCCCGGGATGCTGGTGCAAATAAACGATCTTATCACAAAAGGCAGCAACATCGTGCGGTGGTGTCAAATGACCAGTCGCTTCACTAATCACCTCGCCATTGCTACTAATATCGAATGCAATGACAGGAAGTTCACTCAAAGAAGCCTCGACAATGACATATCCAAAACCCTCCCACAAAGATGGTAAAAGAAAAATATCCGATGACATGAGCAAATCCTTGGGATTGTCCAGAAAACCAACAAATTGAAAAACATCTTTCAAATCATTTTCATCAACAAGCGATTTGAGCTTCGACTCCTGAGAACCTTTTCCACCAATTAAAAATTCAAAAGTAATACCACTTTTTTTCAATTCTATGGCCACGGGAATCAAGAACTCAAAATTCTTTTGAGGTTCCAACCTTCCCAAAGCACCTAATACAATTGCGGATTTTTGTTTCGGTTGAAGCACTTCAAAACCTTTCTCCAAAAAACTTTTAATGTCAATACCGTTGGGGATAACTGTGATTTTATCAGGATCAACTAATGAAGTGCCATTGGATAGAATTGATTTTTTGGTCGCTTGTGAATTAGTCAAAATTCCTGTTACCACCTTTTGATACAGGAAGCGATTAATAAAATAATTTCTAACCGTTCGATCACTCCCCCGTCTAAAAATAATATTTTTAACCCCTGCTATCCGAGCCGAAATCCCTCCGCATTTTAAATCACGTGAAAGATTTAAAACCACTGTATCAATGCGATTTGTCCGAAAAACATTCGCCAATTTGAGCAATACAAAAGGGTTTAAAAAACTCAAATTTTTCAAAAGTACATGAAAAACCACCATGCCTTCTTTTCGGGCGCGTTCGCCCAAAACAGCTCCGGGTTGGGTAATGACTATCACATCATGTCCTTTGGATCGGAGATACAAGGCCATGTCCAGATGCCATCGCTCTCCACCGCCCCACTGGTCTACAGTATTAAAAAAACAAAATGATTTCAAGATTATTAAATATAGTAATCAAGATTAAGCAAAAAAATCAAGAGAATAAAGTATCAATCTCTTTTTTGTTAAATCTTGGTGGTACGATCTTCAAAAACTGATTTCCTTTGAAAAACCAAGTCCCAGTATTCGAGACTTTCCAACACCTGAGTATTTCGAACATTGCCAAAGTTATAATCATTCCTTTTGTCTCGGCTTTTATGGAAGATCGATCTGTAATGAGGAAGACATTTTGACTAAAGTACTACCTTTGGGGTAGTCAATTCTTGGATAATACAAGAAACGAAAATTTGGAGTTATAGTTGATTTTTATAATAAATTGACCCGCTCCTATCTAACATATTTTATGCTAATCTATCGGGTGTATGAGTTTTGAAAAGGTTTTACCCAAAAACAAATCGTTAATTAGGATTCTAGTCATTCAACAAAAAATGATTGGTGATGTACTAATCAGCACCTTGATTTGTAAAAATTTAAAACTTTGGAATCCATACATCCAAATCGATTTTGTTGCCAATCGGCGTACTTTGGATGTGATTAACAACAATCCTTACATCGATGAAATTGTAGTCTTCGAAGACCATTTCAAAAAAGATAAATGGGGGCTTTTTCAGTTTTTAAGGCAGCAGGGGAAAAAAAGATACGATTACATCATTGATGCCTATGGAAAACTTGAAAGCTTATTGATTTGTTTGTTCACTCCTGCTCAACACAAAATCGGTTTTAAAAAAATTCACTCTTCTTTAGTATACAGTCATGCGGTCAAAATAAAGAATGTTCAGGAAGACGCGCTTCAATTATCGATCAAAAACAGGTTTCAATTGTTGGAACCTATTATGGGAGATTTTCCTAAAAACAGCGAAGTTGAAATTCATCTGACCCCCAAAGAGATTTCGAGCAGTAGGGAACAAATGGACGCTGTTTTAGGCAAGGGAAATCAAGCCATCATGCTTTCTGCTTTGGGCAGCAGTAAAAACAAAAGCTACCCTTTTGAGTATATGGTCCAGCTAATGGATACCGCCTTTCAGACCACAAAGCTTCCATTCATACTCAATTACCGTCCCGATCAAGAGGGACAAATTGACGCACTGATCGATCAACTGCAACCCACCACCCAAAAAGCAGTGATGAAATCATTGACCCCGAATTCGTTAAGAGATTATATGGCTACCGCCTACCATTGTATGGCTGTGGTGGGCAATGAGGGAGGAGCAATCAATATTGCCAAAGGACTCAACAAGCCTACTTTTGCAATTTTTTCCCCCGTAATTGACCCTTCGGGCTGGCATA
>DEYL01000023.1 GCA_002364535.1 Flavobacteriaceae bacterium UBA3159 | reverse complement strand
ACTGCTGTAATGGCTTTGGTCATTATTTCTTGCGCGCCCCCAGAGACATCCTCAAAAGCAATTGGCCTGACCGGGGTTTGGAATCGGATAGGAACCGTTAACTATGAAGGCGGAAAACCAAAAGACACCCTTGCCTTTGATGCCAAGTTCAAACAAGTAAAAGTTTACTCCGCCGGATACTTTATGTTTGTATCCAATGGAGAACAAATGGACTCCCTGGGTGTAGATCAATTTATTGGCTCTGCCGGCAATGGAAAGTATGAAGTCAAAAACGATTCTCTGATTGAGTACATGAGCCATGGAACGGACAACTACCTCAAATGGACTCAAGGAGGGAACAATGTATACCGGGTAAAATTAAGCCTGTCCGAAAGTCATTATACACAATATTGGCTGGATTCTTTGGGCAAAGGAATGGGAGAACTTTACAAAAGGATAGAGTAAGCCCAAAGTTGGTTTAGTGACATAATCTCCCCCACTGGGGAGATTTTTTTTAGCCCTCCACCAATTATTTGGTACATTTAGCTAAACTATTAAGGATGAAAAAACTTCTGTTTATTTATTTTTTGGGCTTGGGATGTGCCATCGCACAAAAGCCTTTTGATCCATTGGCCTTGGCCACCGATCTGCTGAACAGTCTTTCGGACTCTCAAAAAGAGGTGGTTTCTTTTGCCTTGGAAGACCCTGCCAAAACCCGTTGGCACTACCTGCCGCACTCCTCCTTTAAACGCGAAGGTTTACCGCTCTCGGATATGACCCCCATACAAGTCCAAAAAACTTATGCCCTACTGGAAGCCTATCTGAGTGAAAGTGGATATGACCAAATGGAACAAATCATCGATCTGGAAAACTATCTGGCAGTGGTGGAAAACAATCCCGCCAAAAGAGATCCCACCAAATACTACTTGGCTGTATACGGTAACCCCCATCGAGATTCCCTTTGGGCTTGGTCGTTTGAGGGGCACCACGTTTCACTAAATTTTACCGTCAGTCCCGATAAAATCGCCTTTGCTCCTGCTTTTTGGGGTTCCAACCCCGGTATTGTTCCCGACGGACCCGAAAAAGGAAAAATCGTACTTAGAAAAGACCACGACTGGGCCTTAAAATTAATCCAATCCCTCTCCCCAAAACAATTGAAACAAACCCTGGTCAGCTCACAAACCTATGGAGAAATATTAACCAGTAATCAAGCGGTAGTAAAATTTGTCCCCAACAACGGTATTTCCTACGGACAACTCAATAGGGGTCAAAAAGAACAGTTCAAAGAAATCATTTACCTCCACCTAGACCGGATGGAAAAAGCCGTTTCCCAAAAAGCACGCCAACTGCTCGAGGTCGAAAACTGGAACAATATTACTTTTAGCTGGGCCGGAAAAATTGAAAAATTAAAAGCGCATTACTACCGTATCCAAGGGCAAAGCTTCTTGATCGAATACGACAACTCCCAAGACAAGGCCAATCATATCCATGTGGTTTGGAGGGAATTCAAAGGCGATTTTGGTAAAGACTTGATCCGGGAACACTATCTTAAAGAGTTACACTAAGAAAAGGGCCTTGCTGGAAAGCAATTGTACTGAGAGAATTTTTAACCTTGAAATGTAACTTTTGATGGAAAAAAATTCCTATTTTAAATTTTCAGAGGTGAAAAAAGAGATCGCTTTCCTAACCCTCATTTTTAGGAATAAATACGATTTGTACATCCCTTTGTTTGATAGAAAACATTAACGGGATGGTAGCCGAGTGTTGCCAAAAGTGCAAAATCGTTCTGAATGGAAAGGGACTATAAGTTTATCTACAACAAATTCTAAATAGGGACCGGTACCAGAGGTTCAATTATGGGAACCGATCCATTAAACGTTGCCTTCAATATCAATGGTTTCTTACTTTTTTTGAACACCCCTCTTACTGTCAACGATCAAAACCATTTTTTGACAAGCCAATACTTTTAAGTTGGGAAAATATATCGATGTCCTGGTTTAGATACTAAACTCCAAATAAAAATATGATAAAATAATATGTAGGACATGGCTAAAAAACCTATTTGGAGGTTATTGAGAGGTGAACATATAAATACTGTGACTAAAAGGAATATCAATATATACAAAGGGAATTATCGGCTTTGACAAAATAAGATTTATAATTTTTTGCTTTGAAGTCTTTACAACCGCAAAGGTCAAGCAGACGAATGTTCTTAAAATCGATGGGGTGGCTTTCGGCTTGTAAGGAGATATAGCCTTGGGTAAGGAGTTCCCCTTCTTTGGCGATCCAGTGGTCTTTGCTTTTGACCACCCCACGGGAGGTCCAGTCTTTCTCACCCATTTTGGGGTTGGTAAAACCTCCACCGATCTGGGGATTTTGGTATTTTAAAACCGTATCGTTTTCGATCAGGTGGGTGATGCTTTCCCCTCCCAATACTACCACCTCGGCACTGACCCAGCGGTCACCGTGATAGGTTTTGGAATTGGAGGAAATGCAGTGTCGGTAATCGACTTTGCCTTCCATGACTAGGGCGGTTCCAGGGGTACATACGTTTCCGGTGGGGCGTTCCCCTGCTCCCAGTCCACCGAGTAATTGTATTTCGATGGAAACGGGAAAATACTGTCCGTAGTCATTGCTTTCGACCGATTGGGAGTGTAACATAATGCCGCTGTTGCGGACATTCCAGTCCTCACCGCCCGGGACTTGCTCACCCGTAAACCTATAGTCGAATCGCAGTTTGTAATAGGAGTAAGGCTTTTTGTAATACATATGGGCATAGGCGTCCTCAAAAGTGTCGTATTGGTCATAGGCAATGCGGATCATACTATCTTTTATCCTAAAGGTATTGCGGTGGTTGACATCGAGGTCCTGATTGGCAAACTTGATGGTCCAGTCGGACAGATCGGTACCGTTAAAAAGAGTGATCCATTCTTCTTTTTCGGAAGTATCAGGAGCCTGACAGGAAAACAATCCCACCATCAGTAAAATAAAAAAAGTGTGGCGTATCATCTTCAATTCATTTGCATACAAATTAATGAATTGTTCTAAATGAGGTTCATTGAAGCGGAGAAAAAAGAATTTTCTTACAAGATCGGTTCCTGTAAATTTTATCAATTATTCAATATATACTTCCATTTATGTGGGCTCTTCAAAAAGAATCGGTCTTTTTTTTTAGGAATCTCAAAAAGAAAACTTCGGTTTTGAATTTCTTTTTGACAAATGTTGCCAATTGGTAATTTTGTTTGTAAGGTTTCCTCTAAGGAAATTAATTATTTGTTTTTGTTAGTCCCCGCTTTTCCATAAGCGGGGTTTTTTTATTGAATTGTGATGATCAAACGCTCCCCTGACCGGAGTTTAATAGGTATTCCTTCCAACAATGATACTCCGTTGTAGGTGTCCGATAGTTTTGGGTCGGAGGCCGTGATGCGATAGTTGGCCTGAGGGTCTGCGGTAAACCACTCCGGGAATTGATTGATCCGGGGATAGTCCACCGGAAGATTGAGGATGGCTTTGTGGCGTATGGGGTCAAAGATGAGTTTTCCTTCCCAATCGGTTTGCGTGGTAAGGACAAAATAGGTTTCTTTTTCGGAGGCTACTGCTCCCAGTCGCAGGGAGGGTTTCCAGGGTGACAGTCGTGCCCCCTGGGTTTTCCAGAGTCCATACATGAGTGCTGTTCGGGCAAAGTTCCCGTCACCGTGCCAGCCCTCAACAATGCCATCGGGCTGTTGCATACCGAACATGACTTTGATCTCACTGTCGATCCAAGTTCGGAGGTCGGGATCGTTTTCACGGTTCAATAAATTAATGCCGCTTTCTATGGCATCGGCATAGCCGTCGTGACTTCCCAAAGGGCCGCGTTGGGCGCCGGGTTCCCAGTTGTAGTTCCGATAATTGAGGTTGAGGGCTTTAAAGGGTTTGCGAACAGCCTGGATGTATTCCACTTTTTGGTCGACCATCCAGGTGGTGTAATAGGCGTTGAGGATATAACCCCAGTTGTCTGCAATACGGTCGTCGACCGGGGTTTGGGTTTTCAGGTTGATTGCATTGTAAAAAAGTCCATCGGTATTTCTTCCAAAGACGAGTATGCGGTCCAAAAGCCGGTAGAAGGGGGGTCGGTAGTCCTCGACCTTGGGATGCTCAAGTCGGTGCAAAGTGAGGAAGAGTTCACTCAACCCGCCGATGATCTCACAGCCGTGATCCCTGAGTCTGAGGTAATCGGTTTGAGAAAAATCCATTTCCAACAAATAATGATCTGCTATTTTGATGGCCCAGTTTAAATATTTTTCCTTGCCGGTCATCCAATAGACACGGCTGAGAATCTGCAACATTTCGCCATAGATCTCTTCCACGGGAGAGGCGCGTTTAAAATACTTTTCCAGCTCGGTAAAATCATCGGTATGGCGAAAGAGTTCGTCGAGCATTTCCATCATGCGGTCTTGCCAGGGGGAGGGTCCCATCAATTCGTTGAGGGGGATGAGTCCGTCTTTGATGTATTCGGAAGCGCCAAAGATAACATGGCCGAGGTTGAGGGGGTATTCGTTAAAATCGTTTTTGGAAAAGGAGTATACATCGGGGAGAACACCGACACGGGAAGTGAGTGTTTTTTCCTGATGCAGTATGTCCAAAAGGGTACCGTTCAGGAGGTCGGTATCCAACAAATAGGCGGTGAGTACCATAAAAGGATAATTGTCGGCCGCAGCATTGGCGGGATCCCACAGGTCTATTCTGTTATTGAGGTTGGAGGGGATCAAACCGCTTTCGGGATCGGTTTTTTGCAACCAGGCACGGGTAAAGTCCAGGCTCCGCTGAAAACTTTCATGGGACAATTCGGCATTGTCGATTGCCTTGTTGACCAAAGCAGTGTCCAACGCTTGTGGTGTTTTACAACCGATTGAAACTGTCAATATAAAAATTATTAAATATTTGTATTTCATAGATTTGATGTTATCAGATTAAATCTTTGCTTAATATGTATTCTTTTAGTTTTCCTATGTTTTCGATCAGATGATCGGGGCGGGTTTCGGATTTTTGATAGTGGGCGGGTCTGAATTTTCCGGTTTTGGCCAAAAAGGTTTGGTATTTCATTTTTTGTGCTCCTCCAATATCGTTGATCAGGTCATCGCCTACCATGGCAATTTGGTGAGCTTGGCCCTCCAATCCTTGTGTAGCCAGTTCAAAGAAGGCCGCTTCGGGCTTGCCCACGACCAGGGCTTGGGTTTCGGCAGCGTGTTCCAATGCCGCAACGAAAGCCCCGCTGTCGAGCGTCAGTCCGTTTTTGCTTTGGAAGTATCTCCCTTTGTGAAGCGCGACCAACTGTGCACCTTCCAAAAGCTGGTTCATCAGTCCGTTGAGCAAGGGGTAATCCCATGTTTGGCCTATATCGCCCACCACTATGGCCTCGGGGACATCGGTAGTGGTATCAAAGTCCCCATAGTCGGCTTTTGCGGCTTCTTTGAGAACCAAACGACAGCTTTTAAATCCTTGTTTTTTTAAATATAAAACTCCGGCATAGTTGGCACTGACCAGTTGGTCTTCACGCACCTTAAGCCCCAAACAGTTGAGTTTTTTGGTGAGTTGCTTTCTAGGTAAGGTGGTATTGTTGGTGATAAAGCGATAGGGGATTTGATTTTCTTGTAACCATTCCAGGGTATCATTGGCACCGGGAAGCAATTGGTCGTCCACATAAAATACCCCATCCAGGTCAAACAAAAAAGCTTTGATCATCTGTAGTGTTTTGTTGTGTTTTAAAGGTAAAATATTAATGAAGAGTGGGAAAATATCTACTCTTTTTCCTTAATAAGCTCTGACTAATAAAAAAATCAATTTTTTTTAAAAAGACGTTTTTTTGATAAAATATGTCCCTTTTTGTATCAATTTAGGTGATTTTTTGGCTTTTTTGATGTTTTTTAGGCGATTTTTTAAAAATCGAATGGGTGAAGTTTTAGGCTATAAAGCTGTTAGATTAAGTTTCATTAATTTAGCGCTTTGAATTATGGGAAAAAAAATCATCAAATGCAGTCAATGCGATCAGGAATTCGAAACGGGTTTCGATTACCGTATGCATTGGGAAACGCATTTGGATGAATACTTCAAAAAGATCAAACGGGGAGATGCCCAACCCAAAGAGTAGTTCTGTTCTTAGGCACCTCACTTTTATTTTCTGCCCAAACGTTGAGACCAATCTTGTGACTGCTGTTCTTTGTGTATGCGTCCTACTACTTCAGGACGGTTAAGCAAAGGATGTTGTGGTCCACGTGAGGTGAGGTGATATTGGGCACATTCTGAACAGAGGTAATAGCTCACGGCAGGCTTGTTGAACCGAATGTGGGAACGGATCAGGGCCTCGGCTGCTTCGTCTTCAGTATAGTATTGATTTTTTTTACTGCTGCAGTCCATCTTCTAGAGTTGTAATTCGATCAAAAAGGTGGTAAGGAATCCCCAAAAAGTTCCAGTGGCCATACTCACAATGGCCAAAACCACCGCATGGGGCATGAGTTTTTCGTTATAGGCCGAGGCCAACGCTGGAGAAGTAGAGATCCCACCGATATTCGCCATCATGGCAATGGGCCCCCAAGCCATGGATATTTTTAGCTTGAAGTTGAAATAGGCGATCACCAAAAGATTGATGATCATCCAATTGATCATAAACAGGATCAAAATCACCGGCAGTTCAAAGTCGTTAAACTTGAGTTTAAGCCCCAAGATGGACATGATGACTATGATCCCCACAGATCCTATTTTAAGGTTGACGCCAAAAGACCAAAATTTTAAAAGGTTGCCGACTAGTAGTCCCAAAATGGAGAGTATGATCACATTGGTGATAAAACTAAAGTTCATTGTCACCACCCCCGCAGTGACCAATACGGCGATCAATACAGACAAATAAGGATTTTTTTGCGCAGCTGATGCGTCTATGGTATCTTCTGAAATTGCGATGGATTGAGTGACCTTGAATTTTTGGTTAAAGTGGTCTGTTTTTCTTATGATCTGAAAGAGGAAGATCATGACGATGTTCTGGATCATATTATCCAAAAGCAATACCGAAAGAAAAAGGTCTTCTCGAACAGAGACATATTCTTTGAGAACCAACATACTGGAGCTACCGCCAATCCAGCTCCCCACTATGGGAATGATGCCTTTCCACAAATCCACCATTTGCTCGCTCCCCATAAAGTAGAGCATAAACAATAGAGCGGGGATGATCGCAATGGTAAAAGAACCGATAAAAAAGAGCAAAAGGGGTTTAAGTCCCACGATTTTGAGCTGGGCCAGAGACATGGAACTCATGATGCAAAAAATCGTGATGGGGTAGATATAGGCTTTGCTCCAATCGTGAAGAACGATGTTTTCCATGGATAGGTCAAAAA
>DEYL01000045.1:1616-27785 GCA_002364535.1 Flavobacteriaceae bacterium UBA3159 | reverse complement strand
TCTAAGAAACACATCCCACTGATAGATATTCAGAGAGGTAGGAAAGTTTTTAGGTTTTAAAAAAATATAGCCATACAAACATCGTACAATAAAAAACCCCTGAGCTACTTATACACAATAGAAAAGGGATTAATGTTGCGGAGAGACAGGGATTCGAACCCTGGCAACGGTTACCCGTTGACAGATTAGCAATCTGCTCCATTACCACTCTGGCACCTCTCCTTTAACTGCCTGCAAATGTAATTCTTAAGAATCAACAAAACAATAGTTTTATTATAATTTAAAAAAGCCTATTCGGGGTACTCTACCCTAAGGTGATAGATGTTAATCAATTTTTTGGACAATACTTTTTTGACAGTTTCAATTTCTGAGAGGGTAATATTACAATCGTTGAACTGTTTTTCATCGATTTGCTTATTGACAATGGTATCCACAAACTGTTGGATTTTGTCTACAGTGGGTTCCCTAAGACTATTTGAAGCGGCTTCTACTGCATCGGCCATCATCAAAATTGCCGTTTCTTTTGAAAAAGGTCGGGGGCCAGGGTATCTGTAGTCTTTTTCATCTAGATCCTCCCCCATTTCTTGTGCTTTTTTATAGAAAAAATAAACCCAAGAATTTCCGTGATGGGTACGAATAAAGTCGATGATGCGATCCGGAAGTTTAAACTTCTTAGCAATCTCAATGCCCTCTGCCACATGATTGATGATGATTTTGGCACTTTGATCTGCAGGCATCTCCTCATGTGGAGAAACGCTCCCGGTTTGATTTTCCGAAAAATAGGTAGGTGCATTCATTTTTCCAATGTCATGATACAAAGCCCCAACCCGGACCAACAAAGTATTCGCTCCGATTTCATTGGCTGCGGTTTCCGCCAAATTGGCAACCTGAAGTGAATGATGAAAAGTTCCCGGAGCACGATCAGAAAGTTCCTTTAATAACTTGGCGTTTGTATCCGAAAGTTCAAGTAGTGATACATCCGAAACCAGTTTAAATAAACGCTCATAGAGATATATCAAAGGTTGCGCAAACAAAGTCAACAGACCGTTGAGAAGGAATAATCCAATAACCAATAAATCAATCTTGGAAATACCGCCCTCATGGGTAATGGTAAAGGCGATATAGCCCAACAGATATACCAAAACGATTCTGCCCACTGTAATAAAAAGATTGGCGCGGTTTTGCAATTGAGTTGTGGACAAGATCGTAACAATACCGGCCATCATTTGGAGAAATACAAACTCAAAACTATTTGGAACGACAAAACCCAAGTTCAGTACCGTAACTAAATGGGTAAAAAGACCCAGTCTGGGATCAAAAAAAGTTTTTAAAATCAGAGGAAGGATACAAATTGGAACAGCGTATAAAAACCTTACATCAAAATTTACCACTATGGTAGTTAAAGCAATCATCCCTACCATATTTAGAAAAATAAAACTAATTTCTCTATTGTCCTCAAAAATGGAGGGCCTGTAATTGTATATAAACAAAATCAATGACATAAAAGTCAAAACCACCAAAATTGTATACCCAAAAATGATCCAATAATAGTTCAACTCGTTCCAAAGTTGGGAGGCGTATTCGTCTCTAAGGGAAATCAACATTTGCAATTTTTCTCCCTCGACCACTTCTCCTTGTTTGATGATGATTGAATTTTCTTGAATCAGGCCGCGATAGGGAGAAATAGAACTTAGGGATTCATCTAAAGAATTGGAAGTAAACTTTTCATCCAAGTCAATATTGGGTTGAATGATTTCAAAAAACAGCTTGTAATAGGGAGTGCTATAATTGGGGTATGCTGTTTTTTTAAGGAGTTGATCCACACTTTGTTGAAGGGCTTCTATAGTGACAAATTGATCTTTCTCTACCGTAGATTCGACATTCCCCTTGATCAAAAAAACACTTTCCCCGGCTATTTGAACAAAGCCCGGGGGGAGTACCCCAATGCGGTAGATCTGATCCAAAAGTGTAAGACCAAAATCGTATAAATCTTGATGCTCTTTACTCGAAACCGGCAGGTTAAAGAAATTTGAAAATTTGGAAGCATAGGATTTTTTTACTGCCTCATATACAGTTGCATCTGCTCTATAATAAGGGAATTGGGAGTCCAGGATGGACTGTTTTTCTGTCTCAAGCTCAGCCGGTGATTTCAATATTGTAAAATCAAAAGGTGCATACAAACTGGCATACTGCCAAGGCTTCCCTTTTTGAAATTCATATTTGAATTTCGCCCCTTTGGGAAATAAATAAACAACCAAAAAACTACAAGCAACCAAAAGGGTGGCCTTGTAAATCAGGTGTTGATTGGTCAATATAAAGCGCCAAAAGTTTTTCAATACCAAACGGATCAGAATTTCAAATTTAAGGAAATATGAGGCTTTGAATGTGAATTTAAAAATGTATTTCCAAACATATGCCGGCAATTTGATTATTTTTGCCAATATAAATTACCATTTCTTGGCAACAATACACCCTTTTTTAAACTAACCGATTTGGAATACGGTATCTGCCATTTGGGAATCATTCCCTTGAGAAAAGAAAACAGCCACCTAAGTGAAATGGTTTCCCAACTGCTTTATGGCGAGTGTTACAAGCTGATCGAAAAAAGAAAAAAATGGGCCAAAATACGCCTCGAATGGGATGGGTATGAAGGCTGGATCGATCGCAACCAAATCCATGAAATATCTCGTGAAGATTTTGAAAAAATTACCCAATCCAACCTTTATATTTCCACGGATCTGGTTAACTACATCACCACCAAGGATGATCTTTTGTTCCCGATTTTGATCGGCAGTGACCTCAGGGCTTTAAAAATCCTGAAACACCAATTTGAAGGCGAATCCCTCCGACCCAAAAAATCAAAAAAGGCATTGACCGACACAGCCTATCTTTTCCACAATGCTCCCTATCTGTGGGGAGGAAAAACACTACTGGGCATTGATTGCTCAGGTTTTACACAAATAGTTTATAAGATCAACGGCATCAAATTGAATCGCGATGCTCACCAACAGGCCCTTCAGGGTCAAACCCTTAGTTTTATTGAAGAAAGTGAAGCCGGAGATTTGGCATTTTTTGACAATGCCGAAGGCAAGATCACTCACGTAGGATTACTGCTCGAAAACCACCACATCATCCATGCCTCTGGCACCGTTAGAATCGATAGAATTGACCAGTCCGGGATATTCAATTCAGAAACCCAAAGCCACACCCACAAGCTACGCTTTATCAAAAAGATGATATAAAACCTCTGGTAGGTTTTTTTTTGCTTTGATTGGTTTTTCCTACTTATGAATTACCCATAATCCACTACTACCATGAAAACGTTACAATTTTTTTCCAGAAAGCATCCCCCTGAGGAATTTCAGTACTTTATCCTATTTATCTAAAAGGGCTTTCATTTCTTTATAGCCTTCATTGTCTCCAAGAGTGCCATAAATATTCATCAGTGTTTTTATCGCATCTTCATTTTCTCCAATTTGGATCAAAGATTTAAGGATCGGAACACATTCTCTGTAGAGGTTTTCACGATCCAGCTTTAAGGAATCGTATTTGGCATTATCTGCCGCCGAAGTCCCCAGACTATTCATTTGTTCAACAATGGTTTGTTCGCCTTCTAAGATCAAAGCAACGAGATTCAAATAGGCATTCTCATAGTTGGGATTAATCTCTATAGCTTTTTCGTAATAACCTCTGGCCGTTTCTTTCTCTCCCAAATCGGAAGTAACCACCGCAAGATTATAATACAAATTGGCATTATTAGGATCCTGATTAATGGCTTCACCCATCAAGCTCTGAAACTTTTCTTTTTCACCCAATTCAATATATATATTGGCTTCGGTTAGGATCAAATTTAGATCAGAGGGATTGCTGAGTCTGGCTTCCTTGACGGCGGCCATCGCTTTGTCTTTATCTCCCAACTGGGCGTGAATCAAAGCAATATTTTTGACAATTTCAGGGAATTTCGAAGGAGTGTCCTCTTCTCTGTGATTTTCATAGGACTTGGATTTTTTATACAAATTGTATTCGGATTCTGACACTTCAGTTTCAACCCCCGACTCAATTTCAGTAACATAGTACTTAGTTACCACCCCTGTGTAATCCATTTCCTTTAACTGAATGTAATATCTCAGGGCAACATCAAACATCTCAGCATTTACAGCACTGGAAGCTGCAAAATAAAGATAGTCTTTGCTGAATTCGGGATCGATCAAATAGGCTAAATACAATTTCTCGGTAGAAGATTTAAAATTACCGCTTCCATTGTCATCAATGGCACTGTTGACTATGTCGGCAGATAGAATATTCAATTGCTGAAGCACCTTATCTTTGATTGATACAACTTCCTTGACAGAATTAAAAAGGTCGAATGCCTCATTAAATTCCTTATTATTTTGTGCAATTTTACCTCTTAGAAAGTCATAATTGGGCTTAATTTTTTGACCCGAATTTTCAAAAAGGGTTTGATTTTCTGTCAAAATCTGTGAAGCTCCCGGAATATCTCCTGAGTCGTAAAGCTTTTGGGCTTTTCTCAGCTCCTTCTTTTGGGAAAAGCAAAAATTAAAAATGAGAATAACAGTTAGTAAAGAAATTCGTTTCATCGTTTTTAAATCAATTGGTTAAAAATTTAATGTTTTTGCAGACGTAAAAATAAAATTTGTTGTGAATTATTCAACAATAGTGCCACCTTCTACATCAATATCAGAAATATCTTCAACTTCATCGTCATCTTTCATCACTTTTGCTACGGCAGCAATTGAATCGTCCTCCCTGAGATTGATCAATTTGACACCCTGTGTGGCTCGACCCATGACCCGTAAATCTGAAACAGCCATTCTGATTGCGATCCCAGACTTGTTGATGATCATCAAGTCATCTTGATCGGTCACATTTTTAAGGGTAACAAGAGAACCGGTTTTGTCGGTAATCGAAATGGTTTTTACGCCTTTCCCTCCTCTATTGGTGATTCTGTAGTCCTCCAAGTCGGAGCGTTTACCAAAACCATTCTCGGAAACCACCAAGATGTTGGTATCCATATCATTAACCGATACCATTCCAACGACCTCGTCGTTGGCATCAGCCAGTGTAATCCCTCGAACTCCAGAAGCACCCCTACCCATGGGCCTGGTTTTGCTCTCTTCAAATCTGATGGCTTTTCCAGATTTCACCGCCAATAGGATTTGACTGTTGCCGTTGGTCAACTTGGCCTCCAGCAATTCATCTTTCTCTTTGATAGTAATTGCGTTGATACCATTGGCCCGTGGACGAGAATACTGCTCCAAACTGGTTTTTTTGACCTGACCTTTTTTGGTGGCCATAATAACATAGTGATTGTTGATGTAGTCTTCATCCTTCAAATCTTGCGTACAAATAAAGGCCTTTAACCGGTCGTCTTGCTCAATGTTGATCAAGTTTTGAATCGCACGCCCCTTGGAAGTCCTCGACCCCTCAGGAATCTCATAAACACGCATCCAGAAGCATTTTCCTTTTTGAGTAAAAAATAGCATGTACTGGTGATTGGTTCCCACAAAAAGGTTTTCAAGGAAATCTTCATTACGAGTGGTAGAGGCTTTTTGTCCTACCCCTCCCCGATTTTGTGTCTTGTAATCCGACAGTGGCGTCCTTTTAATATATCCTGCATGAGAAATTGTGATCACCATCTTATCGTCGGGAATCATATCTTCTATGCTAAAGTTTCCTCCTGCATATTCAATTTTTGATCTTCTTTCATCACCATATTTTTCCTTGATCTCAAGCAATTCGGTTTTGATGATTTCCATCCTGCGATCTTTTTTATCGAGTATGTCTTTTAAGTCATTAATGGTTTTTAACAACTCATCGTATTCGTTGCGGAGCTTATCTTGCTCCAAGCCGGTCAACTGTCTCAATCGCATTTCGACGATGGCTTTGGCCTGAAGTTCGGAAAGTTCAAATTTGGCAATTAAATTTTCTCTGGCTTCATCGGCATTGGCAGATCCACGTATGAGCGCTATAACCTCATCTATATTGTCTGAAGCGATGATCAAGCCCTCTAATATATGGGCTCGCTCCTGGGCTTTCTTCAGTTCAAATTTTGTTCTACGAACCACCACCTCATGACGGTGTTCGACAAAATATTGAATCAACTGCTTTAAATTCAGCAATTGCGGACGGCCGTCCACCAAGGCGATATTATTCACACTAAAGGAAGACTGTAGGGCAGTATATTTGTATAATTTATTCAGAACAATATTGGGAATTGCATCTCGCTTAAGAACATAAACGACACGCATACCGTTTCTGTCAGACTCGTCCCTTATATTGCTGATACCTTCAATTTTTTTGTCATTGACCAACTCAGCGGTTTTTCTGATCATTTCCGCTTTGTTAACTTGGTAGGGTATTTCTGTCACGACAATGCACTCTCTATCCTTAACCATTTCAATATTTGCATTCCCTCTCATAACCACACGACCCCTACCGGTCATAAAGGCTTCTTTAACCCCCTCATAGCCGTAAATGGTACCTCCGGTAGGGAAGTCAGGGGCTTTGATGGTCTGAATCAGTTCATCAATGCTGATGTCACGGTTGTCAATATATTTTATGGTACCGTCTATCACTTCTGTCAAGTTGTGGGGCGGCATATTGGTTGCCATACCTACAGCGATTCCCGAAGTCCCATTAATCAATAAATTGGGAACCCGAGTGGGCAATACCGTTGGCTCTTTTAGGGTATCGTCAAAATTGAGTTTGTGGTCTACGGTATCTTTTTCAATATCGGCCAATAAATCCTCCGACATTTTCTTCATCCTGGCCTCTGTATAACGCATAGCAGCCGGGCTGTCACCGTCTATTGAACCAAAGTTCCCTTGACCGTCAACCAAAAGGTAACGCAGACTCCATTCCTGGGCCATACGTACCATGGTATCATATACAGAACTGTCTCCGTGAGGGTGGTATTTTCCCAAAACCTCACCAACAATACGGGCAGATTTTTTGTAGGCAGTGTTTGCTCTTATACCTAACTCATGCATCCCATAGAGTACTCTGCGGTGAACAGGCTTTAATCCGTCACGTACGTCAGGAAGGGCACGTGACACAATGACAGACATTGAATAATCAATGTAAGCCGACTTCATTTCATCCTCAATATTAATAGGAATTAATTTTTCTCCGTCAACCATTTGGTTTTATTTTATGTATTGGCTAAAATACTTTATCAATGGGGTTCTATTGGGATTTCCGCAATATTTTTTAATGAATTTATCAACATGATAATATTGCATTTTGCTCATAAATTTTTGTATTTGCCGTTTTGCTAAATGATAATTTTTTTGTCTATTAGCTAATGAATGATATCTGGAATACTTTTTGATGATTTAATTAATAATTATTAATATTAACATATGGATGATAATTTTTCACCTAGAGTAAAAGATGTGATTTCCTACAGTAAAGAAGAAGCCCTTCGATTGGGCCATGGATCCATAGGAACGGAACATCTAATGTTGGGGATATTGCGTGACGGTGAAGGAAAAGCGATATCAATTCTAAAATCTATTGAAGTTGACCTTGACGAATTGAGGCGTAAGGTTGAAATACTCAACCCTGCGGTAGTCGAAAATTCAGGGGTTATTAATAACAAAAAGAATTTACACCTTACCCGCCAAGCCGAACGCGCTCTTAAGACTACCTTCCTGGAAGCTAAACTCTTTCAAAGTGATATCATCAATACAGCGCACCTATTGCTGTGCATTTTGAGAAATGAAAACGACCCTACCACCAAGTTATTGCTCAAACTGAATATCGATTATGATATTGTCAAAGAACAATTCAAACTGATGATCGCCAGTGACGACCAAAACTATGTGGACATTTCCTCCTCTTCCTCTTTTCCCGAGGAGAAAGACGATGAAAACGAATCCGGTAAGGAAAACCCTTTTGTTCCCGCTACCGAATCAAGGGTCAATGTCAAATCCAAAACACCCGTTCTGGACAATTTTGGCCGTGATGTAACTGCATTGGCAGAAAAAAATAAACTTGATCCTGTGGTGGGTAGAGAAAAAGAAATCGAAAGGGTTTCACAAATTCTCAGTAGAAGAAAGAAAAATAATCCCCTTTTAATTGGAGAACCCGGAGTTGGTAAATCTGCAATCGCAGAGGGACTTGCACTACGCATTATCCAAAAAAAAGTCTCTAGAGTACTCTACGGAAAGCGTGTAGTTTCACTTGACTTAGCCAGTTTGGTGGCAGGAACAAAATACAGAGGTCAATTCGAAGAGCGGATGAAAGCAGTTATGAATGAATTGGAAAAAAATGACAACGTCATCCTCTTCATAGATGAAATACACACCATAGTGGGTGCAGGTGGAGCCACCGGAAGTCTGGACGCCTCCAATATGTTTAAGCCCGCTTTGGCACGAGGAGAAATTCAATGCATCGGTGCAACCACATTAGACGAGTATCGTCAAAATATTGAAAAAGACGGAGCTTTGGAAAGACGTTTCCAAAAGGTCTTAATCGAAGAAACTACCGAAGAAGAAACCCTCGAAATATTGAGGAACATCAAAGACAAATACGAGAACCACCACAATGTTATTTACACTGATGAAGCACTCAAAGCTTGTGCGGAACTCACCTCAAGATATATGACTGACCGTTACCTTCCCGACAAGGCCATTGATGCCCTGGATGAAGCCGGTTCCAGAGTTCACATTAATAACATGAATGTTCCGGACGAAATCATTAAACTTGAAGAAGAACTCGAAAAAGTTAAAGAGTTAAAAAATTCTGTTGTCAAAAAACAAAAATACGAGGAAGCCGCCAAGCTTAGAGATGATGAAAAAAGGGTGGAGAGAACCCTTCTTGAAGCACAAGAAAGATGGCAAGAGGAATCCAAACTCAACAGAGTCACTGTCAATGATACACACATAGCCGATGTTGTATCCATGATGACCAACATACCGGTCAACAAAATCGTGAAGAGTGAAAAGAACAAATTGGCAAACCTCACCGATGTTATCGGCGAAAAAATCATCGGACAAAAAGAAGCCGTAGAAAAAGTCGTCAAAGCTATACAGCGAAACAGAGCAGGGCTCAAAGACCCTGATCGACCAATTGGATCATTTATTTTCCTCGGTCAAACCGGAGTTGGCAAAACCCAACTGGCAAAAATCCTCGCTAAAGAAATTTTTGATTCCGAAGAAAACCTCATTCGTATCGACATGAGTGAATACATGGAAAAATTTGCGATTTCAAGATTGATCGGAGCACCACCGGGATATGTTGGCTATGAAGAGGGTGGACAACTGAGCGAAAAAGTCAGACGTCGCCCCTACTCTGTCATATTGTTAGACGAAGTTGAAAAAGCCCATCCCGATGTTTTTAACATGCTGCTGCAAGTTTTGGACGATGGATTCCTAACCGACAGCTTGGGTAGGAAAATCAATTTCCAAAACACCATTATCATCATGACCTCTAATATTGGAGCCAGGCAAGTCAAAGATTTTGGAACCGGTGTAGGTTTTGAAACCTCCAACATGAAATCTCAGGCTAGTGATATTGAAAAAGGCGTTATACAAAATGCCTTAAAGAGAACCTTTGCTCCCGAATTTTTGAATCGTATCGACGATGTAGTAATATTCAACACCCTAGAAAAGGAAGACATTGTGCAAATTGTAGATATTGAGTTAATCAAACTCACTAAAAGGGTTGAAAAACTTGGCTATGGCATTTCACTCACTAAAGCTGCAAAGGCTTTTTTAAGTGATAAAGGTTTTGATAAGAAATACGGAGCCCGACCCCTCAACAGAGCCATTCAAAAGTACATTGAAGATCTTTTGGCCGAAAATGTTGTCAATAACAACATTGAGGAAGGGACGCACATCACTCTAGATCACAAAAAAGGGGAAAAAGAACTCCATATAAAATCTGCCATTGAGGTCAATGAAAAATAAGGATATAATCCTTATCAAAAGCCATCTTGGACAGATGGCTTTTTTTTTACCTACTGGACAAGGTTAAAATTGTTTCCAAAAAATTTTAAAGCTGATGGTTTTGTAATATTTTTGCATAAATGTTGGAAAATATCATTAATATAAAAAAACCTACTTCCGACTTCAGGTCTAAAGCTGTTGTTTTCACACTTTCTATTTCGAGAATGTCCACCCCTATGGGGTTAGTTCATCACAAATTACGCTATGGCCACATGTCCTCAAATCTTTGATTTAAATTCAAATCATTTCAATCATTTCAAATCAATTACCTCACATACAACAAAGTGCAGGGTTAAACAGAAAAATATATAAAATGAAAGTTTTAAAATTTGGTGGAACATCTGTAGCAAACTCGGAAAGTCTGTCCAATGTTCTCAAAATTGTTCAAAGACAAAAAGGTTCTGTTGCAGTGGTAGTATCCGCTTTGGGAGGGATTACTGATCTGCTCATGGAAATGCTTTCATTGGCTCAATCCGGCGAAGACCATTACAAAGATAATCTTGCTGTGATCGAAAAACGCCATTTAGAGACCATCAAAAAATGTATACCCATCCAGCACCAAAGTGCCATCATCAGCTTTCTCAAAAAACACCTCAATGAATTGGAGTCTCGATTGGATGCTGTTCACCTTTTGGAGGAGGCTACCACAAAAAACAATGCCTCCGTGTCCGCATATGGAGAAATTATCTCCAGTAATATCATTCAAGAAATATTCAGTTTCAATGACATAGATTCAGTTCTCAAAGACAGTAGAGAGCTGATCAAGACCACACTTCACAAGGGTAAAGAAGTGGTAGATTTGAGATTGAGCCAGAATTTAATTCAAGATTATTTCAAAAAAAATAGTTCCAAAATAGTTTTACTTCCCGGTTTTATTGCCAGCAACGCATCGGGTGAAACCACCACTTTGGGCAGGGGAGGATCGGACTATTCTGCTGCACTCATAGCTAATGCTACCGAATCAGAAAGATTGGAAATCTGGACTGACGTCAGCGGCATGTTCACCGCCCATCCCAAAATTGTGGCTCAGGCCAAGCCCATCGAAAAGTTGAGCTATTACGAGGCCATGGAACTTTCTCATTTTGGAGCCAAGGTAATTTACCCCCCTACCCTCCAGCCCATTATTGAAAAAAACATACCCATTGTAATCAAAAACACCTTTGCTCCCCAGGATGCAGGTACCCTTATCGATGATACTCCTGCTTTGGAAAATGGTGAAATCGTCAAAGGAATCAGTCATATTGACAAGGTAGCCTTGATCAATTTGGAAGGAAGCGGTATGATCGGAATTACCGGTTTTTCCAAAAGATTCTTTGAGGCCTTGTCCGATGAAAACATCAATGTAATTATGATAACTCAAGCTTCCTCTGAGCACTCCATTTGTATTGGAGTAAAAGAAGACGAAGCAATGGCAGCCAAAAAGGTTATTGATGATAAATTTGCCTTTGAAATATCCATCAATAAAGTTGCTCCTGCTAAAATTGAAAAAAACATGGTCAACATCGCTGTGGTAGGCGAAAGAATGAAAGATCACCAAGGCATCAGTGGAAAACTATTCAGTAGTCTTGGATCCAATAACATCAACATCAGGGCCATTGCTCAAGGTGCTTCCGAAAGAAACATCTCCATAATGATTGATCAAAAAAATGTCATCAAAGCCATCAATATCCTACACGAAAGTTTCTTTGAAGCCCAAGTTAAAGAATTGAACCTTTTCGTTACCGGAGTAGGAAATGTCGGCAGTAAGCTTTTGGAACAAATTGAAAAGCAAACCGAATATTTGATTGAAAATTTAAGGTTAAAAATTCGTGTCATTGCCATGTCTAACTCCAAAAAAATGGTTTTGGGAGAAGATGCTTTGGATTTAACGAATTGGAAATCAAAACTAGAAGAAAGCCAAATCAAGGCCGATACGGATGTATTTTTTGAAAATGCCAAAAAACTAAATCTGCGAAACAGTATTTTTGTCGACAATACAGCCAGTGAAATCATTGCCAAGGAATATGCCCGCTACTTAAACAACAATATTGGAGTGGTCACCTGTAACAAAATCGCTGCCGCCGATGAGTTGAACAACTACCTCAATCTCAAAAAGATTTCTAGAAAATTTAGAAGCCCCTACCTGTTTGAAACAAATGTAGGAGCTGGGCTCCCCATTATTGATACACTAAACAACCTCATTGCCTCCGGAGATCAAATCATCAAAATACAAGCGGTATTATCTGGCAGTCTGAATTTTGTCTTCAACAACTTCAAAAAAGGAGCTTCTTTCCACGATGTGGTACTGCAAGCACAACAAGAGGGTTATACCGAGCCAGATCCCAAGATCGACCTCAGTGGTATTGATGTGGCAAGAAAAATATTAATCTTGGCCCGTGAAAGCGGAATAAGAATCGAATTGGAAGAAATTGAAAATGAATCATTTTTACCACAAGAATGTTTGGATACTCAAGACAACAAATCATTTTTTGAATCCCTTGTAAAACACAACGATCACTTTGAAAAAATGCTCGAAAAAGCCGAAAAGGATGGAGCTAAAATGAAATATATTGCGCAATTGGAAAACGCCAAGGCCAAAGTAGGCATACAACTTGTCAAGGAAGGGCATAACTTTTACAATTTAGAAGGAAGTGACAACATAATCCTATTTTATACTAATCGCTACAAAGAACAACCCCTGATTGTCAAGGGTGCCGGTGCCGGTGCCGATGTCACTGCCTCAGGTATTTTTGCCGACATCATCAGAATTGGAAAGCAGTAATTATGGATGAAATCAAGATTTTTTGTCCCGCCAGTGTGGCTAACATGTCCTGTGGATTTGATGTTTTGGGATTTTGCCTCAGCCCTGTGGGGGACGAAATGGTTATCCGTAAAACAAATTCCCCCGGAGTAAAAATCACCAAAATTGAAGGCCAAGACCTTCCCCTGGATGTAAAAAAGAATGTTGCAGGCATAGCCGCGGAAGCCTTGCTCAAAGAACACCCCACCCAAACGGGATTTGAAATCGAAATCTATAAAAATATCAAGGCAGGAAGTGGTATTGGGAGCAGTGCCGCCAGTGCTGCCGGAGCTGTTTTTGGTATTAATGAATTGTTAAACAAACCCTTTACAGCCACCGAATTAATCACGTTCGCAATGGAGGGTGAAGCTTTGGCCAGTGGTGCTGCACATGCCGACAATGTAGCTCCAGTCCTTATGGGAGGCATCACTTTGGTCAGAACCGTTGACCCCGTCGACGTGATCAAACTGCCTACCCCAAATGAATTGACTGCCGTTATCTTACACCCCAAGATTGAATTAAAAACTTTGCACGCACGTGAGATAATCAAAAAAAACGTGACCATGGAAAAAGCAATCAAACAATGGGGGAATTTAGGGGCTTTTGTCTCTGCACTGTTCAATGAAGATTACGATTTGATCTCGAGAAGTTTAAAAGATGAAATTGTTGAACCCATGCGATCACTGCTGATACCTGAATTTGATTCGCTTAAAAAAGCCTCTATTGATGCCGGAGCATTGGGTTTTGGTATTTCTGGTTCCGGCCCATCGGTTTTCGCCCTAACTAAAGGAAAGGACACTGCACACAAAGTTTCTAAGGTCATTAATCAAATCATTTCATCGATTGGTATAGATTTTGAAATACACATATCTGAAATTAACAAACACGGAATCAAAATTTTACCCAATTAATGAAGTACTTCAGTCTTAATCACAACTCGAAAAGTACACTTTTTCACAATGCGGTAAAAAGAGGTTTGGCACCCGACAGGGGACTCTACTTCCCCGAAACCATCCCCCAACTCCCGCAAAGTTTTTTTGAGGATATTGAAAAAATTAGCATTCCTCAGATGGCCTACCGGGTCATTAAGCCCTATGTCGGAAATCAAATATTAAAAGACAAATTGATGGAAATTGTCACAGAAACACTGGATTTTGACTTTCCTATCATAGAAATCACCGATAATATTGCCGCCTTAGAATTATTCCAAGGCCCAACCTTGGCCTTTAAAGACGTTGGGGCACGCTTTATGGCGCGTTCCTTGGGGTATCTCAATCAAGGTGGTAAAGAAAAAATAACCGTATTGGTCGCCACCTCAGGGGACACCGGAGGTGCAGTAGCCAACGGATTTCTGGGGGTCAAAGGCGTGAATGTCGTCATCCTATACCCCAAAGGGAAAGTAAGTGAAATTCAAGAAAAACAACTCACTACTCTGGGGCAAAACATCACCGCTTTGGAAGTTGACGGTGTATTTGACGATTGCCAAGAAATGGTCAAAACCGCCTTTCTAGATTCAGCTTTGTCCAGTATAAACCTCACCTCGGCCAACTCCATAAATATTGCCCGATGGTTACCTCAAATGTTTTATTATTTTATAGCCTACAGAGCTCTCAAAAGCAAGAACAAAAGATTGGTGTTCTCCATTCCCAGTGGAAATTTTGGGAACATCTGTGCCGGTATCATGGGACAGCAGATGGGTTTACCCATTGACCATTTTATCGCCAGCACCAATGTAAACGACGCCGTTCCTCGTTATCTGGAAACGGGAACCTACGATCCTTTACCAACCATACAAACCATCTCCAACGCCATGGATGTGGGCAACCCCAGTAACTTCATCAGAATTCAGAAAATATTCAACAACGATGTTGTTAAAATGAAAAAGATCCTCTCCGGCTATCGGTTTACAGATCAAGAAACCAGAAAAGCCCTAAAGGAAATATACGACATCAAAGGATATATTGCTGATCCTCACGGTGCCATAGGCTATTTGGGACTTAAAAAATATTTGGCTGGAAAAGTAAAAGATAAATACGGTGTATTTTTAGAAACCGCTCACCCAGTCAAATTTTTAGACTCGGTAAACAAAACTCTCAAATTGGAAGTCGAAATCCCCGAACGACTCAAACACACCCTGTCCAAACGAAAAGTCAGTATCCCCATTAAGGATTACAATGAACTCAAAGCCTATTTACTGAATTAAAGTTTTGATCTCGGGCAAAATGAAGTCTTTTAATGCACTCTCCTGTTGCATCATGGCCTCAATGCCCTCCCAGTCTCTGGGCGCACCGGCCGATAAATTGACCGGGCCGTCTTGCGTAATCAAAATATCATCTTCGATGCGAATACCAATACTCCACCATTTGGGATCACAGGGGGAGTTTTCCGGAATATAGATACCGGGTTCTATTGTAATAACCATATCTGCCTCTAGTTTCAAGTAATTCCCTGGGTCGTGAACATCCAATCCAATATGATGTGAAAGACCGTGAGGATAGTATTTTTTTGCCTCAGAAGGTTCACTGATGATCCCCAACTGCAGCAATCCCTGGGCGACAACATCATAGGACAATTTGTAAATCGATCTAAAACTATTGCCTACTAGAGCAGCGTTGATGGACGCTTCCTGTGAATCATAAACTATTTGATACAAAGCTTTTTGCTCTGGACTGAAAACACCATTAGCAGGAATAGTTCGGGTGACATCGGCAGTGTAACCATAGAACTCTGCCCCCAAGTCCATTAAAACTAATTGATTTTGAATTTCTTCTTTGTCATTTTCGATATAGTGTAAAACACAACCGTTTTCTCCTGCACCAACAATAGACGGATAACCCTCGTCCGCGGCACCGTATTTTCGATATACAAATTCGTGAATGCCTTGAATTTCTCTTTCGCCCATTTCGGGATGCATGGCCTTCATCACTTCAATTTGTCCCACCACTGAAATGGCAACTGCTTTTTTGAGAAGATCCACTTCATTTTTAGTTTTTACCTCCCTCAAATCAGCCATAATCAAAGACAAGGTCTCTATATCAAAATTGTAATTCCGCAAGGCAAAAGCAGTTTTTCTCTTGACTTCTCTGTAAAAATCCTGATCAGCTTTATTAAGAAAATCTTTGATAATTTCGTCATAGATTAACAAACTGTCACCTGCTACAATGGAAGCTACCGCCTCCCTTGCTTCTTCGAGACTGTCTTCATCGGCTTCCATTATTCTTTGATAGGCGGAGTGAGCCAAACGATTGAAATCGTTTGGAAAGTTGATCGCTTCTCTAAAAGCCGCCTTGAGATCAAAAAGGTCGTTGGGGTCATCTACTTTATATCGGACATTATCTCTAAAGACATACGTCTTTTGGCTTCGAATGTCATTTTTAAACTCAAACATCAATACCCTGTCAAAACGATCTAAGCTTTGGGTGTCGTTCTTAAAATCACCACGCTCTGCTGCCCGCTCAAATCCCAACAGTTTAACCTGTTCAAGATCATAGCGTTTACCATTCCACATTTCCATATAAATATCGCGCTCAGGTACGTAAATTTTTTCATAATAAACCCCTTGGCTGTCTGTTTGAGGATTTTTATAGATCATCAAAACAGAATGAGGTTGATGCCAACCGGTCAAATAGAAAAAGTTGGGGTCTTGATGGTAGATATAATCCACGTCATTGGCCCTGTTCCTTATCGGTGCACTGAACAAAACAGCAACACTGTTATCGGGCATCTTTTGGCGAAATACCTCCCTCACCTTATGATAGTGCTCGGCAGACAACTTTGATTTTTGACCATATCCAAAAACAAAAGAGAACAAAACAATCAATACAAATAGATTTTTCATAGTAGTAATTTTAATGGGGTTTTAAGCCAAATATTAAATACACATATGACCTAAAAGTAATATTTTTGTTTAAAAGTACTCCATGAAGAAAACCCCATTTTTTGACATTCACACCCAATTTGGTGCCAAAATATCTCTTTTCGGTGGGTATCAGATGCCAATTCAGTACGGCGGCGTTCGACAAGAACATCTGGCTGTAAGACAAAATCTAGGAGTTTTTGATGTTTCACATATGGGAGAATTTATGGTCGAGGGACCCCACGCCTTTGATTTGTTGCAGTTCATTTGCAGCAATGATATCTCCAAACTCATTCCGGGGAAAGCCCAATACAATTACCTGCCCAATGACCAGGGTGGAGTGGTCGATGACCTGATTGTTTACCAACTCCAAAACGAAAAATACTTACTGGTGGTCAATGCTTCAAATGTTGAAAAAGACTGGGATCACATTGAAAGACAAAACAAAAAGTTCAATGCAAGTCTTAAAAATGTGTCAGAAAAAACGGCCCTATTGGCCATTCAAGGGCCCAAAGCCCTGACAGCCATGCAGTCCATTTGCAATGCCCAACTCCATCAATTGGCCCACTACAGCCATACCACCACTACTTTTGCAGGAGTCAAAAATATTTTGGTTGCCACCACAGGCTATTCTGGTGCTGGAGGGATTGAAATCTATTTTGACGTCTCGAATGCCGAAAAAATATGGAAGGCGGTGATGGAAGCGGGTGCCGATTTTGGAATTTTACCAGTGGGATTGGCCGCTCGGGACACGCTTCGTTTGGAAATGGGCTATTGTCTATATGGAAATGAAATCAACGACCAAAGCTGCCCCATCAGCGCAGGTCTGGGATGGGTCACCAAACCACATACCGATTTTTTAAATGCACCAATGCATCAAAAATCAATCGAAGAAGGGACTGGAGAAAAGCTCGTGGGTTTTAAAATCAATCAAAGAGGCATTCCTCGCTCGGGTTATCTTCTGTTTGACACCGACGAAAATCCCATCGGTAGGGTTACCTCCGGAACCCAATCACCCTCAATAAATATGGGCATCGGTTTGGGCTATGTCAAAACCAATCTTTCCAAACCCGGACAAAAAATATCGGTGAAGATCAGAGAAAAATTTGTTCCCGCCAGCATCGTAAAACTACCCTTTGTAAAATAATCGCCCAGTGAAGAGGATTTTGATTCTTGGTGCCAGTGGATTTATAGGAAATACCCTATACAAGGAGCTCAATTCCTATTACGACACTTTTGGAACCTATTTTACCAAAAAGGGCTTTGGCAACAACCATCATTTTTTTCATTTCGACATGGAAGAGGTAGGATTGGAAAGCATCATCAAGGAAGTCAAACCAAAGCTGATCATCTCCGCCCTTAGAGGGCCATTTGAAGCCTTGATCGAAACCCACCAGTTTTTAATTAACCTGATCGATTGCTACAATTGCAGGTTGATCTTTCTTTCCTCTGCCAATGTGTTTGATACCTTCGAACACTTCCCCTCTTACGAATACGACAAAACCCTATCGGAAAGTATTTACGGTCGATTCAAAATCAAAATCGAAAACGACTTACTGCGTCTTCCCACTGCCAAGTTTGTTTTGGTTCGTTTACCCATGGTCTTTGGAAATCATTCCCCAAGAATTCAGGAATTGGATAAGGCCATGAATACCAACCAACCTATCGAGGTATTCCCCAACACTATTATCAATGTCAATAACGACATCAAACTAAGTCAACAAATTCACTACATAATCAATCAACAACTATCAGGGATTTTTCATTTGGGCAGTACAGATTTAATCCATCATTTTGACTTTATTAAATTAATGATTCAAAAAAGGTATCAAAGAAAAGCCATATACAAACAGGTCTACACCACCAATCAAATGCGATACTTGGCTGTATTGGCCAAGGAGAACAAACTGCCCAACAACCTACTTTTTTCTTACACTGATGTATTGGACGACTTGACCTTGGTCAAAAAGGATTTTTAATTGTTTTTATATTTGTGACAAACAATCAATAAATATTATGGGAAGAGCCTTTGAGTTTCGAAAAGCTAGAAAAATGAAACGATGGACGGCTATGGCCAAAATCTTTACCCGCATAGGTAAGGATATTGTCATGGCAGTCAAAGAAGGAGGCCCAGATCCGGATAACAATTCTCGACTTAGGGCCGTGATACAAAACGCCAAAGCCGCCAACATGCCCAAGGACAATGTCGAACGTGCCATAAAAAAAGCGTCTGATAAAGCTACAGAAAACTTCAGGGAGGTCTTGTTTGAAGGCTATGCTCCCCACGGAATTGCCATACTTGTCGAAACTGCTACCGACAATAACAACCGGACCGTGGCGAATGTGAGGAGTTATTTTAACAAATGCAATGGTAACCTAGGCAACTCTGGCTCCGTGGAGTTTATGTTCGACCGAAGCTGTAATTTTAGAATCCCCGCCGAGGGGATGGATGTCGAAGAAATGGAATTGGAGTTCATCGACCATGGGGTAGAAGAAGTCTTTGAAGATGAAGACGGAATATTACTCTATGCCCCTTTTGAAAACTTTGGATTTATACAAAAAGAATTGGAAAAACGTTCCATCGAAATCATTTCCTCCGGCTTTGATCGCATCCCACAGATCACCAAACAACTTCTGGCTGATCAACAGGAGGAAGTACTCAAACTGATCGAAAAGATCGAACAGGACGATGATGTACAATATGTGTATCACGCCATGGACATACAACAATAAATATATAAATCAAACATTCATAGATATAGTAAGCACACAAAGCACGGTGAAATTCCACATCAATAAAGATGTGGCCGAGCAGATTGTCATTTATCAGAAAATAATTGGAAATTACAACTAGTCACCGTTCACCCCTGTTCGGCCCTATTGAAATAGGCTTTCATTTCTTTTAAATCCTTTTCAATATCTCCCGTGGGATCAAATAACTTTAAAAAAGACACCTTTTTGGAAGGATGGTTAAAATGAACCAATAGAACAGCTACTTCAGCTTCCAATGCGATATAGTAAAAGCCTGTTTTCCATCGATCTACTTTTTTTCGAGTTCCCTCCGGAGCAATCGCCATTCGAAAAACGTCCTTTTCCTTAAAAATTTGTGCTATAGCGGATACATTATTTTCATTGGAATTGCGATTGATGGGAGTTCCACCCAAGGCGCGAAAAAACCAACCCGTAAGGGGATTAAATAATTCTTGTTTCCCAACGTAGCTTATTTTTTCGTTCAGAACAGCACGGGTCAAAACTCCTACAATAAAGTCCATGTTTCGGGTATGGGGATAAACAGCTAGAATGAATTTTTTCAATTGAGGAAAATCTCCTTCTATCCTCCAGCCCATAAGGCGGAAAAATACCATCTTAGCCAAATAGGAAATCATTGGGAATCCATTTGATTTAAATGGGCCTTTGCCCGCTCCAAATCTTTGGGGGTATCAATTTCAAAATTTAGATTTTGGGTCACTACCATTTTGATTTTTTTTCCATGTTCGAGATAGCGGATGCATTCGATTTTTTCGGCCGATTCCAAAGGGGTCATCTCCTGTTCACTGAATTCGACCAAAGCTTGTTTCCTAAAGGCATAGACCCCTACGTGTTTAAAATAGGGCGGTACCTGCTCGTTATCACGATCAAATGGAATGGGTGAACGGGAAAAATAAAGTGCAAAGTTGTTTAAATCGACGATTACTTTGACTACACTTGGATTTTCAACTTCCTCATACTCTTTTAATGGAGTCATCAAGGAAGCCAAAGAGATTTCTCTTTTGGGATCGTCCTTAAAGACATCGATCAACTTTTTTAGGCTTGCACCATCCATAAAAGGCTCATCACCCTGCACGTTGATCACCAAATCGGCGTCTATCCCGGAAATGGCTTCGGCAATACGGTCACTGCCACATTGGTGATCGTTACGAGTCATGAGCGCGCGTCCACCATTCTCAGAAATTTCATTAAAGATTACATCGCTGTCCGTAGCCACCACCACCTCGTCAAAAAGACCCGCAGACACCACATTTTGATAGGTTCTTAAAATAACGGTTTTATCACCCAGCTGCTGCATCAGCTTACCAGGGAAACGCGAGGAATCGTATCGCGCAGGAATAATCGAAACTATTTTCATTTATACAAAGATGAGAAATATTGAATTAATAATATGTTAGAAAATGAAATCCCAAAAAATGAAATTAAACGAAAAAATAATTGCAAAGGAAAAACATATGCATAATAGCATAAAATAATTGATACTTATAAAAAAAGATATATTAAATAATTTCGATTCTTAGAGATAGATTGTTCAAATCTAAACAACCATGAATAAAAGTTCAAATGATGCCTAAAAGAGGAATATGATCTTCACACCTATAATAACAGAAATCCTCAAGCAAGATTCTCCTTCCGGTCACGTCACAGAAAATGTTTAGAATATTTTGATTCTGAAACCTCTATAAAAATTTTAGACTATGGATTTGGAGACGGAAGGTTTTCTCACGCTTTGAAAACAATAAAAAATGGTTCTTAATTATTGGGTTATTATCCATATATCTAGAGTAAAATAATCAAAAATACTCCTTCCCAAAACCGATCAAAAACAAACGTTCTTTGGCACGGGTTAGCGCGGTATAAAGCCATCTAAAATATTCTTTATTAGGGCCTTGGGGCAGGTAAGGTTGCTCTATGAAAACATTTTTCCATTGGCCACCCTGTGACTTATGGCATGTGATGGCGTAGGAATATTTAACCTGTAAGGCGTTAAAATATGGATCGTTTTTAACATTTAGAAAACGTTTGTATTTGGACTTTTCGTTGGGGTGATCCAAAGATACCTTTTGATAGAGCAACTGTGATTGTTCATAGCCCAAATTGGCGGTTTCAGTGTTCAGCGTTTCCAATAACAAGACGGTATCAAAAGCGGGTTCATTGGGATAATCTACCATTTGGACACTTACCTCCGCAAATTTCATGTCATAGCGATCCACATTTTTGTTGATGCGGTTGATGCGGATCACATCGCCATTGGCGATAAAACCGGGTTGGGAATCGGCCCCCAACCAAAAATAATTGTTTTTGACTACCATCAGTTGGTCACCTACCGCCAAATCGGATTCCAAAAAAAGGATGCGTTCTCGAATGTTTTTATTGTACAGATTGGCTCTTTTGTTGGAGCGAACGATCAATACCGTTTGGTCGATACCATCCTCGTCCAAGGCATTGTTGAGCAATTCCAAAAATTCATTGCCTTCAATGATTCGTTGTACATCTTTAAATCCTTCCAAATGAAATTTAAACCCCTCAAACTGATCTCTAACCAGTAGTTCTCGAATGATTGTAGCATTGAACAAAATCCCTGATTCGGCTTGTTGACGAACCACATCCTCTAGTGTAATACTGTAAACAGTGGCATTGAACTGTACGGCCAGTTCTTGCTCATCCAGTGCGGGACTCAGCCCCAAATTGACAGGCGGTAGCTGGGCAGTATCGCCCACAAAAATCAATTTACATTTTTCACCATTGGTGACATAGTGCACCAAGTCGTGGAGTAAAGATCCATTTTCAAAGAGTTTACTTTGTTGGCGGTCGTCACCGATCATAGAAGACTCGTCAACGATAAAGATCGTATGGGTGTGTTTGTTTTCCTTTAAGATAAACTGAACACTCCCTCCTACACCTTCAGCTTTGGGGAAATAAATTTTCTTATGGATGGTTAGGGCATTTTTACCCGCATAGGCAGACAGCACTTTGGCCGCCCGACCCGTTGGAGCCATCAATACAGATTTTTTTTGGATCCTACTCAATTGCTGAACCAAATGACCAATCAAAGTGGTTTTTCCCGTTCCTGCATAACCCTTTATCAACAAAAGCGAATCATCGGGAGCATCGAATAAAAAATGAGCGATTTTTTCAAATCCCTTTGCCTGAGAAGCCGTCGGTTCAAACCTGAACTTTTCTGATAGAATGTTACGGAAAGAGGGGTTTAACATATGGCTTATTTTCTCACAAGATAATTCATTTGTAAAACTTTTACGATTCAAAAAAAATTGTAGATTTGTTAGTAGTAAAAATTAATATATCATGAAATTAGCGCTTCAAGCTTTGCTTTGGATACTAGCCATATTTTTTAGTTATAAGATTTATGACTCAATTAATGGGCCAATTAACTTCAACAAGACGAAGAACGAGCGGTATGCCATAGTCATCAATAAATTAAAGTTGATTCGCAAAGCGCAAATCGCCCACAAAGATGTCAACGGAATCTACAGCAATAACTTTGACAGTTTGGTGAAATTTATTGACAATGGAATTTTTACTTTGATCGAAAAGAGAGACTCCTCCTTCATGGAATACGACCGAACATACAGGATTGACATGCTGCGTGAAATAGTGGTAGTGGACACCTTGGGATTTGTCCCTGTTAAAGATTCCCTATTTAAAAACTCCAATGTCTATAAAGACTTTGCCAATGTTCCTGTGGATGGAATCCAGTCAAAATTCGATATCAATGCAGATATCATTGACAAAAATGGATATAGGGTTCCTGTTTTTGAGGTTAAAGTAGCCAAAGATGTGATTCTTTTCGATCAAAACAAAGATTTGTTAAAAACTGAAAACGAGACCGTTTCCGTAGATGGAGTCAATGGTCCTGCGATCATATTGGGCTCCCTTACCGATGTAAGTACCAACGGAAACTGGCCCACTATTTTCGATGCCGCTCAATAAAAATACTATACAAGACAATGAACTGTCCATCCAAATTTTTAAGGGTGGATTTTCTTTTTGTTCAACCAAAGCCCGACCTTTTTTTAAGTTTGAAAGCCACAGCATCAAGCAAGGAGAGGCCTTCCAAAAATTGCTGGAATCCGATTCTTTTCTCGAAAGTGAAAAAATTAAAGGAGTACACTTCAATCAAAAGGCCACCTTTGTTCCTAAAACACTCTACAACCCAACCCAAAAAGAAACCTATCTCAATTTCAATGTTTCCGTGGAGGAAGGTTGGAGCATTGCCGAAAAAGAAACACAAGACGGGCAGATCAAAATTCTTTATCCTGTTAACAAGCAAATAGAAGCTACCTTACAGTATTATTTTAAAGACATTAGTTTCACACATTACACCCAAATACTCTATGACATTAGTTCGAACGCAAGTAATGTGGACGATTCGATAGAAATGAACCTTCATATGCAAGACCATCAATTTGACCTTTTGGTCTTTAAGGGGAAAGAACTCCTGCTTTTCAATACTTATCCTTACAAAAATGAAGATGGATTTCTCTATTTTGTTTTAGCTGTTGCCGAGGAACTTTCATTGTCACCCGAAGCTTTTAGTATGGTGTTTTTTGGTAAATATGCCCGTTATAAAAAATATTATCAAGCATTGGAGCATTATCACGAAAAAATTACATTTTCTGATCAAGCCGGTTTTATGATGTTTGACGAGAGAGAACATCCTGCACCCTATTTTATCAATCTTTTTGACTGATGCGAATTATTTCCGGTTCTCATAAAGGCAGAAGACTCACTGCCCCCAAAAAACTTCCTGTTCGCCCCACCACCGATCGGTCCAAAGAAGCTTTATTCAACATACTTCAACACCAATGCGATTGGGAAAACACCGCTGTTTTAGACCTTTTTTCCGGTATGGGAAGCATCAGTTATGAGTTTGGCTCCCGTGGGGTAAAAAACATCATCGCTGTGGATCAAAACAAAATGTGTGTTGATTTTATCCGTAAAACCTCCAAATCTTTAAAACTCCCCATTCAAGTAACACAGATGGACACCTGGAAGTACCTGTCTGCTGTTAAAATGCAATTCGATTTGATTTTTGCAGACCCGCCATACGATTTGGCAACCCCTCAGTACCATGAGATCATTGAAAAGGTTTTTGCCAACCAACTGTTAAATCAGCAAGGGTTATTGATTATCGAACACAGTGAACACGAGGTGTTTGAGGAGCACTCCAAATTCAGCAAATCTAGAAAATACGGCAGCAATGTATTCAGCTTTTTTGAGCAATAAAAAAGGCAGGCCTGTAAGCCGGATTCTGTCGAGTCTTATTATTTATCTGGATGTTGCATTGCTACAACATTCTAGCCGCCTACCCAATCGCATCGGACGAGCCGTCCTCAAACGCAATCTTACTTGGCGTTGCACCGCATAGAGTTTACCTGATTTCACTACAGCCGAACTGTACTTGCTTTCTGTTGCACTAGTCCTATTCGCCGGGGCGAACGACGGGTATTACCCGCTATACTGCTCTGTGGTGTCCGGACTTTCCTCTCTTGTAAACAAGAGCAATAAGACAGCCTGCCGGATACAAAGTTAGTCTTTTGTTGATAATTTAGTGTGAATTTATTTGTTGACTCCTGCATGGACATTTTTCTATTTTTATCTTTGTTTATACTCCACTTAAAATGGAAGCTTACATTGTATCAGCCTTAAAATATCGCCCGCAAACTTTCGAGGAAGTAGTAGGTCAAAAGGCCATTACTCAGACATTGGACAACGCCATAGAAAAAAATCAATTGGCACAGGCTTTGCTTTTTTGTGGCCCTAGGGGCGTAGGTAAAACTTCTTGTGCGCGAATTCTGGCCAAAAAAATCAATAATCAAGGCAAAAAACTCGCCAATGAGAGTTTCGCTTTTAATATTTTTGAACTGGATGCCGCCTCCAATAACTCGGTAGATGACATTCGCAGTCTGAATGAACAAGTTAGAATCCCCCCACAGGTAGGAACCCACAAGATTTATATAATCGACGAGGTACACATGCTATCCATTGGAGCCTTTAATGCCTTTCTCAAAACGTTGGAAGAGCCTCCAAAACACGTCATTTTTATTCTAGCCACCACTGAAAAACAAAAGATAATCCCCACCATACTCTCCCGATGCCAAACCTACGATTTTAAGAGAATCAGTGTCAAGGATTGCAAGGAACATTTACAAAAAATAGCAGAAGACCAAAAAATAGAATTTGAAGAGGAGGCACTGAATTTGATCGCCCAAAAAGCCGATGGCGCACTGAGAGATGCCCTGTCCATCTATGATCGAATGGTCAGTTTTACCGACCGAAGCCTGACCGTAAAATCCGTGTCCGAAAATCTTAATGTACTGGATCATGAAACCTTTTTTTCCGTTACGGAATTGATGTTGAACCACGATATCCCAGCCCTATTGTTGGCTTTTGACGAATTACTACAAAAAGGATTTGATGAATTACAGTTCATCACAGGAATGGGATCCCATTTCAGAAACTTGATGGTCAGCAAAGAGAACAAAACCCTTCATTTGCTTGAGGTCACTAAAAATACCGAGGAAAAGTTTAAAGAACAAACTACAAAAGCACCACTGCCCTTGCTGTTGAAGGCGATTGACATAGCCAGTAAATGTGAACTGGATTACAGAAATACGAAGAACAAACGATTATTGATTGAATTATGTCTCATGCAAATGGCCTCTCTCCATTTCGGGGAAAAGTAAACCAATTTATCATCCCAGGAAGCCATTTTAAAGGGCGTACCTCGGAAACCTCTAACCTTCAAAAGACTGAAGTACCCCCCCCCCCGA
>DEYL01000045.1:1091-1213 GCA_002364535.1 Flavobacteriaceae bacterium UBA3159 | reverse complement strand
TCCCCTCCTAAAATCAAAATCGAAAAAGCAGGTCTGGGAAATAGTGTTTCCAGTTTGTCCCTCTCCAGTATAGGACTGAAAAAAGAAGCGGAAAGGAAATCATCCTCAAAAAAAATTAAAGT
>DEYL01000045.1:0-778 GCA_002364535.1 Flavobacteriaceae bacterium UBA3159 | reverse complement strand
ATCATCCTCAAAAAAAATTAAAGTCAACGACGCTCAGGAAAGCTTTAGCCAAGAAACACTATTAGTACTTTGGAAGGCCTATACCAAAGAAAAAAACAATCTGGGAGAAAACAACATTGCTGCCATACTGGAAATGATCCAACCCGAACTGCAAGCAGATCACAAAATCGTATTGAAAACCTCGAGTTCACTCAGTAAAGTTGAATTGACGAAGGAATTGACTCCCCTCCTTGCCCACCTGAATCAGGCGTTAAATAACTATAAAATCACTTTTGAAATTAAGGTAGAAGCTCGAAAAAGTGAAGAATATGTTTACGGAGTAAAAGATAAATACGAATACCTAAAAAAAATAAATCCCGATATCGAAGTCCTGAAAAAAGAATTTGATTTGGATCTTTAAAATACTGCCATGCTTGGACTCAAACTTCCTACCGATCCCCGTTGGGTAAACATAGTTGAAAAAAACATACACGAAATATTAACCGACCATGCTTTTTGCGAACAAAAGGCGGCCAGTACCGCCATTTCTTTAATAGTCAGATACCCTGAGGAAAGTGAACTTGTTGAAGCCATGATCGCATTGGCCCAAGAGGAATTGAGTCATTTCGAAATAGTTCACCAACTCTTGCGTGAAAGAGGCTGGGTCTTGGGCAGAGAACGCAAAGACGAATACGTAAGGGATTTACAGCAGTTTTTCCCCAAAGGAGGGAGCAGAAATGATCAATTGGTTCATCAATTGCTTTATGCAGCCCTAATTGAAGCAAGAAGCTGTGAACGT
>DEYL01000043.1 GCA_002364535.1 Flavobacteriaceae bacterium UBA3159 | reverse complement strand
AAGAAAATCTATTTACTGGCAGATCCCACCAATTTATGCCTTGCTTACGAAGCTCGTTTTGACGATGCATACGGTCAAAAAGATCCACATCCATTTGTAAAAAAAGATCAATTACATCCATAGGTACCCAATTCTGAATTAAATAATCTCCCTCACGCCTATACCAATCAAAATCTCGGAGGGTCATCATTTTTTTTGTTGCAGGAATTCCCTGATATTCTCCGTTATGCAACGAATACTTAGAGTCCCAAATGCCAAGTGCACCAAACTGCCCCTCAGAATACCAACCCATGAAACGACCGCCAGATTCTTCATTTAAATCTCGATCACCAAAGCCTAGAACCCATGGCCTTTGGTGGAAATCTTTGTATTCTTCAATTGTATGAGACGAACCAATTCCAGTTGGTCCCATCCAATGAAAGTCTGAATGCCAAAAATGGTGATGTTTCATGGTATCCATATTTTCCATATCGCGACTTCTGTTGTACCAACCCATACTTGTAGCCATTGCCTCAATTAATTGCTGTGTCTTGCGGCTTTCCAGATCATCCTGTTCCATTAACAAAATTCCATTTTCACGTGGTTTTAAAACTTTGCCACCCTCTTGACCCAGCGCGGGCGGCAGTACTTGGAACCCAGCCTGCTTCATGACACTAAGAATATCAAAAATAACGTAGCTCTCTACAATTTTTTCATCACGCATGACAAAAAATTGACCAAAATTTATATTTGTTTTCTTACCCGTTGCTGGAATTCCCAACCAGTCGTTAACAAACGTTCCAGATAAATATCCATACCCAGATACCCACTCTTCATTCGCCGACATACCACCTAAAAGGATATGTGGAATACGTTGTATATCTGGAAATGCTTTTAGAAGTGGCTCCCAGAACTCTGAAATGAGCTTATCAACCCCAATTATTTGATTAAAAGGTTGCGATCCATTCCAGTTCACGTCTTTATCAAATGCCCTTCCACAAATTGATTTTATTTCAGATGGTTGGGCATTATTCATCCGTTGCCAATAGTCCCACACTATCGCTTTATTTTTCTGGTTTTTGAGAGTCCAATTCATAGTTTCATCTCCAAATATCAAGTCAATCACACCTGCCAATAATTTATGTTAACTTAATAGAATATACTGGCTAGAAACCTTATAATACGCAACAAAGTACGTCTGAAGTACAAACCTAACACTAGGCTAAATCTAACACAAGATCCTCTATTGCTAAAGAAAATATATGAAAGTAGGTTTAATAATCCTATTATCAGAAAGTTTCACCATGGATGCAAAAACACAACTACCTTCAAGATTTCAACAGGTTTTTTATAATACTGGGGTTGGCATCATGATTGTTGATAAAAACAGAAAGCTACTTGAAGTGAATCCAAAGTTTTGTGATTTGTTGGGATACTCTAGGGAAGAGCTAATAGGTAATAGCGCAGAAATGATCCATATTTCTGGTGAGACTTATAAGGAGTTTGGGGAAAAGGCCTTTAAACAAGTTCGTAACAAAAAGACGGTTAATCTTGATTGGCCAATCAAGAAAAAGGATGGCAGCAAAATTTGGTTTCGAATAGCCGGCGATCCTGTAGCCGATGAAGAAGAAGTTCTATGGACTGTTGTCGATATCACCCAGAGAGTGCATGCACATGACAAAATCGAAAAGTTAGCTGCGAAGCTTTCAAAATACTTATCTCCACAAGTATATGAGTCAATTTTCTCTGGAAAACAAAACGTAAAAATTGAAGCTTATCGAAAAAAACTTACTGTATTTTTTTCTGATATCAAGGGTTTTACTGAGCTTACTGATAGACTTGAGCCTGAGGTATTGAGCTCTCTGTTAAACAGCTATCTAAATGAAATGTCTAAAATTGCTCTTAAGCATGGTGGTACAATTGATAAATTTGTAGGAGATGCCATATTGATTTTTTTTGGCGATCCAGAGAGTAAAGGAGACAGAGAAGACGCTAATGCATGCGTCCTTATGGCATTAGAAATGCAAGAACGAATGAAGTACTTGCGAAAATTATGGGAAGACCAAGGGATATCGAAACCTTTAAATATACGAATTGGTATAAATACTGGCTACTGTAATGTAGGTAATTTTGGTTCCGAAGACCGACTCGATTATACTATTATTGGCGGAGAAGTTAATTTGGCGAGTCGTCTCGAGTCAAAAGCAGATTCTGGACAAATCCTTATTTCTCATGAAACCTATGCTTTAATAAAAAAACAAATCGTGTGTGAAAAAAAAGAAGAAATCAATGTAAAGGGTATAGCGCATAAAATTCAGACATATCAGGTTATTGAAACAGAAAAAGACAAAAAAAATAAAAAGAATTCATTTCGCGAAGAATATGATGGTTTTAGTTTGGCGGTTGACCTTAGCCGTTCAGAAAAAAAGAAAGTCGTTTCTTCATTAAAAAGAGTATTGATGGATATCGAAAAGAATATAAATTAGACTGTCCCTAAAGATAGAATAAAACTACAATATCTAAGGCAAAGATTTTATGAAAAAATTGTTAATTATATTTTTATTAATCCCTACAATCGCTATTTCTGGAACTTTTAAAAACGAAGAAGGTAAATTTGGTTTAAAGACCAAGAGAAGTGGTTTTAGGTCTCATGTAAACTTCATGGATCATAATGATCACAACTTTCAATACATTAAAGACGAGACAAAAGCTCGCGCTGGAAAGTATTTTCAGCGATTTGAGCTTAGAGATGGTGATTGCTTTGGCGATGATAG
>DEYL01000039.1 GCA_002364535.1 Flavobacteriaceae bacterium UBA3159 | reverse complement strand
ATCAATATTTTTAATATATTCGTAAGTATTTTCAATTGTTTACAATGTTAAACACTAATGCAATCGTCGAACGAATTGAAGAAATGATAAGCAATCATCAGCTTTCAGCAGCTGCTTTTGCTTCAAAAATAGGTGTACAACGTTCTGCCATTTCACACATACTCTCCGGAAGAAATAAACCCAGTTTGGAATTTTTAATGAAAGTCTATGAGACATTTGACGAAGTGACGTTGGAATGGCTTATTTTAGGTAGACCTACTCCCACCCCTCAAAAAAGTAAAAGTGATTTATTCAATCCTTTTGAAATGGATAAACCACGAAACCTTCTTGAGGAATATCCAACCGCTGAGAAAATTGAAAATCAAAAAAAATCGTCAATTCCTTTTGAAGAAAGTGCATCTCCAAGAGAAATCATTTACCTTTATGGTGATGGAAGTTTTGAGAGATTTACGCCCAAAAAATAGTTTTCTCCTAGTTGTCTGTTTTGGATCGTTATTGTTATATTCCTGTTATTCTATAAACAGAGATTGTGAAAAATTTCATACGGGATCTTTTGAATTTAGCACACTTATCAACGGTGAGATCAAAACTTCTTATTTCTCTAGAACAGAAGATCTTGAAATTGAGACCTATGGAGGAAAAATAGACTCTGCGCGTATTCGATGGGTCAACGATTGTGAATGTATTTTAAACAAACTCAACCCCAAGTCCAACCAAGACAAACGTCCGGTACAAATCAAAATTCTATCGACCTTAGGAAATACCTATACTTTTGAATATTCTTTGGTGGGTAAATCCGACAACAAGCAACGGGGTACCATCAAGAAAATCAAATAGATCATGGAATTTTTTCTTTAACGCAAAAATTCTGTCTTTACCGCTGACACTCACTTTTTAGAAATCGTTTTTTGGAATCGACAAAATTTTTTTTCGTGTCAATCATAGCAGAAAAATTATCTCCCAAAAAACACAAAAGAGCGCCATTGGAATCCAATTGGCCGTGCCATTGATTCTTCGGCTGGTATTATTTTTGGGCATTGCGGTTCTGATCTTTATGGGATCCGTAAGGTTAAACATGAACAAAATTTTATGTATGCCGAAATTTCCGAACAAACAGTAATCCTTTTTTGGGAGGAATGTTCTTATTATGAAAAAGCACCGAAGAAATTTATGATAAGGTAGAATTAAGAGTAGAAGATTATCATCAATCCACACACGGGACGACAGTCAATACTGACCGAAGCCATTCTAAAAATTACTTTGATCAATCTTGTTTTTTCTTAAGTAGACTCTATCTATACCACACAGGGCTTTAGCAATGGTCTGCCTTATTCGGGATTGCCATTGTGGTTTCGGTTTTGATCATGATGTTATTTGCCCAACCTGTTGTAAATTTTGTCAATCAAAACCTCTCCATACAAATTTTGGGGCTTTCTTTTCTTTATTTGTTGAATTTATGCTTTTGGCAGAGGCAGCCCATTTGTTGCATACAGAAATATTGGGTCAGTAAGTGGGATCAATCCCCAAAGGATATCTCTATTTCGCTATTACTTTTTCGTTGGGGGTGGAATTTATAAATATGAAGCTAAGGGGTAAACCCAAACAATCATAGATTCAATTTGATTTGCGAATCATCGTCCGCACTCAACTCCTCTTGATCGTTGACTTCGATTTCTTCAATAGATTTTTCTTCATCGTCATAGGGCAAGGCTTCCTTAAGTTCTATGTTTTTGATTTTTTGTTGAGACAGTTGATTTCCAAGTGCTTTAAAACCTTTAACAGCAATGAATTCTTCGGCATTGATTTCCATGGGCGGGATGGGATCTTTGTCTCTTGGTTTGACAAAGTTTACCGTAATCAATGGTCGCCAGTCGGTATTGAGGAAAATCAAATCTCCTTCGGGTTTGACGAATCGGTCTTCCTTTGATTCACTTTCAATGAGGAATCTTTTGATAAAGTAGCGCTGTTTTTCTCCATCGAAGTAGACTGCAGTAATTGGTTTGTTGGGCTTCCACTTTTCAATACAAATCAATTTATCGTCAAAATGCAAGGACAGTTCGGGTATGACAACCTTTGCATCTCCATCTTTATTGATCAGTAATATTTTGTCTTCCCCCTTAAATGCACCCAAGAGTTCTCCTCGCTCATCAGTATTGAGTCTTTTGATGGTTGGATCAAACCAGATTTTTCTTGGCTTGAGGGTAGACATCCCCTTTTCTTTGAATTCCACCCGAAGGATGTTGTATTTGGTCACAGTATTCCCTCTTACCCCTCTGCCTTTGATCTGTAGATCCGCAAAATCCAAATCCCATTTTAGCTTCTTGACATTCCCGGTATTTCGCAAAAGAATGGTCACCACCTCGGCTTCGCCATTGGGATTGGCAGTAAAATACAAAACGGTCGAACCCGGAGAGCCCTGCGTCATTTCATATACTTTATCTCGGGTGATTCCTTTGACGGCAAACCTTTTGATGAAGGAGCTTCCTTTTTTACCATCCTTGTATATCATATTGTAGATGGTACGGGTATCGTTTTTCTTAAAAATAGCCGCATGAATGATGTCCTTACCCACAAAAACCTTACTGTCTACCCTAACCACCTGCATTTTTCCCTCTTTGGTAAAGACAATAATGTCATCAATGTCAGAACAGTCGCACAAGTATTCGTCTTTTCTGAGCGAAGTACCAATAAAGCCCTCCGCTCGGTTGAGATACAACTTCTGATTTCTTACCACTACCTTTTTGGCATCAACATCATCAAAGATCCTTATTTCAGATTTTCGTTCCCTTCCTTTACCATAGGTTTTGATCAGATGTTTAAAGTAATTTATGGCATAATGAATCAAATGGGCTAGATGGTTTTTCACCTCAGCAATATCTCCTTCTAAGGCATCTATTTTCTGCTGGGCCTTGTCAATGTCAAATTTAGAGATGCGTTTGATCCTGATTTCTGTCAATTTGACCAAGTCCTCCTCAACTACAGCTCTTTTGAGAATCGAAACATGAGGCTCTAGTCCTTTACGAATCGCCTCTAATACCCCTTCCCAGGTATTTTCCTCCTCAATATCTCGATAAATTCTGTTTTCGATAAAAATACGCTCCAAAGAAGCATGGTGCCACTGGTTTTCCAACTCACCCAACTGCACCTCCAACTCTTTTTTGAGGAGGGTTACCGTATGATCTGTGGAAAGGGTTAACATTTCGCTAACCCCGATAAAATGGGGTTTGTTATCAATGATTACACAACCCAAAGGAGAAATGGAACTTTCGCAGTCCGTAAAGGCATATAGCGCATCAATGGTCTTATCGGGTGAAATACCGTTGGGCAAGTGAATGATGATCTCTACACTGGCCGCAGTATTGTCCTCAATTTTTTTGATCTTAATCTTACCCTTTTCATTGGCCTTTAGGATATTATCGATCAGTCCGGAAGTTGTGGTTCCATAGGGAATTTCATTGATGACCAAAGTGTTTTTATCCATCTGACTGATCTTGGCCCTGACCCTGATTTTACCTCCCCGATTCCCATCGTTGTAGCCTTGAACATCAATGATTCCTCCGGTTTGAAAGTCAGGATAAAGCTTGAATTTTTTTCTTTTTAAGTGTTGAATACTGGCGTTGAGTAGCTCTATGAAATTGTGAGGGAGTATTTTGGTAGAAAGGCCCACTGCAATCCCTTCTGCCCCTTGTGCCAACAGCAAAGGGAATTTGACCGGTAAATGAACCGGTTCTTTTTTCCTCCCATCATAAGAGAGCTGCCAATCTGTGACCTTGGGGCTAAAGACCACTTCGAGGGCAAACTTGGACAATCTAGCTTCGATATATCTGGAAGCTGCAGCACGGTCTCCGGTAAGGATGTTTCCCCAGTTTCCTTGGGTATCGATCAATAAATCTTTTTGACCGATTTGTACCATGGCATCGGCAATACTGGCATCTCCGTGGGGATGGTATTGCATGGTGTGCCCAACGATATTGGCCACTTTATTGTAACGGCCATCATCTAAGTCCTTCATAGAATGGAGGATACGACGCTGAACGGGTTTTAATCCGTCGTAGATTGCTGGTACAGCGCGTTCCAAGATAACATAAGAAGCGTAGTCCAGAAACCAGTCCTTGTACATCCCTGTAATTTTAACGAGTGTATCACCTTTATTTACCCCCTCTGGTATTTTTTCAAACTCTAAATCATCCATTTATTATATCATTTCTTCGGCTACATCCAATTCAACTTTTAGATTATCGATGATAAATTTTTGACGATCCTGTGTGTTTTTTCCCATATAGAATTGCAATAATTCATCTGTGGTAGTTGATTTGTCCAACATGACCGGATCCAATCGAATGTCTTCCCCAATAAAAAACTTAAACTCATCCGGTGAAATTTCTCCCAAACCTTTGAAGCGGGTGATCTCGGGTTTACTACCTAATTTATTAATGGCCTCTTTTCTTTCATTTTCACTATAACAGTAAAAAGTTTGTTTTTTGTCTCTGACTCTAAAAAGGGGTGTTTGTAGGATGTAAAGATGCCCTTCTTTTATCAATTCAGGGAAAAATTGCAGGAAAAAAGTGATGAGCAGTAAACGTATGTGCATTCCATCCACATCGGCATCGGTGGCAATAACGATGTTGTTGTATCGCAAGTCCTCCATACTTTCTTCGATATTGAGCGCGGCCTGTAAAAGGTTGAATTCTTCATTTTCGTATACGATTTTTTTGGTCATCCCGTAGGTGTTTAGTGGCTTACCTCTAAGACTAAATACCGCTTGGGTATTAACATCTCTCGACTTGGTTATGGAACCGCTGGCCGAGTCACCCTCGGTGATAAATATGGTGGATTCCAGTCGACGGTCTTTCTTCAAGTCTCCCAGATGCACCCTACAATCCCTTAGTTTTTTGTTATGAAGGCTTGCCTTTTTGGCGCGTTCTTTGGCCAATTTTCTGATCCCGGAAAGCTCTTTACGCTCTTTTTCAGCCTGTAAGATCTTACGGCGAATGGCCTCTGCAGTTTCTGTATTTTTGTGCAGAAAATTGTCGAGTTGAGTCCCTAAAAAGTCATTGATGTATGCACGAACCGAGGGCATTTTATCTCCCATTTCGGTGGATCCCAATTTGGTTTTGGTTTGAGATTCAAAAACCGGTTCCATGACCTTGATACTGATGGCTGATATGATGGACTTTCGTATGTCGGAGGCGTCGAAATTTTTTCCAAAATGTTCTCTTATGGTCTTCACCAGCGCTTCTCTGAAAGCGGCATGATGGGTTCCCCCTTGGGTAGTGTTTTGTCCATTCACAAAGGAGTGATATTCCTCACTGTATTGAGATCTGCTGTGGGTGATGGCCACTTCAATATCTTCCCCCTTTAGGTGAATGATGGGATACAAAAGGTCGGATGCATTGGTTTGATCCTCAAGTAAATCTTTTAGGCCATTTTCGGAAGAAAATTTTACCCCATTGAGGTCAATGGTTAATCCCAGGTTGAGGTAAACGTAGTTTTTGAGCATACGCTCAACGTATTCCAATCGGTATTTATAATTTTTAAAAATGGATGTATCGGGCACGAACACCACCTTGGTACCTCTTCTTTTAGAGCTTGATTTTACAGGGTCTTCTTGAATGAGGTTTCCAAATTCAAAAACAGCATTGGTGGTTTGATTATCTCTAAAAGACGCTACACTGAACATGGAGGATAAAGCATTAACGGCCTTGGTTCCTACTCCGTTCAAGCCTACGGATTTTTTAAATGCTCTGGAATCGTATTTCCCACCGGTGTTCATTTTGGAAACAACATCTACCACTTTTCCCAGAGGTATACCACGACCGTAATCTCTTACACTGACAACGTTGTCTTTAATAGAAATTTCAATGGTTTTTCCGGCACCCATGACAAATTCATCGATACAATTGTCTAAAACCTCTTTTAAGAGAATGTATATGCCGTCGTCGGGAGAGGAACCATCTCCTAATTTCCCGATATACATCCCGGGACGCATACGGATATGCTCCTTCCAGTCGAGTGAACGTATATTTTCTTCGGTATATTGGGTTGGTTTGGCCATAAAGACAATGCTAAATTATAATTTGAAGCCCAATTTTTGAATGGATTACATCCAAAGAAATTAACAAATTGTAATATTTTATTGTTGAGAAGTTTCGTTATTTAACCCTATTTAAAAGGGTTTTAGATTATTTATTTTTAGATTGCCCGATGATTAAAAAATTACAACCTTAACGCACTACTATTCTTATGAAACCAAATATCCAATCCGAAAGAATTAAAGGCGACTTCCTCCATATGGTTTTTTTCTGGTTAAAAAATCCAGATGATCAAAAGGATAGACGATCTTTCGAAAATGTCCTTCAAGAGTTTATATACAGTACCCCTCAGGTCGTTAGTTTTCATATCGGTCAGCCTGCTGAGACTAATCGGCCTGTGGTGGATTTTTCCTACACCTACAGCTTGGTGGTTAGCTTTCCCGATCTGAAAACACACGATGCTTATCAAGCTGATCCCTCCCATGTTTTGTTTATTGAAAAGGCTCAGCATCTTTGGAAAAAGGTGCAGATTTACGATTCTGTTTCAGAGTAATTTCCTGGACTCAGAAGAAGGAAATCGAAATCCGGCTTTAGTTATCGCTTGATGAATAATTTTCAAATATTAAAACGAAAGTGCATCACATCACCGTCTTGAACGGCATACTCCTTCCCCTCTACCCTCATTTTTCCAGCTTCTTTTACTTTTTGTTCACTTCCAAAGCGGTTGTAATCGTCAAAGGAGATCACTTCAGCGCGAATAAACCCTTTTTCAAAATCGGTATGGATAACCCCTGCGGCTTGGGGTGCAGTTGCCCCTGCTGAAATTGTCCAAGCACGGACTTCTTTCTCTCCAGCAGTAAAATAAGTTTGCAAGGAGAGAAGTTGATAGGCCGATCGGATCAATTTGGAGGAGCCAGGTTCGTTAAGTCCCATATCCTCCAAAAACAATTGTCTTTCGTCATAGGAGTCCAATTCATTGATGTCGGCTTCGATGCTGACTGCTAAAATCAATACCTCGGCGTTTTCTTGTGACACTGCTTGTTTAATCTGATTTACATAATCATTCCCACTTACCGCTGCATCTTCACTGACGTTACAGACATACATTACCGGTTTGTCAGTAATGAGTTGCAGTGTGTTTACATAATTGGCACGATCTTCGTCCGAAAAGGAAATTGATCTTATATTTTGTGCCGCCTCTAATGCTGTAATAATCTGATCCAATACCTCTAATTCCTTTTGTGATTCCCTGTTTCCTGTTTTGGCAGCACTTAGGATTTTATCCCTTCTTTTCTCGGTGCTTTCCAAATCCTTTAATTGGAGTTCGATATCAATGGTTTCTTTGTCTCTGATCGGGTCTACCGATCCATCGACATGAACGATATTGTCGTCCTCAAAACACCTCAAAACATGGAGTATAGCATCTGTTTCTCTGATATTCCCCAAAAATTGATTGCCCAATCCCTCACCCTTGCTGGCTCCTTTGACCAATCCTGCAATATCGACAATTTCGACCGTAGCCGGGATCACTTTTTCCGGTTTGACCAGATCGGCCAGGTGATCCAAACGCTTGTCCGGAACATTTACTACTCCTATGTTGGGTTCTATGGTACAAAAAGGAAAATTGGCACTCTGCGCTTTGGCATTGGAGAGACAATTAAATAATGTGGATTTGCCCACATTGGGCAGGCCTACAATTCCGGCTTTCATAAAAAAATGGAATTAGTTTTGATGCATAAAGCGTTGTTTACCCAACAACACTTCTTCTGTCTCTACATTGTCCTCGTCCGGTACACAACAATCAACCGGACAAACAGCGGCACACTGCGGTTCATCGTGAAATCCTTTGCACTCAGTACATTTGTCAGGAACTATATAGTAGAATTCGTCTGACACAGGAATCTGGGCCTCCTCAGCATTAAGCGCTTTACCGTTGGGTAGAACTACATCTCCCTTCAAATCGGTTCCATCCTCATATCGCCAGTCATCAGCACCCTCATAAATCGCTGTATTGGGGCATTCGGGTTCACAAGCACCACAATTGATACATTCGTCGGTAATGATGATGGCCATAATGAATATGTTTAATTAAATTTGACTACAAAAGTAAGACCTATTAATATTCTTTACAAATAAATGAGTGGACTGAAAGACAGAATTAAGGCCTTAGAAAAATTGGGATCCTTTTTTAGCCATATTTCTGAGTTGGATTCTCGTTATGACACTTTTTTCGAAGCGATTGACCGCGCCCAAATTCAAAATGGTTGGTTCCAAAAAAAAGCCTGTATAACTGCCATACAATCCTGGGGATGTGCCCTTCAGCCCGATAAAATTGCTCGTTGGGAAAGCAACTACCCACTGAAGGATAATCGCAATCCTAAAACCATCGCTGTTATTATGGCAGGTAATATTCCTCTGGTCGGGTTGCATGATCTTATTTCTATATGGATTTCCGGGAACAGAGCCTTGGTCAAATGTGCCACCAAAGACAGTATTTTGATTCCCTTTATTGTAGGTATTGACCCGATTTTTCAATCCCTTACCTCATTCACCGATGGGCAATTGGAAGGGTTTGATGCGGTAATCGCTACCGGTAGCAACAATGCAGCTAGGTATTTCGATTATTATTTTTCTAAATATCCGCACATCATCAGGAAAAACAAAAACGGAATTGCGGTTATCAATGGCTCAGAAACCCTAGAGGATATGGAAAATCTTGGTAAAGACATGCTGCAGTATTACGGATTGGGGTGCCGAAGCGTTTCCAAGCTATATTTATCCAAGGGTTTTGATCTGGATTTGGTTTTTGGAGGTTTGTATTCTTATGCCCATGTGATTGAAATGAACAAGTATACCAACAATTATGATTACAATAAGGCAGTTTATTTAATGAGTGAGTTTGACTTTTTGGAAAATGGTTTTTTTATGCTTAGAGAGGATAAAGCCATCTCCTCACCGATTGCCACGGGACACTATGAATTTTATGAAACACTCAGTCCATTAAAAAGTCACTTGCTTGAACAGCGGGAAAAAATACAGTGTATAGTTTCTAAGGCAGATATTGAGGGTTCCATTCCTTTTGGTCAGGCCCAAAATCCACAACTTTGGGATTATGCCGATGGTGTGGATACACTGGAGTTTCTAAAAGGCTTGTAATCCCTTCTGTTTTTTGGTTTGTGATTTTGTTAAAAAAATTGGTAAAAATTAATCTCTATTCAATTGGTAATTGGTCTGAACTTATGATATTTGCACTTTGAAAAATTGATATGAAAAAACACAATTTCAGTGCAGGCCCCGCCATCCTTCCCAAGGAAGTAATCGAGGGAGCCGCCAAAGCCGTTTTAGAACTGGACAATATCGGTTTATCACTGATAGAAATATCTCACAGAAGCAATGAATTTAAAGCCATAATGGAAGAGGCCTGTTTCCTCTCCCTCAAACTTTTAGGTTTAGAGGGCAAAGGTTACAAAGCCATGTTTCTTCAAGGCGGAGCCAGTTTGCAATTTTTAATGACAGCCTATAATTTGTTGGAAAACAAAGCGGGTTATGTCAATTCGGGTACTTGGTCTACCAAAGCCATTAAAGAAGCAAAAAAATTAGGAGAGGTCGTAGAGGTCGCTTCCTCAAAAGATACTAATTTCAATTATATACCCAAAGGATTTGATATCCCCAACGACTTGGATTATCTTCATCTGACCACCAACAATACCATTTTTGGAACCCAATACAAATC
>DEYL01000038.1 GCA_002364535.1 Flavobacteriaceae bacterium UBA3159 | reverse complement strand
AAGTTGAAGAATTAAAAAAAGCTTTTGATAAAATAATTAATAAAAAAAATCCTGAGGTAAAAAATACATATTTTTACCTTGCTCATGAAATGGATGAAACCTATCTCCATTTTTTAGATCATAATCCTGTTCAAAATTCAGTCGATCACATATTAGGCGAGACATGTATAATTCATTCATTTAATGGCATTACATTAAAACCTAATTTTTCAAATAAAATTCAAAATAAAATTCATAGAGATACACAAAGGTTCTGCAGACCCTATCTTCTGTCAGTTCAATTATTAATTATGCTTGATAATTTTACAAATGAAAATGGTGCAACTTATATTCTCCCTAAAAGTCATTTGATAGAAAAAAAACCTTCTGATGATTTTTTTTACAAAAATGCAATTCAACTTGAAGGAAAAGCTGGTGATATTGTGATGTTCGATTCTTTATGTTGGCACGCAGGAGGGACTAATTTAACTTCTAAAGAAAGGAGAGCACTTACTCTTGTATACACAAGATCCTTCATGAAGCAGCAAATTGATTTAACCACAAATGAATTAGTGAATAATAAAATTAAAAATAATCAAAATATTAAAAGACTTTTAGGTTATAATGTAAGAGTACCAAAAAATATTGAAGAATTTAACTCACCTGAACGGTTATACAAGAAAAATCAAGGATAAATGGAAAATATTATTAGCCCAATTACTGGATCTGCAAATGTTTTGAAAATGGATAGTTTCAAAAAAGCTATGACTTCAGAGCAAAAATTTATTAACGAGGATGTTTCAAACTATTTTTGCCAAGATACTGGACTAGTATTTAACCAAACTGGAGCAAGAGGAAAGGAAGATTGGTTTTATGAGGAGGAATATGACCTGCATAGTGAAAATGATATAAGTGAATTCAAATATCAAACAGATCAAGGCTATATTGGAATTTATGAGAATATAGTTCAGTTTTTACAAAAAAATATGAGTAAATATGAAAAAGGAAATATTCTTGACATAGGATGTGGTAAGGGTCTTTTATTAAAAAATTTTTCAGATAAAAATCAAAATTGGCGGCTATATGGCATTGAGCCTTCAAAAAACGCAAGCTTGTATCATGAGCGACTCATTCCTGAGGCAGAAATATATTCCTCGAGTTTTGATGATGTAAAATTATCCATTGATAAGTTTCAAATAGTTGTTTCAAATGGAGTGTTAGAGCATGTTCCTAAGCCTTTAGATTTTTTAAGTTTTATCTATGATAATTTAGACGAAGATGGGATTTGTTTTATTGGTGTTCCAAACTTCAAGAACAATCCAATAGATATTTATACTTATGATCATTTAAGCAGATTTACCCCAGAAACAATAAAAATAATTTTCACTATGTCTGGGTTTAAAGTTATTGACGAAATTGTTTCTGAAAATCGCGTACCCATGTGGTTTATAATTAAAAAAACTGAAAAAAAAGAAATTCATTCACTGATAGATGTTACGGAGCAATTAATGATTTACAAAAAAAATTTAAGAGATCTTGATTCCTCCTTCAATTCAATTGTTTCATGTATAAATGATTATAGGGGCGATAGAATCGTTGTTTATGGTACTGGTTCTGTTTTTGCAATGTCAACCTTGTATAATGATATAAATTTTAATGATGTTGAATGTTATATTGATGATAATGATACAATTCATGGAACTACGAAAATGGGTTTAATGGTCAATGATCCATCATATATAGAAAAAAATCATATAAATAAAATTATTATTTCAAGTAATCCATGTTACCATAGTCAAATAATGAAAAGAATCAATATGTTAAAAATCCAATCCCCAAAATTATTTTATTAATGAAAGTAGCTCTTAGTTTTGATACCGACTGGGTAAATAAATTAGCACTAGAGTATGTAATTGATTTATTAAATTATTATGATCAAAAAGGAACTTTTTTTGCGACTAATGATTATGAAATTCTATCAGCTGAACATCTACCTCACGAAGTTGGATTACATCCAAATTTTAATCATTTACTTGTTAATGGTAATTCTAACTATAAACAAATAATAGATGAATTATTTGAAATTTACCCAAATGCAAAAGGGTTCAGAAGTCATTCATTAACAACCTCTTCTGTTATTTTAAATTATTTTAAGAGTTTGGGATTAAAATACGACTCCAACATATACCACCCTGATGGTGCAATTAAATTCAAGGATTTTAGTGGTCTTCAAAGATTTACTCACAATTATGTTGATTTAGGGCATCTGATGAGTGGGCTTGACCTTACATTAGATAATATAAAATTTTCTAAAAAAAATCTAAATATTTTTTGTTTTCATCCAATTCATATTTATCTAAATATACCTAGTTTAAGTTATTATGAAAGAATCAAACATTTAGTCCCAAGTGAAAAAATTGCCTCACTCAGGAATGACAAACAAAAAGGGATAGGGAACTTATTTATTGATTTTTTGGAATTTTTAAAGAAGAAAAAAATTAAAACTAAAACTCTAATTTCAATTGTAAAAGACAATGCTTAAACTCTCACTAAAAAAATTTGAAAATAAAAAATTTTTTGATTCTCAAAATGACTATGAATTCTTTCAAAGAGTTTATAATGGAGGAGATTTAACAAAATATATAAATAGATTAAATGCAATTGGTTTTACTGATAAAACTGAAGTATTTGATCATGGTTGTGGTTTCGGTCAGTGGTCTTTTGCTTTGAGCGATTTGAATTCAAATGTAATATCATATGATATTGACTTTAATAGAATTGAAATAGCTAATGAGATTAAAAAGTCTATTAATAGACAAAATATTTATTTCACATCCGTAATAGATTATGAGGATCATCAAAATTTTGAAAAATTTGATTTGGTATTTTCTTATGGCGTTTTACAATGCTTGGATTACAAAATTATGCTAAAAAATTACTTTAATTTTCTTAAACCAGGTGGGAGGCTTTATTTTACAGCAGCAGATCTTGGATGGTTCATTTATTACATAATTGAAGGACATAATGACACTGAAAATTTTACTACAAGAGATTGGGGGATTCAAGCAATAGATAATAGCTTGAACTATTTTATTTCAGGGGAGTATAAATTAGGAGCAAATATTTGTATTCCTTACAAAGCAATTACAGATCAATTAGAAAAACTTGGTTTTAGAATAATAGGAATTGGTGCAGATGGGTCTATCAATTTATTTGAGAACAAAAAATGTGAAAGTTTTTTTCCTTTTGAAAAATATAATTTGAAAGCTGTGTATGAAGTTCTCTGTGAAAAAATATAAAATATCATGAAAGTTGCCATTATCGGAAATATGAACAATAATAATTTTTCATTATTAAGATATTTAAGAGATTTAGGTATTAATGCTAAATTATTTCTTTTCAAAAATGATGGCACAAATGAATCTTCTCATTTTAGTTGTTCTGCAGATACATTTGAACTCGATAAGTGGAGTCCTTATATTACAAGGACCGAAATTTTAAATAGTCAAGTCCAAATTTTAGGCACAAATTTTTTTTTCAATTTTCTTTTTTACATAATATATATTCTACACAAGGTTTTCTTTAAGAAAAAACAACTGAGATACTATCCCTCAATTTTTGGTATAAAAAAGTATATTAAAAAAACATTTAAAGATTTTGACGTTCTCATTGGCACTGGCAATACTCCGGCAATATTTTATTCATCAGGTTTGCAAATCAATATTTTTGCGCCTTGTTCTTTTGGTATTGAATACTTTGACTGTATTAATACCAAAAAATTGATTTCTTCAAATTTTTTTGTGATTAGATATTTTGCAAAAAAAATGAAGAAATTTCAATTAAATGGGATGAAAAATTCAAAAATAATTAACACACAGTTCGGAGTTACTCTCGAGTCACTTGAGCAAAATAAACTATATTTTTATCCAATAGATTACCCAATGGTTTATTTATCTAAATCTCATCTTTTAAGAGGAGAGGATAGTAATCTAGATATTATAAATAAAATTAATGAATATGATTTCGTTGTTTTATCACATTCAAGGCATTTGTGGGTTAAACCTGAATCATCGAATTTTAATAGATGGGATGAATATGCCAATAAAAACAATAATTGGTTAATTAATTCCTTTTCAAGAACAATTAAAGAATTTCCAAAAAAAAGTATTTTATTAATTCTTTTTGAATATGGTCCAAATGTAGAAGAAACTAAGAAACTATGTAAAACAGCTGGTATAGAAAAAAATGTTGTCTGGATACCTATCATGAATAGAAGAGATATTTTGGTTTTAATTAATAGGGTAAATGTTGTTGCCTCAGAATTTTATTCTGGTCAGGGTATAATGTGGGGGGGGACTGGATGGGAAACTTTAATTATGGGTAAACCTTTGATAGTTGGATTCAATTTCCCCAATAACTCCTTTAAAAAATTATTTGGCTTTGACCCGCCTCCAGTCTTTGGTGTAAAAAAAGAAAAAGACATCTTTTCACATCTTGTAAGTTTGATTAATTCTCCAGAACTGGAAAAAAAGAATGGAGTTAAAAATAAAGAGTGGTTCTATAAATACAATGGTTATATTGCTGCTAAAAAATGGGTTAATTTGTTCGAAGAAAATTAAAAGTGGACTTTAGTACTTTCTCGAATTATCAAAAGCTAAATTTCTTGCTCAAAGATACCCTGATATATGGGATTTCTTCAGCTCTAACAAAGTTCACTACATTAATTTTACTTCCAATTCTTACTTTCCATTTCAGCCCCCTGGAATTTGGAATAATTGATTATTTTTTGATATTAATACAAACATTTGTTCTATTTCTTGTGTTTGGGCTCGAATCATCTGTTGCTAGATTTTTTTATCAATATGAAGAAGTAGATGAAAGAAAAGAGTTAATCTCTCAATCTATAGTTTTACAATCAATTTTTATTTTTACCGGATATTTAATTCTTTATTTATTTTATGATCAATTAAAAATTCAAACTAATAGTTTAATAGATTCATCCATTATTTTTTTTCTATCAATAGCACACGCTCCTTTTATGGTTTTCATTAATTTTTCTAGTTCCATATTAAAATGGTCTTTTAATCAAAAAAAGTTCATAGTACTTTCACTAGGAGTGGTTCTTTCAAATTTTATTTTAATTTCAATTGGAATTTTTTTTTATGATATATCAATTGAAGATTTTTTCATTATTTCCTTGATTAATAATATTCTTTTTTCAATAATTGGAATTTTTTTAATTAAAGAATGGTTAATTGTTCCATCAAGCTTTTCCTTTTTTAAGGAATTATTTCTTTTCTCTGCACCACTTGGTTTAATGAGTATATTTTCTTCTCTTACACCTTTTTTTGAAAGGCTAATTATTATTAATAAAATTGGATTATTTCAAAATGGTAATTTTGCTTTAATTTCTAAGTTAGGCCTAGCTCTTATGGTAATTGTGTCGGCTTTTCAAACTTCTTGGGGCCCATTTTCTTTATCAACTTATAAAAACAAAGATTCGATTAAATCTTATAATCTAATTTTAATTTACTTCACTTTTGGGATTTTTCTTGCAGTTCTTATACTATCCTGGGCTATTCCAATTTTTTCAGATTTAATATTTTCAGACAAGTATGATATAGCAGGAGATGTTTTATCAATCATTTTTATTGGGATAGCCTTAAAAGGTGTTTCATGGATCCTAGAGATTGGGATTTCATTTTCTAAGAAAACAATCTACTATCTAATTATTTATTTGGTCTCTTTTTTTATTGGGTTGTTCTCAATGTATTTTTTAATCGATTCATACGAAATAAAAGGAATTGCAATAGGTACTTGTATTGGGATTATATCAAAGCTATTAATGGGTTATTATTTCAGCCAAAAAACCTATCCTTTAAAATGGGAGATATTTCCAGCGTTAGAGATTTTCGTATGTTTCCTAGTATTATATATAGCAGTTTATTTATTAAAGACCAGTTTTAATATAAATGAATTGTTTACTTACCCAATATCAATTTTAGCTTTTTTGGTCTATGGAAAAATTAGATTTATTAGAGAAGACTTTAATCTTAATGAAATTTTTAGAAATAAAAATTAAACCTAAAAATAATAATAAAAGATAAAATTATAATTGCTTTCTAATTAATTTTAAAAGAATTAACAACGGGTTTCAAAAAAATAATTTCCTAATGAAAAAAGATTACAAGAAAAGTAAATATTGTGTTCTTGGTATTTCTTGTTTCTATCATGATTCTGCAGCCTCATTGGTTATAGATGGGATAGTAGTTGCAGCGGCTCAAGAGGAGAGATTTACGAGAAAAAAACATACACCCGATTTCCCAAAAGAGGCAATAAAGTATTGCCTTAAAGAGTCTGGGTATTCGATTTCAGATATAAGTGCCATTGTGTTTTATGATAAGCCATTATTAAAATTTGAACGTCTTTTACAAACATATTATAGTTTCTCTCCAAGGGGTCTTTTTTCATTTCTCAAAGCCATTCCTGTTTGGTTAGACGAAAAATTATTTATTAAAAATAAAATCATTGAAGGTCTTAGCTCAATTGAATATTTTGACAAGAAAAAACTTAATCTTTTATTTACCGAACATCACTTATCTCATGCAGCTAGTTCATTTTTTAGTTCTTCATTTGAAAATTCAGCAATTTTGACTATTGATGGTGTGGGAGAGTGGTGTACATCTTCAATTGGAATTGGTTCTGGTAATAATATCAAGATTCTTAAGGAAATGCATTTTCCTCACTCTGTAGGACTTCTATACTCTGCTTTTACATATTTTTTAGGTTTTAAAGTAAATTCTGGGGAATATAAATTGATGGGTTTGGCACCCTATGGTAATCGGAATTCAAATCGAACTTTGAATTTTATTGAACTTATTAAAAAAAATCTAGTTAATATTAATAATGACGGATCAATTTGGCTAAATCAAAAATATTTTTCTTATGCAACCTCATTGAAAATGATTAGTGAAAAAAAGTGGGAAAAACTATTTGGATTTCCATTAAGAAATGAGGAGTTAAAATTAGAACAACACCATTGTGATTTGGCATTAGCAATTCAAAATGTTACAGAGGAAATTGTAATCAAATTGGCAAAGCATACTAAAGAAATTACAAAACTTAATAACTTATGTTTGGCAGGAGGAGTTGCTTTAAATTGCGTTGCTAATGGAAAAATTTTAAATGAAAATATTTTTGATAATATATACATTCAACCTGCCTCCGGAGATTCAGGTGGAAGTCTCGGGGCAGCTTTGGCAATTTATCATATGAACTATGATCAACCAAGAAAAAATAAAATAGATTACGATATAATGGGTGGTAGTTATTTAGGTCCAGAATTTTCTGAAAATGAAATATCTAATATGAATAAAATTGTGGAGGCTGTTGCTGAAAAAGAAGAGGTTTTTTCCTTATTAGCAGAAAAGGTAGCAAGTCTTATTGCTAATGGTAAAATAATTGGTTGGTTTCAAGGGAGAATGGAGTTTGGACCTAGGGCTTTAGGTAATAGGAGTATATTAGCTGATCCAAGAAATCCAGAAATGCAAAAAAAATTAAACCTGAAAATTAAATATAGAGAAGGTTTTAGACCTTTTGCTCCCTCCGTACTCTTTGAGGATGTTAATAAATTTTTTAAACTCAAAAAAGAATCCCCTTATATGCTTGTGGTCGATGAAATATTATCTAGTAAGAAAAAAAAAGTACCATCTAATTATGAAGAAATGAGTTTTTGGGACAAACTTTATTGTGAGAGATCTGAAATCCAATCAATAACTCATGTTGATTTTTCGGCAAGAATTCAAACGGTAAAAAAAGAGTTTAATTTTCGTTATTGGACTTTGATCAATGAATTCAAAAAACAAACAGGATGTAGTATTCTTGTTAATACTAGTTTTAATGTTAGAGGAGAGCCGATTGTTCTGAGCCCATTTGATGCATATCGATGTTTTATGGCTACTGAAATGGACTACTTAGTAATTGGAGATTTCATCTATAAAAAAGAAGAGCAAGTAAATACAAAAAAATCAAGATGGCAAAAAACGTTTTCAAAAGATTAATAAAATTATTTTCAATTAATTTATTCATAGTATTGATTTTATTGAAAATTGTTGACTATATGTTGCCAAATAAAATTATTGGATCAAATAGTTTAAACACAAACAGATCAATCTTATTGAAAGAGTATAAACCAAATATTACCTATAAGGATGATAATATAAATATTCCCGGGTTAAAAGTTTCGTCAATTTTTTTAAAAACAGATTCAGATGGGTTTATTATGGATTCAAATGAATATGATTCTAAAAAAAAACAGGTAGACATTATTTTCTATGGAGGAAGTGTAACTGAATGTTTATATATGAATCAAAACAAACGTTTTCCCTCTCAAGTAGGGTCTCTTTTAAGCAATGAATTAAAAAAGGAGATTATATCGATTAATGGAGGAGGTTCAGGGAACCACTCATATCATTCTACTTTAAATTTTTTAGCAAAAGGAGTTAATAAAAAACCAAAAATAGTTTTTTTATTAAATGTATTTAATGATTTATCCTTATTAGCAAAAACCGGAAGTTATTGGGATGCACCACCACAAAGAAGAATTATTCAAATTAAAAATCAAAATGGGCTTTTTTATCGATCACTTAAATTTTTAAAAGATCTTTATCCTAATATATATTACTCATTAAAAAACTTTCTACAGTTTAACCCCAATCAAGTTTTTGATGAATTTAAAAATTTTAGAAGAAAATCTTTTTTGGCAAAACAGGAGGATTTAAGTCACATAAAAAAAGAATTTAAAAAAAGTATTCTGAATTTTATTTCTGTTGCAAGAAATAATGAAATTATTCCAGTATTGATAACCCAATTCCATAATTATGACAAAAATATTGATTCACTATTTGTAAAAAATACATTTGTTTTCAACCAAATAATTAAATCGACTGCTTCTCAACAAAAAATAAATTATATTGATCTTCATGATAGTATTCCTAAATCAGTTGAATACATATATGACGGCAGTCACTTGACAGAAAAAGGGAGTGATTTGGCATCAAAAATAATTTCAAATTTTACTTTAAATAATTTTAAAGAAACATTACTAAATTAATGATCAAAAACACTTTAAGATTTCTTTTTACATTATCAATTGGATTATTGATTTTAGAGATAATTCTCAGAATTATTAATTCTGACATGAAAAACTATGATATAGAAATGTGGAGATACTCTAATGAGTTAAAAACTTTTCATCCAAAATTGGGTCATATTCATAAAACCGATGCATCTTCGATTCTTCAGGGTGTTGAGATATCATTGAACTCTTATGGAATGAGATCCAGACAAATCAACACAAGTGCTGAAAGAAAAATATTATTTCTTGGTTCTTCTATAACACTGGGGTGGGGGGTCGAACAATCAAAAACTGTCTGTGGGTTGCTTCAAAATAAGTTTGATGAAATTCATGGTAGCACTGAAATATTGAATTCATCTGTTGGAAATTACAACACATATAGATATGTAAACCTCTTTTTTGAAAATCTAAAACATATTCAACCACAAGAAATTGTAGTTAACTTTTTTTTAAATGATGCTGAGATTTTAGAGTTTGGGTCAACAAATTGGATTATTAAGAATAGTCAATTAGCGGCGACTCTATGGATTACAATTAAGCGTTTAAAATCAATTAATAATAGAAGTATTTTCGAACATTATAACAATTTGTTCAATTCTGATTCCGAGGGGTTTTTAAAAATGAAAAATTCTTTAAATGAGTTAGCAAGTTACTGTAGAGATAATCATATTAGAGCTTACTTTGTCTTAATTCCTGATTTTCACTATTTAGAAAATTATCCATTTAATGAAATTCATAATAAAATTAGAAAAACGGTGACGCCAATGGGCTATCATTATCTTGATTTGTTAAAATCATTTGAAGGGGTTCCATTTTCTGAATTAGAAATCATACCAGGGGATTCTCATCCAAACAAGAAAGGGCATAAGATATATTTCGAAGAAATTTTTAAACTTTTAAATACTAATTAAATTTAGTGAAATGCTATTTAACTCCTATGAGTTTTTTATTTTTTTACCGATTGTTTGGTTCTTGTATACTTTTATTTTTTCAAGTAATAAAAATCTGCAAAATTTTATATTATTAGTAAGCTCTTACATTTTTTATAGTTTTTGGGACTATAGGTTTTTATCATTAATTTTTGCATCAACCTTTGTTGATTTTTTTGCAGGAATTAAAATCTTTGAATCAGATAAAAAACTAAACAAAAAATTATTTCTGTTTTTAAGTCTTTTTTTTAATCTTTCCCTACTTGGTTTTTTTAAATACTATAATTTTTTTATTGAATCCTGGATTAATTTGTTTAATTCATTAGGATATAAAATAATTGATCATTATACAATCTCTATTATACTTCCAGTTGGAATTTCATTCTATACATTTCAAACTATTTCGTACACAATTGATATTTATAAAGACAGAATTAAACCAACAAAAGATTTCATTGCATTTGCAACCTATGTTTCTTTTTTCCCTCAATTAGTTGCTGGTCCAATTGAAAGAGCAAAAAGACTACTCCCACAATTACTTAACAAGAGAAAAAATAGCAGAAAAAATATTTTAGATGGTTTTAGACTGATAATATGGGGTATGTTCAAAAAAGTTGTTGTGGCTGACTCATTGGCACCTGTGGTAAATGATATATTTTTTAATTATAACAGCTTAGGCGGTATAACTTTAATCATTGGGATTTTTTATTTTTCCTTCCAAATATACTGTGATTTTAGTGGTTACTCAGATATTGCTATTGGGACATCTAAGTTATTTGGAATAGAAATAATGTCGAATTTTAAGTTTCCATATTTTTCTAGAAATATCGCAGAGTTTTGGCGTAGATGGCATATCTCATTGTCTACTTGGTTTAAAGATTATTTATATATACCACTGGGTGGTTCAAGGGGCCCAAAATTAATTTCAATTAGAAATATTTTTATAATATTTATTGTTAGTGGTTTTTGGCACGGAGCTAACTTAACATTTATTTTCTGGGGTTTTATTCATGCAGCTTTTTTTGTGCCAATTTATTTATCAAAAAAAAATAGAATTTATGTTGAGGCAATTTCAGAAAAAAAACTTTTGCCAACTTTCAAAGAGTTTTACCATATACTACTTACTTTTTTTATTGTAACATTTGGATGGATTTTTTTTAGAAGTGAAAATATTATAAATGCTTTCGATTATATTAAAATTATATTGACTGATTTTACAATTAGTGAAAATTACAGTTATTTAAAACTTAATTTTTTAATTGTTTTACTCGTAATTCTAGAATGGTTTATGAGATTTGACGAGAGAAATGTTCTTATTTTCAAAAACAAATTTTTTACTATTACCTTAGTTATTATAATAATATTATTAATTATAATTAACTTTGAACTAGTTACTAACGAATTTATATACTTCGATTTTTAAAATGCTAGAGTTACTTAAAGATCTATTTAACTATATTAAAGAAAGAAAAAAGTTCTGGCTTGCTCCTGTTATTATTATCCTCCTATTAATTGGGTTTTTATTAGTTTTTGGAGGCTCTAGTGCTTTTGCACCATATATATACACTCTTTTTTAGCATGAATAAAGAACCTTATTTGACAATACTTACTATTTTGTTTGGATTGATTATAATGTCAGAAATTTTTGATAACCATTTTTTGAGATATTTGATAATTTCACTCTGCTTTTTATCTATTTTATCAAAAAAAATTGCTTACCTAATTCATTTATCTTGGTTTAAATTGGCAAAGCTCTTCAGTTTCATTCTCCCAAATTTAATTTTGAGTTTTATTTATTTTATAATACTGTTTCCACTAGCATTTCTATCAAAATTTTTTTCTTCAAATGATCCTTTATATCTAAAGAAGGTTTATTCATCCACTTTCATTGAAAAAAAGAAAGTATTTCCAAAAACCTCATTTAAGAAGATGTGGTAAAAATCTACAAATTTTGAAAATCCTAATTACTGGTGCAGCGGGATTTATAGGTTCCAATCTTTGTGAATTTTTTCTCAAAAAAGGTTACAAGGTATTTGGACTAGATAACTTTTCAACAGGACATAGAAAAAACTTGAATGAATTCGCAAAAAATAAAAACTTTAATTTCGTTAGAGGTGACATTAGAGATATAAAGACATGTCAAAACACTACAAAAAATATTGATTTTGTTTTGCACCAAGCGGCTTTAGGGTCTGTTCCAAGATCATTAAATGATCCAATTTCTACTAATGAAGTAAACATTACAGGTTTCTTAAACTTGCTCGAGGCCAGCAAACAAAATAATGTCAAAAGATTTATATATGCAGCTTCCTCATCTACTTACGGAGATTCAATAGAACTTCCAAAAGTTGAGGAAAGAATTGGAAAACCGATGTCCCCTTATGCGGTTACAAAATACGTAAATGAATTATATGCATCAGTTTACAATAGATCATTTGGAATTGAGACCATCGGACTACGTTATTTCAATGTTTTTGGAAAAAGGCAAGATCCTAACGGTCCATATGCTGCAGTTATACCAAAATTTATAAGTCAAGTTTTGAATAGGGAAAATCCAACTATTAATGGTGATGGTTCATACTCAAGGGATTTTACATATATTAACAACGTATTGAAAATGAACTACCTTGCTTTAACAACTGATAATGTAAAATCATTCGGTAAAGTATTTAATACTGCGGTTGGAAATAGAATATCAATATTGGAAATGACAAATGAAATAATTGAAGGAATCCAAAAACGTATACCTAATCTGGGGGAAGTCAAGATAAATTTTGGACCTATCAGAAATGGTGATGTTGCCCACTCTCATGCGGATATTAGTAAGGCAAATTTTTTTTTAGGATATGAGCCTTCTTTTTCATTTAAAGACGGTCTCTCAGATTCACTGGATTGGTATATAAAAAATTTGCGATAATGAGAATTGGAATAGTTGGATTGGGGTATGTAGGCCTTCCATTAGCTGTAGCATTTGCCAAAAAATATAAGGTTAAAGGACTTGATATCAATAGAAATAGGATAAAACGTCTCAATCAGATGGAAGACGATACTAAAGAACTTTCTAAAAACCAACTAAAGCAAGTAATTGGATCAAGTTTGAATCTCTCTACAAACATTGAAGATTTAAAAGAGTGTAATATTTTTATCGTTACGGTACCTACTCCAGTTACTAATAGTAAAATACCAAATTTAACTCCTGTTGAATCGGCAACTGAATCTATTGGAAGTATTATTAAAAAGGGAGATGTCATCGTATATGAATCTACTGTATATCCTGGAGTAACAGAGGAGATATGTGTTCCAATCTTGGAGAAAATGTCAAACTTAAAATTCAATGTAGATTTTTTTGTTGGATATAGTCCTGAAAGAATAAACCCTGGTGATAAACAGCACACAATAACAAAAATAAAAAAAGTAGTTTCTGGTTCAAGCCCAGATTGCTTAAATGCCATATCAAATCTCTATGGATCAATAATTGAAGCTGGTATTTATGAAGCTCCATCAATCAAAATTGCAGAGGCAGCAAAAGTGATTGAAAATACTCAAAGGGATATCAATATTGCTTTTGTGAATGAGTTATCAATGATTTTTGGTAAAATGGGAATCGACACACAGGAAGTTTTAAAAGCAGCTGGAACTAAGTGGAATTTTTTAAACTTTTTCCCCGGTCTAGTTGGAGGACATTGTATAGGGGTCGATCCCTATTATTTAGCCCACAAATCTCAAGAAATTGGACATGATCCAGAAATGATTCTGGCTGGAAGAAGAATAAATGATTTAATCCCTAGTTATATTGTAGGTAGTATAATCAAAAAGACAAATAAACTAGGCAAAAGTAATTCAGAGTTAAATACTCTTATTTTAGGCGCTACATTTAAAGAAAACTGTCCTGACCTTAGAAATTCAAAAGTTTATGATATTTTCAATGAGTTTTCTGATTTTGGGATAATTCCAAAAATTTATGACCCAGTAGCATCTGTCCAGGAATTATCAAATTTCTATCTCACTGATAATGTTTTACCAAGTTTAAATCCTGTTACTAAATTTGATATTATTGTATTAGCAGTTCCCCATGACGAATTAAGAAATATCGATCTAAAAAAAATCTCTTATCAAAATTCAATAATTTTTGATGTCAAGGGAATTCATCCAATATCAAATGGATACTTAAGATTATAATTGGATTTTGAAGAAAGTTATACATGTTATTCCAACACTTGAAAATGGTGGGGCAGAGACTGTACTTGCTAGACTAATTGAGGAGTTCAAAAAAAGAGGAATTTTTCAAAAGGTTATTGTGATTAAAGGGAGTTCTGAAGACTTTTATTATCAAAAAATTAAAACTTTGTGCGAAGTTTATCTATGGAAAACAGATCGGAGAAAGGTAATTCAGAATATTAAATCACAAGATTTAATCCCAACAATATCTTGGATGTATGGGGGGATTTATTTTTCTTACCAATTAAAATATTGCTTTTCACTACCACTAGAAATAATTTGGAACATTCGTTCTTCAAATTTCAAACAACCATTTCGTGTAAGTCAAAAGTTATCTTTGTGTGCTTTTGGAATACTCAGTAGAATTATACAGCCAAAAATCATTTATTGTGCAAATGCGGCTATAATAACTCATAGAAAATATTTGTTTTCGAAAAAAAAAGAGATCACTATTACTAACAGATTAGCAAAAAAAGAAATTGACACACCAAAGTCAGAGGCTGATTTCAATCTTCCTGATAAATTTTTATTATTTGTTGGTCGTTACGACCCTATTAAAGGTCCTGATAGATTGTTTGAAATTTTAAATGACACGATTAAAAAAATTCCAAAAACAGTTTTAGTCATTGCTGGTGGAGGATGGAGTAAAAAACTTTTACCTAATTCCGTAATTGATAATATTATAATTCTGGGTAATATTAAAAATGTAAATCTTCTTTATAAGAAAGCTGTTTGTTATTTATTTACATCATATTATGAGGGTTTTCCTAATGTATTAGTTGAGGCTATATGTCAGGGATGTCCAGTTGTTGCTTATGAAGCTGGCGATTCAAAGTTAATTCTAGAAAATTATAAATATGGAGATTTGGCTTACTCTAAAACAGAATTTGTAAATTGTTTAGTTAAACAAATTCAAAAACCGATTTCTGAAAGTAGAAGACAGAAAATTTCTAGTATACAGAAAGGAATTTTCCAATTTGAAAAAACTGTAGATGAATATGAAAAGTTCATTTTCAACACCTAAAAAAATTATTTTATTTTGATAGAAAATATTGATCATAAAGTTGTTGAGGAATTTGGGAATGAATGGAGAGAATTCGATCAATCAGAGTTATCAGACGACGAATTAATTTCAATTTTTAATGACTATTTTAGGGTTTTTCCTTGGGAAAATGTTTCAAAATCCTCCGTAGGATTTGACTTAGGATGTGGAAGTGGAAGATGGGCAAAATTTGTTTCTCCTAAAGTTGGAAAATTATTCTGTATAGATCCCTCAAATGCTATTGATATAGCGAAAATAAATTTAAAAAAATTTAAAAATTGTTCATTTATAAAATCAGGTGTCGATCAAATTCCACTAGAAGATAACTCCATGGATTTTGGATATTCACTTGGAGTTTTGCATCATGTACCAGATACTGTAGATGGATTAAAAAAAGCGGTTAGTAAATTAAAAAAAGGGGCTCCTTTTTTAGTTTATTTATATTACGCTATGGATAATCAACCAATTTGGTTCAAATTTATATGGAAAATTTCAGATTTTTTTAGAAAAGCTATATCAAGTTTACCATTTAAGTCTAAGCTATTTATAACTAACACAATCGCTTTATTAATTTATTTTCCATTGGCTCGGTTTTCTAAATTTTTATTTAAAATTGGTATAAATGTTCATTCTTTTCCCCTGAGTAACTATAGAAATAAATCCTTTTACACTATGAGGACAGATGCATTGGATAGATTTGGGACCAAGTTAGAATTAAGGTATACTAGAAATGAAATAGAGCAAATGATGATTACTGCCGGTCTGATCAATATTATTTTTTCTAACTCAACACCTTATTGGTGTGCTGTTGGAATAAAAAAATAAATATGTGTGGTATAAATGGTCTTATTGATAAAACTGGCAAAAAAGATCTGAAAAACATTATTCAGCAAATGAATCAATTAATTTTTCATCGGGGGCCGGATGACAGTGGTTTATGGATCAACGAAAAACTTGGTATGGGAATGCAAAGATTATCAATAATTGATTTAAAATCTGGACAACAACCAATGCGTAACCCTTCAAATAATTCAATTATTGTTTTTAACGGGGAAATATATAATTATTTGACCTTAAGAACTAAATTAGAAACAAAGGGATATGAGTTTATTACTAAAAGCGATACTGAGGTAATTCTAAAATTATACGAAGAGTATGGTACAAGTTCTTTTAAAATGCTTGATGGAATGTTCGCTTTTAGTATTTATGACGCAATTACCATGAAAGTTTATTGTGTAAGAGATTTTTTTGGAGAGAAACCCTTGTATTATTTTGTAGACGATCAGACTATAGGTTGGGCATCGGAATTGAAAAGTTTAATACAATTAAAAGATCTAAAACCCTCGATTGATTCAACTGCTCTGAGTTTATATTTTCGGCTTACTTATATTCCGGCTCCCTTTACCATATACAGTGGGGTATATAAATTGGAGCCCAATCACTATCTGACCATTAATACAGAAAGTTACACCGTCGAAAAACATCTGATTGTTCAAAACATCAAACCGCAAAAGGTTGAAACCAAAGAACAAGCTATCCGATACACCCACGATAAAGTAATGGAGAGTGTCGGAAGCAGAAGTGTCTCCGATGTTCCTTTGGCAAGCTTTCTCTCTGGAGGAGTAGACTCCTCAATTATATCCCTTTGTTTAGCCCAATTTCAAGCACACCCCATAGATACATTTTCTATAGGATTTGAAAACCCATTGTTTGATGAATCTGAAAACGCAGCAATTGTAGCAAAAAATATCGGAAGTAAGCATCACAACTTTATCTGCAGTGAAAAAGATATTTTCAGCATTTCAGAAAAAGTAATACTCAATTTTGACGAACCTTATGCCGACTCTTCCGCCCTGGCCTCACATTGGGTGGCCAATCACACCTCGAAAAGCTTTAAAGTTGCCCTTACTGGCGATGGGGGTGATGAAATTTTTGGCGGATACAATAAATATCTTATTGGAAAAGTAGCACAAACATATCACAAATGGGTACCAAAGACCATACACCAATTTAATAGACTAATTTTCGATTGTTTTGTCAAACAACGTTCAGACCAAAGAGGATCAAAATATAAGCTCAGAAAATTGTTAAATGCCTTAGATGACCCTCAAAATAGCTATCTAAATATCATTTCTCTGGGAATGTTTGATAAAGAGTATAGACAACTCATTCAACCAGAATGGCAGCAAAAAGATGTCTTCCAACATTTTAGAAATCTCATTCCCCAAACACCCAAAACACTCAATGATTTTAGAAAAATAGACAGCATACTTTCATTAGATGGAGATTTACTCACCAAAGTAGATAGGACAAGTATGCTTTCATCGCTGGAATGTCGCGCCCCTTTTCTCAATAAAGCACTTTTAGGGTTTTCCTTCTCATTACCACAGGATTGGCACATTCATAAGGGCGAAAAAAAACACCTTTTGAAATCCGCTTTCAAGTCTTATTTTCCAGATCATTTTTTTGACCAACCCAAAAAAGGATTCAGTGTACCCGTGGGAGACTGGTTAAGGACAGCATACAAAAAGGAACTTTTAGAATTTAGTGAGACCAATCGCTTGAGAAAACAAGGGATATTTTCTGCAGAAATGATCCAAAAATGGGTAAATGCCCATATCGAAAGAAAACAAGACCGTAGCTTTCAGCTATGGACTTTTTTTTCTTTTCAGTTGTGGTATTTTAATATTTATCAACCCCAATGAAACTCATTTACGCCATTAACGACCCGGAGTTTTTTTTGTCCCACAGGGCAAGTTTGGCAGACAATGCAATTAAATCTGGGTATCAGGTTTTTTTGCTTTCAGATTTTACCCATTTAGACACCTCTCTATGGGTTGACAAAGGTATTCAACCCATTCAAGTAGAGGTAAATCGGTCGTCAAAATCTATTTTATCAAACCTAAGATTGATCTTATCATTAATCAAAATTTACAAAAAGTATCAACCCAATATTATTCACCAAATCACACTAAAATTTTATCTATTTGGAACACTTTCGACTTTTTTTTTTAATAATAAAATCAAAATCGTTAATGCCGTCACAGGACTAGGCTACCTTTATACCAAAGACAGAATATCATTGACAAAAATGGTCATCAACCCTCTTCTACGGTTGATCATCAAAAAAAAAGACACCCATTTCATTTTTCAAAACGAAGTCGATTTAGAGTTATTTAAAAAAATGGGTTTGCTGGAAAATCACACATTGATTAAGGGCTCTGGGGTAGATCACAATGGATACCAATTGATCCCTGAACCTGAAAATAAAAAAATTACCATACTGTTTACAGGTAGAATTCTCAAAGACAAAGGTGTTCTAGATTTAATCCAAGCCGTAAAGCGATTAAGTCCCGAAATCAAAAAACAAGTAGTACTCAAACTCTACGGAAAAATCGATCCAGAAAATCCTGCCCATATCAATGAAGAATTGCTCAAGAGTCAGCTTATTGAGGGATTGATTGAATGGAAAGGATTTTCTAAAGAAATCAAGACTGCCATAGCAGAAAGCCATATTTATTGTCTTCCTTCCTACAGAGAAGGACTCCCAAAATCCACAATTGAAGCAATGGCCATCGGACGGCCTGTTGTAACCACCAACGCACCCGGATGTGACGATACGGTTATAGAAGAATACAATGGTTTTAAAGTTCCCCCAGGAAACATTGAGATGTTGGCTAAAAAGTTAGGATTACTTATTTATAATAAACAATTAAGGATTAAAATGGGTAAAAACTCAAGAAAGCTGTTTGAGAAAGAGTTCACATTAGACAAAGTTGTCAACCAAAATTTTGAGCTTTACGAAAAAGTATTAAAATCATAAGTTTTTACAATCTCATTATCTTAGCAAAAAACAACCCATGAAAGGCATCCTTCTCGCTGGTGGTTCCGGAACCCGATTGTACCCTGTAACCAAGGGGGTTTCCAAGCAGTTGTTACCTGTCTATGACAAACCCATGGTCTATTATCCGCTATCGGTTTTAATGTTGGCGGGGATCAAGGAGGTTTTACTCATTAGCACTCCTTCCGATTTACCAGCCTATCAACGCCTTTTGGAAGACGGAAGCCAATTTGGGATACAAATCCAATATGCAGAACAAAAAGCCCCCAATGGACTGGCAGAAGCCTTTCTGATCGGGGAGGAATTTATTGGCCAAGACCCTGTTTGTTTTGTATTGGGAGATAACATTTTCTATGGCGAGGGACTGAATGTTTTGATGGAAGAAGCGGTTCGCCAATCCCATCAAGCCACAGTTTTCGGCTATACCGTCAAAGATCCACAACGCTATGGTGTAATTGAATTTGACCAAACCGGCAAAGCTCTGTCCATTGAAGAAAAACCCCAACACCCCAAAAGCGACAAAGCCGTGGTGGGATTGTATTTTTATCCCAATGAAGTAGTGAATATTGCAAAGAAGGTAAAACCCAGTTCCCGCGGTGAGTTGGAGATCACTTCTGTCAACCAAGCTTTTATCGAAAGCGGGAAACTACAAGTAAAAATATTGGGCAGGGGTTTTGCATGGCTCGATACAGGAACCCACGAATCCCTTATACAGGCAGGACAATTCATCCATACCGTCGAAAAACGTCAGGGACTCAAAGTCGCCTGTCTGGAAGAGATCGCCTTTGAAAAGGGATGGATCAGTCACGATCAACTCCTAATTTTGGCGCGAAACTTATCCCAAACCGAATACGGTCAATACCTCTTGGATGGCTATCAAAAATAAGTCAAAGATGACCATTATTCTTTCAGCACTTCCCGAAGTTTTATTGATACAACCCAAAAAATTTGAGGACGAAAGAGGTTGGTTCAAGGAAAGCTTTCGAAAAGATCTGTTGGAAGATGCGGTAGGCCATACCCTCGACTTCTGTCAGGATAATTTATCCGAATCCTCTTATGGAGTCATCAGAGGCTTGCATTATCAAATGCCACCCCACGCCCAATCCAAATTGGTTTCTGTATTGCAAGGAAGTGTGGTAGACGTGGTGGTGGACATCCGCAAGGGTTCTCCCCACTTTGGTGAGCATCTGGCGGTTGAATTGAGTGCTGAAAACCAAAAACAGCTTTTTATTCCCCGTGGTTTTGCCCACGGCTATGCCTGTTTGAGTGAAACGAGCCTTTTGGCCTATAAAGTTGACCATTATTATAATAAAGCTTCAGAGGCCAGTATTGCTTTCGATGATCCTCAATTGGCCATCGATTGGCAAATCCCCAATCAACACCAAAAGCTCTCTCCGAAGGATCTTCAGCATCCCACTTTTGAGGCAGCACGTCATTTCGACTTCAATACACCAAGCTATGACTAAGGTTTTGGTGATAGGAGCGAAAGGTCAATTGGGGCAATCTTTTCAATATTGGGCCCCGCACTTCCCCCATTTTGAGTTCTTTTTTAAAGACCTTCCGGAATTCAACCTTTTGGATCAGGCCCAACTGGAGCGATATTTCAAAACAACTCCAACAGATATAGTGATCAATTGTGCCGCATATACCGCAGTGGATCAGGCGGAGGACGAACCCAAAATGGCCCAACAGCTCAATGCTGTAGCCGTCGATTCCCTCTGTCAATTGTCCAAAATCTTTGGTTTTAAGCTCATCCATTTTTCCACCGATTATGTCTTTGATGGATCTGCCCATAGTCCTTATGGTGAGGACGATACCCTTAGCCCTTTGGGGGTTTACGGCAAGACGAAAGCCGAAGGAGAGGCCGTAATACTAGCGGCCGGAATCGATGGATGGATCATTCGCACTTCGTGGTTATTTAGCCCTTACGGCAAAAACTTCGTCAAAACCATTTTTTCCTTATTGCAAAACAAAGACGAAATCAATGTGGTTGCCGATCAAACAGGGAGCCCAACTTATGCCATAGACCTGGCCGCAGCAACCCTCAAAGTTCTGGAACAAAAGCCCGTATTCGACGGGGTCAAGGTCTATCATTATACCAACAGTGGGCATACTACTTGGTATGGATTAGCGCTTGCAATTCAACAACAGATCAACACTCCTTGTCAAATTCGTGTGGTGGACACTGCCAATTATCCCACCAAAGCCAAAAGGCCAAAATATTCGGTATTAGGCTGTGAGAAAATAAAAAAGGAATTTAACTTAAACCCACAAGTTTGGGAATCGGCACTAAAAGATTGCCTAAAAAAAATAGGATGAACAAAAAATCAATTTTAATCACAGGAGGAGCTGGATTCATTGGATCACATTTGGTTCGCAGTTTGGTTAATCAATATCCAGACACCCAATTCGTCAATCTCGATGCCCTGACTTATGCTGGGGATACTGCAAAATTAAAGGACATAGCATCCCAACCCCATTATAAATTTATTCATGGCAACATCATTGATACGGCAGTCGTTAAAAACCTTTTTACGCAATACGACTTTGATGGGGTCATCCACCTTGCCGCAGAATCGCATGTAGATCAATCGATCAAAAACCCCTTGAATTTTGCCCAAACCAATGTCATGGGTACCCTCACCCTCATGGAAACTGCCCGAAGGGCTTGGGAGGGAAATTTTGAAGGCAAACTTTTTTATCATATTTCCACTGATGAGGTATATGGCAGCTTGGGCGCAGAAGGGAAATTTCTCGAATCCACCGCCTATGATCCCCAATCACCCTATTCTTCCTCAAAAGCCGCCTCAGATCACTTTGTAAGAGCCTATTTCCACACCTACGGACTGCCCGTTGTACTGTCCAACTGTTCCAACAACTATGGCCCCGATCAATATCCCGAAAAGCTCATTCCCTTATTCATCCAAAATATCATTCAGGAAAAGCCACTGCCCGTTTATGGTGATGGACAAAACGTAAGAGATTGGCTCTATGTCGAGGACCATGTTAAAGCCATTGATTTGATTTTCCAAAAAGGCAAATTGGGAGAAACCTACAATATCGGTGGGAACAATGAGATCAAAAACTTAGATATTGTACACCAACTCATCGCCATTGCCGATAACTACCTGGGCCGACCTCAAGGCTACTCCCTCAAGTTAATTAAACATGTCACCGACCGTTTGGGACACGATTTTCGCTATGCCATCGACGCTTCCAAAATCAAAAAAGAACTAAACTGGGAACCCCAAACCGATTTCGAAATCGGAATTGACAAAACCGTATACTGGTATTTAAAACATTTTAAGGCACTGCCCTAAAATGACAAGAAATTATCATTTACACCCCAGACCCTCCTTTGGATCGAACAGATTTGTACCAAGTCCTTGATTAGGCCCGATTTGATGCGCTAAATTAGATTTTCAAACTTGTTTTTGAAGTCAAAATAACTATCTTTGCAATCCAAAATTATAAACAATGTACGCAATTGTAGAGATAGCAGGGCAGCAATTTAAAGTTGCGAAAGACCAAAAGCTTTTTGTACATCGTTTGCAAGAGAAAGAGGGAAGCAAAGTTTCCTTTGATAAAGTCTATTTGCTTGACGATGGAAAAAAAGTAACTGTTGGCGCCCCGGCTATAAGCGGCGCAGCCGTAGAGGCGAAAGTCGTAGGTCACCTCAAAGGTGACAAGGTGATCGTTTTTAAGAAAAAACGACGTAAAGGATACCGTGTCAAAAACGGACATCGTCAGGCCCTAACGGAATTGATGGTAGAAAAAATTGTAGCCTCAGGTGCCAAACCTGCTGCTGCAAAACCCAAAGCTGAAAAAGCACCAGCTCGCGCTAAAGCCGCAGCTGCCAAAAAAGCACCTGCCAAAGCGGAGGACAAACCCAAAGCTGCTAAAGCAGCACCGGCCAAAAAAGCACCTGCAAAAGAGGCTAAGGTCGATTATTCTAAAATGACCGTGGCTGAGCTGAAAGCTGCTGCCAAGGTCAAAGGAATCAGCGGATATACTAGCTTGAAAAAGGCAAAATTAATTGCCGCTTTAAACAATTAAAAATCACCCTAAAAAAATAACAAAATGGCACATAAAAAAGGAGTAGGGAGTTCCAAAAACGGAAGAGAATCAGAATCGAAACGCTTGGGTGTAAAGATTTTTGGTGGTCAAGCTGCCAGAGCAGGTAACATAATCCTTCGTCAGCGTGGAACGGCTCACAATCCCGGAGAAAATGTTTACCTCGGTAAAGACCACACCCTTCACGCCAAAGTGGATGGATTGGTGAAATTTACCAAAAAGAGAGACAACAAATCATATGTTTCTATTGTGCCTTTTGAAGCTTAATCGAAACTTGAATTCATTAAAAAACCCGCTAATTGGCGGGTTTTTTGTTGGACATCAATTTCTCCAATTAATAACGATAATATTCTGGTTTGAAAGGCCCTTTGACCGTAACCCCTATATAGGACGCTTGATCTTCGGAAAGGTCGTCCAGCTCCACTCCCAAATGCTCCAAATGCAAGGCGGCTACCTTCTCATCCAAGTGCTTGGGTAACATATAAACCTTGTTCTCATACTTTTCTGAATGCTTCCACAACTCGATTTGTGCCAAGGTCTGGTTGGTAAAGGAATTACTCATCACAAAGCTAGGATGACCTGTAGCACAACCCAAATTGACCAATCGGCCTTCTGCCAAAACGATTAATTCCTTTCCTTCCTCAAGCGTATAAAGGTCAACTTGTGGTTTGATCTCCACCTTGGTGTGGCCATAACTATCGTTGAGCCATGACATATCGATTTCGTTGTCAAAGTGGCCTATATTACATACGATGGCTTTGTCTTTAAGCGCCAAAAAGTATTCTTTTCTCAAAATATCTTTATTACCCGTAGCGGTGATAACGATATCGGCATTAGCGATGACGTTAGATAATTTTTTCACTTCATAACCGTCCATAGCCGCTTGCAGTGCACAAATGGGATCGATTTCGGTAACGGTAACAATCGCTCCTGCACCTCTAAAAGAGGCGGCAGTTCCTTTTCCTACATCTCCATATCCAGCTACGACTACTCTTTTTCCAGCCAACATTACGTCAGTGGCTCGTCGGATGGCATCTACAGCACTTTCTTTACAACCGTATTTGTTGTCAAATTTAGATTTGGTTACAGAGTCATTTACGTTGATCGCAGGCAAAGGAAGTGTTCCGTTTTTCATTCTTTCGTAAAGACGATGAACACCTGTGGTGGTTTCTTCAGACAAACCTTTGATGTTTTTCACCAACTCGGGATAGTGATCCAAAACCAAATTGGTCAAATCTCCACCGTCGTCCAATATCATATTGAGGGGTTCGCGCTCTTCACCAAAAAATAGGGTTTGCTCGATACACCAGTCAAATTCTTCCTCATTCATTCCCTTCCACGCATAGACAGGGATTCCTGCAGCGGCAATGGCAGCAGCAGCATGATCTTGGGTTGAGAAAATATTACAAGAACTCCAAGTTACCTCGGCTCCTAAAGCAGTTAGTGTTTCGATCAACACAGCCGTTTGAATGGTCATGTGAAGACATCCAGCGATCCGGGCTCCTTTCAGAGGCTGACTTTCGCCATATTCTTTTCTCAAAGCCATCAAGCCTGGCATTTCTGCTTCAGCCAAATGAATTTCTCTTCTCCCAAATTCAGCCAAGGACATGTCCTTTACTTTGTAGGGCAAATAAGTAGATGCTGTTTTCGTTCCCATAGTTGTATATTTATTGTCAATTTTAAGTAAAAGTACGCACTTTAATTTCAATATCAAATGCCACTAAAACAAAGGGTCAATATTGACGAGAAAACCCAGATTTTGATCTGGCATATTGAAGAATCTTTGGAAGTACTTAAAAAAAACCTCAAACTGTCTAAAGCGGACGAAATCAGATTCCAAAACCGAAAGATCTTATCCCATCAAAAACAGTTTATGGCTTCTCGAAGGCTGCTCATGGAAGCCGGGCTTTCCCCACAGACTTTGTATCACGACCCCAATGGTATTCCTGTTTTGGAATCGGGTCAGCAGCTTTCCATTTCTCATACGAAAAACCTTGCCGGAATCGCTTTGGGGAGCAAATCCTTGGGAATTGACTTGGAAATTTTTCGACCCAAGATTGAGCGCATCGCAACTCGTTTTTTACATGATAAAGAAAGTTTTGCCTTAAAAGGTAAGGGAATAATTGAAAAACTTACCCTAATTTGGACGGCTAAGGAGGCTTTGTATAAAGCTCTGAAAAAGAAAGAAATCATTTTTTCAGAGCAGCTGATCGTTGCCCCTTTTGAATGGGGTGACCCCCAAGGGTACGCAAAAGTTTTAATTTCAGATAAAACCCTCAATTTTTCTCTTAATTTTATAATTGAAAAGAAGTACTGTGGCTGTGTGGCTACGCCAAAAAAATAAATCCATGAAAATTTCTGTAGAATTGACCCTGCTCCCCCTCAATGACAATTATAAAATCGCCATCAAGAATTTCATCATAAAACTCAGATCATTGGGATTTAAGGTTATGGAAAACCCCATGAGCACCCAAGTCTATGGGGAATACGACGCCTTGATGTCTGCCCTTCAAAAAGCGGTTAAGGAAAGTTTTGAGAATGAACTTTCGGTGGTTGTCAACATGAAAATCATCAAAGGAGACCGTAGCGCTTATGTCCCCAATTTTTGAGTTTTTATTCGGTCAATACAGTGGCTATGCCATCATTGATATTGTCCTCGAACTGACCGGAATCCTTTTTGGATTACTCAGTGTTTGGTATGCCAAAAAAAACACCGTCTGGGTTTACCCTTCGGGTATTATTTCTACTGCTATTTTTGTTTATTTATTGCTCAAGTGGTCCTTGTTGGGCGATATGATCATCAACGCTTACTATTTTGTGATAAGCGGGTATGGCTGGTACTATTGGTCAAAAAAAAAGGAGAAGGTTATTGTCCACCCAATCACTTCAATATCTAAAAAAGAAGTCAAAACTGCCTTACTGCTTTTTGTGGCAAGTATATTTTTTGTCTTTTGGGTTTATCAAGTCTTTGAAAAATGGAGGGATTGGACCGCATATGTAGATACGCTTACCACTGCTATTTTCTTTGTAGGCATGGGTTTGATGGCTCGGCGAAAGATAGAACATTGGCTTTTTTGGATCGTAGGGGATATCATCTCCATACCCCTCTATTTCTATAAGGGACTTACCTTGACCAGTTTTCAATACATTATCTTTACCCTAATTGCCATTTATGGCTATCGTTCATGGAAAAAAATCTTAGACAAGTCACCTCCACTGTCCTTAGAGTAGTACTTTATGGCCCTGAATCTACAGGCAAAACCACCTTGGCCAAAGCTTTGGCCAAACACTATCACACCCAATGGGTGGGGGAATACGCCAGAGATTACCTCCAAAAAAAATGGGATCAACATCAAGCGTTTTGCACCTTAGAGGATTTAACTATTATTGTAAAGGAACAATTGGAAAGCGAAAATCAGAAAGCTATCAAAGCCAACAAGCTCTTATTCTGCGACACCAATGTGGTGGTCACAAGGGTATGGTCTGAAACCCACTTTGACGGTTATTGCGATCCTGCTATTATGGAGTATTCCAAAAAATTTAAATATGATCTCTATCTCCTAACGGGAATCGATGTCCCTTGGAAAAAAGACGATTTAAGAGATCGTCCGGATGATCGTCACTTGATGTTTGATAATTTCCAAAGGGCTTTGGACGATCTTGGAGAACAATATATTGTCTTAGAAGGCGATCAAATCACACGACTGAAAAAAGCCATAGCATCTATTGATCCTTTATTAAAAAAAGTTTAGACTCGCTTTTAATTATTACTTCCTTCACCTATCTTTGCCTCACATCTCGAAGGGGTGCCCGCCACTGGCAGGCTGAGATTATACCCATTGAACCTGGGCGGGTAATGCTGCCAAGGGATTATTAATTAACATTTAACACTAAGAATAATCACCCCTTTTATTCGAATAAAACTATTCGGATGAAAACGATTTACTTAAGCTTTTTAGCGATGATCTTTCTAACGCCATCGCTTGCACAAACCACTGTTGTCCAAGACAGCATCCCAGAAATTCAATTAGAAGAAGTCAAACTGGCCGGACTAAGGGTCGATGATAACCAGCCATTTTCCTTTAGCAATGTGGATAAAGAGGAACTGGTCTCCAGGAATCTGGGGCAAGACCTGCCCATCATGCTCAATTATCTGCCTGGGGTGGTAACCACCAGTGATGCGGGAGCAGGAATCGGTTATACCGGAATTAGAGTTCGGGGGAGTGATGCTACCCGTGTCAATGTAACCATCAATGGGATTCCCTACAACGATTCTGAAAGTCAGGGGGTCTATTGGGTAAACATGCCCGATTTTACCTCCTCCGTATCCTCCTTGCAGATACAAAGAGGGGTAGGAACTTCTACCAATGGTTCTGGGGCCTTTGGTGCCAGTATCAATTTGCTGACCGACGAGGTCTCCCAAAACGCCTATGCCGAAATTGCCAATGCAGTGGGAAGTTTTAATTCTTTTAAAAACACGCTAAAATTTTCTACAGGACTGCTCAACGACCATTTCGAAATTTCGGGAAGGGGGTCAAAAATCACCTCCGACGGTTATATAGATCGTGCCAGCTCGGATCTAAAATCCTATTTTTTACAAGCGGCTTTTCAAGACCAAAATACCATGATTAAAGCCCTTGCTTTTGGAGGACACGAGATCACTTACCAATCTTGGTTTGGTGTGGATGACAATACCCTGGCCACCAACCGCAGCTACAACCCTGGCGGAGAAATTTATGACGATAATGGAAATTTGGAAGGTCACTACGACAACCAAGTGGACAATTACCGTCAAGATCATTACCAACTCCATTGGAATCAAAAGATCGATGCTTATACCACTATGTCGGTGGGATTGAATTATACCTATGGACGAGGTTATTACGAAGAGTACAAGGACTTGTGGTTAGAACAAAATATCAATTTTTCTTCCGACAACAATTTTAGTTATTTGGGATTACAGCCCATCAATATTGGAGGAACTATGGTTGATACTACAGAAAATATCATTCAAAAATGGCTCGACAACGATTATTATGTAGTGACTTTTTCACTCAATAAGCAAAAAGGAAATACCGAATGGAATCTGGGAGCACTCTACAGCAGCTATCTTGGAGATCATTTTGGAGCATTGATCTTTGCAAATTATGCTTCGGGTGTTCAGGCGGGTCATCGCTTTTATGAAAATCAGGGCGATAAAAAAGAGGGAAATATTTTTGCCAAAGTCAACCACCGATTTAACGACCGTATTTCAGGCTATTTGGATTTACAATACCGCGGTATAAATTATACCGCAAAGGGAAATCTCAAAGGGCCGGAGTCCATCAACATAAACGAAAATTATGGGTTTTTCAATCCCAAGGCTGGACTGGTATACACCCATACTCCCTCAAACAAATTTTATATTTCATTTGCCAGAGCCCATAGAGAACCCAGCCGGTCGGACTTTGAAAATGGAAACCCCCAACCAGAGCAACTCAACGACTTTGAATTGGGTTGGCGTCTCAATACAGAAAAAACCAACCTATTGGTCAACTTTTATTTCATGGATTACACCAACCAATTGGCCCTTACTGGGGCATTGGATGATGTGGGAAGCCCTATCAGAGAAAACGTAGGAAAAAGCAGTCGATTTGGCATAGAAATCGAAGGGACTTTTTCGCTTGCCAATCGTTGGACTTGGCAGCCCAACCTTTCGCTGAGTCGCAACCGCAATCACGATTTTTATTTTCAACGCGATGGGGTTTTGACCGATTTGGGAGATACCCACCTTTCTTTTTCTCCCGCTATGGTGGCCGGGAACATCATCGCTTTTCAGCCTTCAACCCAATGTAAAATTGCCTTGCTCACCAAACACGTTGGCGAGCAATACATGGGTAATATCGATGCTCAAAGTTCCAAGTTGGAAGCTTATACCCTATCGGATTTAAATGTCAATTATCGAATCCTTCCCAAAAGCCTTTTTAAAGAAATCAATATCTCATTGTTGTTGAATAACCTTTTAGGAACAAAATACGTTTCCAATGGCTATTTCTATACTTTCGATGACGACTATTCCGTCCCAGGGGTAGTTAGCACCGTTGAGGGGACAGGATATTATCCTCAAGCTCGGTTTAACTTTTTGGCAGGAATCAATTTGAGATTTTAACGTAGATAGACCAAGCTAAATCGAAGGACTGGAATACCCACGGATTCTGTGGTGTGAGCATTGACAAACTGATTGAGTAGGAATACCAACCTAAGATTTTGATTAAACTCTAGCCCCGTTTGGAGTCCATATCCATAACTTTCGGGCTTCAAATCATTGTCAAAAAAGAGTTCTAAATTCTTTTCATCGTTTTGGCTCACCATCATTTGTGGGTTGATCCAAAAATCAATCCTTTTATTTTCGGGACCGTCTTCAAAAAGCAATCTTTGATATAGTAAACCCAATGAGCCATAATTACTGGTGAAATTCGTTTCAAAACCTTTGAGTGGAGTTCCTTGAATTACTTTCTTTCCCATACGAGTACTGATTTTTAAACTGCCTTTTTCTTTTTTCCGAAGGGAGACTGAAATATATAAACCTCCGTTAAGCGATCCTCCCAAGGGGTTGAGTAAGTGAGACAAGTTGTTTTTTTTGTCGTTTTTGTTTCCTGTTATCATACTATAGGTCCCCAACACATACAATCCTCCCATTAATCCATTGGAAGCCTTGTAATCAAGACTCATTAGCTCGGAAGTGAAATCTAAATGACCTAAAGTCGTCACCCCACCAATAAACTTTTTTAAAACATTTATTTTCAAAAAACTTTCCTTATTGACTGTGGAACGATAATCCAACTTCAATGCCTGAGCGTCAAGGTTCAAAGAGAAGGCCAATAAAAGCAAGCAGATGTTTTTTTTCATGATTTGGTAGGAAAGGGGTTAGTTAGATATAATCAATGTATTGCCAGAACGTCTGACGTTGTAAAACAGCATGGGGTATGGATTTTCAGTACTTTCTTCGGGGTTGAGCAATTGGCCTGTAGCCAAACTGTATTCAAAACCTTCACAAGAACACTCCGCCAAAACCCCTGTAATTGAAAGCTGAGAACAATCTTTGATCACATGATTGGAGCAGGTGGCTTCCCAGGCCAGAAAATCGTTTCCGTTGAGATTAAAAATCAGTAGTCCATTGATTCCCCCCTGTCTTATATTTACTCCACCTCCAGCATATCTTAGGTCATCATAGCTTGGTAAATTGAGGTTTAAGTTGATATTAAAATTTACAGCAGTAAAATATGGGTTACGATCAATTTTATCCTTTTCACAACTGTAAAAAGCCAACAGCAGTAGCGAGGGGAATATAAAAAAGAAAGTTTTACCAAAAACGCTCAATTCCTTATCTTTGATATTAGTCTTTTCACAAATGGTTTTCATTTGACAATATAAATTAACGAAAAAGTGAGTAAAGTATCTTATTACACAGAAGAAGGTTTGAAAAAACTCAGGGAGGAGCTCAATCATCTCAAAGATGTTGAACGACCCAAAGCTTCCCAAGCTATAGCAGAGGCTCGTGACAAAGGCGACCTCAGTGAGAATGCGGAGTATGATGCTGCCAAGGAAGCCCAAGGGCTTTTAGAACTTCAGATTTCCAAAATGGAAGCCACCCTCTCCAATGCTAGACTCATTGACGAATCCCAACTCGACACCTCCAAAGTTTTAGTCCACTCTACGGTTGAAGTAAAAAACAAGAGTAATGGTGCTAAAATGAAGTACAAACTCGTTGCACAGAGCGAAGCTGATCTTAAAACCGGTAAGATCTCTGTCGATTCTCCCATTGGAAAAGGCCTATTGGGGAAAAAGCAAGGAGAAACGGCTCAGATTACAGTACCCAACGGTACTATAGAATTGGAAATTCTTTCCATCAGTCGCGAATAAGATGGCAGGGATTTTCTCAAAAATCATCAAGGGAGAAATAACTTCCTATAAAGTTTACGAGGACGAAAAGTGCTATGCTTTTTTGGACATCAATCCCAATGCGGCGGGACACACCCTCTGTGTCACCAAAAAAGAAGTAGATAAAGTCTTTGACTTATCAGAGGACGACTACAACCATTTGATGCAATTTTCCAGAAAAGTGGCCTTGGCGATTCGAAAAGCCATTCCCTGCAAAAGGGTAGGGATGAGTGTAATTGGCTTGGAAGTGCCACATGTTCATGTTCATTTGATCCCTCTCAACAGCATGGAGGATGCGACATTTCAAAATAAGCAAAGCCTCACACCCGAGGAGTTCCAAGCTACGGTAGTAAAAATTCAGGATTGTCTCTAAGACTATTTCTTTAATACGATCTCAAAGGTCGTTCCCTTTCCCAACTCAGAAGTTTTAACGCTTATTTTACCCTTGTGGTAGTCTGTAATGATTCGTTTGGCCAAAGACAGGCCAAGGCCCCATCCTCGCTTTTTGGAGGTAAATCCGGGGCTAAAAATCTTTTTAAAGTTCTCTTTTTTGATCCCTGAACCAGTATCACTGATATGGATACAGACTGTTTGAGATTCTTCTAAAAAATTCAGGCTAATTGTACCCTTGCCTTTCATCGCATCAATACCGTTTTTGATAAGGTTTTCCAGTGTCCAACTAAAGAGTTGGGTATTCAAGGGGAGAAGGATTTTCTTTTTGGGGAGTTTACTTTTAAAGGTGATCAAGTCAGAACTTCGTTTTTCTAGATATTTTAGGGTTTTTCGGGTTTCGCCAAGGATATCTTTAGACTTTAATTCAGGCAGCGAGCCTACCTTGGAAAAACGGTCGGTGATGATCTGAAGTCGTTCTATATCCTTTTCCATTTCATCCAATGGCTCACTCTTCTCTTTTTCTTTCATTAAAGTGATCCATCCGATCATAGAGGTCAATGGGGTTCCGATTTGATGTGCGGTTTCTTTGGCCATGGCCGCCCACAGTCGGTTTTGCTCTGATATTTTGGAGGTTTTAAAAACAAAGTACAATACCGCTCCAAAAAGAAAAATAATCAACAACAAGGCCAGCGGATAATATTGCAGTTTTTTCAGCAGTACCGAATCCCCGTAATATAATTTTTGATTGATGTTGGATAAACTGTCTTGGTAACGGATCAAAATGGGCTGGTTTTCCCTTTTGATTTTTTCCAATTGTTCATAAATCACCAATGAATCCTCTGATTGTGGATCCCAGTCGATGTTTTTATGTCCAATGATCTTGCCTTGATTGTCAACTTGAATCATGGGATTTATCCACGTCTGTTGTAATACCTGAAAAGTAAGGTTATTGACGGTGCTGTTTTCGATCAACTCTTGTTGAGCCATACCCCATAACTCCATTTTGGCACGCTCCTCTTTTTTGAGATTTTGAAATAAAATATTGGTGTTCCACAAGATCAAAGCAACGATCAAAAAGGCCCCCAGAAGCCAACTATTGTTCTTGTTTTTTTTGATGAAACCAAGCACCGGATTGCAGTATTAGTTAAAGCTAAGATACTGTAAATAAAAGAAAAGAATTTCACCCTTTTTCGGTCAAAACTTTTTATAAATTTGCTCTATTGTCAAAAATAGCAAAATGGAAGTATTCGGAAAAATAAAATGGTTGGATGAAACCAAAACTTATGGAAATAATGGGTTCAGGAAAAGAGAGGTGGTAATTACGACAGAGGAGCAATATCCTCAAAACATTCTCGTAGAGTTTATTCAAGACAAATGCGATTTGCTCAATGCTTTTCAGATTGGCCAAAATGTAAAAATAGGAATCAATCTTAAGGGCCGCGAATGGGTCAATCCCCAGGGGGAGACCAAGTATTTTAACTCCGTACAGGGATGGCGTATTGAAGTTGTTGCAGAATCCTCAGATTCTGAAATGCCTCCCATGCCTCCCCCACCTGCTTTTGAACCTGCAGATGATGCTACCAATGGGCCGGATGACGATTTGCCTTTCTAGGTCTCAATGGCCTAGTTCCCCATACCGATAGCAATCCAGCAAATGATCATTGACCATTCCTGTGGCTTGCATATGGGCATAGACCACTGTGGGGCCTACAAACTGAAAACCGTTTTGCTTTAAGTCTTTACTTATTCTCTCAGAAAGCGCTGTTTTTGTGGGGATTTCTTCTATGGTTTTAAAACTGTTTTGAAGGGGTTTCCCTCCGACAAAATCCCAAATGTATTGGGAAAAGGTTCTGTGTTCTTGGCGTAAGCCAATAAAACGTTGGGCGTTGTTTACCGCTGCTTTGATTTTTTGTTTGTTTCTGATGATGCCTTGGTTGTTCAACAAAGTATTTATTTTTTCATCCCCATAGCGCGCCACTTTTTCATAATCAAACTGGTCAAAAGCCTTTCTAAAATGATCTCTTTTTCGCAATATCGTAATCCAACTAAGCCCCGTCTGGAAGGTTTCCAAAGTGAGAAACTCGAATAATTTTAGGTCATCAAAAATGGGAACACCCCATTCTTTGTCGTGGTATTGTTTGTAAAATGCGTCTCCTTCGCACCAATGGCAGCGCTTATGATTGTTATCCATACCACAAGTTAAGTTTTTTACAAAATAAAAGCACTTCCTTTGGAGGTGCTTTTATTATTTGGTTTGATTACTTTTAGCCTAAAGCAACACGCTTAAATCCTGTTACTACTAAATCTGGATCAGCAGATTTAACATAGTCGGATACAGAAATCTTACCATCTTTGATATATGCTTGATTGACCAGGGTGTTGTCTTTAAAGAAACGCTTGATCTTCCCTTTGGCAATATTGTCTAACATGGCTTCTGGCTTGCCTTCTTGACGCAATTGATCTTTGACAATCTCAATTTCTTTTTCAACTATATTTGCATCTACATCGTCTTCGTTAAGGGCAATGGGGTTCATTGCAGCGGCTTGCATGGCTACATTTTTGGCGATCTCTGCGGCATTGTCAACAATGCCCGAAAGGCCGACCAAAGTGGCAATTTTATTGCCGGCATGTACGTAAGAACCTACATAAGGAGCAGTGAGTTTGCTGAATCCACCAATTTCAATTTTTTCACCGATGACTCCGGTTTGTTCAGTTAATTTTTCGGCTACGGTCATTCCCTTAAATTCGCTTGACAGAAAAGCGTTTTTGGTATCAAAACTAAGCGCGTGATCTGCCAGAGCGTGGGCCAGTTGCTGATAGGCATCATTCTTGGCGACAAAATCGGTTTCACAGTTGACCGACACCAAAACACCCGCAGTGTTATCTTCGTTTACTTTGGCCAAAGCGGCACCTTCTGAGGATTCTCTATCGGCACGATTGGCAGCTACTTTTTGACCTTTTTTTCTAAGGTTTTCAACCGCTTTATCAAAATCGCCTTCGGCTTCTACCAATGCTTTTTTACAGTTCATCATGCCCGCTCCAGTGGACTTACGTAGTTTATTAACTTCTGCAGCTGTAATTTTCATGCTAAATATATAATGGTTAATTATTCTTTATCACCTCCGGCGTCAGCGACTTCGTCTTCTGATGTTTCAGCTTTGGGTGCTTCTTCTGCAGCTTTGGCAACGGGAGTTTCTTCTTTGGCTTCCTCTACGGCAGGGGTTTCTTGTCTCGGTTCAACAACAGCTTCGGTTTTTTCAGTTTCCGTTGCGCCTTCTGTCTCAGCTTGCTCTTGGGATTCTTTTTCGTTTCTACGTTCTTGGAGTCCCTCTTGAATCGCGTCTACCATCAAAGACATGATCTTATCGATGGATTTGGTTGCATCGTCATTGGCAGGGATTACGAAATCCACCTCTCTAGGGTCAGAATTAGTGTCTACCATAGCGAAAATCGGAATTTTCAATTTTTGAGCTTCCTTGATCGCAATGTGTTCTCTTTTGATATCTATAACAAAAAGGGCACCGGGTAAACGAGTCATATCGTTGATTGAACCGAGGTTTTTATCCAATTTTGCTCTCAGTCGGTCAACCTGAAGTTTTTCCTTTTTAGAAAGGGTTTCAAAAGTTCCGTCCTTTTTCATTCGGTCGATGGCAGCCATTTTCTTAACAGCTTTACGGATGGTTACAAAATTGGTCAACATTCCTCCTGGCCAGCGCTCGGTGATATAAGGCATTTTAATTTTTTTTGCCGATTCGGCTACAATGTCTTTAGCTTGTTTTTTGGTTGCTACAAAAAGGATCTTTCGGCCTGATAAAGCGATCTTTTTCAAAGCCTCAGAGGCTTCTGCGATCTTAGCCACTGTTTTATAGAGGCTGATGATGTGGATCCCGTTTCGCTCCATATAGATGTAGGGAGCCATATTGGGATTCCATTTTCGGGTTAGGTGTCCAAAATGGACGCCTGCAGAGAGCAGGTCTTTTACGTTGGTTTGTGCCATAGTTTTAGTTTACGTTCTCTTGATAGTAGCAATAAACCTTCGGGTTTATTTAGATGCTAAACTGGTACCCGCCGTGGCGGTTCAAGCAACAGGGTTTAATGAAATAAATGAACTTATCAGCACCAAAACGCTTTTAACGTTTTGAGAATTGATATTTTTTCCTTGCTTTTTTCTGACCAAACTTTTTGCGTTCGACCATTCTTGGATCACGCGTTAATAGCCCTTCGGGCTTGAGAACCGTTCTGTTTTCCTCATCAATTTTGCACAAGGCTCTCGAAATAGCAAGTCTAACCGCTTCCGCTTGACCGTTGTAGCCACCGCCTTTTACGGTCACTTTAAGGTCATAATTACGCTCGTTCTCAGTCAATGCGAGGGGTTGGATGATTTTGTATTGTAATGTGGCAGTCGGAAAAAACTCGGTGTAATTTTTTTTATTTACCGTGATAGCTCCTTTTCCTTTGGAAACGTAGAGACGGGCAACTGAGGTTTTTCTTCTACCTATGGTATGAATGACTTCCATTTATATATATTCTTTGATATTAATGGTCTTGGGTTTTTGAGCTTCGTGGCTGTGGTCGCTTCTGACAAATACCTTCAGGTTTCTGAACAAAGCTGCACCAAGTTTGTTTTTGGGTAACATTCCTCTTACGGCATTTTCGATCATACGCTCAGGGCCTTTGGCATTCAACTGCTCTGCGTTTAGTGATCTTTGTCCACCGGGGTATCCCGTGTGGCGGATGTATTGCTTTTGCTTCCACTTGTTTCCCGAAAGACTTACTTTTCCGGCGTTGATCACAATGACGTTGTCGCCACAGTCAACATGGGGGGTGTAATTGGTTTTGTGTTTCCCGCGAATGTGAAGGGCCACAATTGAGGCAACTCTTCCCAAGGGAACACTGTCGGCATCTACCAATACCCACTGCTTGTCAACGGTTTTGGCATTGGCCGAAATGGTTTTATAACTCAGTGTATCCACGATTAAATTTTTTAAATACCCTTTCAGGGCTGCAAATTTACAATTATTCCGTTTTCTGTAAAAATATTTTCACCTTTTTATTAGTGGTAGGTAAGTTTTATAATTTTAATAACTCAAAAGTTTTGGAGTCCTCCTAGAATTTACGCTCTATCTTTTGAATATTTACCCTTAAGTGTCTCTCCAAATCCTTTCACCTCCATTTTCGGTTTTTTCCCTGGGATTGCAAAATACCATTACCATAAAGCTTTTTTTCAAACGGCTTTCATTGTCTCAAGGATGTATTTTTCTATTGGGAGAATGCTTAATGAATTTTAGAAAAATTTATCAGACCTTTGATTTTAAATGATTATGAAAAAATCATTCAGTGATCGATTGATCTGTGGTAATCACATCCGCTTGAATCATTCTAATTTAGTGCGCCTCCAGCCAATTATCTCCAAAACCAACGTCTACCAAAAGGGGCAGTCCGATATCAAAAGCATTTTCCATTTCGGTTTTGACCATTTTTTCAAAGTCTTCTTTTTCGCTTTTTAGCACGTCAAAGACCAATTCATCATGTACTTGAAGTAACATTCTGGATTGCCAATTTTCTTTTTTGATTTTTTGGTGTATTTGGATCATGGCCAGTTTGATAATATCAGCAGCACTACCCTGAATTGGAGCATTGACCGCATTGCGTTCGGCAGCACCTCTTACTATGGCATTTTGGGAGTTGATGTCTTTTAGGTATCGACGGCGACCCAAAACAGTGGCCACATAGCCTTGCTCTCTGGCAAAGTTTACTTGGTCAGCAATGTATTGTTTCAATTGCGGGTAACTGGCATAATAGGTATCGATCAATTCTTTGGACTCAGTGCGGTTCAGTTTGGTCTGTTGGCTTAAACCGAAGGCTGAAACCCCGTAAATTATACCAAAATTCACCGTTTTGGCATTGCTTCTTTGTTCGCGGGTCACTTCTTCCGGGGGTACATCAAATACCCTTGCTGCGGTGGCGGCATGAATGTCTTCGTTGCTCTGAAAAGCCTTGACCATGGCAGGGTCTTTGCTCAGGGCAGCGATGATCCGCAATTCTATCTGCGAGTAGTCAGCAGCCATAAGTATGTGATCTTTATCTCTGGGGATAAAAGCCTTGCGAACCTCTTGCCCTCTTGGGGTACGGATGGGAATGTTTTGTAGGTTGGGATTGTTGCTGCTCAAACGTCCGGTGGACGCTACTGCCTGGTTATAAACCGTATGGATCCTTTGGGTACGGGGGTTGAGGTCATTTGGTAAAGCCGATACATAAGTGTTTTCCAGCTTTTGTAGGGAGCGCCATTCTAATATCTTGGCTACTATGGGGTGGTCCTTGGCCAGGTAGGAGAGAATATCCTCGGCGGTGGAATACTGTCCGGTTTTGGTTTTTCTGGGTTTATCTACGAGTTTAAGTTTTTCAAAAAGTATGACCCCCAATTGTTTGGGAGAGGCCAAATTAAAAGTTTCCCCTGCTTCGGTAAAAATTCCTTTTTCTAAAATCGCAATATCAGCCGTCAGAGTCTTGGACAGTTCATTCAGGAAATTTACATTGAGATTGATTCCTTCAGCTTCCATATCGGTCAATACTTCCACTAAAGGGAGTTCTAAGGTTTTGAGGAGCTCGGTGGTTTGTGCTTCATCCAGTTCCTTTTCAAAATGATGTTTGAGTTGGAGAGTAATGTCGGCATCTTCAACGGCATATTGGGTTTGTTGGTCCAAAGGGACATCGCGCATACTGCCTTGGTTTTTCCCTTTTTTACCGATCAATTTGGTAATGGATTGGGGACTGTAATTCAGGTAGGTTTCTGCTAAAACATCCATATTGTGGCGCATATCGGGATTGATCAGGTAGTGCGCGATCATGGTATCATAGAGTGGTCCAGCGACCTTGAGGTCGTATTTGAGCAGGACTTTTATATCGTATTTAAGGTTATGGCCAATTTTTTCGATTTGTGGATTTTCAAAAAAAGGTCGAAAAGTATCGATAATGGTTTGGGTTTCTTCACTGTCCTGAGGCAGTGTGAGGTAGTAACCTTTTTGCTGCTGCCAACTAAAAGCAATGCCTACCAATTCGGCCTTAAGAGCATCCAGTCCAGTAGTTTCCGTATCAAAGCACACACTACTTTGTTGCAGTAGTTTTTCTAGTAATAGCGCTCTTCCAACATCGCTATTTACCCATTGGTATTGATGATTAACTGAATGTTGGCTGTCTCTTGAAGATTCTGACACTGCTACTCCTTGCCCAGGAGGGGGATTAAAAAGGTCAAACTGGGCAGTAGGTGGGGGGGTACTTTTTGGAGTTTTTGTTGTAGTGGCTTTAGCTGTTGGAGCATCCTCTCTGCTAAAGGTAAAAATCTTTTTAAAGTTTTCTTGTATCCTCCTGAATTCCAGTTCCTCAAAAATTGTAGTGGCAGCTTCCATATCGGGGTCAGAAAGCTCGCAATCTTTTGCATTGAATTGAACGGGTACATCGGTGATGATGGTTGCCAGTTTTTTTGATACAAGACCCAAGTCTTTATTTGCTTCAATTTTTTCCTTGAGTTTTCCCTGCACTTGATCGAGGTTGTCGAGGAGGTTTTCCATGCTACCAAATTGTTTTAGGAACTTCTTGGCGGTTTTATCTCCTACCCCCGGCAGTCCAGGTATGTTATCCACACTGTCGCCCATCATACCCAGATAATCAATGACCTGTTCAGGTCTTTCGATTTCAAATTTCTCTTGAACTTCTGGCACTCCCCAAATCTCGATACCGTTACCCATTCTTGCGGGGCGGTACATAAAAATATTTTCTGAAACCAGTTGTGCAAAATCTTTATCTGGGGTCACCATAAAGGTCGTATAATCTTCTTTTTCAGCTTGTTTGGCCAAGGTTCCGATGATGTCATCAGCTTCAAAGCCTTCTTTTACGACCACGGGAATATACATGGCTTCGAGAATTTTTTGGATATATGGTACCGCAATGACTATTGCCTCGGGGGTTTCGTCGCGGTTAGCCTTGTATTCAGTAAACATCTCTGTACGCTCCTGTGAACCTCCTTTATCAAAACACACCGCCAGATGGTCGGGCTTTTCACGTTTGATAACATCCAACAGTGAATTCATAAAACCCATTATGGCAGAGGTATTCATTCCTTTAGAGTTGATACGGGGGTTTTTGATAAAGGCGTAATAGCCTCTAAATATAAGGGCGTAGGCGTCCAGTAAAAAGAGTCTTTTTTTTTCGCTCATTGATGGGAAGCTTTATTAGTGAATCAAGTTACAAAGATAAAGTTTCGCTTGTACCCGCAGGTGGGGTTTTGTATTTTCACCCTGTGGAAATATTTGACGATAAATATTTTATGAAACAAGCCTTGGCCGAGGCGCAAAAGGCCTATGATACCGACGAAGTTCCAGTGGGAGCAGTGGTTGTTATTGACAACAGAATCATTGCCCGGGCACACAATTTGACCGAAAGTTTGAATGATGTCACTGCTCATGCTGAAATGCAGGCCATTACCTCAGCAGCCAACTTTTTAAACGGGAAGTATCTTTCAGATTGTACCCTCTATGTTACTTTAGAACCTTGTGTAATGTGCATGGGAGCGATCTATTGGTCCCAATTGAGTAGAATTGTTTTTGCTGCTCATGATCCCAAACGAGGATATCAGCAAGCCCATTTGAATCCTCATCCCAAGGCCTCAGTCCAAGGAGGTGTTATGGCAGAGGTTTCCTTGGCATTGATACAAGATTTTTTTCAGAAAAAAAGAGCATAAAAAAGCCTCCACATAGGAGGCTTTTGTGCAGTCGTAATGTATATTATAATAGGGAAATTTGCGAAGCTTGCTTCCCTTTTTTTCCTTCTTCTTCTACATATTCAACCTTATCACCCTCCTGGAGTGTTAGCCCATCAAGGGCAGAAACGTGAACGAAAACATCCTCAGAAGTTTCGTCATTGGTAATAAATCCATAACCTTTGGATCCATTAAAGAACTTAACTGTACCAGTCATATTTTAATTTAAAAATTTTGTGCAAGTTACACTTTCTTGGTCGGGTAAGCATAATTTGATCATTTTTTTTGATCCAAATTGCGAAGTTTATCTAGATTTTCCTTTGACAAGGTGTAATCTTTCAGCCGTTTTCCCTTCCATCGGTGCACCAAAAAAATTGGCATAAAAACAAAAGCAGCAGTCAATACAGTAAATCCAATAATTTTATTTCCCAACAGAGTATTGCCTGTAGAATTGACATAAAGTCCAAAAGACAAACTAAATAGTATACTAAGAAAAAGAAGTCTTAAAAAATATTTCATACCAAAAAAAAGGATCTTTTGTAAGAATTTTCTTTTACAAGGGGTCTTTGGGCAGTGATTTGAGACACAACTCTTCCAATTGAGCATCTTCTAACATAGCTGGTGCATCGATCATGACATCCCTTCCGTTATTATTTTTGGGGAACGCAATAAAGTCTCTGATGGTTTCACTACCACTGAGTATGGCTACCAATCGGTCTAGTCCCAAAGCGATTCCACCGTGAGGCGGTGCTCCGTATTGGAAGGCGTCCATTAAAAACCCAAACTGTTCTTGGGCTTCTTTTTCGGTGAACCCAAGAAGACGAAATATTTTTTCTTGCAAGGCAGTATCGTGTATCCTTATCGATCCTCCTCCGATTTCGTTTCCGTTCAAAACTAGATCATAGGCGTTGGCCATTACTTTTCCTGGATCGGTATCCAGTAGTTCAAGGTCTTCCTTTTTGGGGGAGGTAAAGGGATGGTGCATGGCATGGTGTCGCTGGGTTTCATCGTCCCATTTCAATAGCGGGAAGTCCGTCACCCACAAGGGTGCAAATCTATCGGATTTTCTCAATCCTAACTGTTCGGCAATCTCCATACGCAAGGCACTGAGTTGTGTTCGTGTGGCTTGAGCCGCTCCCGCCATCACAAAGATCAAATCTCCAGCTTTGGCTCCAGTAGCATCCGCCCATTGACTCAAATCATCTTCCGAAAAAAACTTATCTACTGTAGATTTATAGCTGCCATCCTCATTGCATTTCACCCACACCAATCCTTTGGCACCCATCTGAGGTCGCTTTACCCATTCGATCCAAGCATCAATCTCTTTACGGGTCATATTTGCTCCACCGGGTACGGCAATACCTACGACCAATTCTTGACTGTCAAAGACATTAAAACCTTTGTTTTGTGCCAATGCATTCAGTTCACCAAAAGTCATCCCAAAACGAATATCGGGTTTATCATTTCCATATTTTTCAATAGCTTCTGTAAAGGTCATTCTGGGGAAATCTTCCAATGTCACCCCCTTTATTTCCTTTATAAGATGTTGTATCATCGCTTCAAATTGTAACAAGACATCCTCTTGCTCGATAAAAGTCATTTCACAATCGATCTGTGTAAATTCGGGTTGTCGGTCAGCTCTTAGGTCTTCGTCTCTAAAGCATTTTACGATTTGGAAATATTTATCAAACCCTGCAATCATCAACAATTGCTTGAAAGTTTGTGGAGATTGGGGAAGGGCATAGAACTGCCCACTGTTCATCCTTGAGGGTACTACGAAATCTCTTGCTCCCTCGGGAGTAGATTTAATCAGGTAAGGGGTTTCTACATCTATAAAGTCCGCTTGGGACAAAAAATTACGAACCGCCATGGTCACCTTATGTCTGAAGATCAGATTTTCTCTAACGGGTGTGCGTCTCAAATCCAGATATCGGTATTGCATTCGCAACTCATCTCCGCCATCTGTTTGATTTTCTATAGTAAAAGGAGGTGTTTTGGCGGCATTCATTACTGTCAATTCCTCCACTAATATCTCAATTCCTCCCGTGGTCATACTCGGATTCTTGGACTCCCTTTCAATCACCTTTCCTTTAATCTGGATCACATCTTCACGACCCAAGACCAAAGATTTTTTATAAACCATTTCGGGGGTGCGTTCTTGGTCAAAAACCAATTGGGTGATGCCATATCGGTCACGTATATCGACCCAGACGATAAAACCTTTATTTCTAACTTTTTGTACCCATCCAGCGAGGGTAACTTCTTCGTCGGAATGATTTTCATTCAGAGCGCCGCAATGGTGTGATCTTAACATTTTATATGAATTAGTTGCAAAGGTAATAAGAAGCTTTGCCGATGACCAAAAATTATTTTTTAAATAGTTTTTTCCATTTCAGCTTAATCTGGTAGGTGATCAGGAAAGTAGCTGGGACAATGATCAGAGTTAGGAAAGTAGCAAAAGTTAATCCAAAAATCACGGTCTTGGCCAAAGGTCCCCAGAAAATAACATTGTCTCCTCCAATAAAGACCTTTGGATTCCATTCCGAAAACAAGGAGAAAAAATCTATATTCAGTCCTATTGCCAATGGAATCAATCCTAATATTGTGGTAACAGCAGTGAGAATTACTGGACGTAATCTAGCAGTCCCCCCTTCGATAATGGCCTCAATGGCCTCATTATTAGGTAGCATGCTTTCCTGGGGAATCTTCAAAACTATTTTTTTTCGGTCAATTAATAACTGGGTATAATCCAAAAGCACTACACCATTATTCACAACGATTCCTGACAGTGAAATTATACCCATCATGGTCATCAATATCACAAATGGCATTTGAAAAAGTGTAATTCCAAAAAATACTCCAGTAAAACTTAAGAAAATAGAGATTAGGATGATGATTGGTTTAGAGATCGAGTTGAATTGGAAAACCAGCAACAACATAATCAGCGCCAAGGCTGCTAATAATGCATTGGACAGAAAGTTCATATTTTTATCCTGCTCCTCTATTTCTCCGGTGAATTTGAACTCTACCCCCATATCAAGGGGATAATTGAGCAGGGCAGATTTAATATTAGCCACTACCTCATTGGCATTGTAACCGGCCAATACATCAGAATATAATGTTACCAGCCGAATGGATTTCCGGTGTTTTATGGCACTGTAAGAGGACGAATTTTGAGTTTTGACCAAGGCAGCTATGGGGATCTCTTTGATTTTGCCGGTAGATTGATCTCTAAAAGTTACGAATTGGTTGAACAAGGCATTTTTGTCATGTCTGTATTGCTCTTGAAAACGAACATTAATTTCGTAATCTTCACCATCTTTTTTGTAAACACCTGCTTTGGCACCAAACAGGGAATTCCTCAATTGAGATGCAATCATACCAGTTGATACGCCTAACTCCCCTGCTTTCTTTCGATCTATAATCAGTTGGGTCCCAGGTTTATTTTTGTTTACATCAATTTTTAATTCCTCCACTCCTGGAATGTTTTCCATATTGAGGAAATCTTTCATTTCTTGTGCACTTTGAATGAGCTTTTCGTAATCCCTACCGGAAATTTCGATATTGACAGGATAGCCTACTGGTGGACCGTTGGCATCTTTTTCCACAGAAATAGACACACCCGGATATTTGCCGCTTAGAAATTGTTGAATTTCACTACGAAGACTTTCACTTGACAGACCATTTCTGAATTTAAATTCCCTCATTGTAAGAGATATTTTAGCTTTGTGAGGCATTTCATTGGTCACACCACCATCAATTTCGGGGTTTCCGGCTCCGGCCCCAACTTGTGCCAAAAAATTCTCTACCAAGAAGTTGTAATTTCCGTCCAGGTATTTATCTTGATTGATTACCGAAAATATATCCGACTCAACCTTTTCAGTGATGGTATTGGTCTTTTTTATATCAGTGCCCTCAGGATATTCGATATAGGTAAAAATTTGAAGGGGTTGATTTTCCGGGAAAAACTCTACTTTGGGAGGAAAAATACCCATCAACACAAAAGAGGAGATCAGCAGTACGAATGTGCCAATCAAAAATGCAAAGGGACGATATCCCTTGAGTGCCATTGACAAAAAAGAACGATATCCTTTTTCCATTTTTGGCAAAAACTGATTTTGAAAAACAGAAGCAAGTCCTTTAAGGAAATATTTATAAGCCCAAAAGAGTAATATGATGGCGATCATCAATGTACCCAATCCCCTATAAACTCCTTTGTTGAAAATTAAAATCAGACCCAGTCCTCCCAAGATGAGGGTCAGCCTGAGCAGTCCCTTGAGAGAGATCTGTCTTTCGCTGATCTCCATAAAGCGGGAGACAAGCATGGAGTTGAAAAACAAGGCCACGATTAGTGATGACCCTAATACTACTGATAGGGTAATCGGGAAGTAAATCATGAACTCACCCATAAGTCCAGGCCATGCTCCCAAGGGAACAAATGCGGCTATGGTGGTTGCTGTGGAAACAATGATTGGATAGGCAATTTCTCCAATTCCCATTTTGGCCGCTTGAATTCGGCTCATACCCTCTTTTTCCATCAAACGATAGACATTTTCGACTACAACTATCCCATTATCTACCAACATTCCAAGTCCCATTACTAGTCCAAACAGAACCATCGTGTTCATGGTATAACCTAATAGGGATAAAATCATAAAAGACATGAACATGGACATGGGAATCGCAAAACCTACGAAAAGGGAGTTCCTGAAGCCCAAAAAGAACATGAGTACCGTAACCACCAATAATATCCCAAAGATGATATTGTTAACCAAATCACTTACTTGGTTTAGGGTAATGGCTGATTGGTCGTTGGAGATACTTAATTGAATTCCTTTAGGAAAGGTGTATTTCTCAATCTCATCTACTATAGATTGAATTTTCTGCGAAGCTTCAATTAGATTTTTCCCCCCTCTTTTTTTTACATGAATTAAAACAACCTTTTCACCATATGATCTTGCGAATGAAGTGATTTCTTTTTCTTTAAAACTAATTTTAGCAATATCATTCAAATATGTTACACCATTTTCACTTTTAACCACAAAGTTTTCTAACTCAGTAGGATTAGAAATTTCACCAATGATTCTTAAACTCCTTCTACTACCGTCGCTAATTATATTTCCTGCTGAAATAGTTGTATTATCACCTCCAATAGAACTAATAATGTCGTTAAAACTAATTTTAGCTGCCGTCATTTTATAGATGTCAACAGCGACTTCAACCTCAAAAGCCTGAATCCCTCTTACATCTGCTGATTTTACCTCAGGCAATTGCTCAATTTTTTCCTCGAGATATCCCGCAAAATTTTTCATCTGTTCGATGGGATAATCTCCCACCATGCTGATACTCAAAATGGGCATCAATTCAGAAAAATCTAATTCTGCTACAGTGGGCTCAACTTTTGCGTTATTAAAAGTGGGCCAATCGGCACCCGATACTACTCCATCGACCAGATCTTTTGTTTTTTGTTTGGCTAGATCTAGCGGAATATTTTCATCAAACTCTAATTGAATCACGGCAAAATCCTCTTCTGAGGTGGAGGTAATATCAACCAAGTTAGAAACCCCTTTGAGTGCATCTTCTAATGGATCGACAATGAGTCGTTCAATGTCTTCGGCGGTATTTCCAGGAAAAACCGCAGAGACAAAAACTCTAGTATCATTGATTTCAGGAAAGCTTTCTCGTGGCATTATTTTATAGGAACGGACACCCAAAAAGAAAAAGATAGCCATGATGACATAGATCACTGTTTTGTGGTTTATGGCCCAACTGGATAAAGGAAATTCTTTTAGTAATTTTTTCATTTTTTGGTATCCAATTATTGAATATTTTTAACCCTTTGGTTATTTTCTACGATGGTTGCGCCTTCATCTACTAAAAGGTCACCGGACTGAATGCCCACTATTACTTCAACCTTATCAATGCTGTTTTTGCCTAATTGGATAAAAGTTTGTTCCGTGCGATAGACCTGATCTTTACCGGCGGGGTTTAATTTGAAAATGTATTTTTTGCCAACGGCATTTTCTTTGATGATACGCAGCGGTATCATCAGTGCTTCGGGATTGCTGTAATCGTTTATCTTTAACTTACAAGTCAGGTTGGGTTTGATCATTTCATCGGGGTTAGGAAGGGGAGTTTCAACCCTAAAACTACGGTTATTGGGATTGATAAAGTTTCCGATTTGACGAACGGTGGTTGGGTATTCTCTACTCAACATAGGAATTTTTACTATTGCTGTTGTACCTTTTTTAATCTGACTGAGGTAACGCTCTGGCACACTTGCCTCTGTGTACATCTTTTTTAGATTGACGATTCTTAGCACCGGGGTTTGACCGGGTAACAAGTTGGCGCCGGTATTTGCAATAATTTCGTCAATGACACCCGAGAAAGGAGCTAAAATCTGGGTGCGTTGTAACTGTTTTTTCAGCTGGGCCATGGTTTTTAATTGACTTTCATAGGCCGCTTTGGCTTGAAGTAACTGCATTTCAGCACCTATGTTTTGATCCCAAAGCCTTTGGGTGCGTTCGTAAGTTGTTTTTGATAGGGCTGTTTGAATCTGCAATTGCTCTAATTGATTTTTGAGTCCTGCATCTTCGATTTGTGCCAGGAGTTTCCCTTTTTTGACCTCTTGCCCCTCCTCGACATAGATCTTTTTGAGTGTACCGGTGTATTCGGGATAAAGCAGAACATTTTGTCGGGTTTTGATATTGGCTTGTATTTCTATATGATGATCAAAATTTTCCGGTTTTACCTCAAATATAGAAATCAGCGCCAGTTTTTCGGAGGGATCCAAATCCGAAATGGCGTTATTAATTTGATTCAATTCTGCCTTCATTGCATTGAGGATTTTTAACTTTTGTTCTTTTTGTGTCTTTAAACCATTTAGATCCTTTGCTTTGATCAGATCTGAAGTGGTTAAAGATTGATCACCGGAACAGCTAATGGCAAAGGCAATGATGTAGAGGGTGTGTATAATTTTTTTCATGGATTAGTCAGTTTTAGATTGATTAAGTAGGGTTTCCAGTTCGATTTTATTGGTAATCACTTTTTGAATGGCATTGACAAAATTACTTTGAGCGCTGTAGAGCTGAAGCTGGACCATACGGAGTTCAAAACTTTGGATCATGCCCTCAAAGAATTTAATTTGGTTTTTTTTCTCTATTCTCTCGGCCAGCCTCAGATTCTCTTTTTCGGTATAGTAATTGTCGATGGCCAGTTGGTATTCGTTCAAAGCCACATTCGCATCAATTCTAATTTTGGATTGGGTTTCCTCCAGTTGGGTTTTGGCCTGATCCAAGCTGATTTTTGCCTTTTGTGTGTTTGCACTTCTTCCCAAGGAACTGAATATGGGAATTTTCACGTTTAATCCCACTAGCGAGGATCTAAACCACTTTTGGTCACTATCGGTAAAAGTGAATTCATTACTGTTTCCTGTGTAGGTCTGGTTTACAAATGCATTGAGTTTTGGGAGTGCTTTGGATTTTTCGAGCTTTAATTTTAGCGATTCAGTTTTTACATTGTTACCGGCGATTATTATATCAATGTTGTTTTCGATATTGTCAGGATCAGCTGTGGATTCAAAGTACAGATTCTCATTAAAAATATCATCTAGTTCATCGGTTAGTTTCAGCTGGGTTTCCATAGGGTAGCCAATGACAAATTTGAGCATGTCTTGTTGGATTTTTACCAGGTTTTGAGCGTATTTCAAACCGTTATTAGTTTGGGCCAGAGATAACTGAATTTGCTCTACGCTTTCCTCTTCTTCAAAACCATTTCGGAACAATTGATGGATTTCCTCGAAATTACTTTCTAGAGAAGCTTTATTTTTCTCCAAAAACTGGATGTTATATCTGGCCAATAGGACATTGGAATAGAGGTTGGTGATTAACTTCTTAACCTCCAAATTTGTTTTTACAAACAGGTTTTCTGAGATGGCAAGGTAAACTTTTGCGGCCTGAAGCCCCACCAGATAGGAACCATCGAAAATGAGTTGTTCCATTTTCAATGTTCCAATCATATTTTGTTCCGTACCAAAGGTGAGTTCTCTAAACTCTCCCAGATTTCCTCCAAAAAATTCGGCAGGAACCAGCGAAACCGGCATTTCCAAAAAGTTTTGATAATTGACCTCAGAGCTGATTTGAGGCAGCCCTGTTGCAATGGTTTTCCATTTTTGTTTATTTGCTTTTTGAATTTCCCGATCGGCATTGATGATCGAACGGTTGTTCGTCAACCCGAAGCTTATGGCCTCTTCTAAGGACAGTGACTCAGGCAATTCTTGTGACTGAGTCATTACTGTGAGGAGGGTAAAAAACAAAAATAAATGAATTTTCATGGGGTTAAATCGTTTTTTTGTATTCTTCTAAAAATTGTAAACCCTTTGGGGTGGCTATTGCTCTAAGGTGGTAATCTATGTATTTCCCAATAATTTGGTCGATGTCGTAATCTTCGGGGGGGAACAATTCTATATCTCTCAATCCTCTAAATCCATTAAAGTAGATTCGCATAATGAAATCAGGGTCTATAGAAGTTCTAAAAAGACCAGATTTTATTCCCTTTTTCAGACTAGTTTTAAAAGTCTCTCCAAAAGCTGAAAGTTCTTTTTTTCTGATTTCTATGTAGATGCTAGGATAATATTTCTGTAATTGATATTGAGGAGATTTATCCTTATTTCCCAAAACTTGAACGGCTATTTTTTTTATTTCATAAAGCGACTCAATGGGATTGTCAATGGAGGATTGAATCGTTACGATTTTATCTTTTACTTCCTCAAAAACATGGAATACGGACAGCCTCACCAAAGAGGTTTTATCATCGAAATAGTGATAAATTGTCTTTTTGGATATGCGCATATGTTCCGCGATATCATCCATTGTTACTGCTTTATAGCCGAATTGGAGGAACAAATAAGAAGCCGATGTAACGATTTCTTTAACCATATCGAATTTTTGGCAAACTTAATACAGAAAACTTTAAAAACAAAAAAAGTTTCCAAAGTTTATTTTTTTACATTACTTTAACTTAAATCAAGTTATTTTTAACAAAATTTAATTTTATGGATCTTTTCAAGGCCTATCAACAAGAATTTCAATCTGCCCTTAAAAGTTTTAATCAGGATAAATCACCGCAAAACTTGTATCGTCCCATAAAATACCTTTTGGAATTGGGCGGAAAGAGGATTCGCCCCTTTTTAACTTTGATGGCAGGGGAGGCTTTTGGTGTTAGGATTAAGGGTGCCATGGACGCTGCGATGGCGGTAGAGGTTTTCCACAATTTTACTCTCATGCACGATGACATAATGGACAGCGCCTCTTTGAGAAGAGGAAAAATCACAGTACATAAAAAATGGGATGTTAATACAGCCATACTCTCCGGTGATGCCATGTTGATCAAAGCCTATCAATCCCTTGAAAATTATCCCATCGATGTTTTTCAAAAGCTTACCTGCTTATTGAGCAAAACGGCCAAAGAGGTATGCGAGGGTCAGCAATACGACATTGATTTTGAAACCAGACTCGGTGTTTCCCAAGATGAGTATTTAGAAATGATTCGATTGAAAACTGCCGTTCTAGTGGGCTGTGCTCTTAAGATGGGTGCTATCGTTGCGAAGGCTTCTGATGAAGATCAACAACTTATTTATGACTTCGGGATTCAATTGGGGTTGGCATTTCAATTACAGGACGATTATCTTGATACATTTGGAGATCAAGCTACTTTTGGAAAAAAAATAGGTGGGGATATACTCGAGGACAAAAAAACCATTCTTTACCACCTTGCCCTCAAGGGGGAAGCAGATCATGTAAATGAGTTGCAATCTCTACTGGGAGGTAACAAGCCTCTCAACGAGCAAGATAAAATCAATAAAGTAAAGTTCTTGTTTGAAGCCACATCGGCCAAATCTGCTACCTTAGATTTGATTCAGCATCATTCTCAAATGGCCGATGTAGAATTAGAGAAACTAAGCATTGATGGGGATCAAAAAAGTCGTTTTCGGGAGCTCAAAAATTGGTTAATGCACCGCACCTACTAGAATAATCTTTTCCATAGCGCAGATACAAATTGTACCACATTAAAGGAGCGCATGATTTGAAAATCTTGCCGTAGAGTACTTTTTTCGTCCAAGAATTTAAAGATCACTTCAGAGGAATTTTTTTGGAACATTCTTCTAAATAAACCCGCTCCATTGGCATTGTCCTTTGCCAACACATCGATGAAGAGTAAATCGTAAAACCAGAATCGACCCCTTTTGCCAAATTGAGTCAGTGGCTGCTCTTTTTTTAGAAATTCTACCAATTCTTTCGTCTTTTCATTGATCCTTTGAAAGGTATAGCCAGTACTCGGTTTGGTCCATCCTCCAGCTGTACCTATATGCAAAAGCTTACTGCTATTTTTCAGATCAAAACGATAACAAGTCATTGGAATTTTTCCTTCTTCTTCTTCCACCACTTCATATCCTCCCGTGGGGAGTTCCCTTAGAAAAGCAGCTATGGCATCTGTATATTCTTTTTTCTCCAGAAGGTTTTTAGAAAATAAAGTGTATTCCAACAAGGCTTTATTTGAACTGAGGGGTAACACATACATGAATCGGGTATTTCCTTTTTGGGGAACATTAAAATTCATGAACTCAATTTTATCTGGGTCAAAACAAGGCTTTTGAGTTTCAACCACCTGACCCACAAAATGTTGCAACAACACGGGATATTTTTTTTGATTGTTCAAACTTTTTGGATCATAGATACTCGAGAATATCTGATTTCCATGATATGACTGGATATCGGTAGTCACCACTTTTTCGTCAATTCGGCTTACTTTTTCTTGGATTTGGGTTAGTTGATCGAATTTTGCCAATTGCTTTTTCATCGATTCATAAAAATCAATACTTCTGATCATCTTATACTGAAATGGAGCCAAAGAAAAATCCATTTCAAAATCGTCGGCACGAAAATAAGCCTGGTTCCAATTTTTATGAACCATTCCCTCCAAGTCTCCCTCACCGGACTCCCAAAAGCACCAAGTCCGGTCATTGGTGTTTTTCGGCTCTTTTTCGATCAGCAGTATGGTTTTGCCAATAAAGTGGTGGTCATTGCATATTCTGTAGGTCAAAAGCAAGCCCGAAGCACCTCCTCCGCAAATAATATAGTCGAAATGATTTTTATGCATCTTAACCCAAAATTAGTCAATCCCATTAACAGAGTTAAGAATAACTCACTTTTATATATATTTGTCCGCGATTAAAACGGCTATTATGGACACTATAATCGAATATTTTTCCAGTATAAGTCCTGTCAAAGGCGCATTTTATGCTACCGTTTTTACTTGGTTATTGACTGCATTAGGCGCCTCCTTTGTTTTTTTATTCAAAACCATGCACCGAGGATTTCTTGATGGTATGCTTGGTTTTACAGGAGGAGTGATGGTAGCGGCAAGTTTTTGGAGTCTCTTGGCACCTGGAATAGAAATGTCGCCAGGCGAAGGTTTTGTTAAGGTTATTCCCGCAGGTGTAGGCTTTGGTTTGGGTGCCCTTTTCATTTTCGGTTTGGACAAAATCCTTCCCCACATTCATATCAACTTTAAAGATTCTGAAGGGATCAAAACCCCTTGGCATAAAACTACACTCTTGGTCTTGGCCATTACCCTTCACAATATCCCCGAAGGTTTAGCCGTGGGCGTTCTCTTTGGAGGGGTTGCAGTAGGAATTCCGGAAGCCTCTATTGGAGGAGCTGTTGCACTTGCTATCGGTATTGGAATTCAAAATTTTCCTGAGGGAGTTGCTGTATCCATGCCCTTGAGAAGACAGGGAGTCAGCAAACTAAAAAGTTTTTGGTATGGACAGTTGTCTGCCTTAGTCGAACCAGTTGCTGCAGTATTGGGTGCGGTAGCCGTTACCTTCTTCACTCCTATATTACCTTATGCCTTGGCTTTTGCCGCAGGGGCAATGATTTTTGTTGTGGTAGAAGAGGTAATTCCTGAGACCCAACTTGACAAATACACCGATGTAGCTACGTTGGGATTTATTGGAGGGTTTATTGTAATGATGACCTTAGATGTGGCTCTAGGTTGATGCTCCCGATTTGAAGTTTTTCCATCCTTGTGCCTCTAATGGTATCGATTGTCCCAATCCTGTTATTAAATTACAAACCTCTTTTTGCTCTGTGAAATGACCTATAGTGGTCAGCAAAGGGTGTCCTTTTATTTTTTCGTAATCCTCTGTTTTGATCGCCATTAATAACTCGTAATCTTCACCACCATTGAGCAATGCTGTACTGCTGTTCATCTTGAACTCCTCTGCTGTACTGGAAGTTTGTGGATCGGCCGGGAGTTTCTCCTCATACACATGGCAGCCCACCTGTGAGTCCTTGCAAAGGTGAAAAATTTCTGAGGACAGCCCATCGCTTACATCAATCATAGCGTTGGGAATGATCTCCAACTCTTCAAAAAGTTCTATAATATCTTTTCTTGCTTCGGGTTTCAATTGTCTTTCCACGCAGTAGGAGTACAGTGCCAAATCGGGTTGATTGTTTGGATTCACTTTAAAAACTTCCTTTTCGCGCTCCAATACTTGCAAGCCCATGAAGGCCCCGCCCAAATCACCACTCACCACCAAGAGATCGTTTGGTTTTACCCCATAGCGATAAGTGATTTTCTCTTTTTGAGCCTGTCCCATCGCTGTAATTGAAATGATCAAGCCCGTTTTACTACTTGAGGTGTCACCCCCTACCAAATCCACTTTGTAATTCTTGCAAGCCAAATCGATCCCCGAATACAATTCTTCTAAAGCCTCCAAAGGAAAACGATTCGATACTGCAATAGATGTAGTAATCTGAGTGGGATGAGCATTCATTGCGTAAATATCAGAAAGATTCACCATTACAGACTTGTAACCCAAATGCTTCAATGGCATGTAGGATAAATCAAAGTGAATCCCTTCGATCAAAAGATCTGTGGTTACTAAGGTTTGACCGTCGGTAAAATTCATCACTGCGGCATCATCTCCTATGCCCTTATAAGTAGAAGGGTGAAAGACAGGGAAAGTCTTTGTCAAATGGTCAATCAAGCCAAATTCTCCTAGTTCGGAAAGGGGGGTGGTGTTTTTGTTTTCAAACATTTGCTAAAATTACTAAGTTTTAAGACAAAAAATGAAGACTTGTTTATTTAAGACTAATATCTACAAAAACATACCCTAAATTTGTAAAATGTATTTTAGGTTTATAATTATTCTATTAATATTTATCTCCTGCCAAAAAGATTCAGATTCTGCCGAAGATCAGTACATTGATCAGATAGGATCTACTTACACTGGAAATTCCTCAGAAACAGCACCTTCTAAAGTGGGAACTCCATGTGTAAACGGTTTTGCAGGAAAATATCCTTGTAAGGGTTATGATCTCTTGGCACATATTGACTTGGCTACTTTTGACTGTAACCATGGAAACGATTCCTGGGGTTGGACAGATCTCTCTACCCAAAAAGAATATGTCCTTATGGGGCTGGATAATGGGACTGTGTTTGTTGACGTCAGCGACCCCATTCAACCGATTTTTATGGGAAAATTGCCCACCGCTACAGAGTCCAGTGCTTGGAGAGACATCAAAGTTTATAACAATCATGCCTATGTGGTGAGTGAGGCTAGTGGTCACGGTATTCAAGTTTTTGACCTCACCCGATTGAGAGGGGTAGAGGCACCTCAAAGTTTTACTGCCGATCGTGTACTTAAAACCGTTCCTACTGCCCATAACATGGTCATCAATCCCGAAAGTGGTTTTGGATATGTAGTAGGTACCAGCAGAAACGACAAATTTAAAGGGGGGGCCCATTTCCTTGACCTTAACGACCCTCAGAGCTATAGGTTTGTTGGGGGTTATGGAGAAGGGGGCTACAGCCACGATGCCCAAGTGGTTACCTATAACGGACCTGATACGGACTATACTGGAAAAGAAATTTTCTTGGGTTCCAATGAATCCAAATTAGTCATTGTGGATGTAACTGATAAAGAAAACCCTACCGCCATTTCAGAAATCAGCTATCAAAATTCATTTTATACTCATCAAGGTTGGTTTGATAAAGACCAAAGATTTTTTATTCTCGGTGATGAACTGGACGAATCCAGAATCGGTGGGAAAACCAGAACTCTGGTTTTTGACCTCAATGATTTGGACAACCCTCAACTGCATCACAGCTATTATGGACCTACCAATGCCATCGATCATAATGGATATGTCAAAGGAAACTTATTTTACTTAGCCAATTATACCGGGGGCATCAGGGTTATAGATATCAATGATTTGGAAAATAAAAACATGAGTGAAATCGGTTTTTTCGATACTTTTCCAGAGCACAATTATGTCACTTATGATGGTGCTTGGAATGTTTACCCCTTTTTTGAAAGTGGGGTTATTGCCATAAGTGATATTAATAAAGGCTTATTTCTTATTAAAAAATCAGAATAATCGTGTTTAAAAAAATTGTATTCATCACCACAATGATCCTTTTTTTGGCTTGTTTTTCAGATCCAATTTCACCAACTACTCCACCAATAAGCTTTTTAGGAACGCTAGTTGATATCAAACTTTTTGGGGGAAGTGACGATGAGGTAGCGAGAGAATTGATCGAATTACGACAAGGGGGCTATGCCATGGTAGGCAGTACCAAAAGTAAAGATGGTGATTTTGGTGATCGTAATACCGATAACTGGGACCTGTTTTTGATGAAATTGGATCAACAAGGGGAGATGATTTGGGTGAAAACCTATGGAGGTAATGCTGAAGATTTCGGGTTTTCATTGGTAGAAACCCCTTCTGGAGGTTTTGTCCTGATGGGATACAGTAGCAGCCAAGACGGGGATGTTCCACCCACCAAGGGATATCACGACAATTGGATCATCAAGGTCGATGCCGCAGGAGAGTTGCTATGGAAAAAATCATTAGGATTTTCAGGTCATGATCATGCCTATAATGTCATCGAAACCCAAGATGGAGGTTATTTTTTCAATGGTTTTTTGGATGTTACCGCCTCCAATGGTCAAGGAAATTCGTGGAAATCTTCACAGGCCAGTCGCCATGGAGTGGGGGAGTTTTGGTGTCACAAAATTGACACCAATGGCAACATACAGTGGCAAAGGTATTTTGGGGGGACTAACAATGATCGATCCTATGATGCCATTCAAACCCAAGAGGGCAACTTTTTGGTTGTAGGTACCTCTGAAAGTGATGATGTAGATATAAAAAATCCTAAAGGAAGTTATGATGTTTGGGTAGTGATGGTCTCCCCAACAGGAGAGATGGTCTGGGAAAACTCTTATGGAGGCAGTTTGGTTGACGAGGCGTCCAAAGTAATACAAGATTCATTTGGTAATTTCAGAATCATAGGTAATACTCACAGCGAAGATATGGATGTGAGCCATCCAAAGGGCTTGTCGGATGTATGGCAAATTACCCTTAATCCATCGGGAAGACTTCTCGGCAGTTACAATTTTGGTGGGAGCGAATTTGACAAAGGCACAGCCATAGACGAAGGTGTAAGGGGGGCGTTATTCCTCACTGGGTTTTCACGTAGTATGGATGGTGATCTGAGCAACAATATGGGTGAAAATGACCTGTTTCTAATGCATTTACCTGCTGATGGCAGAGAAGCATCCACCTTGTCTCTGGGAGGGGAGGGGCAAGATTTTGCCTTTGATGTTTTGATTCCAAAAAATGGCGATGGGGTATTTGTTGTCGGTCAATCCTTCAGTAAAAACAAACCCTTTGAAAAAAATAAGGGCAAAAGCGATATTTTGGTAGCCCATTGGCGTTAAGAATTGTCGATTAAGCAATAGTCAGAATTGATAGTAAAAGCCCATTCTTTGAGGGAAATACGCTATATTTGTAACGACTTTAATCAAGAATTGTTTTAAATGATCAGAGTATCACCCAATGCACAAGAAAAAGTATCGCAGTTGATGCGTGAAGAGGGATTCAATCCCACCCAAGATTTTGTCCGTGTAGGAGTGAAAAGTGGGGGCTGCTCAGGTTTGTCTTACGACTTGAGTTTTGACAATTCAAAATCTGATCAAGACCGTTTATTCGAAGACAATCAAGTCAAGATTTTAGTAGATAAAAAAAGCTTGTTATACCTTCTGGGAACTACCCTAGAGTATTCCGGAGGATTGAACGGCAAAGGATTTGTTTTTAATAATCCCAATGCAGAGCGTACTTGTGGATGTGGAGAAAGTTTTTCCCTTTAATAAGATAGAGAAATGGCATATACTGAAGAAGAACTAAAAAAGGAACTTGAGACCAAAGAATACGAATACGGGTTTTACACCGACATCGATTCTGAGACTTTTCCTGTGGGTTTGAATGAAGAGGTAGTCCGACGTATCTCTCAAAAAAAGAAGGAGCCTGAATGGATGACCCAATGGCGTTTGAAAGCTTACCAAGCTTGGAAAAATATGGACGAGCCTGAGTGGGCCAATGTTCAATATTCAAAACCCGACTACCAAGGCATATCTTATTATTCAGCGCCAAAGAAAAAAGACCAGTATGAAAGCCTAGATGAGGTAGATCCTGAGTTACTCAAAACTTTTGACAAGCTGGGAATTTCCCTTGATGAGCAAAAGAAATTAGCAGGTGTAGCCGTTGATATTGTAATGGACTCTGTCTCCGTAGCTACCACTTTCAAAGACACATTGGCCGAAAAAGGCATCATTTTTTGTTCGATTTCAGAGGCCATTCAGGAACATCCTGAGTTGGTAAAAAAATACATAGGCACTGTTATCCCTATTCAAGACAACTATTTTGCAGCCTTGAATTCCGCAGTATTCTCCGACGGATCTTTCTGCTTTATTCCCAAGGGAGTTCGGTGTCCAATGGAATTGTCCACTTATTTCAGAATCAATCAGGCTGGAACAGGTCAATTCGAGCGAACACTTGTCATTGCAGAAGAGTCCAGTTATGTCAGTTATCTTGAAGGTTGCACGGCTCCGTCTAGAGACGAGAACCAATTGCACGCTGCGGTGGTAGAACTCATCGCATTGGACCATGCTGAAATCAAATACTCTACCGTTCAAAACTGGTTTCCTGGAGACAAAAATGGTAAAGGAGGCGTTTATAATTTTGTTACCAAAAGAGGCATCTGTCATAAGAATTCCAAAATATCATGGACACAGGTTGAAACAGGTTCGTCTGTGACGTGGAAATATCCCTCTTGCATCCTCAAAGGCGACAACTCCATTGGGGAGTTTTATTCCATAGCCCTTACAAACAACTATCAGCAAGCCGATACAGGAACCAAGATGGTTCATTTGGGAAAAAACACCAAAAGCACCATTATTTCTAAAGGCATATCTGCGGGTAAATCACAAAACAGCTACCGTGGCCTAGTACAGGTTCACCCTAGGGCGATTAATGCGAGAAACTTTTCTCAATGCGATTCCCTTTTGATGGGGAACCAATGTGGAGCCCATACTTTCCCCTACATAGAGGCCAAAAATAAAACCGCCCAAATCGAACACGAAGCCACCACCAGCAAGATTGGAGAGGATCAAATATTTTACTGTAACCAAAGAGGTATAGACCCCGAAAAGGCCATTGCATTGGTCGTGAACGGTTTTAGTAAAGAAGTACTTAATAAGTTGCCCATGGAATTTGCCGTGGAAGCTCAAAAATTATTAGAAATCTCCCTAGAGGGATCTGTAGGATAAAAAAACAATTATGCTAACCATAGAAAATCTTCACGCTCAAGTAGAAGGTAAACAAATCCTCAATGGTATTGACCTAGATGTCAAAGCTGGAGAGGTTCATGCCATTATGGGACCCAATGGATCGGGAAAAAGCACCTTGTCTTCTGTCATTGCGGGACACCAAGATTATGAAGTTAACAAGGGAACCATGCTCCTTGAAGGGAAAGATTTATCAGATTTAGCCCCCGATGAACGCGCCCACAAGGGAATTTTCCTCTCTTTTCAGTACCCTGTTGAAATTCCTGGTGTGAGTGTGACCAACTTTATCAAAACCGCTATCAATGCTTCCCGAAAAGCAAAAGGTCTGGAAGACATGCCCGCCAATGTTATGTTGAAAAAAATCAGAGAAAAATCCTCACTTTTAGAAATCGATTCTCGCTTTCTCTCTCGTTCACTCAATGAAGGTTTTTCTGGTGGAGAAAAAAAACGTAATGAGATTTTCCAAATGGCCATGTTGGAACCCAAGCTCTCCATACTCGATGAGACCGATTCTGGTTTAGATATAGATGCCTTAAAAATTGTGGCCAACGGTGTCAATAAATTACGTTCAAAAGACAACGCTATTGTTGTAATTACACATTACCAAAGGTTATTGGAATATATAGTTCCAGATTTTGTTCACGTTTTGTTTGATGGAAAAATCGTCAAATCAGGAACCAAAGACTTGGCTATAGAGCTGGAAGAAAAAGGATACGATTGGATCAAAGAAATGGCATAGAACCTATGGAATTCCAAGAAAAATTATTGGCCTCTCATTTGGCGTTTGAAGAAATGGTAGATATTGCTGACCCTGTTCATCAAACCCGATTGGAATCCCTTAAGATCTTTGAGCAAAAAGGCTTTCCCTCTCGCAAAGACGAAGCGTGGAAATATACCTCCCTCAATGCAATGTTACGTCAGGATTATGCTTTATTTCCCAAAGCAGAAACCACCTTACAGCTCAAAAAAGTAAAGAAATATTTTCTTTATGAAATTGACACTTACAAGGTGGTATTTATCGACGGAGTTTACAGCCCTTTTTTGTCAGACACCACCCACGACGGTCTTGATGTATGTTTGATGTCTGCTGCCCTCTCCAAGGCAAAATACAAAAATTTGATCAACACTTATTTTAATAATATTGCCAATAAAGACGACAGTCTTACTGCCCTCAACACCTCCTACACCCAAGAAGGAGCCTATGTTTATATTCCCAAAAGCGTAGTGGCTGAAAAGCCCATAGAGATCATTCATTTCTCCACTGGAAAAGAAAAAGCTTTGTGGTTGCAGCCTAGAAATCTAATTGTAGTTGATCAAAATGCTCAAGTCCAAATTCTAGAGCGTCATCAAAGCCTAAGAGAACACGATGTGGTCACCAATTCTGTAACCGAAATTTATGCCCATCAGGATGCTTTTGTCGATTATTACAAAATACAAAACGATCTCAGTACTGCCTCGCTCATCGATAATACATACATCTCTCAAGATAAAAACAGTAATGTAAGGGTTCACACCTTTTCTTTGGGGGGAAAACTTACCCGTAACAATTTGAATTTTTACCATAAGGGACAACATTGTGATTCCACTTTAAAGGGGGTAACATTATTGGAAGACCAGCAACATGTAGATCACTTCACTTTGGTCGATCATGCCGCACCCAATTGCGAAAGTCACCAAGATTATAAAGGGGTCTTTTCTGAGGGGTCTAAAGGCGTATTCAATGGAAAAATACATGTGGATCAATTGGCACAAAAAACCAATGCCTTCCAACAAAACAACAACATACTACTTGACGATAAAGCCACGGTCAATACCAAACCCCAATTGGAAATTTTTGCCGACGATGTCAAATGTTCCCATGGTTGTACAGTGGGACAATTGGATGATGAAGCACTCTTCTATCTTCAATCCAGAGGAATTCCTAAAAAAGAAGCTAAGGCATTGATGACCTATGCATTTGCCAATAATGTACTCGAAAGCGTAGAATTACCAATTTTGAAAAAGCGTATCAATAAATTGATTGCCAAAAAACTGGGTGTTAATCTCGGATTTGATTTATAAACCCATGGATGTTCAAAAAATCCGAAAAGATTTTCCCATTTTAGATCGGGAAGTAAATGGCCGACCGCTGGTTTATTTGGATAATGCGGCCACCTCACAGACCCCTGTTAAAGTAATAGATACCATTTCCGATTACTATAAAAATTACAATGCCAATATTCATCGAGGAGTACACGCGCTCAGTCAAGAGGCCACAAATGCCTATGAAGCTGCAAGGCAAAAAATACAAAAGCACTTCAATGCCACCCATGCCCACGAAATCATTTTTACCTCAGGGACTACGCATAGCATAAATATCGTAAGTAATGGTTATGCCCAATTGTTGAGTGAAGGAGATGAACTCATCGTATCCGCTTTGGAGCATCATTCCAACATAGTACCTTGGCAAATGATGTGTGAAAAAACAGGAGCCATTCTCAAGGTCATCCCCATGAATCAAGATGGGGTTTTGGTGATGGACGAATACGACAAACTCCTCTCCAAAAAGACTAAATTGGTATTTGTAAATCACGTTTCCAATGCGTTGGGAACGGTAAACCCAATTGAGGAAATCATTACCAAAGCCCACTCAGTTTGTGCTGAAGTTCTGATCGATGGGGCACAAGCCTCCCCTCACATCAAGACTGATGTACAAGCTTTAAATGTGGACTATTACGTTACCTCTGCCCACAAATTGTGTGGCCCTACAGGAATTGGCATGCTCTATGGCAAGCAATCTGCTTTAAAGCGCTTACCACCCTATCAAGGAGGCGGGGAAATGATTGCTGAAGTCACTTTTGAAAAAACCACTTATGCCGACTTGCCACACAAATTTGAGGCTGGGACCCCCAATATTGCAGGAGGAATTGCTTTTGGTGCAGCTCTGGATTACATCAACAATATTGGGATGGATCAAATTGC
>DEYL01000018.1:5893-7745 GCA_002364535.1 Flavobacteriaceae bacterium UBA3159 | reverse complement strand
TTGGGCGCTGTAAAATAAAATACCATGAGCAAAGAAGAATTAAACTGTTCCTTTTGTGGCCGGGCCAAACCTCAAACGCAATTGCTTATTGCAGGTTTGGATGCGCACATTTGTGATAAATGCATTCTTCAAGCCCATGGAATTGTCAATGAAGAGACCACTGAGGAGAAGACGGAGCCCAACTTTGATCTCGAGCTGCATCCCCCCAAAAAAATTAAGGCTTTTCTTGATGACTACGTTATCGGACAGGAATCCGCCAAAAAGATCCTCTCGGTAGCGGTTTATAACCACTACAAACGAATCAACCATTCTAAAGGGAAAAGTGAGGTTGAAATCCAAAAAAGCAATGTGATTTTGGTCGGTCAAACCGGAACGGGGAAAACCCTTTTGGCGCAAACCATTTCCAAACTGCTCAAAGTGCCATTGGCCATAGTCGATGCCACGGTTCTGACAGAGGCGGGCTATGTGGGTGAAGACGTTGAAAGCATTCTTACCCGATTGCTTCAGGCTGCCGACTATGATGTCGATAAGGCCCAATATGGGATTGTATTTATAGACGAAATAGACAAAATTGCCCGTAAAGGTGACAACCCCTCCATCACGAGAGATGTCTCCGGTGAAGGGGTACAACAAGCCCTGCTCAAATTATTGGAAGGAACCACAGTCAATGTTCCCCCCAAAGGAGGAAGAAAGCATCCCGATCAAAAGTTTATTGAGGTGGATACTTCTAACATACTTTTTATAGCTGGAGGGGCATTCGATGGCATCGAACGCGCCATCAACAATCGTTTGAACCTTCAAGCCATAGGATACAATACCAATAAGGAATTGGAAAAAGTTGATTCGGAAAACATTCTACAATACATTACTCCACGAGACATCCGGTCTTTTGGATTGATTCCAGAAATCATTGGAAGGCTACCCGTATTGACCTATATGAATCCTTTGGACAAAGAAACTTTGAGTACCATACTGACCACTCCCAAAAATGCCCTGGTAAAGCAATATGTTCAGTTGTTTGAAATGGATGGAATTGACTTGTCATTTACCCAAGGGGCATTGGACTATATCGTGGAAAAAGCATTGGAGTTCAAGCTTGGTGCCAGAGGTCTTCGCTCTCTTTGTGAAGCGGTTCTCAACGATGCCATGTTCGAATTGCCCGAATCGGAGGTCAAGACCTTGAAAGTCACCAAAAGTTATGCGGAACAAAGACTGGCTAAGATAGAGTTGCCCGCACTAAAAGTCGTCTCTTAAATTACGCCCTGTTTATCTCCAGAAGTTCCTCCAAAACATCTCTTTGATTGGAGAGTCTTGGAACCTTGTGTTGACCGCCCAATTTCTTTTTTTTGGCCATCCAACTGTAAAAAAGATTTTTTTTAGCAATCTCCAGTTTGGGTACTGCCAGTGTTATGTTTTTGTGTCTTTTAGCCTCGTAGTCAGAATTTTCGTCCTTTAAAAATTGATCCAAAAGTTCGATAAATTGACTGCTGTCTTTGGGGGAATTTTTAAACTCTATCAACCATTGATGCCCGCCTTTTTTATTTTTTTCCATAAAAATAGGGCCGACAGTATAGTCCACTATTTCCAGATTTAACACTTTTGCGGCCTTGCTAAGTGCAACTTCAGCATTGTCGATCATCAACTCTTCCCCAAATACATTGATGTGATTTTTTGTCCTGCCAGTGATTTGAATGCGGTAGGGGCTCAAACAAGTAAATTTTAAAGTATCCCCGATTTTATACCTCCATAGTCCTGCATTGGTAGAGATGACCATGGCGTAGTTTTTACCCAATTCAACCTCACTGAGCGGGAGTATGACTTCGGTTTCATCCCGATCTATTTGATCCATTGG
>DEYL01000018.1:0-5482 GCA_002364535.1 Flavobacteriaceae bacterium UBA3159 | reverse complement strand
CCAAAAAACCCCTCAGAGGCATTGTAAATTTCAAAAAAGTTGAGATCAGTGCCTTGAAATAAATTTTTAAACTGTTCTCGATAGGGATGAAAACTAACCCCTCCATGAAAATAGACCTCTATAATGGGCCAAACTTCTGTAATGGTAGCCTTTTGTGTTTTTTTCAATACATTTTGCAGTAATACCAACATCCATGAGGGGATTCCCGCTAAACTGGTCACCTTTTCCTCCAGTGTTTCTTGGATGATGGCCTCCATCTTTGCTTCCCATTCTGACATGAGTGATACTTTTTGACTGGGAGTGCTGCCCAATTCTGCCCAAAAAGGGAGGTTGTCAATGATGATTGCAGACAAATCTCCAAAATAATTACTTGTGTTTTGATATAATTCACTGCTCCCCCCCAGTCGCAAACATTTTCCGGCCAAAATTTGAGCATCTTCATTGTTGTTGTAATAAATCGAAAGCATGTCTTTTCCTGCCTTGTAATGACAATCTTCCAATGATTCGTTACTGATGGGGATGAATTTACTCTTGGCATTGGTGGTTCCACTAGATTTGGCAAACCACTTGATTGGTGTTGACCAAAAGATATTTTGCTCTCCCTTTCTACAACGTTCAATTTGATCGACTATGTCTTCATATCCAACAATGGGCAGGCGATTTTTAAAATCACTGTAGTTTTTGATGGAATCAAAATCATTTGCTTTACCCACTTCGGTTTTTGTGGCGCTATTGAGCAGACCGTGTAATAATTCCTGTTGCACCTCATTGGGATACTTCATAAACAATTCCATTTGATGAATTCGTTTTTTGAGAAACCATGAAGCCACTGAGTTGAAAAGGGGTATTGGCATAAGAATGATGTATCTTTAACGCAAAAATATAAACTTTCGCTTAAAAATGTTCAAAGGAGTTTTAAAGAAAATGATTTCGGAAATGGGAACGCCAATTCGCTATTTTCTCGACTTGGGAAATGATTTTTTGGAGATGAACCAATTTTTGGATCAAACTTTCAAAATCGATTTTGCCGGGGCACAGTGTTTGAGCTGTCATGACTCCAAACCCATTTTCAGACAGGGTTTTTGCCAAAGTTGTTTTTTTGATATTCCCTCCGCTGGGGACTGGATCATGCGACCCGAGTTGAGCAAAGCCCATTTGGGAGAAGAAGATCGGGATCTGGAATACGAAAAAAAAGTTCAATTACAACCCCATTGGGTGTATTTGGCATTGAGCAGCCATCTCAAAGTAGGAGTTACCCGAAAAAGTCAGATCCCTACCCGTTGGATAGATCAAGGGGCCCATCAGGCAGTGGGAATATTGGAAGTGCCTAACCGTTACTTGGCCGGGGTGGCTGAGGTGAGTCTAAAAGAATATTTCTCCGACAAGACCAATTGGCGCAAGATGTTACAAAACCATTACGAGGAGGTTCCCTGGGAGGAGGCTATTAACCAAGCCATAGAGAACTTACCCAAAGATTTAAAACCCTACCTCACCATACACCATCAGCTGACCGAATTACAATTTCCAGTTTTGCAATACCCGAACAAAGTCAAAAGCCTAAACCTCGAAAAAGAAAAAAGCCATATCGGGGTGCTCAAGGGTATTAAGGGGCAGTATTTGATTTTTGAAGACCAAACGGTCTTTAATATTCGTTCTAATGAGGGAACGGTGGTTGAAATCACCATTAACTAATTTCCCCTGATAAAGTTTAAAATGTGTTAGTATTCTTTTTCGTTCAAACCATGATCGCCTTTTTTTCCACAAATTTGGCTCCTTGATTTTTTAAGAAGTCAATCAACGGTTTTTGAAGATTGACCCAGTAGTTGATTTAGTGTTTTTAGCTCCTCTGGTTTGAAGTGTCGCCATTTTCCCACTTTCAAATCCAGTTTTATATTCATGATTCGCACCCTTTTGAGTGCTACTACTCTATAGTCCAAATGTTCACACATCCGTCGAATTTGTCGGTTCAAACCTTGGGTCAGGATGATCTTGAATTGGTTTTTATGGGTTTGTTTGACGAAGCACTTTTTGGTAACGGTATCCAAAATGGAAACACCATTGCTCATTTTATGAATAAAATCTTTGGTGATGGGTTTGTTGACCGTTACGACATATTCTTTTTCGTGGTGGTTTCGGGCCCGGAGTATTTTGTTGACAATGTCACCGTCATTAGTCAGAAAAATCAAACCCTCACTGGGTTTATCCAGTCTGCCGATGGGGAAAATCCTTTTGGGGTAATTGATGTAGTCAATGATGTTGTCTTTTTCAACACGGGTATCGGTGGTGCAAACAATCCCTTTGGGCTTATTAAACGCCAGATAAATGTTTTTGTTTTTGGGTTTATTGAGCATTTCTCCATTGATGGAAATCTTGTCGTCAGGGCCTACCTTAACACCCATTTCTGCCTTTTTATCATTGACTAAAATCCTTCCGGCATCGATTAGTTTATCTGCTTCCCTACGAGAGCAATAGCCAATTTCACTGAGGTATTTGTTGATTCGGGTAAGGGATGTTTTATCCATTTTATAATTTAATTTCTTCACCCCATTTTAAATCGAACTTTTTTCTGAATATCCAAACGAATAAATAGAGCAGTGGGGTATCCAAGGCGGCTACAATTATTTTAAAAATAAATCCGGACAATACCAATCCAATGAACAAATCCCATGGTAAAATCCCAAAGAGGGAAAGTAACAATATAACAGAAAAAGTGTCCAAAAACTGTGAGGCAAAAGTCGAAAAGTTATTTCGCAACCACAGCATTTTACCGCGGGTCAATTTTTTCCAAAAATGATAAATTCTGATGTCGACAAATTGTGCCAATAGGTAGGCGATCATAGAGGCCAAAACCGCCAGTGGGGAAAGGGAAAATACTTTAGTAAAGGTGGCATCGTCAACCGGAGAGCCTTCAATGGCGGGAACATAGTCGGCCATGAGCAAAATTCCCATGGAAAAGAAAGAGGCAAATATACCCGCAGTTACCACGCGGTTGGCTGCGTTTTTCCCATAAATTTCGGAGATCAAATCGGTAATCAAAAAGGTGAGGGGGTAGGGCAAGATGCCTACGGATAATTCGAACAAACGCCTGCCTAAAATTTCTCCCTCAAAGGGATACCAATAAAAAAACTTTTGAAAAATTAGATTAGACACTACCAGTGAGGTAATGAATAAGGCAGCCAGATACATATAGATCTTGGCTGCAAGTTGCCGCTGTTGTGGTTTCATCTACTCCATTTTTATCGAATAAGGAATACGGGTTTGAATTCCTTCCATTCGGCTAAGTTCGATAAATTCTGAGGTGTACTTTTCCAGGGGGTGTTGGAATAATTTTGTTTTGGCTTCGCTAAAAGCATTGAACAATATGCTTTCTAAATCGTCATCATATTTGGGGTAATCCACCAGATTGTAGGACTCTACACCTGCCAAGTCAGCGGCAGCGACAATGGCCTCTTGTAGTCCACCAAGAGCATCTACCAATCCAATACGAAGAGCATCTTTTCCAGACCAAACCCTGCCTTGTGCAATGTCCTCAACCGTTTCCATACTGAGTGATCTTCCTTCGGCCACTCGGGACTTAAAGGTGTGGTATATTTTTTCTATGGCTGTTTTAACACTTTTTTCAAACCCTCCCCCTAGAGGTTCAAAAACACTGTAACCCATTGCATTATCGTGGGTAGCAACCTGTTCTGCGTTGATCCCAATTTTGTCAGTCATGCCCCTGATGTTGGGAAAGGCAGCCAATACGCCAATTGAACCGGTAATGGTCATGGGGTCGGCAAAAATTCTATCGGCCAAACAGGAGATATAATAGCCTCCCGATGCTGCGACATTGCCCATAGAAACTACAAAGGGTTTTTTGTCTTTTAAGGCTCTGGATGCATTGAGTATGATTTCGGAGGTCAAGGCATCCCCCCCTGGAGAGTCGATACGTAGAACCACCCCTTTGATGTTTTTGTTGTCCAAGACTTCTTGAAAGGCTTTGTTGATGGCATCCTTGCCAATGATCTTTTCACTTCCCTTAGTATAGAATATTGGGCCTTGAGCATAGATGATGGCAATGCGGTCGGAGATTTTTTTGTCGTATTCTTTAATACGAACATTCATTTTATTGAAATTGACGACTTTTAATTCTTCCGATGTATCTACTTCTATTGTGGCTTTGATTTTGTTTTCAAATTCGTCTTCATAGACCAATCCATCGATAATGCCCTGAGCATGGGCTTCCTCGGCATTAGTTACCACCAATTTGTTTAACAATGAATCTAAATTGGCGGGTGCCATTCCTCGGCTTTCGGCCACTTGATCTCTAATGGTTCCCCAAGCTGCATCCAGCAGGCCTTGGATTTGTATGCGATTTTCCTCGCTCATATGTTCTTGCAAATAGGGCTCTACTGCACTTTTGTATTTTCCATGGCGTACTACTTCCATTTTGATACCGTATTGGTTTTGGAAATCTTCATAATAAAGCACCTCTGAAGCGAGTCCTTTGAGTTCTATCATGCCCACAGGATTCATAAAAATACTGTCGGCCACCGAACTCACGTAGTATCCGATCTGTGACATGTAATCGGAGTAGGCGTAGATGAACTTACCCGTGTTCTTGAATTCCTTAAGCGCTTTTCTGATTTCGTGGGCTTGTGACCAGCCGGATCTAATATTACCGGAGTGAATTTTGATTCCCTTGATCTTGTCATTGTGCTTTGCTTTATGGATGCTGCCCAGAATCTTGTCCATTCCGGTCAGTCCGGGACCCATATCTGAAAAGCTCTCCAGTGGGTTGAAGGCAGGCCCCCGATCCACTATAGAAGTGTTGAGATCTAAATTTAAGACACTGTTTTCTCCGATCCAAGTGCCATTTGTATTTTCAAAGCTCACAGAAGTGGCGATGGCTGCTAAACCGATAAAAAAGAATAGGACTACCAATCCCATGGCGATAAAGGTTCCCAAAAAGGAAGCCAAAAAACTTTTGAAGAATTTCATGTCATCTTATTTTGTTTCAAAGATAGGGTTTGTGGAATTGTTTTACGAAATTTATCTGGAGGATTAAAATGAAAAAAGCATACATTTCACTGGGGTCCAACAAGGGTAGACGTTTGGAAGACATTCGGGAAGCAGTGGTTCAAATTCAAAAAAAGATTGGAATTTTAACCGATTTGTCTTCCCTTTACGAGACCCCGGCCTGGGGTTTTGAAGGCCCCGATTTTCTCAATGCTTGCATCGGAATTCAAACGGATTTTACTCCCCATGAGCTGTTGCAAAATCTATTGAAGATCGAACGGCAAATGGGAAGGGTAAGGTTTGTAAAAGCAGGCTATAGCTCCCGAAATATAGATCTAGATTTACTGTTTTTTGAGGATCAAGTCCTGGATAATGAAGACCTGGTATTGCCTCACCCCCGTTTGGAATTGCGAAAATTTATTTTGTCTCCCATGTGTGAAATTGCTCCTAATTTTGTGCATCCCCGTTTGGGTAAAAGTTTGGT
>DEYL01000064.1 GCA_002364535.1 Flavobacteriaceae bacterium UBA3159 | reverse complement strand
TGTTAGATCATACAGTAAGGGTGGCAGACAGCTTGCAAATGGGAGTTGATTTGACCCTGGGAACCGGTTGGCCTTGGGGGGGATCGGATGTAAGTCTGGTCGATGCTGCAAAACGTCTTTTGGTAAGGAAAGTACAGCTAAAAAAAGGAACGCTTTTTTCCGAGACGGTTTCTGCATTCAAAACCGGAGCCTTGATATATCCTGACCAACGCGACATCAAGGCGTTTGATCCAAATAAAGGGAAGCCAATCCTTAAAGGGGTTTTTGCCTTTGACACCCATAACAATTTTATTGACCTGACTAATAAAACCATCAATGATCAACTGAAATGGAAGGCCACAGACAACGACTTCGATCTGTTTTTTGTCTTTGAAGACCGAACAAGGCAAAAGGTAAAAAGAGCAGCTCCGGGAGGGGAAGGATGGGTTTTAGATCACTTTTCTCCTCGGGTATTAAAAAATTACCTTCAGCTTTTCAGTAGTGCTTTGGAAAAAACCGATGGTAAGATTCGCTCGGTTTTCAACGACAGCTATGAAGTGTACAAAGCAGACTACACCCCCAAATTTTTTGAGGTTTTTGAACTTAACCGCAGCTACGATCTCAGACCCTATATGAATCGTCTTTTGGATAGAAATGACAATCAAATCAGTAACCGAATCAGAAGTGATTACAGAGAAACATTGTCTGATTTACTGGTGGAGGGATTCAATCCTGTTTGGAATGAATGGGCGCAAAATATAGGGGTGAAAACCAAATATCAAGCCCATGGTTCCCCGGGAAATCTAATCGACCTTTATGCTTCTGCAGATATCCCTGAATGTGAAACCTTCGGATCTATGCCCTACAATATTGATGGATTTAGAAGAGTAGAAGGAAATGGAAGCTCAGCCGATTACCCTCACAGGAATTTTCGAGCGGGAGATGCCGATGTAGCCATGATCAAATTTTCATCCTCTGCAGCACACTTGTCCGGAAAAAAACAGATTTCAGCCGAAACCTTTACTTGGTTGAGAGAACATTTTAGAACTGCTCTATCTCAGTGTAAACCCGAACTAGAGGATTTGTTTCTCAATGGCATCAATCATATCTTTTTACACGGATCAACCTATTCACCCGAATCAGCTCCATGGCCGGGTTGGAAATTTTATGCCTCTGTAAATTTTAATGACACCAATCCCGTCTGGGAAGATGCGCCCGCCCTATTTGAATACATTAGCCGATCTCAGTCATTATTACAACAAGGTCGGCCCGACAATGATGTACTGGTCTATTGGCCTGTTCACGACAGTTGGGCGAAATTTAACAAAGGGAATCCTTTGGTTCAATTTGCAATTCATCGCCTCGATACCTGGTTGTCCGACACCCCCTTTTATAAAACAACCCATCATTTACTTAATGAAGGCTATAGTATTGACTATATCTCAGATCGTTTTTTGGAAAAAGTCAATGTTGAAAATGGGGTCATTCAACTGCCTGGAGGAAACTACCGATCAATTGTCGTTCCTCCTACCCGACACATGCCCCTCAAAACTTTGAAAAAATTGATTGCCTTGCGAGAAATGGGAGCATCGGTTGTCTTTTTGGGAACGCCCCAAAGTGTTCCCGGTTTTTTCGAGTATCAAAAAAGGGAACAGTTACTTAAAGCTTTTGTAAAAGAAAAGATCAATAAAGTTTATTCCCTCAATGAAATGGAAATTCCACTAAAGAAAGCGGGGGTAATCAAAGAAGAATTGGTCAAAGAAGGGCTTAAATTCATCCGCAGGGAACACAGGGGCGAAAAGGTTTACTATGTTGTCAATCATACCCCTAAAAAAATCGAGAGATTTGTCTCCTTGGGTGTTCCTGCTAAAGAGGTTTTGATCTTGGACCCACTAAACGGAAAAACAGGTAAAGCCATAACAGAGCATCGAGCTAAGTCCACCAATGTAAAACTCTCCATACCCTCGGGATCAAGTCTCTTCCTCAAAACTTTTGGCAGGATCAACGCACCAAAATGGGAATACTACAAACCGGCAAAGAACTCATATAAAATTCTAGGTGACTGGAATTTTAAATTGATCAAAGGAGGGCCGGATATTGACTTTTCAAAAAAAATCGATCGGTTGAAATCCTGGACCCAATGGAGTAAAAAAATGGAAGCCTTTTCGGGTACTGCCCAATACGAAATCAAATTCAAAAGGCCATCAAACCATAAAGGCTCCTGGCTTTTGGAATTGGGAGATGTTCGGGAAAGTGCAAAAATTTGGTTAAATGACCAGTTTATCGGTACACTTTGGTCCAATCCCTATCAGCTTACCATTAAAAGTTTGAAAAAGGGGAAAAATACCCTTCGCATTCAAGTGACCAACTTGGGAGCTAATCGAATCAAAGCAAAGGAGGCAAGTGGTGAAGAATGGAAAACCTTTTATAACATCAATATGGTAGGACTCGATTATCAACCTTTTGACACCTCAAAATGGGAGGTTTTGCAATCCGGACTTATAGAAGACCCGCTATTGAAACCCTTAGAGGTTTGTGAATAGATATCATTTACTAATTATACGGGGCACTGCATGATACTAAATTTTTCTAAATTGACTAAATTTAAAAAAAATCACTTATGAATCTTAGTCGTATACTGCTCATAACTTTATGGGGTTTACTCTTTTTCTCTTGTGGTAGTCCTACACAACAAAAGCTCGAAGAAAAAAAACCACCCAATATCATTTTTATTCTTTCCGATGACCAAGCATGGGGAGATTATGGTTTTATGGATCATCCTCATATTCAAACCCCACATATTGACCAATTGGCAAAAGAATCGGCTACTTATACAAGAGGGTATGTGACCAGCCCGCTCTGTGGGCCCTCTTTGGCGAGCATTATCACAGGTAAATATGCTTTTCAACACGGACAAACAGGTAATGATGCAGGGGACTCCCAACGCGAACCGCCTTTATGGATCAAAGGGGATTACAAAGATACCCAAAAGAAAAAATCAACCAACTATCTTTTTAGTAAGGAGCGAAATGAACAATTTGATGTGATCAAAGCCAAATTTTACAAGAATAAGCTTTTGACAGATTACCTCTCAGACAAAGGTTACCGCTCTTTCCAATCCGGAAAATGGTGGCAGGGATCATGGAAGGAAGGTAAGTTTGATGATGGAATGACCCATGGTAATTACAAAAAAAGAGGAAGACATGGTGATGAAGG
>DEYL01000061.1 GCA_002364535.1 Flavobacteriaceae bacterium UBA3159 | reverse complement strand
ATTGAAGCAAGAAGCTGTGAACGTTTCAGACTGCTGTCGGAGTCAATAGCAGATAAATCACTCCAAAGATTTTACAGAAAACTTATGATTAGTGAGGCCCATCACTATACCCTATTCCTCAAACTGGCCCGTCAGTATGGTAAAAACGAAAAAGCAGTCAATGAAAAATGGGACGCTTTATTGGATTTTGAAGCCCAAATAATGAAACAATTGGGTAAAAAGGAAACCATGCACGGTTAGCGCTTTTTTTTGCGATGCTTGTGCATATACTTGATCATTCCATCTGACAATCCAAACTTGGGAACGTAGATTTTTTGTCCCCCACTCCACTCCAGTGCTTTGAGATAGATTCTTGCAGCAGGAATGATCACATCAGCACGATCGGGGTTGAGCTCAAACTTTACAATTCGCTCCTCATAATTAAGTGATTCCAATTCTAAAAAAATCTGATTGAGCTTGATGACTGACAAAGGCTTTCCTTCCTTAATGTTGGATAATTTAAAAAGCTTATTGATGTTTCCACCAGATCCCATTAAGGTGATTTTGCGATAGGGTTTGGCATTTTTGATAATCCAATTTCTAATGGCCTCCCAGACCCTGTCATCCACCAGATTGTTGATCAGCCTTACGGATCCAATTTTGAATGACTTGTAGCAAACACGTTTTCCCTCATTGATAAAAGTGAATTCGGTACTTCCTCCACCGACGTCCACAAAAAGAAAGGTTTTTTGGGTATTTAAAAAATCTGATATCTTACTGTTAGAAATGATTTCAGCCTCTTTTCTTCCATCAATGATTTGAATTTTAATACCTGATTTTTTCTTTACCTGTTCAACGACATCCGAACTGTTGTTGGCTTCTCTGAGCGCAGAGGTAGCATAGGCCTGATATTGAGAAACGCCATGAACTTTCATCAATAGCTTAAAAGCTTTCATGGCGTTGATCATACGTTTGAGACTTTTTTTGGATATTTCTCCCAAGGTAAAAGAGTCCTCCCCCAAACGAATTGGAGCCCGAACCAAAGCATTTTTCTGAAAGTGAACTCCTTCTTTGGTCTCAATCACATTAGAAATTAATACACGCATGGCATTGGAACCAATGTCAATGGCAGCAAATTTTTTAATTTTCAAAATACTACGGAGTTAATTTATTTTTAAAGTAAGCGTAAGTCGTCCATTGGGAGCGTTGTGCTGTCGCGCCAGAACTAGATTTTACCATTTTATTTTGCGGATTTTGATTTACAATTCTAGCCTTGGTATTGTCGTTCCAAGAAAGGTTGAAAGTATCCAATATTTGCTGTTGTAATTCTTTGTCATAGATTGGACAGGCCACTTCAACCCTGTTCTCAATATTTCGGGTCATAAAGTCGGCAGAGGACAAGTATATTTTCTTCTCCCCGGCATTTTCAAAAATAAGTAAACGAGGGTGCTCCAAAAACTTATCTACCACACTCACCACAGTGATATTTTCACTTAATCCCTTTATTCCGGGAACCAAGCAACAAATACCCCTGACAATCATTTTGATCTTAACCCCAGCTTGACTGGCCTCGTATAACTTATCAACCAGTGGATAATTGGTAATATTATTGATTTTTAGCGAGATACCTGAAGGAAGACCGTTTTTTTGATTTTGAATTTCGATGTCAATTAGTTTGGATATGATAGAAGCTGTATAGTGTGGAGAAACTATCAGGTGCTTGTACTTCTTGATTTTATAACTCACCTCAAGAAAGTTAAAGATTTTGTTGACCTCTTTGAGTATTTTTTGATTGGAGGTAAATAGGGTATAATCAGTATAGATCTTTGCTGTAGATTCATTGAAGTTTCCGGTGCTGACAAAACCGTACCGTCGATTTTTCTTTTCGTGCTCTCTTTCGATAACACATATTTTGGAATGGACTTTTAGCCCAGGAATTCCAAAAATCAATTGTACACCAGCTGCCTCTAGCTGTTCTGCAAAATTGATGTTGTTTTCTTCATCAAAGCGCGCCTGGAGTTCGATTTGAACCAATACTTTTTTACCATTTTTTGCAGCGTTGATCAAGGCACTGGCAATATGGGAAGCCTTTGACAATCGGTAGATGGTAATTTTAATCGATTTTACCTTGGGGTCTAATGCTGCTTCCCTCAAAAACTTAATGACATAGGAAAAGTCCTGATAGGGTGCATAGAGTAGATAATCTTTTTGATCAATAGCATCCAACATATTTTCTTCCAAACTTAGTCCCGGTAGGGGAAGTGGAGGTAAAGAGGAATACAACAAATCCTGTCGATCCAAACTTGGGAAGTCCATGTAATCCCTTCGTTGGTGATACTTTCCTCCGGGAATGAGACTATCGGTTGAATCAATATTGAGTTTTTCCATTACAAAGCGAAGGGTTTGTTCCGGAATTTCTTTGTCATAAACTAGTCTAACAGGATCACTAATCATTCGATCTTTTACACTAAGGGTTATTTTTTCAACATAACTGATGGATACATCTTCCTCTAAATCCAGTTCTGCATCACGGGTGATTTTTACCATATGGGCCTTAATACTCTTGTAGTTGAAAAAACTAAAGATCATGTCAAAGTGATAACGAATCAAATCGTCAAGCATCATTATGTATTGCTTCCCATCATCATCCTTTGGCAACACCACAAACCTTTTGGTATCTTTTGGCATCTCTATCAAGGCGTAAATATTTTGAACTTCAGCAGTCTTACTCAAGTCCATAGTCACAATCAGAAAGGCCTTGTTGGTAGATAAATCTTGACTCCTGTTCTGAGATAAAATGATGGTAACCAATGCAGGGTTTACATTCTGTATAAAATAATTTTTCAGGAACTCCTCCTGCTCGGGTTTTACCTCATTTTGATCTATAAAGAAGATGTTTTCCCTTTCCATCTCTTTGTAAATCCCATTGAGAATTTTTAGGCTATCATCCTGAATATCAATCACTTTATTTGTGATTTCCTTAAGCAATGCCTCTGCACTTCTCCCCGCAAAAACTCTTTTACCCGTTTTACTGGATTGGGCAATTCTTTTTACTGTGGCATACCTGACTTGAAAAAACTCATCCAAATTATTAGAAAAAATTCCCAAAAAACGAAGGCGTTCCAATAGCGGTACATTTTCATCATTGGCCTCCTGTAAAACGCGAGCGTTAAAGTCGAGCCAACTGATTTCTCTATTGATGTATATGGGAATTCTACTCATACACTTTTAAACATTATTTTTTTTCTGACCCAAGAAAAACTCACCTTTATATAGATTACTCCACTGATCTCCATCGAAAGTAATCTGTACACATCCGGCAGTTCTAAGGTGATTGATGCCTGCATCAGAAAAATGATTGATCACCTCAGTAAAAGCAGGGTTGTGTCCAACCAAAATGACTTTGTTCCAGCGATCGTCCAGAGTATACACATAATCAATCACACTAAAGCCTGAAAAAGTATAAAGTTGTTTGTCAATCTTTAATTGTTCCAGTGGAAGATTCAATTCGTGAATTGTGATCATGGCGGAGTGTAAGGCACGGATGGCCGGACTGGAAATGATGATGTCTGCCTTTATAAAAAAATCCTCTTTTTGATGAGAAATAATTTTGATTCGCTCTATACCTTCCGGGGAGAGTGGTCTGTTGATGTCGTCAACGCTGTAGGTTCTGTTGGATTTGGCATGCCTTAGGATGATGAGTTCTTTCATGGATTCAGGGAGCTAATCGTTTTACTTTCCAATTAATACCGTCCGAATAACAACATATCCTGTCATGTAAGCGATTGGGCCGACCTTGCCAAAATTCAATTTCTTGGGGTCTTACCAATATGCCTCCCCAATGGGCGGGTCGGGGTATTTCTTTATTTTGAAACTTTTTCTCTAAGATAAGTTCAAGGTCTTCCAAAAATTTTCGATCGGGAATAACCTCACTTTGTGGAGAGACATGCGCTCCAAGTTTGCTTCCTCTTGGGCGTGAATCAAAATATTGATCAGATTTTTCGGCAGCTAATTTTTCGGCTTCTCCTTTAATAATAATTTGTCGCTCCAAACACGGCCAATAAAATGACAATCCAACTTTGGGATGTCTTAACAGAGATTTTCCCTTTTCACTTTTATAGTTGGTAAAAAACACAAAACCTTCATCAGAAAAATCTTTGAGCAATACCACCCTAGCACGAGGAAAACCGTCATCGCCAAGGGTGGTGAGGTTCATGGCATTTGGTTCATCGATCGCATCGGCCTCTTTGGCCTCATAAAACCATGTTTGAAAAAGCTGTAAAGGATTCTCCTTAACATTATGCAGGTCTAGGGTTCCCTTTCCGTATGATTTCCGCAAATCGGCCAATTTAGATCTTATCTCACTTCTGCTCATTGAGCAAATTTACGATTTATCCCTCAGACTAAATGTCAAATGTTTTACCATCTGCTGCCAATTCAACCTTATCAAAAAATGGAGAGGCCTCTGCAATAAAATTATTTTTTTCACGGTAACGCGATGAAAAATGTCCCAAAACCAAACGATTAACTTGGGCCAATTGGGCAATTTTTGCGGCCTGTTCAGCAGTACTGTGTTTGGTCTTTACGGCCAAATTTTCGTGAGCATTCAAAAAAGTAGCCTCGTGGTAGAGCAAATCCACTTCTTTGATCAATGGTACGATGGATTCATTGTAGGCCGTATCACTGCAAAATGCATAACGTTTAATAGGGTTTGGATCCAGGGTGACAGTTTTGTTTTTGAGTAATGTACCGTCATCCAAAACAAAATCTTTACCCAGCTTGAGGTTCTGAAAATCGTAGTGAGGAATGTTGAAGTTTTTTATTTTTTCTTTGTCCAACCTTCTTAAACCTGGCTTTTCCTCAAACAAAAACCCATTGGTATAGACACGATGGTCGAGTGGGATGGTATGAATCTTAAGTGAATCGTCTTCAAAAATGATTTCTGATTCTTTTTTTTCCAATTCGTGAAAAAATAAATTGTAATCCGTCCATGAATTGGCCAGTTTGAGCTGGAGTGTAAGAACTTCCTTTATCCCTTTCGGGCCATAAATGTGTAGATCGGCTGCTCTGCCAAGCAGTCTGAATGTACTGACCAGGCCCACCAAACCGTAAAAGTGATCCCCGTGTAGGTGGGAAATAAAAATATGTTTAATTCTGGATAACTTAATTTTCTGTTGCCGCAGTTGAATCTGAGTACCTTCCCCACAGTCAATTAAAAAAAGGTGATCTTTGGCCTCCAAAACTTGTGAAGTCGTATGGGCGTTTTTTAGTGGTGTTGCAGAATGGCAGCCTAAAATATTAAGTTTCATAACGATAACCTGAGGTCTCTTTGAATTTGTTCCATCTGAATATAATCCACAGCCTCGATCAGCGTGGGGACAATGTTTAAAGGTTCAATATCAGAGACGGATGGGGCCACTTTTAAGACAATAACCAGACAAAACCCCTTAGAGACAATGTCTCGATTGATTTGGTTTAGTGAAAACACCAAAGATTCGTCTGTTATTTCCAAGGAGGATAAATCAATAAGTATATCTGAGGAATAGTCTGAAGACAAAATTACAGAGCAAAAAGAGTTTTTTTCTTTGTTATCAGGCTTTAGGTATAAATGAGTGGACCTCTTTTCTAAGATCATGTGGACGGTATATTGAGTTTGGCAACCAGCAGGTAGATAATGGCCATTCTAATGGCAACTCCATTTTCAACTTGGTTTAAAATGATGGCATTTTTGGAGTCGGCCACGTCGGAGGTAATTTCCACCCCTCTGTTAATCGGGCCAGGATGTAACAAAACGATTTCCTTTTTGAGACTAGACAGTTTTTGGGCGTTAAGTCCGTAAAGTTGGGCATATTCTCGGGTAGAAGGAAAATAATTTAAATCCATTCTTTCATTTTGAACCCTGAGCATATTTACAGCATCACACCATTTAAGGCTTTGTATCAGATCTGTACTTACTGTTACCCCCAGTGCTTCTATGTGTTTAGGAATCAATGATTTTGGGCCACAGAGCTTTACATCGGCGCCCAGCATTTTCAAGGCATAAATATTTGACAAGGCCACTCTGGAGTGAAGTATGTCTCCCACAATGGCAATCTTTTTCCCCCTCAGTTCACCCAGTTTTTCTTTGATTGAATAGGCATCCAAAAGAGCTTGGGAGGGGTGTTCGTGTGTACCGTCTCCGGCATTGATGATACAAGCATCTACATTTTTGGAAAGAAATAACGCTGCTCCCGGATTGGGATGCCGCATCACCACCACATCTACTTTCATCGCCAAAATATTGTTGACCGTGTCAATCAAGGTCTCCCCTTTTTTGACAGAGGATTGAGTGGTAGAGAAGTTGATCACGTCTGCGCTTAATCTCTTTTCAGCCAACTCAAAAGAAAGCTTAGTTCGGGTACTGTTTTCGAAAAATAAATTTGCAATAGTGATGTCTCTAAGACTGGGTACTTTTTTAATAGGTCGGTTAATGACTTCTTTAAAATGATCTGCTGTTTTGAAAATCAACTGAATATCTACCTCCTTCAAATATTTTATGCCCAACAAATGATCGACACTTAGCTGTTCCATAGGCTATCTTTTTTCAATGAAAACGGTATCTTCTTCTGATTGTTCTTTCCATTGCACCCTAACCTTGTCTCCTTCCAAGGCATCGACTTGGACCCCTGTATAATCAGGCTGAATGGGCAGGTCGCGACTGAATCTACGATCGATCAACACCAAGAGTTGAATGTCGTTAGGGCGACCGTAATGATCCAAAGCGGTCAATGCAGCCCTAATACTTCTTCCCGTATAGAGAACATCATCAATGATCACCACAGATTTACCCTCTATGGTCAATTCCATCTCGGAGGATGAAGGCGAAAGGGTTTTGTCAAATCGTCTGAAATCATCTCTAAAAAAGGTAATGTCTAGTTTACCGTAAATGACCTTTTTGAGTCCATAATCATTTTGCAAAAGTTCCACCAAACGTTGAAGCAAGTGGATGCCTCTGGGTTGTAAACCCACCAACACTACTTGGTCAAAATCATTGAATTTTTCTATCAACTGACTGGCCAGTCGTTTGAGAATGATATCTATTTTTTTATGCGACAGCAGTACTCTTAGAGACATTAGAAGCTTTTTGATAGCACAAAAGTATCATTTTTTAATGAATCCATATAACAAAAAAACCCTTCCAAGAGAAGGGTTTAGACTTTAAGAATAATAATTTATACTAGCTGTTATCTTTCATTTTTTGCTTTAAGTTGGCCAAAGCGTCTAAATCACCCAAGGTGGTTTTTTCAGAATTGCTCTCTTTGACTTTCTTTGCAGCCTTATTGTAATTGAGCTTTTCTTGCTCTTTAAACAAATTGGTATGAGAAGCAACAACGCGCTTAAACTCCTTGTTGAATTCAATGATTTTAAAATCAGCTACTTCGCCTTTGGTCAGTTTAGAACCATCTTCTTTTTCCATGTGCCTTTGCGGAACAAATGCAATCACATCTTCGTTGAATTTAATGGTTGCTCCCTTGTCGACGATCTCAGTAATGGCTGTTTTGTGAGTAGAGTCCAAGGCAAACTCATCAGCATATTTATCCCAAGGGTTCTCTTGGGTTTGCTTGTGACCAAGGCTTAGTTTTCTACCCTCAACGTCAAGTTCCAATACAACAACATCGATCTCGTCAGCCAGGGTCAATAGTTCTGATGGATGCTTTACTTTCTTGGTCCAAGACAAGTCGGAGATATAAACCAATCCGTCTACTCCTTCTTCCAGTTCAATAAACACACCGAAATTAGTAAAATTTCTGACAATTCCTTTGTGTTTTGAACCTACAGGGTATTTGGTGGTGATATCAGTCCATGGGTCAGGAGTAAGTTGTTTGATTCCCAATGACATTTTTCGGGTTTCGCGATCCAAACTAAGTAAAACAGCATCTACCTCATCTCCTACTTTTACGAAATCTTGTGCAGACCTCAAGTGAGTTGACCATGACATTTCAGAAACGTGAACCAATCCTTCTACGCCTTCTTCTATTTCGACAAAAGCACCATAATCAGCAATTACGACAACTTTTCCTTTGACCTTGTCACCTTCTTTAAGCTCATCACTCAAACGATCCCATGGGTGGGCACTCAATTGTTTCAAGCCTAATTGAATTCTTGACTTATCGTCATCAAAGTCTAGGATTACAACATTCAATTTTTGATCCAATTCCAATAATTCGTTGGGGTGGTTGATTCGGCTCCAAGACAAATCTGTAATGTGAACCAATCCATCGACTCCTCCTAGGTCGACAAATACACCATAGGAAGTAATGTTTTTGACAGTTCCCTCCAGAACTTGTCCTTTTTCCAACTGACCAATAATCTCTTTCTTTTGTTCTTCGAGATCGGCCTCGATCAAAGCTTTGTGAGATACGACTACATTTTTGAATTCATGGTTGATTTTAACCACTTTAAATTCCATTGTTTTATCTACATACTGATCGTAGTCTCTGATGGGCTTAACGTCAATTTGAGAACCGGGTAGGAAAGCTTCGATTCCAAAAATATCTACGATCATTCCCCCTTTAGTTCGACATTTAACAAAACCGTTGACAATTTCGCCATTGTCGTGGGCATTGTTAACTCGATCCCATGCCTTAATGACTCGGGCTTTTCTATGTGATAGAATTAATTGTCCGGTTTTGTCCTCGCGGGTATCAACAATTACTTCAACTTTATCTCCCACTTTGAGGTGAGGATTGTATCTGAATTCGTTGAGAGAAATTACCCCCTCTGATTTGGCGTTGATATCGATAATGGCCTCACGATCTGTCAGGTGAACAATTGTTCCATCCAATACGTCTTCATCGGCAGTATCAACAAAGTTTTCAGCGACCAACAACTCAAACTCTTTTAACTGTTCATCTTCGATTACATCAATTCCTTCTTGGTAATTGTGCCAATTAAAGTTATCTAAAAACTCATCTTTCTCACCAGCTGCTTTGGCTTTTAGTATTCCAGGAGTTGCTTTATCTTTTGGAGAAGCAATAGCGACCCCTTGGGCAACAGTTTCCTCGACAACTTCAGTCTTTTTTACGGCAGATTTTTTTGTCGCTCGAGCCTTCTTGGTAGCTTTA
>DEYL01000020.1 GCA_002364535.1 Flavobacteriaceae bacterium UBA3159 | reverse complement strand
CCATTGGGTCCGGTGATACTGAGTTGATAATCGAAATGAGCAACAGCTGAAATGGAAACGGAACCATTGTTTTTCGCGATGCAAGTGGGGTCTGACTTCTTTAAACTAAAATTATCGTTGCTGTAGAGGTCACAAACATCACCGAGGCCATCCTCGTTTGAATCAGACTGATTTGCATTGGGAATGGTTGGGCAATTATCCAAAACATCTGCTATACCATCATTGTCTGTGTCCAAAACAACCGTACCTCTATAACAAACATTAATCGAAAAGTCATCAACTAAGCCAACTACACTATCATCGAACAAGTCTACGATTTCGAGCGTCCATCTGCCTTTTAGATTTTTTCCGTTAAATACCGACAAATCTTCCTGGGGTCTATACAAGCCCGTAAAAGGAGGCAATGCAAAAACAATGGATCCGGTGGCTTCTTGATCAAAAACCGTTTCTTTATAATTATCCTGATTATCGCCAAGGTTTTGGGCTAATTTGACCCTGGTATTGTCGGGAGCAATTAGATAGAGAGAGAGATCCCCAATATAACTGTGATCTATGGACACATTTACATTGAGGTCTTGGATCACCGCTTGATCAAAGATATCCAAGTTTACAGCCGTAGATTTCGCCAAGCTTCCTATCGCATCACTTATCCTGGTTGGCAATCCACTGGCTCTATAGGTTTTACAATTAACCGAAAAAGTCCTAAAGTTCCCTACTTCAGAATAAGTCCCTTCACCACAGGAATTAACGGGCTTTACCCTCCAAAAATATGAAGACGAAAAATCCAAACCTACTATGGAAGTTGATGAGGAGTCAACAGTTTTAGAATGGGTTATACTCGAAAAAGTTTCCGATTTGGAGACTTCAATGATGTATTCGTTAGCGTTTTGAAGGGCAGTCCAACTCAGACTTACAGTTCGACTCAGTTCAACTTCCGGATTGGTCGGAGCCAAGAGTTGAATCCCTTGAAAAATATCTTCTCTAATCCTAACCTCCAAATCAATAGAACGGGTTAGGGTCTCTCCCGAGGCCCTAAGTTTCAATACCAAGTCCTGAGACGGTAAATTTTTAAAACCCGAAACCTTGATGGTTCCTGACGGATCAGCGCGGGTCAGCTGGGATTTCGAAAACTGTGCCGAAAGGGCTTTAGGAAGATCACTAAAGCTCAAACCCACCTTTTGATCGGTATTCGAAAAAGTCTCAAAATCAAATGCAAAAGTCACCTCGTTTTGACAAGCCTCTTGATCATAGCGGTCAAAAGTCAATACAAAGGGGGCTGGGGTGATTTCAATATCGTGGCGGTTGACAGCAAAATAAATAGAGTTGTCCGGTACAGTTTTGAGCCTGACCTTGTCAGAGCTGATGCCCCCGGGAACAGTGATCACCTCTTCCCCATCGTTGGGTGTTGAGGAGAGCAAGGGCTTTTCAAAGGTCTTTCCCCCGTCTGTAGACAAGAATATAGAGACAAATTTTGTGTTGATAGGGGCCTGATCGGTTTGGGCAACCTCCCAAGACAAAGTTTGTTTGGATCCGGCTTCCCAAAGAACTCCCTCATGATTTTGCGAAGTCATTTCAAAAGGCCCAGCATCGGAGATCACTTTGAGCATTTTGACATCGAAAGCCATTCTCCCTGAAACATCAACAGCCGCCGGAAAACGATCCCTTACCGTAACTGCCCAAGTGAGTGTCCGGTCAACCAGTGACACAGTTTCCCATCGACCTCCTGTCTGAGGCTTGTCAAGGGTCAAACTACCCTCCAAAACCGCATCCATTCCAGGAACAGTTCTAATCGGACTGAGGGAAGGCGGCAGCGATCTTGCCTGAGCACCTATATGATTGTAAGGCCCAAAATTGGTCGCATCCACTTGACCCACATCCAATTGCTCCCAGCAATAATACAATACATCACCATCGGGGTCGGTTCCCGAGGCTTTTAACTCATAGGCCGTTCCAATGGGTAAGAAATAGTCACGATCCGCAAAGGCAGTGGGAATTTGATTTTCATTTAGGACCGAAGTATAACAAGTTTGTTCATCGGTATATTCGTTGATATTGTGGATGCTGTAATAATGAAAATAAGGATCGCTATGACGCTGGACATTGTCCAAACCTACAATCCCGGCATACCCCATGATGGTTGATCCGCTTCCGGGTTCTGAGCTGAAGCCTTCAAACTCATTGTTGTGGGAAAAAGTATGAAAAGCTCCAAATTGATGCCCCATTTCATGGGTCACATAATCAACATCGAAATGATCATTCAGAAAAGGGTCGTCGGAAGAACCCTGAAAAGGATGCGCACTAAAAGCCCCCCCTTTAACACCATTTCGACAAACACTTCCCACAGTGCCAGCATTGCCGTTTCCTCCCCCTACAGCATATGCAAAAAGATGACCTATATCGTAATTCTCAGAGCCAAGCACTTCGTCTAAGGTTTCCTGAGCCTGAGCATTTAAATCACTCGTATAAGGGTCAGAATCAACGTTGGGATAGATCAAATCCAGTCCTGACACCAACTCCAAATGTATACCTAATTCCGTTTCAAAAACTTCATTAACTCTGTTGATGGTACTCACTACAGCTGCATAGGCATCTTCCTTGTTAGTTCCATTGGAGGGATCATCGTCTCCCCAAAAAGAGGTATAACCGCCAGTGGTTGATATGGCTAGTCTATAGGTTTTTATTATCCCCGAATTTACTTTTCTAAAACTTTTTCGATCGACAGTTGACAAGTTTTGTTCTTTCCAGTTATCCTTTAGGGGTGTGGAACAATTAAAGCCATCTATCGCACTTTCCGCAGATCGTAAATATGAAAGGTAACGGTTTTTTTTACCGTTCAAAGGCTGTAAAAATCTATTTTCTCCATTGGGATAGCGCATCCAAGCATTGATTCCACTTGGGGTATAGGAGAGTCTGATATGAACATCTGGACGTTCACGGCTTTTTCCTTTGTAAGTTCTGATCTCGGGAAAAGCTGCTTGTAGGCTGGGCGACAATACAGCTGCTTTTCTGAGCTCAAATACTTCCTCTTTACCCCATTCATTAGGTAAAACCATCTCCAACAGATCTTTTTCCTCTAAGAATTTCATCCCTTTGGATTCGGTCAGCGTATTTTTAAATGCTGTAGCATCAAAATCCATATAAAACCACCCTTTGTCATCCGAAATGGGTAAATATCCAATGGGGTCATCCGAAGCTAAAGACCAGAATTGCTGTCCACTGACACCCGACAAACCTATGAAAAGCGTGGTAAATAAATAAAGACAAAAACGGTATATTGTCAAAGTCGGGTTTTTAGATTTATAATTTAAAAAAAACAATATTAATCTTGAAGTATTTTAGATGTACTTTTGACAAATATCAAAATTTTTAGATGGAGGTCATCCATAATATAGTCAATTACCGACCAAAAAAACCCGCGATACTCACCATAGGTACCTTTGATGGGGTTCACATTGGGCATCAAAAAATCATTCGCGATTTGGTGGAAAATGCCAAAAAAGAAGACTTATGTGCTATGGTGCTCACTTTTTTTCCTCATCCGAGAATAGTTTTACAAAAAGACAGCCAACTCAAAATGATTGATAACTTGGAGGAAAAAAGACAACTTTTGGAAACATTGGGAGTAGAAATACTCATCATTCAACCTTTTACCCTGGAATTTTCAAGAATGACAGCCATTGAGTATACGAGAGATGTTCTGGTCAATGGGCTTGGCATTTCGAAACTCATCATTGGATACGATCATCGTTTTGGAAGAAACCGACAGGCAACTGTTGA
>DEYL01000006.1 GCA_002364535.1 Flavobacteriaceae bacterium UBA3159 | reverse complement strand
CTCGAGACCTGCGTAGGAAAAACCGATACTGTTGAGCCATTCAATTCGAGACATTTCAAAATAATTGAGATAGTTGCTGTGGTGTGCAAATCCCATTTGATCTGTTTCTGTATATCTTATTCTAAATATTTGTGTTGTATATGTTATCAAAGAGATAGATTTAGTTAAAAATTGCGAGTATTGGACGTTTTATAATTTCTAAAAAAAAAACTAAAAAATCAACCCAAAAAAAAGATTTTTTTTAGATTTTTATTTCAATATTTGTAACATGTAGACTTGTTCATTACCCCATTACATTTCACATAGATAAAAACCAATCCTAATAAATTAAATGGAGGCTTCTGCTGAAAAAATTTGGAATAATTGCTTGATTTTTATTAAGGACAATATCCAGCTACAAGCCTTTAAAACTTGGTTTGAACCAATCATCCCGCTTAAGATCACCGAAAACTCACTCAGTATTCAAGTGCCCAGCAAATTCTTTTATGAGTGGCTTGAGGAGCATTATGTGAAAATTTTAAAGATAGCACTAACAAGGGAGTTAGGAGATGAGGCCCGTTTGATTTACATTATCAAAATGGAAAATACTTTTGGAAACAAAACCCCTTTCACAGAAAGTATTCCCAGTAGTAATCAATCCGGAGTCAACGCACAACAAGTTGATGCCCCTCTACAGGCTTTTTCCAGTGAACTCAAAAATCCTTTTGTAATTCCGGGAATTAGAAACCTTCAAATAGAATCTCAACTCAACCCCAACTATAACTTTGAAAATTTTTTAGAGGGTGACTCCAATCGATTGGCTCGATCTGCCGGACTGGCAGTTTCCAATAAACCCGGAGGAACCTCCTTCAACCCATTGATGATCTTTGGTGGCGTAGGTTTGGGTAAAACACACCTCGCCCATGCCATAGGGGTTGAAATCAAAAATAAATATCCTGACAAAACCGTACTCTATATATCCGCTGAAAAATTTACTCAGCAGTACATAGAATCCGTCAAGAAAAACACCCGCAATGATTTTATCCACTTTTACCAAGTGATCGATATTCTCATCATTGACGATGTTCAGTTTTTCTCTGGCAAGTCAGGAACCCAGGATGTTTTCTTTCATATTTTCAACCATTTACACCAAAATGGGAAACAGGTCATCATCACATCCGACAAAGCACCTGTGGATATGCAAGACATCGAACAGCGATTGCTTTCCAGATTCAAATGGGGGCTCTCCGCTGAACTGCAAATACCCGATTTGGAAACGAGAATTTCCATTCTTAAAAATAAATTATTCAGAGACGGTGTCAGCATCGGAGACAACATCATTGAGTACGTTGCAAAAAACATCAAGACAAATGTCCGGGAATTGGAAGGCGCCATTATTTCATTGATCGCTCAATCTTCTTTTAACAGGGTAGACATTGACTTAGAATTGGCAAAAGAAATTGTAAATAAATTTGTCAAAAACACCAAACGAGAAGTATCCATTGACTACATCCAAAAAGTGGTTTCGGAGTATTTTCAAATGGATGTTGCCACGCTTCAGTCCAAAACCAGAAAACGGCATATTGTTCAAGCCCGTCAGCTGGCCATGTATTTTGCCAAAAAATTTACCAAAGCCTCACTTGCCAGCATAGGTACACAAATTGGTAAAAGAGATCACGCTACTGTCTTGCATGCCTGCAAGACAGTAGATAACCTAAGCTTTACCGACAAACAATTTAGAAAGTATGTAGAGGATCTCAACCAAAAACTTTCTCTCTAACAACAAAAAGTAAAAACATCAGTTTTAATGGTTTGCATAGGAAAAATTGGTCGTACTCCCTTGGCCGAAGGTATTCTAAAAAGCAAATTACCTCAAGACCACTTTAGCGTTGAATCGGCAGGAACGGGGGTATACCATATCGGTCTGGCTCCTGACAGAAGAAGTATTGAAGTGGCAGCTCAAAATGGAATAGATATCAGCAATCAAAAGGCCAGAAAGATCTCTCCATGATTTCGATCGATTTGATAAAATCTTTGTAATGGATCGCAATAATCTACGCAATATAAAAAAATGGCTCTCACGCCGGAAGATCAAAACAAGGTTACTTTATTGCTTGAAAATGACGAAGTGCCCGAACCTTATAACGGAAATGAAGATGGTTTTAAAAAGGTTTTGACCTCATTTATCAAGGGTGTGAACAATGGAGTGATACACTAAAAAAACCAGGGCATGAACCCTACCTTAAATATTATTCCCAGTCAATTAAGTGAGAAATTCCATCCCGATGCTTTCCAACGAAATAAAATCCATTATCGAAAAACTTGATTACTTTTTTGTAGAAAATGAAAAAGAGACACGAAGATTCATCAAAAAATCACTGCCCATAAAAAAACAATCCATCCTCAAACTTTACCATTTAAACAAACACACCTCTGCCGATGAAATGGCAAGCTATATCGATCCATGTTTGAAGGAGAATGATATGGGATTAATTTCAGACGCCGGATGTCCGGGCATTGCCGACCCAGGTGGAGTAATCCTTCAAAAGGCCAAAACCTTAAAATCAGGGTAAAGCTTTTGGTGAGCCTTCTTCCTTATTTTTGGCCAAGATAAGTTTCGGACTCAACGGTCAAAATTTTACCTTTAACAGCTATCTTCCCATCGATATAAAGGAACGTAAAAAAGTCAGAAAAAACATATCATAAAAACTATATTAAAGTTGAATTTTTATCGAACCCCTAACGAAATGAAAAACTTTTAGAAGATTTAAAAACAGGTCTTGGATAAAGAAACGAACCACTGTAATTCCAACGATCATACCTAGCTCCGGTGAATTCATCAAAAACAATGGACATGAACTTATTAGAGAAAAAAATCCGTTTTCACAAAAGGCCGGCCATTTTATCATTCACAAAAAGGGCTAGCGATAAATCCGATTACGGTCAAGCCAATTGGTATAGATTCTTTTATTCCTTTTATGTTCCCTCGCGTTTTTGGCAAATAGGTGATTTCCGGGATTGTTGGGGTTAGCCACAAAATACAAATAACGATGTTGCTCTGCATTTAAAACCGCCTTGATGGACGAGATATCGGGCATGCTGATGGGACCCGGTGGCAACCCTCTGTAATGGTAGGTATTGTATGGAGATTTGATCTTTAAATCTTTATAAAGCACCCTTTTTATGACCGTATCAAAATTTTGAAGTTGGAGTTTCATAGCATAGATGACGGTGGGGTCGGCCTGCAACATCATTTTTCTTTTCAATCGATTGAGATAGACACCCGCTATACGCGGACGCTCGTCTGCCTTTTGGGTTTCCTTCTGGACTATGGCCGCTAAACTTATCACCTCCAAAGGCGACAAGCCCAATGCAGCTGCTTTCTTTTTTCTTTTATCTGACCAAAAATCTTGATAGGATCTCCACATTTTGTCCCTAAATTTTTCGGCAGTGGTATTCCAGAAAAAATCATAACTGTCGGGCAAATACATCCCCAATGCATTTTCATTGGTAAATCCTTTTGCCTTTAAAAACTCAGTATCCAAAAAAACTTTTAACAATGTAATACTATCTGGTGCGACCTGTTTGGCGATCCTCCCGGCCAAATTTTTCAAACGCTCCTGATTGTTAAAGGTTACCCGAACCGTTTGACTTTTTCCGCGAAGCGTATTGATGATTTCGTTGTTGTTGCTCCCCTTTAAAAGTTTAAATTTCCCCGATTTTACCCGGGAGCTATAGCCTTTTTTCTGTGCCGCCATACTAAAATATGAAATGGATTTTAAAAACGGTTTCATATTGGATATCACCTTGCTAAAGTCATCTCCCTCATTGATGAACACATATACTTTTGGCTCTTCGAAGATCGTGTTGTCCCAAAAAAAGGTTTTGCCAAACAGGTAAACAAAATAGGAACCAAAAGCCAGTCCCATTAAAACAATGATGCTCAGAATTTTTTTTCGATACTTCATTCGATCATTTTTTGATAAATGCTCTCGTCGTGATACTGTCCTTCATAAAAATTCCAATCCTTCTTTTTTCCCACAAAACAATAGCCCTGACTTTCAAAAAGTTGAATGCTGATTTTATTTTCCGCAGCAATGTGGGCATAGAGCTGATGCAACTGCAAATGCTTTTGGGCATAAACACCAATCAACTCCAGTGCTGCACCCCCATATCCCTTACTTTGGTCTTGATTTCGTATCACCAATCCCACTCCTGCCCTGTGGTGAAAAGGTTCGTAGTCAAATAGATCGATAAAGCCCACAGCAGTGTCATCTTGGGCAATGATGGTAAACTTGATTTGACGGTTTTCGAAAATGTCTTTATTGGCATTGGTAATATAGTTTTGGAGCAAATCTCTGGAATAGGGCTGATACCGGTTGGAATATTTCCACAACTTGATATCGTTCTCCAAATCAAATAGGAGATCAATGTCCACGGGTTCTATGGCCCTTAGGTTTACGATTTCATTTTGAAGTCGAATCATTCAGTATTTATGTTACCAGAAAAAACAAAGACTGCAGGACCAGTCAATTGAATGTTTTTGTATTGTCCCGAATCGGGAGTAAATGAAACTTGCAAGCGTCCACCCAAAGCATTTATATTTACATCGTTTAAAGGAGTTAATTCTAAAAAATGAACCGCAATGGCTGCAGCAACCGCTCCGGTTCCACAAGCCAAAGTTTCGTCCTCTACTCCTCTTTCGTAGGTTCTGATGTTTAATTCGTTTTCATTTACTTTTTCAACAAAATTGACATTAGATCCGGCCTGGTAATAGGGAGCACCGTATCGAATAGCCGCCCCTTGTACTTTTACATCAACGGACGATACCTCATCAACAAACGCAATGTGGTGAGGAGAACCTGTATCAATAAATATGTCCGTACCCCTTTTTTCAATTTCGACTACATCTGCCATTTCAATACAAATCTGATCATCGGGGGTGATTGATCCTTTATGTATTCCATCAGAAGTCTCAAACGTTCCCTGATCACCAACAATTTGATGTTTTTTGGCAAAGGCAAACACACATCTGCTACCATTACCGCAGAGGCTGCTGGGATGACCATCGGCATTAAAATAAAGCATCTTAAAATCCGAACCTCCGGAATCCCTTAACAAGATCAATCCATCGGCACCGATCCCAAAATGACGATCACAGAGGTTTTGGATCAAACGGTGGTCCTGATCCGGGAAACTTTCTTCACGATCATTGAATATAATAAAATCGTTCCCATCACCTTGGTATTTTTCAAATTGAAAATTCATACTTCAAATTTAGTGAAAATTTAACCGCAATAAAATCTGTTAAATAGTAGTTAAATGAAATATCAGTTAAGAAGAGAATTTTTAATTTTGTCTTAAAGAATAAAAAATGAATATGAAATCTACATTAAAAACCCTTATGATTGCTGTCTTAAGTGCCTTGGTCACTTTAGCCGCTCATGATTATTTCTCGGAAGAGAAAATTGAAATTGTAGAAAATGAAAAGCATAGCTTAATTCCCACTTCCTACAGTTTCAACACCAACAGCACAGCTGCCGAAATGACCGATTTTACCCGAGCAGCCGAAAAAACAGTCAATGCTGTAGTTCACGTAAAAAACACCAGCATACAAAAAGGCAATGTATCCGGTTGGTTGAGACAATTTTACGGTGATAATTTTGATGAAAAGAGAATTGGAACTGGATCGGGTGTGATCGTTTCTCCCGATGGACTGATCATCACCAACTATCATGTGATCGAAAATGCCACAGAAATCGAGGTCACTTCCAACAAAAACAAAACCTATACGGCAGAAGTGATTGGATCTGACCCCAGTACTGATTTGGCCGTACTAAAAATAAAAACCAATGAATCATTACCCTTTATTCCTTTTGGGGACTCAGAAGTGGCCCGTGTAGGAGAGTGGGTATTGGCTGTTGGAAATCCTTTCAATCTCAACTCGACCGTAACGGCCGGGATCATTAGTGCCAAGTCGAGAGACCTCAATGACAGAGACAATAAAAACCAATCCTTTATCCAAACCGATGCTGCTGTAAACATGGGCAACAGTGGTGGTGCATTGGTCAATACAGAGGGTGAATTGATCGGTATCAATACCGCCATATCTTCCATCACCGGTGGTTTTGTGGGATACTCCTTTGCCGTGCCCAGTAATATTGTCAGAAAAGTATTTGAGGATTTGATTGAATTCGGAAATGTTCAAAAAGGTCTGCTCGGTGTTTCCGGGAGTGCTCTAAATGCCGAATTGGCTGAAAAATTTGAGGTTAATGAAACCCAAGGTTTCCTCATTGGCGAGGTGATCGAAGGTATGGGTGCCTCGGAAGCCGGTTTGCAAAGCGGAGACATCATCAAAAAAGTAGATGATGTCAAAATCAATACCTTTTCCGATTTGACGGGTTATCTATCCACCAAAAGACCCGGCGAAAAAGTGGAGGTAAGTTACAGCAGAGATAATACCAAAAATAAAATTAAGATAACCCTTAAGAAAACCAATACCACTAAGTTTTTGGGGATGTATCTCACCAACATGAATTCCGAACAAAAAGAATATTTTGAATTGGATGAGGGGGTGATCATCAAGGAATTGGGAAATCAACGCCTCTATCGATATGGTGTGGACGAAGGATTTGTTCTATTGGAAATAAACAACAAAAAGATCAAAGATGTAGCCGATGTGGATACCGTCGATTTTGATAGCCTTTCCAGTATCTTATTCTTAAAGCCTAATGGAGAAAAAGAAAGGATCATTTTTGAATAACATACCAACCTAGCCCTTCTCTAAGAGCTGTCCAATAGACAGCTCTTTTTTATTCCCAATAATTGGTTAAATAAATGAGTGCGTATAAATTTTGACATGCTTTTGCTTTTTATTGGTTAGAAATAGGTACTGATTTACGAAATATATTGAAGTTGATGGGACTGTAGAATTGAAAAACTACTGGGATTTATACTCATTATGTGTCAAAGATCTCTAGTAAAGATCAGAAAAAAAAGCCTTAAAAAGTCCCCAAAAATTTTGGTAGCTTTTATATTTATAAAATCTTTGCATTCCATGCAGATAGATATCATTACCCTTTTTCCAGAATTGCTCAGCAGTCCATTTGAGGCCTCCATCCTAAAACGCGCCATTAAGGCCCAAAAGGTGGTGGTCAACTTTCACAACCTCCGAGATTATACCCAAAACAAACAAAAACAGGTGGACGACTATCCCTTTGGCGGAGGTGCGGGTATGGTCATGAAAATAAAACCCATAGACCTTTGCATCAGCCAACTCAAAAAAGTAAGGGCCTATGACGAAATCATTTACCTTAGTCCCGACGGGGAACAACTCAGTCAAGGCATATCCAATACGCTTTCCACTAAAGAAAATATCATAATACTGTGTGGACATTATAAAGGGGTGGATCAAAGGGTTAGAGACCACTTGATTACCCGAGAAATTTCGATTGGTGATTTTGTCCTTTCGGGAGGGGAATTGGCAGCAGCTGTATTGTGTGACAGCATAATTCGACTGATTCCCGGTGTTTTGGGAGACGAGTCTTCTGCCCTAACCGACAGTTATCAAGACGGCCTATTGGCGCCTCCCATCTATACCCGTCCGGCCAACTATAAGGGCTGGGAAGTTCCTAAAATCTTGACTTCGGGCAACACCCCCGAGGTGGAAAAGTGGAGAGAAAATCAAGCCCTTGAAAAAACAAAAAACACAAGACCCGACTTGATCAACGATACCGATTGATTTTTTTATCGGTTAAACAATAGACGGGAGTTGTTTAAATCAAAAATAGTCTTAAATTTGCACCCACTAAACAGACATCAATCTCCATTTCGAGTTGATCAATAACAATCCAATGGAAGCACTTGTTAATTTTGTTCAAAAAGAATTCATCCAGAAAAAAGACTTTCCAGAATTTTCTGCTGGAGACACTATCACCGTCTATTATGAGATTCGTGAAGGAGATAAAGTAAGGACTCAATTCTTTAGAGGGGTGGTCATTCAAATAAAAGGTCAAGGACTTTCCAAGTCATTTACCATCCGAAAAATGTCGGGTACTGTTGGGGTAGAGAGAATTTTTCCCATTAATTTGCCTACCATTCAAAAAATTGAAATCAACAAAAAAGGTAAAGTCAGACGCTCAAAAATTTATTACTTCAAACAGCTTCGAGGTAAGAAAGCCAGAATCAAAGAGCAATAAAATAATTAAACCGCTTTAGAGCGGTTTTTTTGTGTTACAAAATCACATACGATTTGCCAAATTATGCTGTTCCTTCATTATATTTGTCAAACCTTAATTGAAACTTAAATGTCGAAAATTGTTGTCCAGCATCCAGTCGTAGAGATTGACGGTGACGAAATGACCAGAATCATTTGGAAATTTATCAAAGAACAACTAATCCTTCCCTACCTAGATGTTGAACTTTTGTACTATGACCTTGGCATAGAGTCCAGAGATGCTACAGAGGATCAGATTACGATCGATGCTGCAGAAGCCATCAATAAACATAAAGTGGGGATCAAATGCGCCACCATTACCCCCGATGAAGATCGTGTAGAAGAGTTTAGCCTTAAAAAAATGTACCGCTCCCCCAACGGAACCATTAGAAACATTGTGGGTGGAACTGTATTTAGAGAGCCCATCATCATGAAAAACGTACCGCGTTACGTTCAGGGATGGACCAAACCCATTTGTATAGGAAGGCACGCTTTCGGCGACCAGTATAAAGCCACAGATGCCGTCATTACTGGCAAGGGAAAACTCACCATGACCTTCACCCCCGAAGACGGCAGTGAAGCAACTAACTGGGATGTTTATGACTTTCAAGAAAATGGTGTTGCAATGAGTATGTACAACATTGAATCGTCCATTTTTGGATTTGCAAGATCCTGTATGAATAGGGCTATTGACAAAGGTTGGCCACTTTACCTATCGACCAAAAACACAATCATGAAAGCTTATGACGGACGTTTTAAGGACATCTTTCAAGAAGTTTTTGAAAACGAATTCAAAGATAAATTTGAAGCCGCAGGCATTACCTATGAGCATCGTTTGATTGATGATATGGTTGCTGCTGCCATGAAATGGAACGGAGGTTTCGTTTGGGCTTGTAAAAACTACGATGGAGATGTACAGTCGGATACTGTTGCACAAGGTTTTGGCTCTTTGGGACTCATGACCTCTACCTTGGTTACCCCCAACGGGGAAATAATGGAAGCCGAAGCAGCGCATGGAACTGTGACACGGCATTTCCGACAACATCAAAAAGGTAAAGAAACTTCAACCAACCCTATAGCTTCCATTTTTGCATGGACAAGAGGATTGGCTCACAGAGGTAAACTGGACAAAAATCAACCTCTGATCGAATTTTGTCATACCTTAGAGGCTGTTTGTATCGAAACCATTGAAAGTGGAAAAATGACCAAGGATCTGGCATTGCTCATTCACAAGGAAAATCTAAATGATTCTCATTACTTGACCACCCAAAAGTTTCTCGATGCCTTAAAACATAATTTAGAGGTCAAGCTTGGTTAAACTTCAAGCTTGTTTGAACTACAGATTGATGGATTCATTGTAAAAGTTTTTATAACGAATACCGTATAATTTTATCCATGTAATCATCTGAGAAATCCCCAAGCATCTGATAACTGTTTTCAA
>DEYL01000032.1 GCA_002364535.1 Flavobacteriaceae bacterium UBA3159 | reverse complement strand
TTTTAGACTACTTTGCCGAAATGAAGTTGTTGTTACAGTCTACTTATTAGACCTGTTGACTTTAAAATAGTCTAATTTGATGTCATCCAAACCGTCTTTGTCAAAGGGGTATTCCATTTGATCTTGAATATTATAGAGAGAAATGAGGATAAACTCACTGAGGATAATTACAAAATAAGTCAGTCCCATAGGATTTTCCAAACCAATTTTATTGATAATGGTAGGCGTATAAATTACGGGAAACATGTATATAAAGATCAAGCAGTAGGCTTTCAAACTGATTGGAGTCCTGTGTGTATGAATGGCAATAAGATTTTCCTGAGATACATGAACATCTTTGATAAACCTGAATATCTTTTGTTTGGCCCCTCCAGATAATTCCTCGTTGTGTTTTTCGATGAATTGGTAGATTAACGCAGTTTTACTGTCGATTTTATCTGTATTGTAATTGGATTGCGACAAGTGATCTAAAAAGGAGTTGGACAGGTTGTTTAGTATTTCATTTATTTCTTTTTTTGCTTCATCAGTTAATTTAGCACTATTCATGAAATAATAGGAGATGGTTTTGATGGCACCTCTGTGCAAACTCAAAAACTCCAAAGCTTTCTCCCTGCGCTTGAATGCTCCTCTGATGGCAAACACTAAGGGGAATATGATCGCAATACTAATCAGTGTAAGGTCAATATTATAGATGATTTCAAAATTGTAAGCACAATAAGGTACTAATAATGAGAGCAATAGTGTTATTAGCGTACGATGATTAATAATGGCAAGATATCTTATCACAAAAATTAGTATTTTAGTTAAAACTATTAACTATATTATGAATAAGCAAATCTTTTTTTGGGTTGGACTATTAATAGTTACTTCTCTAACTGCTCAAGTTGAACAAAAATCAGACGCACTCTTCAAAAATCAGAGTCCTTTAAAAATAAAGTTGAGTTACTCCAACGATGTTATTAGATTGGAGACAGATGATACCACACTTGTTAAAACAACCATGTCTTTTTGGAACGAAGACATATGGAATGATATTGAAGTTTCTCTTAGGGCCAGAGGAAATTTTAGAAGGTCTAAGTGCTATTTCCCGCCCATTAAGATGAAAATCAAAAAATCAAAAGCTGAAGGAACTTTGTTTGAGGGAAATAAAAACTTAAAATTGGTCGTTCCTTGCCTACTTCAGAAAGAAAAAAATGACAATATCGTCCAAGAGTTCATTGCCTACAAACTTTATGAAAAAATATCTCCTTATCACTTCCAAACCAGAATGGTTGAAATTGAATTTGTAGAAATCAAAAAAAAGAAAACAATAGTACATCAACTCAAAGGGTTTTTGATTGAAGACGACAAGCGAGTGGCTGATCGATTTGAAGGAAAGTCTTTTGAAAGGTATATCCATCCCAAAGCCATGGATGACATAACCTCTATTCAAAATACCATGTTCCAATTTATGATTGGAAACACTGATTTTTCTGTTGCTTATCAACACAACGGTAAATTACTTTATGCAAACAAAAAAATCTATCCATTGCCCTATGACTTTGACTTGTGTGGCTTGGTAGATGCCAGTTATGCCATTGTAAACAGAAATCTGGGAATCAGTTCTGTCAAAGACAGAAAATATCGAGGTTTTAAAAGAGATGAATCACTAGTTCAAGAGGTTAGGGATCAATTGTTAAGTAAAAAATCACAATTCTTTCAAATCATTGATGATCAGCAACCCAGATTTGAATTGGCTTCTGAATTTGAAAGTACAAAGACGTTCTTATCTAGCTTTTTTGAAATTTTGGAAGATGATAAAGAGTTTGACAAAAAAGTGATCCAAAAAATGAGAACCAAGTAACCTTAGTTAAAACCCAGAGCTTCGGTGATCTTGTTGAAGATTTGGGTGTTTTCATAAACTCCAGAAAAATAGTTTGGAAAATTTTCCATATCTAAAAATAGGCATCATGGTGGCACTGTTGAACTCTATAAATTCTGATGTAATATAATCGATATTATTGGCGTGGCCTCCCCAATCAATCTGTGAACCTTCTAAAATAATAAAAGGGTTCTTCTTGGCTGTTCAACTTATCTTGAGAAGCAGTTGAGTATTCCTCCAATAGCGGGTCTCTTCCATCGATAATCGATGGGGGTTCTTCATCATAAGTAAATAAACCTATTTTTTTGGCTTTCGATTTTTAAAAGCTCTAAAGTTTCTGAACACATCCACAGTGTTCATTTCTTCGATAAGGTTTCTGCCGTCCAGACTTTCATTAAAGTGATTTTTTCCTCCACCAATAAAATAATCTAAATCACTTTCACACAGTTGAATGGCAATTTCTTCTTTTTTTTTCGGGAGCCCACATTGGCATAAAAGGATTCAGGGGTTGCATGAATAATATTGGAGTTGGTAATAAGTCCCGTATTGTATCCATTCTATTCACAAATTTCCAATACAGATTCAAGTTTTTGATTTCTTGAGCTAATCTCAATCCCACCATTATATGTCTTTTCTCGACAAGCCATGGCAGTTCTACACTGGCAGCAGAATCCGTAACAAAACTTTTTACTGCATAAGTTTTGGAAAGTCCAATGACAGGGAAATCTTCCAAAACAGTTTGATTGTTATTGGCATACATTCCTGCCGATATTTGACTTAAGTCCATTCCGTCACCAATCAGAAAAATAACATTCAATGGGGGTCGACTTTTTGTTTGGCCAGGGCAATGGCCAAGGCAAAAACAAGGATAATAATACTTTTTTCATTTTTACAGATTGTCATCTAAGAATAAAAAATGGAAATCTATTTAATACCATGCTTTATAATTGTTTCGATTATGTGTTGAGTTGCCCCCTTTCCCAATATGACGTAATCTTTATTGATTTTACCTAATCGCTCAACTAATTTTTCGTCATTTATCAATGCTTTGGATATTTTTTCAAACCCTTCAGAAGATTTCACGCTCTTAATTCCTCCTTTTTTTTCCAATAAGATGGCTTCCTGAAACTTACTAAAATTCTTTCCAATTACAATCGGAATACCATAAGCTGCCGGTTCTAAGGTGTTGTGCAAACCACTTTTTTTCATTCCCCCACCCACATATGCAAATTTTGCATAGCGATAAATCTTGGCCAATTGACCAATGGTATCCACTATCATCACAGCTTTGTCAGCGGCCCTCTCGTCATCAAAATTACTCCACTTGGTATAGGGGATCCGAATCCGTTTCTCTAAGTTTTCAATGGACTGCTTAGAAACCTCGTGAGGGGCGACGATAATTTTAATGGGGGTGGTTTTTTTTAGAAAAGTATCCATTAATTCGTAATCCTCAGGCCAAGTGCTACCTGCAACAAAACACTCCTGATTATTAAGAAATTTTTCAATGATCTCCAACTGCTCATGATTTTGGGTTAGATCGTATACTCGATCCATTCGGGTGTCACCACTGATGCTAACGTGGTTGATGCCGATTGAGTTCAATAGTTTTTTCGATTCATCGTTTTGAACAAAAAAGTGTTTTACACCATACAATATGCTCCTGTAGGCCTTACCATAACTTTTAAAAAACAATTGATTTGGCCGAAAAATACTTGAGACAGAATAAACGGGAATCTTTCTTTTTGAGAGACCATTGAAGTAGTTCAGCCAGAATTCATATTTTACAAAAATTGCCCGATTGAGATTACAATAATCAAGAAATCGATTGACATTCTTATGTGTATCCCAAGGCAAATAGCAAATACAATCAGCAGCACTAAAGTTTTTTTGAATTTCGTAACCCGATGGTGAGAAAAAAGTAAGTAAAATTTTATGCTGGGGAAAAGCCAGTTTATATTCCAATATCAATGGGCGGGCTTGTTCAAACTCTCCCAGTGAAGCCACATGAAACCATACCCAATTTCCTTTATTCACTCCTTGGGTTTCCAAATGAGCAAAAACCTCCCTTCTCCCTGAAACAAAAAGACGGAGTTTATTGGAAAACAACCCCAAAAACTTTAATATAGGATAGCTGAGGTCTAAAATCAGATTGTAAGTGATACGAAACAACATCGAATCAAAAATAGTTTTTAATATCAATTGTGTAAAGCAGATTCCTTTTTTTAATTTTATGTGCTAATCAAAATTATGAAGAAGATCCAAATGGTTGACCTCAAAGGTCAATATGAACATATCAAAGAGCAGGTCAATCAGTCCGTTTTGGAAACCATAGAATCCACAATGTTTATCAATGGCCCAAGCGTAAAAAGTTTCCAAGATCATCTTGAAAAATACTTAGGGGTAAAACACGTTATTCCCTGCGCCAATGGAACTGATGCCCTCCAAATTGCCCTGATGGGTTTGGGGTTGAAGCCTGGTGACGAAATCATTACCGCTGATTTTACTTTTGCTGCCACCGTTGAAGTGATTTCCCTTTTGGGACTGACCCCGGTTTTGGTTGATGTAGATCCCAAGACATTCAACATCGACATCCCCTCCATTGAAAAAGCAATTGGCCCCAAGACAAAAGCCATCATCCCTGTACATTTGTTTGGTCAAGCCGCTGATATGGCGGAAATTTTGGCCTTGGCCAAAAAAAACAACTTATATGTGGTAGAGGACAACGCCCAATCCATTGGAGCGGATTACACCTTTTCTGACGGCAGTAAAAAGAAAACAGGTACTTTGGGTCATATTGGAACGACTTCCTTTTTTCCTTCCAAGAATCTGGGAGCTTATGGAGACGGAGGTGCTATTTTTACCAACGATGATGAATTGGCTCACACCATCAGAGGAATGGTCAACCATGGCATGTACATCAGGTATCAGCACGATGTGGTAGGGGTAAATTCTCGCCTTGATTCTGTTCAAGCCGCCATACTCGACATCAAACTCAATCTTTTGGACTTTTATAATGAATCCAGAAAAGCCGCTGCTCTTAAATACAACCAACGTTTGGCCGATCAACCCCAATTGATCACCCCTTTCAGAAAGGGAGATTGTGATGCTCATGTTTATCATCAATATACCTTAAAGCTGATTGATGGAGATCGAGATGGGCTGGTCAAGCACCTCAATGAAAATGGTATCCCCTGTGGCGTCTACTATCCGATTCCTCTGCATTTACAAAAGGCTTATACCAGTGGTCACTACAAGGCGGAAGATTTTATAGTAACGCTCAAAATTGTCAATCAGGTGATTTCTTTACCAATGCATACAGAATTGACCGACGATCAAATCGATTTCATTACTGATACTGTCAAGGCATTTTTGGGTTAATGGCTTAAATTTCTGCTCCGGAAATTGCTACTTCTATAGAAATTTTCCGAACTAAACCTTGTAGGACTTTTCCAGGACCAACTTCGACGAAGTCTATTATTCCTCCCTCAATCATGGCGTTAATACTTTGCCTCCATCTGACGGGAGCTGTCAATTGTGCTATCAAATTTTTCTGAATTGTCTCGGGGTCGCTAACCGCTTGGGCGGTAGTGTTTTGATAAATAGGGCACAGTGGTGCAGAAAAATGTGTAGCGTCAATGGCATTGGCAAGCTCGCTTCTGGCAGGTTCCATCAATGGAGAGTGGAATGCTCCACCTACAGGCAAAACTAAAGCCCTTCTAGCACCGGCAGCTTTTAAATCTTCACAAGCCGATACTATGGCATCAACATTGCCCGAAATGACCAGTTGTCCGGGGCAATTGTAGTTGGCTGCAACCACCACTCCAGAGGTTTGTTGGCAAATTTCTTCTACGATCTGGTCTTCTAAACCCAGGACCGCAGCCATGGTGCCTTCACTCTGGTTACAAGCTTTCTGCATAGCTTCTGCTCTTTGAGAAACCAATTTCAATCCCGATTCAAAATCAATCGCTCCGGCAGCCGTTAAGGCCGAAAACTCTCCCAAGGAGTGCCCTGCTAATGCATCGGGCTGAAAAACACCTCCCATCACTTTTGCACTTATGACAGAATGTAGGTAAATTGCAGGTTGGGTAACCCTGGTTTGCTGAAGGTCTTCTTTGCTCCCTTCCAGGAGTATAGTCGAAAGATCAAACCCCAAGATCTCGTCCGAGGCTTGAAACATCTCTTTGGCCATTTCGAATCGATCAAACAGGTCTTTTCCCATACCTGGAAATTGCGAACCTTGTCCAGGAAATAGATATGCTTTCATAATGGATTTATATTTTAGTATAGGTAATAAAAGAGTATTCAAAATCGCGATGACTCATGCGTTTCTCCTTTTCGACAGACCATTTTTTTAAATATATTTCTGGAAAAAAAACATCTCCCTCAAATTGGGCGTGAATTTTAGTTAACTCAATCACATCGGCCAATTCAATTGCTTGCTCATAAACTTGTCCACCACCAATCACAAAAGGCTGGTCATCGTTTTTTGCGCATTCAATGGCCGCTTCCAGACTGTGACAAACAGTGACCCCTTCTTTGGAATAATTCTGGTTTCGCGTCACCACTATATTATGACGGTTGGGCAATGCCTTGGGCAAGGATTCGAAAGTTTTCCTTCCCATGATGATGGCATGGCCTGTGGTCAAACGTTTAAAACGCTTGAGGTCTTCTGGTAAATGCCAGATCAATTGATTGTCTTTTCCCAAAACGCTATTCTCATCAATTGCAGCGATAAGCGTAACTTTAGGAACTTTTGAGGATTCACTGGAGATGGAAGCATCAGCTGTTTTAGCGTCTTTTATACTTTCAGAATTCATAAAATTAATAGGGGAGTTGTTTTGATTTTCGACTTAAAAACGAAATGAACGTCAAAATATATTGAAATAGACTAATTTTGAAACAAATGTACGTTTTCTAATTTATTTATGACCTTCCATAACGATTTCCCAGCGCTGAAATCAAGTACATATTTTAACACTGCATATGTGGGGTTGATGTCCCAGACATTGTTCGACTTCCGGTCAGGTTTTGAAATTAACTATCTGTTGAATGCAGATCAACATAAAATCGAGGCCTATGATCGTTTGGATCAGACCCACCAGGCCATTTCTCGTTTTATAGGTTCCAAAAAAGAGCAAACATATTTTGTTTCCAATTTTTCCATGGGCATAAGATTTGTTTTGGATTGCCTGCCCAAAGGAAGTAATGTTTTATACCTAAAAGACGATTACCATTCACTTGTTGATGCTATTGAGGAAAGGGATTTTAATCATTTTAGTTTATCCATTGAGGAACAGTTGGAGGAAAAAATTGAACATGCTTTATCTCAAAACAATTTTCATACTTTGATAATCAGCCTGGTTCAGTTTACCCATGGTTTTAAAATCGATTTTGATTTTTTAGCTCAACTCAAAGAAAAATACCCACAGTTGCTCATCATAGGAGACGCAACCCAACACATTGGGGCAGATCTTTTTGATTTTAACGCCTCACCTTTTGACGGTATAGCCTGCAGTGGGTACAAGTGGTTATTGGCGGGCTTTGGTAATGGTTTTATTGCCTTGTCAAATCAATTTTTTGAGGAGACAAACATCAGTCGTGAAGACTTTCAACAAAAGGTGTTTTCTGGACATTTTAACATATTGGGTGCAGCTTCGTTGGTTTTTGCATTGGAATATTTGCAGGCCCATGACTTTGAAAAACTGGTTCAAAAAAACAAAGCACTTAGCGAAAAATTAAGAAGTGAACTCATCAAAATTGGGTGGATACCCGAATACCACCAACGTAAACTTCAAAGCACTATCGTTAGCATTCCCACCGAGGAAGCTGTATTAAAACAATTGGAAGAACAAGGTGTTAGGGCTTCATACAGGGGCAAATATCTTCGCTTTTCAATGCACTTTTACAACTCCACTCAGGAAATAGATAAATTAATAGGCCTTGTAAAGCCATTGATTTCAGTTTGATTTATACTGCTACTTTACCTTGAATAAGTGGGTGTGGATCATACCCATTGAGTGTAAAGTCTTCGTATTTAAAATCAAAAATATCCTTTACTTCTGGGTTTAAGACAATTTGAGGCAGCGGTTTTGGGCTTCGACTCAGTTGTTCCTCCAATTGCTCCCGATGATTAGAGTAAATATGAACGTCTCCAAAAGTGTGGACAAAGGTGCCCGGTTTGAGATCACAGACTTGGGCTACCATCAAATTCAGAAGCGCATAGGATGCGATGTTAAAGGGAACTCCCAAAAACAGATCGGCACTCCTTTGATAGAGTTGACATGAGAGCTTTCCGTCGGAGACATAAAACTGAAAGAAAGCATGGCAGGGGGGAAGAGCAGCTTTGTGATTGGCTACATTTTCTGAAAATGACACTGAAGTATCGGGCATCACACTGGGATTCCATGCCGAGACCAGCATTCTTCTGCTGTCTGGATTGGTTTTCAAATTTTCTATCACCGCTCTGATTTGATCAATGCCCTCATCATTCCAATTCCTCCATTGATGACCGTAGACTGGCCCTAAATTTCCTTTTTCGTCAGCCCATTCATTCCATATTCTAACACCATTCTCTATTAAATAATTGATGTTGGTATCCCCTTTTAAAAACCACAAAAGTTCGTGAATAACAGATTTTACGTGAATTTGTTTGGTTGTTACCAGCGGAAATCCAGCTGCCAAGTCAAACCGCATTTGGTAGCCAAAAATACTTTTTGTTCCTGTTCCCGTTCGGTCTGTTTTGCTTGTGCCATGATTCTGAATAAACCTGACCAAATCTAAATATTGTTGCATGCTCTTTGAAGATTTAATTCAAAAATAAGTCATGGTGAGGTTCCAATGTTTGGAATTAGAAATAGTTTTCAAAAAAAGATTAACAGCTATTTTTTTGACTCTCTTTTTGAAATTTCGTCCCGAATTTTGACGGCTTTTTCATAATCCTCCAAGTTCACCAATTTGTTTAAAAGTGATTTCAGTTTTGTAAGAGAAAGTTTTTTTAAATCGTCGGGAACAGCTTTCTGTTTACTTTGTTCCTCAACAAAATTTTGAATCCAGTTTTCACTGCCTTTTTTTTTCTCATCTTCTTTTATGGTACTCTCGTCAAAACCGGCTTGTTTGAGAATGGAATCATAAATGAAGATTGGAGCCCCAAATCGCAAGGCCATTGCAATGGCATCGGAAGTTCTTGCATCGATAATTTCTTCAATTTTATCTCTTTCGCAAATCAGGCTGGAGTAAAAAACTCCGTCTACCAATTTGTGAATGATTACCTGTTTTATGTAAATATTGAATCTTTCAGCAAAATTTTTAAAAAGGTCGTGGGTTAGGGGACGTTTAGGTTTGAGTTCCTTTTCCAAGGCAATGGCAATGGATTGTGCTTCAAAACCACCAATGATGATGGGCAGCCTTCTGTTTCCGTCTACTTCACTCAAAATAAGTGCATATGCACCTGTTTGTGTCTCGCTGTAGGAAATACCCTTAATGTTTAATTGAATTAATTTCATAGTGTCACGCAATACCAAATTAGTAAAATTATCAAGCAAATCCCTACAAAAGAATGGTTTTTGTATCCATTTTAACGCAAAATTCTGAATGCTATAACCACTTATCCGTTAGCATTTAATTAAATTTGTGTTGCGAAAAATTAATTTTGATGAAAACGATTCAGTTCAGAGAGGCTATTTGCCAAGCCATGTCGGAGGAAATGCGAAGGGATGAAACCATCTATTTGATGGGGGAAGAGGTTGCCGAATACAATGGTGCTTACAAGGCATCCAAAGGTATGCTTGACGAATTTGGTGATAAACGTGTGATTGATACACCCATCTCCGAATTGGGTTTTGCAGGTATTGGTGTAGGTTCGACCATGACCGGAAACCGTCCCATAATAGAATTCATGACCTTCAATTTTGCGTTGGTAGGGATTGACCAGATCATCAATAATGCTGCCAAGATTCGTCAGATGTCCGGAGGTCAATTTCCTTGCCCTATCGTATTCAGAGGGCCTACAGCATCTGCAGGTCAATTGGCCGCAACCCATTCTCAAGCTTTTGAAAGTTGGTATGCAAACTGTCCCGGACTAAAAGTAATTGTTCCCTCCAACCCTTACGATGCCAAAGGTCTTTTAAAGTCTGCTATCAGAGATGAGGATCCAGTAATTTTTATGGAGTCAGAACAAATGTATGGAGACAAGGGGGAAGTCCCCGAGGGAGAGTACACCCTCCCTATTGGTGTTGCCGACATCAAAAGAGAGGGAAAAGATGTGACCATAGTTTCTTTTGGCAAAATCATCAAAGTCGCTAATGAAGCTGCCGAGACTTTGTCAAAAGAAGGTGTCGAATGCGAAATTATTGACCTCAGAACCATACGACCCATGGATTATGAAGCTATTTTTAACTCGGTTAAAAAAACCAATCGATTGGTCATCCTAGAAGAGTCTTGGCCTTTTGGGAATATTTCTACCGAGATCACTTATCAGGTTCAAAATCAAATATTTGATTTTCTTGACGCACCTATAGAAAAAATAAATACCGCTGATACTCCAGCACCTTATTCTCCTGTTTTGCTGGCTGAATGGCTCCCCAATAGCGATGATGTGATCAAAGCTGTAAAAAAAGTGATGTACATGACATGATAAATCGCCCTAACCCTCACCCCAAAATTTTATCCTCAAAACATACTTATCCCTAACGGCAATTGTTCTGTGTACCAGCTTCTGTCTTTCTCAAGATGTAATTAAAGGCCTTGTGGTCGACGATCAAAATATTCCCATATACAACGCTTGTGAATATTTTACTGGAATTCCCATTGGAGTAATTACCGATGAAAAGGACATTTTGAGTTGGAGTATGACCATACTTTCAAAAGTTTTGAGGTGAGTTTTGTGGGGATGCAAACAGCCAAAATCGCCATTGTTCCAAACAAAGTATTTTACAAAATTACCCTTGTGGAAGACTCAGCATTGCAAGAGGTAGTGGTGGTTTTCAAATCCAAAAAAAATTGAAGAAAAAAGAAAACTCCGCCTACCGAATTTTACAAAAGATCTGGGAAAATAAAAAAGCAATGGGTTGAAATCGGCAAAGACCTATCGCTATAATTGGATTCGGAATTTACAAGTGGGTTTGAGTAATATCGATTCTGTTCAACTGAGAGAATGGTTGAAAAAGGATTTTGATTCACTCAAAAAAACACCTTTGCCCTTCTGAACTATTACGACTAAATAACCGATCAGTACCACAATGCTCATTTTGAAAATCATTTTAATGGTTTGTGATTAGTCGTTTACCATTGCTAAAAAACTAAACATTAGATTTTGGCCACATTTATAATAGCCTATGGAACGCTGAGTCCTGCCTACAAGGACTATTTGATAACCGATTCAAACACAAAATTCTATCCAAAGGCCGTATTTTGAATACGGTATTGGGCTGGAAAACACAGGGTTAGGTCAGGTACGTTTTTTCGTTTAGAATTTATCTGGCGAGGTTCTCACAAATCATTGAATGGACCTAAATCCCCAGAATTTGTGGTGGGATTGTCTCTAAAACCTACTTTTTGAAAACCTTTTCGTAACGAATACTGTTGTCCGCCATTTCAGATTTTTTGTCTGCCTGGATGCTGATGGTATGTTCAGGTTTTTCAATTTTTTCTCCCATTGCATCTCCATTGATTGCAATCGTTGGAGCGATCACCAAAGCAACTACAGACATCAATTTCAATAAAATATTGAGTGAAGGTCCTGAGGTGTCTTTGAATGGATCCCCAACAGTATCACCTACCACAGCAGCTTTGTGGGCATCAGATCCTTTTCTTCCATCCGACTCTATCATTTTTTTGGCATTGTCCCAAGCACCTCCTGCGTTGGATTGGAAAATCGCCATCAATATACCACAAGTGGTAACACCGGCTAAGAGTCCGCCCAGCATCTCTGCACCACCCAATAGACCAACAGCAACGGGAACCAATATTGCTAATAGACCGGGCAACACCATTTCTTTAATAGAGGCCTTAGTGGAGATTTCCACACACTTTTCATAATCTGCTTTGCCATCTGCTGCGTCGAAAATAGCGCGGTCTTTGGCGTTCGCTTTAGAAATATCAGCATCGTATTTTCGCATGATTTCAAGGGCTGCTTTCAATTCAGGAATATCTTTGAATTGTCTTCTTACTTCTTCGATCATCGACATGGCCGCGCGTCCAACAGCATTCATAGAGAGTGCTGAAAAAACAAATGGCAACATGCCTCCCACAAGAAGTCCTGCCATTACTTTGGGCTTAGAAACATCGATTGCAGTCACATTGGCAACTTGCATAAAGGCGGAGAAAAGGGCCAGTGCAGTTAGGGCAGCAGAGGCAATGGCAAATCCTTTTCCAATAGCAGCAGTGGTATTTCCTACAGCGTCCAATTTATCAGTACGTTCTCTTACTTCGGCTGGTAGTTCTGCCATTTCAGCAATCCCTCCCGCATTGTCAGAGATGGGTCCGTAGGCATCAACCGCCAATTGAATCCCTGTATTGGCTAACATTCCCACAGCAGCAATTGCAATACCATATAAACCTGCATAGTGATGAGAAATTAAAATTGCAGCAGCGATAAGTAAAATGGGAATCATTGTTGACATCATACCCACTCCCAATCCGGCAATGATGTTAGTCGCTGATCCTGTTTCGGATTGACGAACGATTGCAGAAACAGGTTTGGTTCCCGTTCCTGTGTAATACTCAGTAATTTTTCCAACACCCAAACCGGCAACCAATCCTGAAAGAGTAGCCAAAAATACGCCCATCGATCCAAAGGGTATTCCTTCTATTGATTCGGGAATCATGATATTGATCACAAAATAGGATACGATAACCATCAAACCAGCCGATCCAAATTCCCCTATGTTTAACGCGGTTTGAGGATTTCCTCCTTCTTTTACTTTCACAAAAAATGTTCCTACGATGGACATGACAATACCCAAGGCTGCCAATACTAGTGGAAGATAAACAGCACCCAATCCCCCAAATTCAGGTGTTATTATAAAGGCTCCCAATACCATGGTACCAATAATTGAACCTACATATGACTCAAATAAATCTGCACCCATTCCGGCAACATCTCCAACATTATCACCCACATTATCAGCAATCGTTGCAGGGTTAAGGGGATGATCTTCAGGAATTCCGGCTTCAACCTTACCTACCAAATCAGCACCTACATCGGCCGCTTTGGTGTAAATTCCACCACCTACTCTTGCAAACAATGCAATGGAGGAGGCACCCATGGAAAATCCGGTCAATACATTTAAAACAGTAGTTAAGTTTTCGGCACCGGGCCAGATATTCTGATATAATGCGAACAAACTACTCAGACCCAGTACACCCAAACCAACCACGCCCAGACCCATTACCGAGCCCCCGGTGAAGGCCACCTCTAGTGCTTTACCCAGTGATTTTCTGGCAGCGTTGGTAGTTCTTACATTGGCCTTAGTAGCCACACGCATTCCTATAAACCCAGCAAGTGCAGAGCAAATGGCACCCACTACAAAAGACAGAGCAACCATTCCGTGCGATCCTTCTTCATTACTTCCTTTGACATACAACAGTAGAGCCAAACAAACCACAAAAATCGATAGTATTCTGTATTCAGCCTTTAAAAAAGACATGGCCCCTTTAGCAATATTTTTGGCAATAATTGCCATTTTTTCATTGCCAACTTCTTGTTTGGCAATCCAATTATTTTTGATGAAAACAAATAACAAGCCCAATAGCCCGAACGCAGGTAAAAAGTCAATAATAAATTTCATGAAGTAACGATTTTTTAATGGCCTCAAAAGTAGTAAAACCATTTTTAATAAAAAACAATCTTAAGACTATAAATTACAAGGATTTATAACCTAAAAAAACATAACGTTTTGGATCGTCAAAACAAGCCGTTCAATTCGGCATCAATTTTTTCTATGATTTTCCCCAAATCCTCTTTGTTTTCAACAAAATCGATTTGGTCTACGTCTACAATCAATAACTTTCCTTTGTCATAAGTTGAAATCCAAGCCTCATATCTTTCGTTTAGTCGACTCAAATATTCTATGCTTATAGAGTTTTCGTATTCTCGACCTCTTTTATGAATTTTGTGAACCAAGTTGGGTATACTACTTCTCAAATAAATGAGGATGTCCGGACCCTTGACCACCGATTCCATTAAACCAAAAAGAGACTGGTAGTTGTTAAAATCCCTGTGATTCATTAACCCCATAGCATGCAGATTGGGTGCAAAAATATGTGCATCCTCATAGATGGTTCGGTCTTGGATAAAGTGTTTGTTGGAATTTTTAAATCCATTTAGTTGACGAAATCTACTGTTCAAAAAATAGATTTGAAGGTTAAAAGACCACCGTTCCATATGGTTGTAGAAATCATCCAAATAAGGATTGTCAATCACATCTTCAAAATGAGCCTCCCAATCGTAATGTTTGGAGAGTAATTCTGCAAGACTAGTTTTCCCGGCACCTATATTTCCGGCTAAAGCGAAGTACATTTTAAAATTTTGTTGGTGGAAAGATAATTACTTTTTTGATTTTGGGACTTTTATATTGTTTGATTTTTTGTCAAATTCTAGGATTTAATTGCCATATCGCAGCATTATTAAAAATAATTCTTTTTTTTTTTAATTTAAAAAAATTAATAATATATTTGCCGAATAATCGAGGAAGGATTTGACTGATTGCAACCTCTTAAAAAAATGCTAAAGCAGTGTTGCTTTAAGACGTAATTTGTCAGATCCCCTACAAAAGCAACATTTATATGTCCTATTTTTTTACATCCGAATCAGTTAGCGAGGGTCATCCTGATAAAGTTTCCGATCAAATTAGCGATGCGCTACTTGATAATTTCATCGCTTTCGATCCCGAAAGTAAAGTAGCTTGTGAAACCCTAGTCACAACTGGGCAGGCGATTCTGGCTGGTGAGGTTAAAAGTCATACCTACCTTGATGTACAAAGCATTGCTCGCGAAACCATTAACAAAATCGGTTACACCAAAGACGAATACCAATTTAGTGGAAATTCTTGCGGTGTGATCTCTTTGATACACGAACGATCACAAGACATAAACCGTGGGGTTGAGCGAGCCG
>DEYL01000049.1:19637-45044 GCA_002364535.1 Flavobacteriaceae bacterium UBA3159 | reverse complement strand
CTAAAATTTTATGAATCTCTTCTTCATTTTGGTAGCTGATGATGGGTAAAATGGGGCCAAATATCTCCTCTAGCATCAATTCACTGTCTAAGGGGGGATTATCGACCAAGGTAGGGCCGAAGAAAAGCTCTTTTTTATCCGTTTGCCCTCCGTAAATAACATTTTGATTTGTAAGAGAGGCTTTTAACTTGTTAAAATGGTTTTGGTGAGCGATCCGTCCGTAGTCTGCAGATTCTTGTTGGTTTTTCCCAAAAGCTTTTTCGATTTGTAGTATGAGTTCTTGGGTCAATTGATTTTTTATTTTTTGGTTAACCAGCAGGTAATCCGGTGCTATACAAGTCTGTCCGCTGTTCAGGAATTTTCCCCAAACCAATCTTTTGGCCGTGATACCAACAGGTGCTGTTTCATCAACGATACAGGGACTTTTTCCACCCAATTCCAAGGTCGTTGGGGTAAGGTATTTAGCAGCAGCTTTGGCGATGATTTTTCCGATGGAGGTGCTACCGGTAAACATGATGTAATCCCATTTTTTTTTCAGTAGTGTCGTTGCAGTTGTTGCATCACCTTCGACCACGGCAACATGATCTTCGTCAAAAACAATTTCAATAATGGACTGGATCACACGGGCTGTATGTGGGGCAAATTCCGAGGGTTTTAATACCACTGTGTTTCCCGCCGCAATGGCACCTACCAATGGAGTTACGGCCAGTTGGAAAGGATAATTCCACGGGCTAATGATCAAAGTATTTCCATAAGGCTCAGGCAGGATGTAGTCCTTGGAAGGGAAATTGATCAAACTACTTTTGGCCCGATGGGGTCTATTCCAAAGAGGCAGCATCTTGATCATTTTTCTGATCTCCTTTTCCACCAAGACCGTTTCAGAGGTCATTGATTCAAAGCCCGATTTTCTCATGTCCCTGTGAAGGGCTTCGTAAATGTCTTTTTCCCTTTTACCGATCTCCTTCAGTAATGCCCTTAGTTTTTTAATCCTAAAAGCAGTGGGTTTAGTGGCTTGATTGTCAAAAAATACTTTTTGCTTTTGATATAAATTATCAACGGTTTTGTCTGAATTGTATTTCATTGTTTGGTATTTTTGGGGCTTGTATTTTATAAATATAACTCAAATAGATTTCTTTTTATTTTTTATTGGTTTGAATGTATTATTAAACATCAATTAAATAATTGATAATCAGATAATTATATTGATTTAAATTAATTTGGGTATAATTTAAAATAATTGAAAAATCACGGCTAAAGGTTGCCAGCCATTAAATTAGCATCAAATTCGTAATATGCCACTTAATAAATACAGTCAACGTGTAACACAAGATCCCACGCAACCCGCGGCTCAAGCTATGCTTCACGCCATCGGTATGACCGATGAGGATTTTGAAAAACCATTGATTGGCGTCGCCAGTACAGGCTACGAAGGCAACCCCTGCAACATGCACCTCAATAATCTGTCGTTGCACGTCAAAAAGGGCATTGCACCCCACCACATGTTGGGTTTGATTTTCAATACCATTGGAGTAAGTGATGGAATTTCTATGGGAACCCCTGGGATGCGTTTTTCTTTACCTTCAAGAGATGTGATCGCCGACTCAGTTGAGACTGTAGTACAAGCTATGTCCTATGATGGTGTGGTAACGGTAGTAGGCTGTGACAAAAATATGCCTGGAGCCTTGATGGGGATGTTGCGACTCAACCGCCCCGCTATTTTGGTATATGGGGGAACCATTGCCTCGGGTTGTGTCAGAGACAAAGAATTGGACGTGGTTTCCGCATTTGAAGCCTGGGGTGAAAAAGTAGCCGGAAAAATAGACGAGAACGAATACAAAAAGGTGATCCGTAATGCCTGTCCCGGTGCGGGAGCCTGCGGAGGAATGTACACGGCCAATACCATGGCCTCGGCCATTGAAGCTTTGGGCATGTCATTGCCTTACAGTTCCTCTAATCCTGCCGTAAGTCAAGAAAAAATAGAAGATTGTAAAGCCGTAGGTTTGGCGATGAGGCAACTGATCGAAAAGGACTTAAAACCCTTGGATATTATTACCAAAAAATCGCTTCAAAACGCCTTGCGACTTATCGCCGTTTTGGGAGGATCTACGAACGCTGTATTACACTTTTTGGCCATTGCCCACGCCGCTGATATAGATTTGTCCATTGACGATTTTCAAAAAATAAGTGATACAACACCCTTTTTGGCTGATCTTAAACCCAGTGGAAAATACTTAATGAAGGATCTTCATGCCATTGGGGGTATCCCTGCTGTGCTCAAATTCATGCTCGAAAACGATATGCTCCACGGAGACTGTAAGACTATTACTGGTAAAACTTTGGCAGAAAATTTGGCCAATGTAGATGGTTTAAAAGAAGGGCAAGACCTGATCCGACCTCTAGAAAATCCAATCAAACCCACCGGACACATCAGAATATTAAAAGGGAATTTGGCAGCGGAAGGTTCTGTTGCAAAAATTACAGGAAAAGAAGGACTTAAATTTGTCGGTCCTGCTCGAGTTTTCGATGGTGAATATGACGCCAACGCGGGAATAGGAGCCGGAAAAGTTAAAAAAGGAGATGTAGTGGTGATCCGATACGAAGGGCCCAAAGGAGGTCCGGGAATGCCGGAAATGCTCAAACCAACTGCAGCCATCATGGGTGCTGGATTGGGGAAAGAGGTTGCTTTGATCACTGACGGCAGATTTTCCGGTGGAACCCACGGTTTTGTGGTGGGACATATTGTACCCGAGGCTCAAGAAGGTGGGGTCATCGGTTTGTTACAAGATGGGGACATCATCACTATTGATGCCGAAACCAATACCTTGAGTGTGGAATTATCCGAACAAGAAATAGAAAAAAGAAAAAATAATTGGGTACAACCTCCCTACAAATTTTCGAAGGGAGTTTTGTACAAATACATAAAAAGTGTATCGACAGCCTCGGAGGGTTGTGTAACCGATAATTAATCAGATGAAAACAAAAGAACAAATCGCCTTGCAAGAGGTAGAAAGCTTAAGCAAAAAAATTTCCGGTGCAGAAGCCGTAATAAGGTGTCTTTTGGCCGAAGGGGTAGACTTGATTTACGGCTATCCCGGTGGAGCGATTATGCCCGTTTATGATGAACTTTACAAGTTTCAGGATGAATTGAATCATGTATTGACTCGCCATGAGCAAGGGGCTACACATGCCGCTCAAGGATATGCCAGAACCTCAGGAAAGGTGGGAGTAGCCATTGCAACATCTGGTCCCGGAGCAACCAATTTAGTGACCGGAATTGCCGATGCACAAATCGATTCCACACCCATGGTTTGCATTACAGGTCAGGTGGGGTCTCATCTTTTGGGTTCCGATGCTTTTCAAGAAACCGACATCATTGGGATTTCAACCCCAGTTACCAAATGGAATTATCAGATCACCAATGCCTCTGAAATACCCGAAATTTTTGCTAAGGCTTTTTACATTGCCAGATCCGGCAGACCTGGTCCGGTTTTGATCGACATAACAAAAAATGCTCAGTTCGAAACTTTGGATTTTAAATATCAAAAATGTATTGGGGTCAGAAGTTATAAACCTTTTTCTGCTATGGACACCCATGCGGTTTCAAAAGCTGCTGAGTTAATCAATAAGGCCAAAAAACCTTTTATAATTTGGGGACAAGGTGTTATTTTGGGGAGTGCCGAGGAGGAATTCAAAGCCTTTGTAGAAAAGTCCGGGATTCCTGCTGCCTGGACTATACTGGGACTTTCCGCATTGCCCACAGCCCATCCACTCAATGTGGGTATGGTGGGGATGCACGGTAACTATGGCCCCAATTTGCTGACTAACGAATGCGACCTGCTCATCGCGTTAGGTATGAGGTTTGACGATAGGGTTACCGGAAATTTGGATACTTATGCCAAGCAGGCCAAAATCATACATTTTGAAATTGATCCAGCTGAGATCAATAAAAATGTAATAGTTGATGTTCCTGTATTGGGGGACTGTAAAAAAAGTTTAGAGGCTTTGATTCCCCTAATTCAAAAAAAATCCCACAATAAATGGAAGGGGCGTTTTGATGAATTGATGAAAGTGGAGGTCAAGGAAGTTATCGACAAGGATCTGCGCCCAGAAAAAGATGGTTTGACCATGGGAGAAGTCATCGTTTCCATAAACAAACATACCCAGGGGGATGCTGTTTTAGTAACCGATGTCGGCCAACACCAAATGGTAGCTTGTAGATATACAGATTTTGTTCGTTCAAGAAGTAATGTTACTTCAGGTGGACTGGGAACCATGGGCTTTGCCCTTCCCGCTGCTCTAGGTGCTAAAATGGGAGCTCCAGAGAGAGAAGTAGTTGCTGTGATCGGCGATGGAGGATACCAAATGACCATACAAGAATTGGGAACTATTTTCCAAACTCAAGCCGCTGTAAAAATTGTTGTTCTCAACAATGAGTTTTTGGGAATGGTAAGACAATGGCAGCAATTGTTTTTTGACAAAAGATATGCCTCAACCGAAATGGTAAATCCCGACTTTGTTGCTATAGCAAAAGGTTATTATTTGGATGCCAAAAAAGTAGATAAAAGAGAAAATCTTGATGCTGCAGTAGCCGAAATGATTGCCTCCGATAAGCCCTACTTCCTTGAGGTATGTGTCGAAAAAGAAGACAATGTATTTCCCATGATCCCAACCGGAGCTTCAGTCTCTGACATACGACTTAAATAAATGAAGCAATAATGGATAAAACATTTACCATTTCGATTTACTCCGAAAACAACGTAGGATTGCTGAATCGCATTTCTGCTATTTTTTTAAAACGTCACATTAATATTGAAAGTTTGACAACTTCACAGTCCGAAATCAAAGACGTTTTCAGATTCATCATCATCGTTAAAGTTCCGGAGGATAATGTAAAAAAACTCATCAAGCAAATTGAAAAGCAGGTCGATGTGATCAGGGCTTTTTATCACACCGATGAGGAAACCATTTTTCAAGAAAGTGCACTCTATAAAGTAAAATCCAGCGCTTTATTTGAAGAGCGGCACATTCAAAATATCATCAAAGAAAGTCACGCCAACATCGTAACCGTTTCTCCCGAGTATTTTGTCATAGAAAAAACAGGATTCCGAAAAGAAACCGATCGTTTGTATCAAGACCTTGCCCCCTTTGGTTTGCTTCAATTTGTTCGATCTGGACGAATTTCAATCACCAAATCAAAAATGGGAATCAGTGAAATAATTAAAAAATTTAAATCAGATAATTAATATAAATTCATCATTATAATGGCCAACTATTTCAATCAACTTTCATTAGCACAAAAATTAGATCAACTGGGGCAATGCCGCTTTATGGATCAGTCAGAGTTTGACCAAGGCGTTGATGCGCTTAAAGGGAAAAAAATCGTCATCGTAGGATGTGGTGCTCAAGGGCTCAACCAAGGTCTCAATATGCGCGACTCAGGCTTGGACATAAGCTACACCTTGCGTAAAGGTGCTATCGATCAAAAGAGAGCTTCATTTCAAAATGCTGTTGACAATAATTTTAACGTTGGAAACTACGAAGACATGATTCCCACTGCCGATGTGGTCATCAATTTGACCCCCGACAAAAATCATAGCTCTGTTATCGAAGCCATAGTGCCTTTGATGAAAAAAGGGGCTACTCTTTCTTATTCTCACGGTTTTAACATTGTAGAGGAGGGGATGACCATCCGAAAAGATTTGACTGTGATCATGGTAGCACCTAAATGTCCCGGATCCGAGGTTAGAGAAGAATTTTTGAGAGGATTTGGTGTACCGACATTGATTGCTATTCACCCTGAAAATGACCCTCACGCTCACGGCCTGGATTATGCCAAAGCCTATGCCGTAGCAACAGGAGGGCACCGTGCTGGTGTTCTAGAGTCCTCTTTTGTCGCTGAGGTTAAGTCTGACCTTATGGGAGAGCAAACCATACTCTGTGGGGTATTGCAAACCGGTTCCATTCTCAGCTTTGATAAAATGGTTGAAAAAGGTATCGACCCTGCCTATGCCGCCAAATTGATCCAATATGGTTGGGAAACCATCACCGAAGCACTCAAACATGGTGGGATCACCAATATGATGGACCGTCTTTCCAATCCGGCAAAAATTAAAGCTTTCGAGCTTTCCGAATCCTTAAAAGAAATCCTTACACCATTGTTCCAAAAGCATATGGACGATATTATGTCCGGTCATTTTTCTAAAACCATGATGGAGGATTGGGCAAATGACGACAAAAATCTTTTGCAATGGAGAGCTGCTACAGGCGAAACAGCTTTTGAAAAAACCACCATTACCGATCAAGAAATTTCTGATCAAGAATATTTTGATCACGGAGTTTTGATGGTTGCTTTTGTTCGAGCAGGAGTAGAATTGGCCTTTGACACCATGGTGGCCTCAGGCGTCAAAGAAGAATCTGCTTATTACGAATCACTTCACGAAACACCCTTAATCGCCAATACCATCGCCAGAAAGAAATTATTTGAAATGAACCGTGTCATCTCAGATACAGCCGAGTATGGTTGTTATCTTTTTGATCACGCTGCCAAACCTTTGCTAGTTAATTTTATGAAAGACATTGATACCGATGTTATTGGAAAAGCTTTTGCTGAAGGGAAAGGTAATGGTGTAGACAATCGTCAATTGATCGACGTCAATGAAATCATTCGTTTTCATCCAGTCGAGATCATCGGATATGATTTGAGGGAGTCCATGACTGAAATGAAGAAGATCGTTTAACAAGCAACTGAAATCCTCCTATTTTCAAATCCATTTAAAGTTAATTTTTAGTTAAGGGTTAGCTGGAAGTTCATTTCCTTACTCTTGATGCAAAAAAATGTTTAACTTTGTTTAACAAAAATAAAACAAAACCACAATAATGAGTAATGTTTTGACCCAACCCGGCATTAAATCTCTTAAAATCAGTGACATCCCAGAAGCCTATCGGCCGCAAGTGACCAACTTCAATCAATACCTTATTGATGGAGCATTGAAAACCTGGAATGGCAATATGGCAGATGTTTATTCCACCATCAGAACTGAAAATGAAAATGATGAAATGGTTCCTACCCTTTTGGGTTCTGTCCCCGATATGGAATCTGAACCTGCACTAGAAGCACTAGAATCTGCCAAGAAAGCTTTCGACAGAGGCAAAGGCCAATGGCCTACCATGCGGGTAAGAGAGCGGTTGAATTGTCTTCAACGTTTTGCCGACAAAATGAAGAACCACCGTGATGAGGTAGTCAAATTGTTGATGTGGGAAATTGGTAAAACACTTAATGACTCTGAAAAAGAGTTCGACCGGACGGTAGATTATATATACGATACTGTTGAGGCCTACAAAAAGTTAGACCAAAAAAGTGCCAAGTTTGAAAAAGAAGGCAGCATCCATGCACACATCAGAAGAAGTCCACTGGGCGTTGTCCTGTGTTTAGGGCCCTACAATTACCCCCTGAACGAAACCTTTTGTTTGTTGATTCCCGCTATTGTGATGGGGAATACAGCAGTATTTAAACCTGCCAAGCACGGAGTACTTTTAATTACCCCTTTGCTACAAGCGTTTAAAGAATGTTTTCCTCCCGGTGTGGTAAACATTCTCTTTGGTCGTGGTAGAAAAATTGCACAACCCATCATGAAAACAGGACATGTTGACGTATTAGCCTTGATTGGTCATAGTTCTTCTGCGGTGGCATTACAAGACGAGCACCCCAACAAAAACAGACTGCGACTGGTGTTGGGGTTGGAAGCGAAAAATCCGGGTGTCATTTTACCCGATGCTGATCTCGATCATACTGTAAAAGAATGTATTTCCGGAACATTGTCCTACAACGGACAACGTTGTACGGCCCTCAAGGTATTGTATGTTCATGAGTCCATCATTGATCAATTCAACAAAAAGTTTTCTGAAGCGGTAGATGATTTAAAGTTCGGTCTGCCATGGGAAAAAAATGTGTTCTTGACGCCCCTACCGGAGCCCAACAAGCCACAATACATCAAAGACCTAATTGAGGATGCTACCTCCAAAGGGGCGAATGTCATCAATAAAAAGGGAGGTCAGATGTCAGTGAATTATACTTATCCCGCGGTGATGTATCCCGTTGATAATTCCATGAATCTCTACCACGAGGAACAATTTGGCCCTGTCATTCCTATCATTCCCTATAAAGACATCAATGAGCCTTTGGACGCCATGGCGGCCTCTGATTATGGTCAGCAGGTCAGCCTGTTTGGAAGAGATGTTCGAAAAATTGGACCGCTCATCGATATATTGGCCAATCTGGTTTGCCGTGTTAACCTAAATAGTGCATGTCAAAGAGGACCGGACGTCTATCCATTTACCGGCAGAAAAAACTCTGCAGTAAGCACCTTGAGTGTATTTGATGCATTAAGGTCTTTTTCGATCAGAACTTTTGTTGCTTCCAAAGACAATCCCTACAACAATGAAATTCTGGAAAGCTTATTGAACTCCAATGAGTCCAACTTTGTTTCCTCTGATTACATACTATAGCACTTAGTTTTTGTAAATCTTTTTGACCAAATTTTTTCCTTGTATTGCTGAGGCGGTAACCACGCCCGAAAACATTGCCCCACCAATACCTGCTGATACGATATCTTGACCGGTTAGATAGAAATTTTTGATGGGTGTTCGGGGTTCCAGAAACTTTTGTTTAAATCGTTCGGGGGTATGATCGATACCGTAAATCTCACCTTCTTTATAGTTAACAAAGTTCTGTGTTGTAAGGGGTGTAGAAAGCTCTTGATGATCTACTTTACCCTTGAGATGGGGCAGCTGTTGATATAATATTTCCAACAATCTATCTGACATTTCTATTTTTAACTGTTCATAATCTTTTCCCCTTTTCTTCCATTGGGTCCCTTCCCATTGTTTGACCAAATCGAAGGGTAAAAGGGTAATGATGTCAATGGTACTGCGGTCGGGATAGCGATCAGTCCAACTGGGGTCTTTGGCACTAGGAAAAGAAATATATACCACGGGAAAAGGAGCTTGAGGGTCTTTGAGATAGTTGGCAACAATACTGTCGTGATCTCCCTTTTCAGGATAGATCCACAGATTATTTTTGGGCAGTTGCAGTGCTTGGGGACTTCCTTTTAATCCAATGTATAAGCAGGCATGAGCCACAGACGGGTTGACCTTTTTGAGTTGCTCGTGCATTTTATATTTTTTAACAACGGCTGGAGGAATGAGCTTTTCGTAGGTATTAAAAATTCCCGTACTACTTACCACATTTTTTGCATAAAACTTTCTGCCATCTTTCATTTGCACCCCTATGACTTTGTTTTTTTTTATCAGGATTTTGTCCACTTCAGCATTGATCAAAATCGTACCGCAGACCTTTTCGATAACCGGATCTATGGTTTGGACAATTTGTGAAGATCCGCCTACAGGAAAACTGCCTCCATTAAAATAATGCCTTACCACGGTTGCGTGCATGGCAAAACTGCTCTGTTTGGGTGGTAAGCCATAATCTCCGTATTGTCCCGTAAGGACTTTTATAAGGGATTCATTTTGGGTGATCGATCGCAATACTTCATCGGTTGTTTTGCTTGCAAATTCCAAATATTTTTTTCTCATTTTACCCCCCAACAAGCGAGAGAGAAAAGGAGGAAGTGCTTTTGAACTGTAATAGGATCCCATTGTTTTTACTACAGCAAAAATCAAATCTACATATTGGTTGATGGCATTTTTTTCTTTTGGAAAATAGCCGATCATATTTTCTTTAAAATTTTCGACTCCTTTGACGAATTCGTATTCTTCTTTACCAATGATAATCCGGTCATAGACCCGTCCCATATCGGCCCATTGAAGTTTTCCGTCGCTGATGTAATCAAACATTCTTCTGATGGCACTATTAGGGCGTTGTACCTCCCCGATATAATGGATCCCTACATCCCATTCATAGCCGTTTCGCTTAAAAATGTGGGTAAACCCCCCTGCCGTATAGTGTCGTTCCAACACCAAAACTTTTTGGCCTTCTTTAGATAAAAAAGCGGCGGCGGTCAGTCCGCCAATACCAGAGCCAATGACAATGGTGTCATATTTTTCCTCCGTTTTAAATTTTCGTTTGTAGGATTGTATCATGTTTTTTGAGGATTATATTTTAAAATTTGATCCGTGATCTCAATCAATTTTTTTCCTTTGCCACTGGAGTTGTTTATTGATCTTATCGAACATCAGTAATTCGGAGTAAAACTGCCAATCAAAAGCGTGTAGTTGATTTGCCAAATGGTGATGATGGTCTTGATCTAAAATATAGTCATTGGGTTTGTGAATGATCCTTGTTTTGGAATAGGTTTCTTCTACCTTTTCTCTCAAATTGTAAAAGTCTAATTTCAACTGAATTATCTTGGCTTTTTCGATCAGTCTTTCCTCATCGTTAGCGGCATGATCAAAACGTTTTAGGGCCAACAAAATCTTTGGGGTGAAACCCACTACTTCGTTTACCCGCTGATAAACCTCAAGGGCATAAGAATTCCTTTTGGCGAGCTTTTGCATTTGTTCGATTTTTTGACCCACTTTGGATGTATTTTCGATCATTTTTTCTGCGATGAATAGGCGTTCCTTATTTTCAATGGACCATTGACCGGATTTTCTGCTGTCTGGCAGGGAGATCAATCCATCCTCTTCAGGATTTTCCATCTCTTTCAGGTAGTTTCTTTTGTTGCCTTGGAGTAAAATATTTTTCCATTGACCGACGGATTGCTCCAGAGAATCGATGAAAGCAAAATCATTTTCAGCAAATAGAAATGAAAATTCTCTTTGACGGTAGGCACTTTTGAGTTCACTTTTGTTCAGTTGATCCCCTGACCAGGTATCATTGGCAAAAGCAATAATCCCACGGTAATACAATTCAAAATGTGGCGAGTCGTCGTCCCAAAGGGTCAACAACAGTCCGTTGAGTCCTGTTTCGATTGAGGATAAGGCAAAAGAACGAATGTTGTCCATATTGCCCTCCCTTTGGGGCATCAATACCCATCGGGTTTGTCCGGCAGTAGCTCCCATTATTTTGAGTCCGTGATCCCGAAACCATTGCATGGTTTTGGTGTTGCCATAAGCTTCGGGACTGTGATAATTCCAACGCATATAGATACAATTTGTCGGGAATTTTGGCAAAACTTTTTCAAGATTTTGCTCATTGGCATTCCAAATACTGTCCACTTCGGATTTTGTCATTTCCGGTCGGAACATGGGACGATAAACCCCTGTTTGTTTTAGGGGCATGTCATCCCAAAAAATAGGGGTTCTTCCCCTTTCTTCGGCAAATTGACATACTTTATTTAACCATATCAATTGCAATTCCAATGCTGACTTTCCACTATTTCTCCCCGTAGTTTTAACTTCGTCACCGCCCACATGAAGGTATTTTCCATAGGGTAGGGCCTCTAAAGCATCGAGATACAGGTCATATTGAACCTCATACGTTTTGGGATTGAGGGGATCAAAGGCCCAATCGCTCTCAGGATCATCTCGGAGGGATTTGTATTGTTCATGCTTCAGAACAAAGGAGGCATGTCCCAATCCCTGCACCAAGGGTGAAATGGAAATATTGCGTGTATAGGCGTATTCACTCAGTTTCTGCCATTGTTCGATGGTTAAAGCGTCGGACGAACCAACTGTGGGCTGCCTTTTGTATTTTATTTTATCTTCTACTTCGGCAATGATTGCATTAATCTTATATTTTTTTAGTTTATCAATCATCCGATAATAATAATCCAAGGTTTCCATATGGTGTTTGACATCCAAATGGATGGCGCGGTAGGAGAGTAAGGGATAGTCTTTGATTTGGCATAAGGGGAGATGAACCTCTTGCTCTTCTGCGTCTTCCATCAATTGCTCCAAGGTCGCCAATCCATAGATCAGCCCTGCCTGATCTTTGGCGGTGATTTGGATTTGATTTGTGTTGATGTCCATCAGATAGCCTTCAGCCTTAAGATCCAGTTGTGGATCTATGGCATAGACCAACTGGGCTTGATTTTTATCATCGGTAGCTTCTGCTTCAGCCAAAAAATCACTTCCGGGAGGAAGGGGAATACCTGAGGCATTATGGTGATACTTTAGGTCGAAGGTATTGAGCTTACTCTTGCCTGTGATTTTCCATTCCTGGGGTTGGGGCAGCAGTTTAAAATCTCCGGAACGATTTTCGAATTCACAGGAAATGTTCATTCCAAGGATTAAGAGTAGGTACGTTGTAGTTTTCATTATGTGTTAATTTTATTGTGATACTTCTTTGGAGGAGGACTCAAAGAGCCCTATATTGGAAATGGCTACGGTGTTGTTGGCCGCTTTAACTCGCAATCTTATTTTATTGGTTTTTACTTTAGAGATTCTAAGAATCCTTTTATAACCAATGGTGGTTCCTTTAAAAATATTTTTCCAGCCATTGCTTCCCATGATGTCAACTTCGAACCTGCTGATGCGTTGTCCCAAATGAATGGGTTCTTGGATCATGATACGGTCAAAAATGGTATTTTCTTTCATATCAATTTCCAGTGCTGCAGGAAAAACGTCATCATCGGTGGCCCAATAGGTCATGGGGTCTGCATCAAGGGTATTTTGAGGTGCAAATTTAGAATGTTTTGAGCGATAGTTGTTTGCTGAGGCCGTTTGCCTTTTTGCTAAGTTTGTAGCAAGAGATGCGTCAATAATCGCCTTAAATTCAGTAAGCGCTTTTACATCGTTTTCGTGAATGATCCCTCGCTTGTCGGGAGGGAGGTTGAGCAGTAACAAGGCATTTCGTCCCACTGATTTGTAATAGATATCGGCCAACTGTTGTGGGGTTTTGACCAAACTGTCCTGATCGGCATGGTAAAACCAACCTGGACGTATAGAGACATCGCATTGTCCCACGATCCATTTTGTACCTTCCGGATCCCCAGTATTGAGGTAGTCCGTCTTGGAGGAGCCGATGGTCAAACGGTCTGTTTTGATGGTGGACCAAAAAGTACTTCCTGCAAAGCCTTTTTCATTACCAATCCAGTGGACATCTGGGCCGGCATCGGAAAATATTTTTATGTTGGGTTGTAGGTTTTTGACAAAGGCAATGATATCTTCCCAGCCGTAGTAGGTGTCTCTGTCGATCTTTCGGATCTCGTTGGCACCCCCATAATAACCATCTCCACCATTGGCTCCGTCAAACCAAATTTCATTGATTTCACCATATTGGGTGAGTAACTCCTCCAACTGATTTTTGTAATAGGTGATATAAGCTGGAGTACCATAGTCTTTATGGTTACGGTCCCAGGGAGAAAGGTAGAGCCCTGCTTTGAGGTCGTATTTTTTGCAGGCAGCGACAAACTCTCCTACCAAATCGCCTTTCCCACCTTTGTATGGACTATTTTTTACACTGTGTTCAGTGTATTGACTGGGCCACAGACAAAAGCCATCGTGGTGTTTGGCGGTCAGGATCAATTGTTTCATTCCCGCAGCATGTGCGGTTCGCGCCCATTGCTCGACGTCTAGGGCGGTAGGATTAAAAATTTCAGGGCTTTCGTCTCCGTATCCCCATTCCTTGTCGGTAAAAGTGTTGACCGTAAAATGGATAAAACCGATAAATTCCATTTGCTGGTAAGTGATCAATTTTTTACTTGGGATCACCGCATTGGGAGTAAGATCGGCCATAGGAGTCGTTTGACAGGCCAAAAATAAAAACGAGAACCCCATTATTAGATTTTTAATATTCATTGTTTTTTTATTTTTTTAAGCAGTTTCACAAAGGCTTTGGGGGCAGACCATTAGGGGTTGATCCGCTTCCAAAATATAAACCGGCCATCCTTTTTCTTTTGCACGATTGGCGTATAAGATAAAGTCGTCTGACTCCGGTGTTTTACCTTTTTCTAGCGTATGGATATAATTGCTGGAAAGCTCAAGCCTTTTAGGGTTCTTCAAGTCAATACGCTCGGTAAAAGTTTTGTAGGGATTTGGAAAATCGAAGGGTAGCGGTTGATTTTTGGCCACCCAAGGAGGAACGATCCCTCCGTCAATAATAAAGTATTTATTTGGGTCATTGACAAAAATTTCATTGAAAGTTTCGCTGTGTTCGGGTATAAAAGCATCGAGATAGACCAGTTTTTTGATTCTATCCGGCTGGCGATCGGCCACGCACGTCAACACCATGACCCCATAGCTGTGGCCCACCAAGATAATGTTCTCCAATTCTTCAAACAGGAGGGTATTGACCACATCCATAATATGAGTTTCTAATCCGATGGATTCATCCGCTAAGTGAACCCGTTTGCCCTGTCCCGTTAGACTGGACCTGTAAACCGTGTTACATGTGGCAATCAACAATTGATCCACTTCTTTAAAGGCCCATGACCCGCCCCATGCCCCGTGAACAATGACGTAGGTGGAAGGAGTAATTTGTGCAACCGAATAACCACATACGCTCAGGCTAAGCAGAAGCAAAATTGTATTCAACCGGTGCTTCATTTGGTTTTTTTATTCAATTTAAAAAAAGGCTTTGGTAAAAAGAAATTGACTACACGATCTTTGAAACCAAATAGTCTCCTATTTCACTGGTTTTATAGGCTTTGGTATCCCCTTCTACCAAGTCTTCGGTCACGATACCTTCGGCAAGGGATTGATCTACCGCCCTACGGATCAAAGAGCCTTCTTCCTGCAATCCAAAAGACATTTCAAACATCATGGCGGCAGAGAGTACGGTGGCCAGGGGGTTGGCAATATCTTTTCCAGCGGCCTGAGGGAAAGAGCCGTGAATGGGTTCATACAAACCGACATTGGCACCCACAGAGGCAGAGGGCATCAAGCCCATAGACCCGGAGATGACCGAGGCTTCATCGGTAAGAATATCTCCAAAAAGGTTTTCGGTGATCAATACGTCATAGCTGTTGGGCCATTGTACCAGTCGCATGGCCACAGCATCCACAAACTCATAGACCACCTCCACTTCGGGATAGTCTTTTTCCATGGCTTGAACGGTTTCTCGCCAAAGTCGGGAGCTTTCCAAGACATTGGCTTTATCCACACAGCATAATTTTTTACTGCGAGTCATGGCAAGCTGAAAACCTTTTTTGGCCAATCGTTGGATTTCTGCCCGGGTATAGGTGCATGTGTCAAAGGCGGTATGGCCATCGTCTTTACGTCCTCTTTCTCCAAAATATATCCCACCGGTAAGCTCTCTCAAAAACACCAGGTCAGTACCTTCGATGCGTTCTCTTTTTAGTGGGGATTTATCGACCAGGGAAGGGAAGGTAAATGTAGGGCGGACATTGGCGAACAAACCGAGTTTTTGCCGCATCTTGAGTAGTCCCTGTTCGGGTCTGACCTTGGCCGAGGGATCATTGTCAAATTTCGGGTGACCAATGGCTCCAAACAATACAGCATCGGAACTGACACAAATTTCATGAGTCTCGTCGGGATAAGGTTCTCCAACAGCGTCGATGGCAGTGGCACCTGTCAGTGCAGGCATCCACTGGATATCGTGATTGAACTTTTTTGCGATAGCGTCGCAAACTTTTACGGCTTGGTCAATGACTTCGGGACCGATACCGTCTCCGGACAATAAGGCGATTTTTAATTGCATTAGGTTGAGATGATGTTTAACATTTTTTCTGTGGCTTTGATAGCCGATACGGTTTGATCTGAATCCAGTCCGCGGGTAATGAATTCAATATCCCCATTCTTCCAAGTGATCAGGGTTTCACACAAGGCATCGGAATTACTACCGGGAGGGATACGAACGGCATAGTCTGTCAATTCAGGCAGGGCCATTTTTTTCCTTTGGTATATTTTTTTTAGCGCATTCATAAAGGCGTCGAATTGTCCGTCACCCGTAGCGCTTTCCTCCAATATTTCACCCTCTATATCCAGGGAGACGACTGTGTTGGGTTGCAGTCCTTTGGCATGGGTTAACACATAGGAATTTACCCTTACCTTTTGCTCTGTATTGCTGTTGAGCACATCGGAGATGATGTAAGGGAGGTCCTCGGTGGTGACAATTTCTTTTTTATCGCCTAATTCAATGATGCGTTGGGTCACTTTTTTGATTTCGTCATAATTAAGGGTTATCCCCAGTTTCTGTAAGTTTTTTTGAATGTTGGCCTTTCCGGAGGTTTTACCCAAGGCGTATTCTCGTGTTCTTCCAAAGCGTTCCGGAAGCAGATCGTTAAAATAGAGGTTTTTCTTTTTGTCTCCATCGGCGTGGATTCCGGCGGTTTGGGTAAAAACATTTTGTCCTACTATGGGTTTGTTGACCGGAATTCTGAAACCGGTAAAGGTGGCTACCAACTTACTAACTTTATAGAGCGATGATTCGTTGATGTTGATTTCCACCTCAGGAAGAAAGTCTTTTAGGGTGGCAACCGTACTGGCCATGGGGGTGTTACCGGCGCGTTCCCCCATTCCGTTGACGGTAAGGTGGAGCCCATGACAACCTGCTCTAACTGCTTCCATGGCATTGGCCACACTGAGATCGTAATCGTTGTGTCCGTGAAAATCAAAGTGAATTTTCGGGTGATTTTTTACGACTTCAGAAATAAAAGAAAAAGTTTCGAAATAAGTCATTACGCCCAATGTATCGGGCAGTAAGACCCTTTTGACCGGTAGGTTGGAAATAAATGACAAATAGTCTTTAACATAGTATGGTGAGTTGCGCATACCATTGCTCCAGTCTTCCAAATATACATTGGTGCTGATACCCTCTTTTTGGGCAGCCAACACGTTTTCTTCGATTGCCTTAAAGTGTTGATCTGGGGTTTTTTTAAGCTGATGTTTGAGGTGATTAAGCGAACCTTTGGTAAGAAGGTTTTGAACTTTGGCACTAGATTCGATCATCCAGTCGATGGAAGTACCTCCATCGACAAAAGTTAAAATCTCTACTTTTTGCTCGTGACCATTGCTTAGGGCCCATTGGGAAACTTCCCTAACGGAGTTTAGTTCGCCTTCGGATACACGCGCTGAAGCGATTTCTATACGATCTACTTTAAGTTCGACCAGCAAGAGTTTGGACAAGGCCATCTTTTCTGCAACCGAGAAAGACACACCTGAGGTTTGTTCACCGTCCCGCAGGGTGGTATCCATGATCTCAATGGTTCTTTTTTTCACATATTTAAATTTAGGTTCACTGACCGGTATTTAATTTTTTTATCTTGAAGAGGAATTTATCTTGTCTGTTTTAAATCCCCCTTGGGGAAGCTCATTGCCTTAAATCCAAAATAATTCCTCTAAAGTGGTGTGTCTTGCGCAAAATCTTTGATGTCCTTTTTTATATTCAAAAGGTAGTCAATGTCATCGAAACCATTGGTCATATTGTCCTTTTTGTAAGGATTGATGTCAAAAGTTTCTGAGGCAGGAGTACTGTCGATGGTGATTTTTTGCTCGGGCAGGTCTACCGTTAAAGTGCTGTTGGGGTCAGCCTTTATGACAGAGAATATCTGTTGCGAAAATTCGGGACTGACCTGAACGGGCAGCACGCCAATATTGAGACAGTTGTTCCTAAAAATATCAGCAAAAAAACTGGACACCACACAGCGGAATCCGTAATCGTAGATCGCCCAGGCTGCATGCTCTCTGGAAGAGCCGGAACCAAAGTTTTTTCCTCCCACAAGGATTTTACCACTGTAGGTAGGGTTGTTAAGAACAAAATCTTTTTTGGGGGTATCATCGTTGTTGTAACGCCAATCTCTAAAAAGATTGTCTCCAAAACCCACCCTTTCGGTGGCTTTTAAGAAACGTGCGGGGATGATTTGATCCGTATCCACGTTTTCGATAGGTAGGGGTACACCAGTACTTTTGAGTATGTCGAATTTATCGTATGCCATTTTTAGTGGATTAGTGTTCTTGGATCAGTTACTTTTCCAGTTACTGCCGCCGCTGCTGCCATGATGGGACTGGCCAATAGGGTTCTGGAACCGGGGCCCTGTCTTCCTTCAAAATTTCGATTGGAGGTACTCACGGCATATTTCCCCTGAGGGACTTTGTCGTCGTTCATTGCCAAACAGGCAGAACAGCCGGGTTCGCGCAGTTCAAATCCCGAAGCTTGGAGTATGTCCAAAAGCCCTTCGTCTTTGATGGCTTTTTCTACTTTATGAGATCCTGGAACCAACCAGGCAGTAACATTGTCTGCTTTTTTACGTCCTTTAACAATTTCGGTAAAAGCACGAAAATCTTCGATCCTCCCATTAGTACAGCTGCCGATAAAAACAAAATCAATGTCCTTACCGATCATGCTTTCCCCTTCGTTATAGCCCATATAGTTGAGTGATTTTTGGTAGGTCGCAGTACCGTCTACAGTAGCATCAGCTGTGGGGATGTTTTTGGAGATACCCATTCCCATTCCTGGATTGGTTCCAAAGGTGATCATGGGTTCTATTTCGTTTCCATTAAAGAAAAATTCTTTGTCAAATTCGGCTCCTTCATCCGTGTAGAGTTCTTGCCAGTACTCCATGGCTTTGTCCCATGAAGCTCCTTTGGGGGTATACTCTCGATCTTTGATGTAGTGAAAGGTTTTTTCGTCGGGAGCGATCATCCCACCTCTGGCACCCATTTCGATACTCAGGTTGCAAACGGTCATCCGACCTTCCATGGTCATATTTTTAAAAACCTCACCTGCATATTCTATAAAGTGCCCTGTTGCACCTGAGGTGCTCAATTTGGAGATGATAAAAAGCGCAACATCTTTAGGAGTCACTCCTTTTTCAAGGGCTCCATTGATGATGATTCTCATTTTTTTAGGTTTGGGCTGAAGGATGCATTGGGTAGACAAAACCATTTCTACCTCAGAAGTTCCAATCCCAAATGCAATGGCGCCAAAAGCACCGTGAGTAGAAGTATGGGAGTCTCCACAAACAATTGTGGCTCCGGGGACAGTAATCCCGTATTCAGGCCCGACCACATGTACGATTCCGTTTTTTTCGTGTCCCAGTCCCCAGAACGAAATACCGTGCTCGGCGGCATTTTTTTCTAAGGCATCCAATTGCTTAGCCGAAAGGGGATCTCGTACAGGAAGGTGTTGATTGATGGTGGGGGTATTGTGGTCTGCCGTAGCAAAAGTTCGTTCCGGATACATCACTTTGATGTTTCGGTTTTTAAGACCTAAAAAAGCAACCGGACTGGTCACCTCATGCACCATATGCCGGTCGATAAACAATACATCTGGTCCTTGGTCTATTTGCTGAACCACATGTTTGTCCCAAACTTTATCAAAAAGTGTTTCTTTCATGAGTTTAAATCTATATTTATTAGCTAATATTTAATCATTTAATTTTGTTGAGGGATTTATCTTGGTTATTTAAATCCCTCTATGAGCGTTTAACCTTCTGTAAAAATAAGGGTTTTATAATCCGCAGGCTTCGATAATTTTAGGAATATCATTATCACCGACTTCCTTCTGTTGGTCTGCAACTTTTAAAAATTCTCTGTAAACTTTATCCAATTGAAGTTTGTCCAATTCAAATCCAATGTTCTTGGCGCGATAAGCCAGTGCGGCTCTACCGCTTCTGGCAGTCAAGACAATGGCAGACTGAGTTACTCCCACATCATGGGGATCCATGATTTCATAGGTTTCACGTTTTTTGATCACTCCGTCTTGATGAATGCCCGAGCTGTGGGCAAAAGCATTGGCTCCTACTACGGCTTTGTTCGGTTGAACAGGCATTCCCATGCTTTCAGAGACCAGTTGACTCGTGGAGTAAAGTAGTTTGGAATTAATATGGGTATCCAGATTTAAATCAGGGTGTTGGCGCATGATCATGACCACCTCTTCCAAAGAGGTATTGCCTGCTCTTTCACCGATACCGTTGATGGTACATTCTATTTGCCGCGCACCGTTAATTACTCCGGCGATGGAGTTGGCGGTGGCCAATCCCAGGTCGTTGTGACAATGGCAGGAAAGTGTGGCTTTGTCGATTCCTTTTACGTTTTCTTTAAGGTATTTGATCTTTGCTCCGTATTCATCGGGCAAGCAATAGCCTGTTGTATCTGGAATATTGAGCACGGTGGCCCCAGCTTTGATAACAGCTTCACAGACCCGGGCTAAATATTCGTTATCGGTTCTTCCGGCATCTTCTGCGTAGAATTCGATATCCTCTACAAAACTTTTTGCATAGGTCACGGCCGCCACGGCACGTTCTGTAATTTGGTCTCGGTTGGAGTTGAATTTGAATTTGATGTGAGAATCGGAAGTACCAATACCGGTATGGATTCTTGATTTTTTGGCGTCTTTGAGAGCCTCTGCAGCTACCTCAATGTCTTTTTTTACAGCACGGGTCAATCCACACACCCTGGAGTTTTTGACCAACTGTGCAATTTTGACAACTGAATCAAAATCTCCCGGAGAGGAAATGGGAAAACCTGCCTCCAAAATATCTACCCCCAATTCGTCCAAGCGTTCTGCAATTATCAGCTTGTTGTTGGTGTCTAATTTACAGCCGGGGACTTGCTCTCCGTCTCGTAAAGTGGTATCGAATATTTGTACTTGTCCCTTGGCCATTAACAGGATAGATTTATAATCTAAAACGAATGTAGTGTGAAATGCGAAATACTAATATTAATTGCTTAATTTTATTACAATATTCTCTACCTTTGTTTTGGGTATAAATAGCTATATAACAACCTTTTAAACCAGTTTTTGTTACAATGATTAATGAACAAAAAGACAATTTATTTCAGTTGATCAAGTCCTTGACAAAATCAGAAAAGCGTCAATTTAAGTTGTATGTGGGTCGGATGGGCTCTAACAACAACGCAAAATTTTTGAGTCTTTTTAATTTTTTGGACAAGTTAGACAAGTATAGCGAAAAAGCAATCCTCGTAAAGGGAATTGTGACCAAGCAACAGCTATCTAACCTCAAAGCACATCTCTACAAACAAATATTGATCAGTTTACGGCTCAATCCCATTCACCAGAACATTCGAATTCAAATCCGAGAGCAAATGGATTTTGCCGCCATATTGTATCAAAAAGGATTGTATAAATTGAGTTTAAAAATATTGGATAAGGCCAAAGCATTGGCGCTGAAAAATGAAGAAAAATACGCGGCATACGATATCGTAGAATTCGAAAAACTTATAGAATCCCAATACATCACACGCAGTCTGTCCAACCGAGCACAAGAGTTGATCGTTGAGGCCGATAACTTGCGTACCCAAAACGATCTGACCAGCCAATTGTCCAATTTGTCTCTTTTGCTCTACGAACAACTTATAAAAACGGGCTACGCCAAAAGCGATGATGAGTTTAGAGAAATTACCAAGTTTTTTTATGAAAAAATGCCGGTACTCGAACTTGACAAACTCGGGTTTAGAGAAAAATTGTGGTACTACAAAGCCCACGTCTGGTACAGCTTTTTAGTTCAGGACTTTTTGTCTTGCTTTAAATTCTCAAGCAAGTGGGTAGATATGTTTAACGATAATACTGAGATGATCTCCATCCACCCTGTTTTTTATCTCAAGGGTAATAACTTTTTGATGGAATCCTTGGCCTTGATCAAGTACCCCGAAAAGTTTAAGGAAACCCTACACAATATGATGGTTAGGGTCAATTCTGAGGAGTTTCCAAAAAATGACAATCTGGCCGCCCTGAGTTTTTTGTATTCCTACAACAATTGGTTCAACATGTATTTCCTCCAGGGGGAATTTAAGGAAGGTTTGTGCATTATTCCCGAGGTCACCCAAGGGATTGAAAAATTCAAAAATCAGATTGATCCCCACCACGTGATGATGTTTTATTACAAAATTGCCTGTTTGTATTTTGGTTTGGAGGACTATGAAAAATGCATTGTTTATCTGAATAAAATAATCAACAACAAGCACCTGAGGATGCGGGAGGATTTACTCTGTTTTACCCGAGTGCTCAGTGTAGTTGCACATTATGAAGCTGGTTTTGATTATCATCTAGAAACACACTTGCGCGAAACCTATAAGTTTCTGATTAAAATGAATGATCTGCACGAAGTGCAAAAAGCCATGATACGTTTTGTTCGCTTTTTGGGTGATATCTATCCCCACGAGCTTAAGGCTGCTTTTGTTAAACTCCACAAGGAATTAAAGCAATACGAAGAGGACCCCTATGAACGTCGGGCCTTTTTGTACCTCGATATCTTGTCTTGGTTGGAGAGTAAAATAGAAAATCGCCCCGTAGGAGAAATCATCCGCGAAAAAGCCAAAGTTATCAATCGGAAAGAGCGAAGTTCCATTGTGGTTTAAGCGGGGGAGGAGCTACGATCTCTATACTTTCTTTTGTTGTTGGGTGATCAATACGCAACCAACGCGCGTGTAGATCGATACTGCCATCTGGATTACTCTTTTTTGCTCCGTATTTAAGATCACCTTTGATTGGAAAACCAATTTGAGTCAGTTGACTTCTGATTTGGTGGTGCCTTCCTGTTTCCAGTGTAATTTCCAGAACCACGTAGCGATCCAAATCAATTAACTTTTTATAGTGAAGCACGGCTTTTTTAGAGTTGTTGATTTCATGTTCATGGGCAAAAGACTTGTTGATTTTTGTATTCCTTTTCAGCCAATGGTTTAGGGTAGCGGTTTGGGGAGCAATATCAGGTCCCACTATGGCCCAATAGACTTTGTTGGTCTTTCTTTCTTTAAACTGATGATTCATTCGGCTTAGTGCTTTGGAGGTTCTGGCAAAAAGAACTACCCCACTTGTGGGTCGATCTAGTCGATGAATTACACCCAAAAATACTGCTCCCGGCTTGTTGTATTTTTTTTTGATATAGGATTTGACTTTATCGACCAAGGGTTTATCTCCCGTTTTGTCACCTTGAACCAGATCACCGGCGACTTTGTTGATCGCGATAAGATGATTGTCTTCGTATAGGATTTTGAGCACAACTAATGACGGGGGCTAATATTGTTCTTTTATGTTGGGGAAATCTTGGTTTTTAACGTCGGTCGTATAATTTTTGACGGCTTTGGAAATTTCTTCATCGAGGTTGAGGTAACGGCGAAGAAACCGAGGACTGAATTCTTTATTCATCCCCAGCATGTCATTCAAGACCAAAACTTGTCCATCCACCTTGGCTCCTGCACCAATTCCAATGATTGGAATATTAACTATTTGAGAAACCTTATTGGCCAATTTGGCCGGAATTTTTTCTAAGACAATGCCAAAGCAACCGGCTTTTTCAAGCATTTGAGCGTCAATGATCAATTGTTCGGCTTCTGCTTCCTCTTTGGCCCTTACGGTATATGTTCCAAATTTGTAGATGGATTGGGGGGTCAACCCCAAATGACCCATAACGGGAATACCGGCTTGAAGAATTCGTTCGATAGAATCTTGTATTTGACTGCCCCCCTCTAGTTTGACCGCATGGGCTCCCGCCTCTTTCATGATTCTGATCGATGAACGCAAGGCCTCTTTAGAATCTGCTTGATAGGCGCCAAAAGGAAGATCAACAACAACCAGTGCACGTTCCACACTTCTCACCACACTGGCGGCGTGGTAGATCATCTGATCCAACGTAATGGGCAAGGTGGTCTCATGACCTGCCATGACATTCGAAGCCGAATCACCCACCAAAATTACATCTATGCCCGCTTTATCAACAATCCCCGCCATGGTATAATCATAGGCCGTAAGCATGGCAATTTTTTCTCCTTGGGCTTTCATTTCTGACAGGGTTAGGGTGGTAATTCTAGCGTAATTTTCTTTTGCTTTTGACATAGTGCTTGTAAAAATAGTTTTTTTTGGGTTGATGTCGTAAAATTATTTCATTCCCTTGTATGAATATGACAAGGTGTCAGAGATATCAATATGGCACAATGCTTGAAATATATACTATAAATTAATATAATTATGAGTAAAATAATAGGAATTGACTTAGGAACCACTAATTCGTGTGTTTCCGTAATGGAAGGAAACGAACCTGTTGTCATTCCCAACGCCGAAGGTAAAAGAACTACTCCTTCTGTAATTGCATTTGTTGAGGGAGGCGAAATAAAAGTGGGTGATCCTGCAAAAAGACAAGCTGTGACCAACCCCACTAAAACCATTGCATCCGTAAAAAGATTTATGGGCAATAAATTCTCCGAATCATCTAAGGAGGCCAAAACAGTGGCCTATAAAGTTGTCAAAGGAGTCAATAATACACCAAGAATTGACATTGACGGTCGTTTGTACACACCTCAAGAACTCTCTGCCATGATTTTGCAAAAAATGAAAAAAACAGCAGAGGATTATCTAGGGCAAGATGTAAACGAAGCAGTGATCACTGTACCGGCCTATTTTAATGACGCCCAACGTCAGGCCACCAAAGAAGCGGGTGAAATTGCCGGACTTAAAGTACAGAGGATCATCAACGAACCTACTGCAGCCGCTCTGGCTTTTGGCTTGGACAAGAAAAATGCAGGCGATAGCAAAATTGCCGTTTACGATCTGGGGGGAGGTACTTTTGATATCTCCATTCTCGAATTGGGTGATGGTGTCTTTGAAGTGCTGTCCACCAATGGAGATACCCATTTGGGAGGGGATGATTTTGATCAGGTATTGATCGATTTCCTTGCAGATGATTTTAAGAAAGCCGAACAAATCGACTTGAGAGAAGACCCAATGGCTTTACAACGTTTGAAAGAGGCTGCTGAAAAAGCCAAAATTGAATTGTCTTCTTCAGCTCAAACCGAAATAAATTTGCCTTACGTAACCGCAACTGCATCAGGACCCAAACATTTGGTTACCAATTTGACACGTGCCAAGTTTGAACAACTTTCTGATCAATTGGTCAAAAGATCCATGGCGCCCGTCAAAAAAGCTTTGGACGATGCAGGACTTTCCACCGGAGACATCGACGAGGTAATTCTCGTAGGGGGATCTACACGGATTCCCATCATACAAGAACAGGTCGAAAAGTTTTTTGGTAAAAAACCATCCAAAGGGGTAAATCCCGATGAGGTGGTAGCCATTGGTGCAGCCATTCAAGGTGGGGTATTGACCGGAGACGTTAAAGATGTTTTATTGCTAGATGTTACTCCACTATCCTTGGGTATTGAAACCATGGGAAGTGTGATGACTAGACTGATTGATGCCAATACTACCATCCCAACCAAAAAATCACAAGTGTTTTCTACTGCAGCCGACAACCAGCCCTCGGTAGAAATTCACGTATTACAGGGTGAGCGCTCGATGGCAGCAGATAATAAGACCATTGGAAGGTTTCACCTCGACGGAATTCCACCGGCACCTCGAGGAACCCCCCAAATTGAGGTAACTTTCGACATTGATGCCAATGGTATTATCAAAGTAAGTGCTGCTGACAAGGCAACAGGTAAATCCCAAGATATTCGTATCGAGGCTTCTTCAGGTCTGACCGAGGAGGAAATCGAAAAAATGAAACAAGAGGCCGAAGCCAATGCCGAAAGCGATAAAAAAGCTAAGGAAGAGGTTGATAAACTCAATAGCGCAGATCAAATGATTTTCCAAAC
>DEYL01000049.1:0-19297 GCA_002364535.1 Flavobacteriaceae bacterium UBA3159 | reverse complement strand
GAAAAGCAATTGAAGGAATTTGGAGACAAGCTTTCTGACGACAAAAAGGCACCCATTGAGGCTGCTTTGGAAGAGTTGAAAAAAACCCATGAGTCCAAAGACTTGACTGCCATTGATGCGGCTTTGGAAAAAATCAATGAAGCCTGGAAAAATGCTTCTGAGGAAATGTACAAAGCCCAGGCAGAAGCGGGTCAAGGTGCAGAAGGAGCAACTCCACCACCAAATGCTGAAGCAAAGGAAGAAGCCAAGGGGGGGGATGACGTCCAAGATGTAGATTTTGAAGAAGTAAAAGACTGATTTAGATCTTCGATTTTATAATGAACCTTCCGTCCAGATCGACGGAAGGTTTTTATTTTTTAATTTATTGTAATGGATAAAGAAAAAATACTTGAGATTTGTAATGCCATGGTAAAAGGGAATTTGATGGAAACCTTGAATATTGAGTTTGTGAATGTGGGAGAAGATTTCCTATCTGCACGAATGCCTGTTACCCCCAAAGTACATCAGATTCACGGTGTACTTCACGGAGGGGCAACAGTGGCCCTGGCAGAAACAGTGGGCAGTGCAGCAGTTCCCGTCTTGAGTCAAGATCCCACCGTTTCTATCGTTGGTATTGAAATTTCAGCCAATCACCTCAAAAGCGTAAGCAGCGGATACGTTACGGCTACCGCCAAACCTTTACGTATGGGAAAAAATATTCAGTTGATGGAGATCAGGGTCACTGACGAGGAGGGCAATTTGATATCCCATTGTAAACTTTCTACCTTTTCCCGACCCAAAAAATAAATGAACAAGCCCGATTTAGAGGAGGTGTTTAACCAGCTTTTGTCGGCTGACCAAGCCTTTGTTTTTTACAGATTACCAAAGCGCAAAACCGTGCATTGCCATTTTCAACAAGATACCTCACTGACCCATACTGACGATTTAAAAATCAATGGTTTTGTGATGAGTCGATTTGATTCGCCTCTACCTTCGATATATATTTCCGACAAAAACCATTTGCAATTTGAGTACAAAACCCAACCTTTTCGAGGAAAAGAGACAGTTACCAATTTGGATTTAGAAAATAAATCATCATTTATAAATGTTGTAAATGAAACTAAAAAGGCCATCGCATCGGGCCGCCTTAAAAAATTGGTGGTGGCCCGAAATGTGATCAAAAGAGAGGAAGTAAATGCTTTTCAATTGTTTAACCATTTGCTGACGCTTTATCCCCATGCTATGGTTTATTTTTGGCATCACCCAAAAACAGAGACATGGGTAGGCGCAACCCCTGAACTGCTTTTTTCGCTTCGTTCCTGCAGGCTGACCACTATGGCACTAGCAGGGACTTTACCCCATAATACAAAAGAAGAGTACTATTGGAGTGACAAAGAAAAGACAGAACAGCGCTGGGTCAGAGATACTTTACAGGTAGATCTGGAAGCGCTTTTTCCATCGGCAGCGGTCGAATGTTCCGAAACTTTTACCCTTAGGGCAGGCAATTTGGTACATCTATGCAATGAATTGTCAGTAGAGGGGCAAAATGTCAATACAACAGCACTATTAAAAAAATTACACCCCACACCCGCAGTAGGTGGGATCCCCGTAGGGGAGGGGATTCGTTTTCTCGCCGAATACGAAAACCTTGATCGCTCTTACTATGCCGGATTTTTGGGGCCGGTAAAGGGGGAGAGGGAAATCGATTTGTTTGTGAACTTACGCTGTGCGCAAATCATTCCCGAGGGTTTACTGTTGTATATGGGGGCAGGAATTACCCAAGACAGTGATCCCGAAAAAGAGTGGGAGGAAACCCAAAACAAAGCCAAAACGCTTTTGGCTGCCCTTTAATGTGTTTGAGGGGATCAATCCCTGGGCGTTTTGTATTTTTGCAAGGCGATGAAAATGAAAAATTCAAGGATTACATCGATTAAATACCCTGAGATTCCAATAGCCCAGACGATTGTACAATTCTGCCAAATGAAGGACATCCGGCACATTGTGATTTGTGCGGGTTCAAGAAACGCTCCATTGACCAACGGTTTTGTTGAAAATCCTTTCTTTAAAACCTACAGTATCGTAGATGAACGCTCGGCAGCTTTTTTTGCCATGGGCATGGCGCAGCAACTCAATACTCCCACGGCAGTGATTTGTACCTCCGGTTCTGCTCTGCTCAATTTTTATCCGGCCGTTGCCGAAGCTTTTTACAGTAATATTCCACTGTTGATTATCTCTGCAGACCGTATGCCCCATCGCATTGATATTGGAGATGGCCAAACCATCCAACAAAAGGGTGTCTTTGAACCACATTTGGTGGGTTTTGCTTATTTAAGCCCGGATGTGAATCACGCTGTTATCACCCTTTTAGAAAACCCCAATCAAAAGCTGATTCCCAAAAAAGCGACTCAAAAAGAGATCGAAAACAAACAAAAGGAAATCCAAAATGACAACGAAAAAAACATTAATTCGGTTTTAAATCACGCCATACAGAAAAGCGGTCCCGTTCATTTGAACGTTCCCATGGAAGAACCGTTGTATGGAATGACAACTTCCCCTTTGGAGATTAGCCATATAACGGCGCCCGTGATTTCCAAGCCCAAAATTGATTTTAAATCATTCAAAAAACAATGGCAGGAGGCAAAGAAAAAGCTCGTCTTAGTCGGGGTGAATGATCCCGACACGATTCATAAACAGTGGTTGGATTTGATCGACGCTGACCCCTCGGTGATTTTGCTCACCGAAACCACTTCCAATTTGCGTTTGCCAAATGCCATCAATTCTATCGACTCTTTAATTGCTCCGCATGAAAAGGGGGATTCTGATTTTTTTAAAACCCTACAACCCCAAATTTTATTGACTTTCGGAGGGATGGTAGTCTCCAAAAAAATAAAAAAACTATTGAGAGATTTTTCACCTCAAGAGCACTGGCATGTCGATCCCTACAAGGCCTATGACACTTACCATTGTTTAAAGCAACATTTTTTTATGTCTGTAAATGCTTTTTTTTCTAAATTATTTGAAGACTACCGCAGTCCGAAGAGTGATTATAAATCTATGATTTTGGATCAGTATCGGGTCCAACTCAATCTGGGGAATGCCTATCTTAATTCTGTTCCCTTTTCTGATTTAAAAGCCTTTGAAACGATTTTTTCTAATCTTCCGCAAAGACTCCACCTTCAATTGGCCAACAGTTCAACGGTACGCTACGCACAGCTTTTTGATATACCTCAACAGGCAGAGGTTTTTTGCAATCGAGGAACCAGTGGTATTGAAGGGTCAACGGCCACTGCGATAGGGGCAGCTTTGATCAATCAAAACCCCTGCTTATTAGTTACTGGAGACCTCAGTTTCTTTTATGATATCAATGGATTATGGAACGATCACATTCCCTCCAATTTTAGGGTTATTTTGATCAATAATCAGGGAGGAGGAATTTTTAGAATTCTACCCGGAGAAAAGGACAGTCCCAAATACGACACTTATTTTGAAACCATTCATAGTCGAAATGCCCGGCAAATTTCCAAGGCATTTGGCCTTAAATATAAGTCAGTAAAAACCAATACCGGATTGAAATGGGCCTTAAAAAATTTTTTTAAGCCTTCACATCGACCCAAGATTCTTGAGATCAAAACCCCGAGAAAAATCAACGACAGTATTCTACTAAATTTCTTTAAAGCCATGCAAAAGTCTTAAATTTGAAATCTAAACACAACCTATGAAAAAGATAGAATGGGAGAGTCTAGCCCACTACAGTGACATAAAATTTGAGTTATTCGAAGGTGTTGCAAAAATCACTATCAACCGCCCCGAAGTATACAATGCATTTCGTCCGGAGACCAACATACAAATGTTGGAATCGATGGAAGTCTGCCGCGAACGTAATGACATCGATGTGGTGGTGTTTACCGGAGCGGGAGATAAGGCTTTTTGTAGTGGGGGAGATCAAAATTTGAAAGGGGTCGGAGGATATGTCGGAGAAGACGGTGTACCCCGATTGAACGTACTGGATTTACACAAACGCATCAGAGAGTTGCCTAAACCTGTTGTCGCAATGGTCAATGGCTATGCCATTGGAGGCGGGCATGTTTTACATGTGGTCTGCGATTTGACCATTGCCAGTGAAAATGCCATTTTTGGTCAAACCGGCCCTAAAGTAGGCAGCTTTGATGGAGGCTTTGGTTCTTCTTATTTGGCAAGGCATGTGGGACAAAAGAAAGCCAGGGAAATATGGTTTCTATGTAAGCAATACTCTGCTGCCGAAGCCGAAAAAATGGGGTTGGTCAATAAGGTCGTTCCCTTAGATCAACTCGAAACTACCGTTTTGGAATGGTGTAAGATGATGCAAAAAAGGAGTCCTTTGGCTTTGCGTATGATTAAGAGGTGTTTGAATGCCGAATTGGATGGTCAGCACGGATTGATGCAATTGGCCGGAGATGCAACTCTAATGTATTATTTAATGGATGAGGCACAGGAGGGTAAGCAGGCTTTTCTGGACAAAAGGGACCCCAATTTTAAACAGTACCCAAAGTTTCCCTAGTCTTTTGAGTTCTCAACTTTCAGTTTGGCTGGTCGCCTCCCGTCCTAGAACCTTACCCCTTTCTGTGGCAGGGATCATAACCGGCAACGCTATTGCATTCAAGGGTGAAAGTTTCTCATCTTCGATTTTTATACTTTCCTTGTTGACCGCCATAGCTTTTCAAATCATTTCCAATTTTGCCAATGATTATGGCGATGGGATGAAGGGAACAGACAATGCTTACAGACTAGGACCGGATAGAACGCTACAACAGGGACTTCTTTCATCCAAAGCACTAAAAAAAGGAATATTGATCGCTGCATTGATTTCAATACTACTTGCCATTGGTTTGATTTATGCAGCCTTAGGAGGGGAACAATTGTTGGTTTCTTTGATATTTATTACACTTGCCGCAGCGGCAGTTTGGGCTGCGATCAAATATACAATCGGTCAAGGTGCCTATGGATATCGCGGATTGGGAGATTTGTTCGTTTTTATCTTTTTTGGATGGGTAAGCGTCATGGGGGCATATTATTTGCAGACCCAAACAGTCGATAGCACCGCCTTGTTTTTGGGAACGGCCATCGGATTCCTCAGTGTAGGTGTACTCAATCTCAACAATATGCGAGACATCGCCAACGATAAGAATTCAAAAAAAAATACTTTGGTGGTTCAACTGGGAAGCCAAAAAGCAAAACTCTACCATTATCTTTTGATGATGCTGGCTGCCTTGTTTTTATTTTTAGGAATGGGGACGGTATGGGTAAAAAAAAACCCACTGTCATTATTGATTTTACTTCCGATTTTAATTCACCTCTATCAGGTCGTTAAAATTCGGGAGCCCAGAGGCTATGATCCATTGTTAAAACAACTTGCACTGTTAACTTTTTTTGTTTCTCTGGTGCTATTTGTAATTTATAACCGCTACCAATGAAAGCCCATTACAAAAGATATATTTTAAAGTTTAAGCGTCCTGGTGGTACTTCTCGTGGGATATTGAAGGAGAAAGAAAGCTGGTTTTTGTTTTTGACCAATGGAAAAAAAACAGGAGTAGGGGAGTGTGGTCTCTTAAGAGGGTTAAGTGCAGATGACCGACCGGATTATGAGGATCAACTTAAATATTTGTGTGATCGGATCAATCAAAATGAAAGGGTTTCCGTCAATTCACTTCAAATGTTCCCATCCATTCAGATGGGCTATGAAACGGCTTTATTGTCATTGAAATCAAAAGATCCTTACGAGATTTTTCCCTCACCCTTTACCCGAGGAGCAGAGAGTATACCGATCAATGGGTTAGTTTGGATGGGAGATCGCTCTTTTATGAAAGCTCAAATTGATCAAAAAATCGCCCAAGGGTTTGATTGCATCAAACTCAAAATCGGTGCCTTGGATTTCGATGATGAGTATTCTTTATTAGAAGAAATTCGAAAATATTATGATCCAGAACAAATGATGTTAAGGGTAGATGCAAACGGTGCTTTTGCTCCCTCGGAGGTGATGGATAAACTACAATCTTTGGCAGATTTGGGGGTTCATTCAATCGAGCAGCCCATTGCTGCAGGTCAAGGTCATGCCATGCGTGACTTGTGCATCAATTCTCCCCTTCCCATTGCTTTAGATGAGGAACTTATTGGAATTATAGAAAAAAAAGACAGAAAGGCTTTATTGGATCAAATCATGCCGCAGTACTTGATTTTAAAACCGTCTTTGCTGGGTGGATTTCAATCTTGTGAAGAGTGGATTGCCTTGGCCAAAGAACGAGCTATTGGCTGGTGGGTGACCAGCGCCTTGGAAAGTAATATTGGGTTGAATGCCATTGCACAGTGGACTTTTTCACTGTCGGTCAAAAATCATCATGGGCTGGGTACAGGAGGCTTGTTTACAAATAATTTTAAATCTCCTTTGGAAGTTCGACACGGCTATCTTACTTTTAATTCAAATCAAAATTGGGAAGTGCTTGGCATATGAAGTATTTAGAAGAAACCACGACTGAAAAGAAAGGCTTTTTCGATTACCTCAAAGGGTCGCTTATTTTTATTTTTTTTAATTTTGTTGGACAGATTCCACTTTCGCTTTATATCATTTCACAATCGGATCTCGTTGGGGAATTTACTAGTCATCAGGATTTGTTTTCTAAACTGCCTTCCAACTCGATATTATTTTTAATTTTACTACCCTTTGTTGTTGTACTACCGTTTATTTATATGGTAGTGACCCGGCTCCATCAGCGGTCATTTTTAAGTTTGATTACCTCCAGAGATCGAGTGGATTACAAAAAAATTCTCTTTTCCTTTTTCTTGTGGGGAACCGTTTCTGCCTTGATGGTGATTTATGATTACATGATGAGTCCTGAGAATTACATCTGGAACTTTAAACCCCTACCTTTTTTGATATTATTGCTGATCAGTATTGTGATGATTCCCCTACAAACTTCGGTTGAGGAGTTAGTTTTTAGGGGTTATTTGATGCAGGGTTTTGGGAGACTTTTTAAAAATCGTTGGTTCCCTTTATTGCTAACTTCAGTCTTGTTCGGAATGCTCCACATTTGGAATCCCGAAATCGATAAATTAGGGATTCACCTGATCTGGTATTACATCGGTACCGGATTGTTTTTGGGAGTGATTACCCTTATGGATGAGGGCATTGAATTGGCTTTGGGGTTCCATGCGGCCAATAATTTGGTGACAGCTTTATTGGTAACGGCTTCTTGGACTGCATTTCAAACAGAATCCTTACTTATTGATAACTCAGAGCCTTCCTTGGGTATGGAACTCATCTTTACCCTCGCAGTTATTTATCCATTGGTGGCCCTTATTTTTGCCAAAAAGTACCAATGGAAGAACTGGACGACTCAATTAACTAATAAATTTGAATGAATACACCACACTACACCAAGATTCACAATCGATTTAAACTCAAAGGCTATTATTTTTCGGCTGAGGATTTAAAGGATATAGGCTATGACTTTATCAAAGAGGGAGTTCCCTATGAGATCGCCATTGGCCATTTCATAATGGACTGGATGGATAAGGAAGATTATATCAATGTAAAAACTTCCGGTTCTTCAGGTAACCCTAAAATCATTCAAATCTCCAAACAGGCCATGGTCAACTCTGCCATTCGAACCGGAGATTTTTTTGATGTTCAAATCGGTGATACAGCCCTACATTGTTTGCCGGCTGATTTTATTGCCGGGAAAATGATGCTGGTTCGTGCGATGATTTTGGGATTATCATTGGACTTAGTTCAACCCACTGCCCAACCCATGAAGGATGTCAATACTTCCTATGATTTTGTGGCCATGACGCCCATGCAAGCTCACCATAGTTTGGGAAGAATCCACCAAATCAAAACCCTAATCATTGGCGGTGCACCGATTTATCCCGAATTGAATGAGAAATTGGTTGCTCTACACGACAATTGCTTTGAAACCTACGGTATGACAGAAACCATTACGCATATTGCGGCTTCAAAACTTTCGATACCCAAAACACCCTTTCACACATTGGACGGGATTCATCTTGAGATAGATGGGGAAGGTTGTCTTGTGGTAAATGCTCCCGACATAACAGATCAATTGATTCACACAAATGATTTGGTTGAAATACACGACAAAAAAAACTTTAGTTATTTGGGCAGGAGAGACAATGTGATCAATAGTGGGGGCGTTAAAATTTCACCTGAGGTTGCCGAACAAAAGTTGGCTCATCATATTCAATTTCCATTTTTTCTTTTCGGCATTCCAGATAAGGCCTTGGGTCAAAAGCTCATTATGGTGGTTGAGGGGAACGATGATCAATCCGAGGAAGTAGAAAAACAGATGGCAGTTTGTGAGGCCATGGATAAATTCGAAGTGCCCAAGGCATTGTACTTTGTCCCTGAAATTATAAGAAATAACGGAAAATACCTTAGGGCTAAGACCGTTGGTACTTTGAAAATCACCTAGACCTGTAAAATACCCATATTAAACTGCTTATTGATGGGAGCGTGATTGGCCGCTTCGATTCCCATGCTAATCCATTTTCGGGTCTCAACGGGGTCAACAATGGTGTCGGTCCACATTCGGGCGGCGGCGTAATCGGCGCGTGTTTGTCTGTCGTATCGGGATTTGATTTCCTCTAAAAGGGCTTTTTCTGTTTTGGGATCAATTTTTTCTCCTACTTTTTTGAGTTTTGATTTTTCAATTTGCATCAAAACTTTGGCGGCTTGTTCGCCTCCCATTACGGCCATTTTAGATCCCGGCCATGCCAGAATCAACCGCGGGTCAAAGGCCTTACCGCACATGGCATAATTACCGGCACCGTTGGAATTGCCCATGACAACCGTAAACTTTGGTACCACAGAGTTGGCCATGGCATTGACCATTTTTGCTCCGTCTTTGATGATGCCATTATGTTCGGCCTTACTGCCCACCATAAAACCGGTCACGTCTTGTAAAAAAATCAAAGGGATCTTGCGTTGGTTACAGTTGGCAATAAAACGGGTCGATTTGTCGGCCGCATCCCCATAAATGACGCCGCCAAACTGGGTTTCTCCTTGTTTGTTTTTCACCATTTTTCTTTGATTGGCCACAATACCCACTGCCCAACCATTGATTCTGGCAAACGCAGTGATCATGGTTTTGCCATAATCTGCTTTATATTCCTCCACTGAACCTTGATCTACCAAACAGTCAATAATCTGGTAGGTGTCATAAGGAAGGGTTTTATCAAAAGGGAGTATTTCGTATATGTCTTCACCCTTTTTCTTAGGCATTATGCTTTTAATTCGGTTAAAGCCTGCTTTGGGGTTATCTCCCATTTTTTCTATTAAGGCTTTTATGCGATTGAGGGCGTCCGAATCGTCTTTGGCTTTGTAATCGGTAATACCACTGATTTCTGAGTGAGTGGTGGCTCCTCCCAAAGTTTCATTATCAACGTCTTCTCCTATGGCAGCTTTTACCAGATAGCTTCCTGCCAAAAAGATACTAGCGGTTTTATCTACTATAATGGCTTCGTCGGACATTATGGGTAAATAGGCGCCACCGGCAACACAACTGCCCATAACAGCTGCAATTTGAACAATACCCTCACTGCTCATTTGGGCATTGTTTCTAAAAATTCTGCCAAAGTGTTCTTTGTCGGGAAAGATTTCATCTTGTCGTGGGAGAAACACTCCGGCACTGTCTACCAAGTAGATGATGGGAATTCTGTTTTCCAAAGCAATCTCCTGAGCCCTCAAATTCTTTTTCGCACTGATGGGAAACCATGCGCCTGCCTTTACCGAGGCGTCGTTGGCGACGATGACACATAACTTTTTAGCGACATAGCCCATGACAACGACCACACCGGCAGCGGGACAGCCTCCTTCTCCTTCATACATTTCGTGTCCGGCCAAAGCACCGATTTCTATTCGTTCTGATCCCTCGTCTAGTAAATAATCGACCCGCTCACGGGCGGTCATTTTACCTTGCGACCTGATTTTTTCCAGTTTTGACTTACCTCCACCCAATTTGATTTGGGCTATTTTTTGATTGAGTTCAGAGACCAATATTTTGTTCTGGTCTTTGTTTTTTTCTATGGCGAGATCTGTTTTTTGGCCCAATTTTTTTTCTTGATTTTGTGCAAATATATAGTGTCAAACTAAGCTAAACACTTTTTTTGAGATTTTGTTGTGTTTAACATGATAATTGTTTTTTTAGATTTTTTCTTTTAGAAAAATCAAATCCGTTCATTTGCTGAAGAGGGATTAAAACATTTCCAATTGTAGTTCGTAGAAATAAAAAAACTTAACAAATCAACCACCGGTCATGTCCTCCGGCTTTACCCATTGGTCAAATTCCTTTGCTGTAAGGTAGCCCAATGAAATAGAGGCTTCTTTAAGTGTGGTTCCTTCGGTATGGGCTTTGTTGGCAATTTCTGCCGCTTTGTAATAACCTATTTTGGTATTGAGTGCCGTGACCAGCATTAGAGAATTATTGACCAATTCCTCTATACGTTGGAGATTGGGTGCGATGCCCAATACACAATTGTCCGTAAAACTGACACAGGCATCCCCGATAAGTTGGGCGGATTGAAGAATATTAGCAGCCATCAAGGGCTTAAACACGTTCAATTCATAATGACCCTGAAGTCCTCCTACGCCAATGGCTACGTCATTACCCATCACTTGCGCACAGACCATGGTCATTGCCTCGCACTGGGTGGGGTTGACCTTTCCTGGCATGATGGAGCTTCCGGGTTCGTTGGCGGGGATTGTGATCTCTCCAATTCCGGAGCGAGGACCAGAGGCCAAGAGCCGGATATCGTTGGCAATTTTATTGAGCGAGACAGCAATCTGTTTGAGTGCACCGTGGGTTTCTACTAAGGCATCGTGGGCTGCTAGGGCTTCAAACTTGTTTTCAGCAGTGACGAATGGAAGGCCAGTAAACTCTGCTATATAGGCCGCAACTTTTTCAGCATAACCGGCAGGGGTGTTGATCCCGGTACCAACAGCGGTTCCTCCAAGGGCAAGCTCAGACAGATGGTCGAGGGTGTTTCTGAGTGCTTTGATGCCGTGGTCGAGTTGAGAGACATAACCTGAAAACTCTTGGCCCAGGGTGAGGGGAGTGGCATCCATCAGGTGGGTACGTCCGATTTTGACAACCGATTGAAAGCTTTCAGATTTTTCTGAAAAGGCTTTTTTTAGTTGTTCCAATCCTGGAAGGGTGGTTTCATCAATTTTTTTGTAAGCAGCAATGTGCATGCTCGTGGGAAAGGTATCGTTTGATGACTGCGACTTGTTTACATCGTCATTGGGGGCTAAGATTTTATTTCCTTCTCCCAATTTGTTTCCCTCAAGTACATGGGCACGATTGCTAATGACCTCATTGACATTCATATTGCTCTGGGTCCCTGAACCAGTTTGCCAGATGACCAAAGGAAATTGATCATCCAATTCTCCTTTGAGGATTTCGTCACAAACGCTGGCGATGAGGTCTCTTTTGTTTTGATCCAAAACCCCTGCATCGCAGTTGGTGTAGGCCGCTGCTTTTTTTAAATAGGCAAAACCGTAAATAATTTCTAACGGCATGGAGGCCATTGGACCAATCTTAAAATTAGATCTTGAGCGTTCTGTCTGGGCTCCCCAATATGCATCTAAAGGGACTTTAACTTCTCCAAGGGTGTCTTTTTCTATGCGGTGATCCATGGTGTGCTGTTTTCTTTTCTACAAAAATAAGCCTTTTGTTTGAGGCTGTTAAAATAATTTTCCATGATACTAAAAACGAAAAAGAAAAAGTAGTAAATTTATATTAGATTTTAAACCATGTTTGAATTTGATCAATATTTAGGATTTCTTGCTTTCCTATCCATTTTAACACTCGGCTTTTGGCTAATGATATTCCTTTTGACTTTTGTCATTCCTTATTGGCTGTTTGGATCTTTGATGCAATATCTCAAAGATCGCAGGGAAAAGAATAAATCTTAGGTTTTTTAAAAACCAAAACCAGTTTGATCATTACTACCGCGATTGCCGGATGATCTTCTCCTCTGTTGGTTTGACTTTTGGTTGACCCTATAAGTCATAGAAAGATTGAATGATGGTAAACTTCTTCTAAAAACTACATCATTCTGAAAGGTAGGTGTAAATGTATGAGATTGATACATGGCCGAATTGAATAAGTCACTTACCCGGAAGGAAAGGGTTCCTTTCTTTTTAAAGATATCTTTATTGAGTGCCATGCTGGTAAAGACCATCCCCTTGCTTTTGGATTGTGCATTCTCTCTGGGCCCTCTGTAAAAAATCTGGATTTGCCAATCGATGTCCTTAAAAATTGTAAACTTCCCATTGACCCTCGAAAACCAACTCAGATTGGTTCTGCTCAGGTCTAAGCCTTCATGGACGCCAATAGTTTGGGAGTTAAAAAGATTAAAGTTGGCGAAAATCCTTGATTTTCTGGAGGGGTTGTAACTGAGTGTAAACTCAAATCCGGTTCTGTTGTTTTCAGCCAAATTGATAGGATTTCTGATGATGATGGGTAATTTAACGAGGTCATCGCTTCCATTGTTTTCACTGACCTCAACAGTTTGTCCGCTATCTTCAGCAATAAAAGTAAACACATCCGTAGACCTTTGATGATAAACGGATGAGTTAAAAGTCACCTTATCCCATCTTTTAAGGTAACCGATGTCTACCGTATTAGAGTAACTTGGATCTAAGTCTGCATTTCCTTGAAAAAAATTGGCCACGCTGGCTCTGGAGGGAAAAGGATTTAAAAATCTTCCTCTGGGTCTGGAAATTCTCCTGCTGTAGCCCAAAATTAGACTTTCACTTTCGCCAAACTCATATGATAAATTGACGGTGGGAAAGAAATTAGTGTATTTTTTTTCGTTATAATCATTTATGGTTCGTTGATCGACTACGATTTTAGAATCTTCCATCCTCAGACCGAGAAGGAAGGAAAAAGCATTAAGCTTTTTTCCAAACTGAGTGTATAGAGCATTAATGTGTTCTTTGTAGACCAGTACATTCGACAAACCGGTATTTTTCTCAAAAGTACCATTTTCGATTTGGAAAACTTGATAGTCGTTTTCTTGATTTGAGAAGTTTCCCCTATATCCAAATTCAAACTGGGTATTCTTGTCCAACGGTAATACATAGTCTGCTTGCAACAGTATTCTTTTTTCACTCTCAAGTTGATTGACTAATTCATCTTTATCTTTTATACTGCTGTTAATATCTGCTTTTTCATCTTCCGAGTTTTCTTCATATTGGAATACTGCTGTAAATTCTTCTCCTTCCTCATCGATTTCGGAATCGAAATTAAGGCTGATCTGACGGGCATCGTCTTTGTCGGTTTCTAATTCGATCAATTCGGATTGAAAAATCAATTCTTTATTGGCATCGAATCTTTTGAGGATGTTTTTAGAGTAGTCATCCCCGCTTTGGTCGCGAATGAATCCACTTAAGATCAAAGAAGTTTTTTCTTTGAGGAAATACTCCACCCCTAAGCTGGAAAAAAAACTAAAATTTTCACGCTCCGGCTTTCGGGATTCCTCAAGGAAACTACTGGGTTGATCACCATTAAAATATTCATTTTCATTAAACACCCGACCAATGGAAAGACTTTTCCTGTAGGAATTGGTTGAAAAGATGTTGAATTTGTTTTTTCTAAGGTTAATATTAGCGGAGCCACCATAGTTTGAAGGAATGACATTGGAATGGGTTTGTCCTGCGTTGGCCACAAAGTTGCCATTAAAGCCCAGCAGCTCTTGTTTTTTTAGTATGATGTTCAAAATCCCAGCGGTACCTTCTGCGCCATAACGGGCAGAAGGGGAGGTTACTACCTCTACTTTTTCGATGGATTCAGCCGGCAATTGTTGCAAGCCTTGGGGTCCAGAAATACCCACCAAACCCGAGGGCTTTCCATTGATTAGTATCCTAACATTGTCATTTCCCCTTAAGGCCACATTGCCTTCGATGTCTACTGTTACCGAAGGCACATTATCCAATACATCCGCCACACTGCCCCCTCTCACCGTAAGGTCTTTTCCCACGTTGTAGATGCGTTTGTCGAGTCTGATTTCTACTTCGGTTTTTTCGGCCATGATTTCAACACCTTCAAGTGCTGTACTGGTAATGAGCAAACCTATAGTTCCTATATCAATATTGTCTTTAATGACTACTCCATGCTTGCTAAATCTTTCAAAGCCGATGTATTCGATACTGATATCATAAGTGCCGGGAAATACCTCTATGTTGAATTTTCCATCAATTCCGGAGATTCCTCCTTGTAAGCGATCAGGGTTTTTGGTGTTTTGAAGACTGATAGTAGCGTATTCAAGAGTTTGTTGGGTCCCTTGATCGATCACCATTCCCGTAAGTTTAATCTTGGGAATATTTCCAGCTGGTCGTTGTCCAAAAAGGGAATAGGAAAAACTGATTAGGGCAATGATGTAAACTTTTTTCATAGAATGAATAATACTCTTAAGATCCGCTTAATTTCAAAAGGTTTATTCATTGTTTAGAAATTCCATCAGTTTTTCGATAGGCCGAGCCAAAACTCCCTTTTCTTTAGTTGTTACAATGGGTCTTTCAATCAATTTGGGTTGTTTGACCAACAGTTGTAAAATTTGATATTCACTGAGGTCTTTAGAAGAGTATTCTTTTTTCCAAAGGACTTCGTTTTTTCTAAGAATCTCGGAGGGTTTCTTGTCGATCTTTTTTAATACCTCACCCAGTGTGTTTTTATCAAAAGACTGCTCCAGATATTTTACTGTGTCAAAGGAGAGTCCTTTCTCTTGAAGGAATTGAACTACCTCTCGAGATTTTCTGCATCTGGGATTGTGGTAAACGGTAAATTTCATGATACAAAAACCCATCCTTTTGAGATGGGTTGTGGTATTTAAAATAACTACTTGACTTTGTCAACGACAGCTTTAAAAGCTCCAGGATTGTTCATGGCCAAATCGGCTAAAACTTTCCTGTTAAGTCCGATATTATTGGACTTTATTTTACCCATAAATTGGCTGTAAGACATACCGTACTCTCTGGCCCCGGCATTGATTCTTACGATCCATAAAGATCTGAAGTTTCGCTTTTTGGTTCTTCGGTCACGGTAGGCGTAGAGCATGGCCTTTTCTACTGCGTTTTTGGCGACAGTCCAAACATTTTTCCTTCTTCCAAAGTAACCTTTGGCTTGTTTGAGAATTTTTTTTCGACGGGCTCTTGAAGCCACTGAATTTACTGATCTTGGCATTTTATTTTAGTTTTTTGACATGGGCGGTTTTTCAACACTTTTTGGCCTCAAGTCAAGGTGACACACGGATTGATTTTGATTTATTTATTTCAACCTTAATTGTTCTTTGATGTTGTTTGAGTCACTGTCATGAACCAATGTGGAATGGGTCAATTTCAGTTTACGCTTTTTTGACTTTTTTGTCAGGATGTGACTTTTAAAAGCGTGTTTTCTTTTTATTTTTCCGGAACCAGTAAGCTTAAATCGTTTTTTGGCACTGGATTTTGTTTTCATTTTAGGCATTACGTCGAATATTTATTTTTTACTTCTTTTTAGGTGAAATGAACATGGTCATTCTCTTTCCCTCTAATCGTGGCATTTGTTCCACTTTTCCAATTTCTTCCAAGTCTTGTGCCAATCTTAAAAGCAAGATCTGGCCTTGTTCCTTAAATATGATAGACCGACCTTTAAAAAACACAAAAGCTTTGAGTTTGGCACCGTCGTTTAAAAATTTCTCAGCGTGCTTTTTCTTAAACTCATAATCGTGTTCGTCGGTTTGTGGACCGAATCGTATTTCTTTAATAATCACCTTAGTAGCCTTAGACTTAAGTGCCTTTTCACGCTTTTTTTGCTCGTATAGAAACTTCTTGTAGTCCAAAATTTTGCAAACCGGTGGGGATGCTTTTGGAGAAATTTCTACCAGGTCCAACTCTAGTTCTTCGGCAAGGGCAATGGCCTTGGGAAGTTTGTAAACTCCTATCTCGACATTGTCTCCAACCAGTCTGATTTCATTGGCTGTGATTTTTTCGTTAATTTTGTGAGGATTTTCTTTAATGATCCTCGCAGGCTTATTCGATCTTCTCCTACGTATTGCTATGGCTTACTAATTTTAAATTAATTTTCAAATTTAGAGATACTTTCCGATATCTCTTCATTTATGTGTTCAACAAAGCTTTCTAGGCTCATCGCACCCAAATCACCTTTTCGATGCTTTCTTACAGAGACATTTTCCATCTCTGCTTCTTTTTCTCCCAAGATCAACATAAAAGGAACTTTACTAAGTTCAGATTCACGGATCTTTTTCCCGATGGTCTCATTTCTATTATCCAAGGAGGCGCGAATTTCGTTATTTTCAAGGAAATTAAAAACTTTTTGAGCGTATTTTTCGTGTTTTTCACTCACACTCAACAAGTTCACTTGTGTAGGGGTTAGCCATAGCGGAAAATTACCTCCGGTATGTTCCAACAAAATGGCAACAAATCGTTCCAAACTTCCAAAGGGCGCGCGGTGGATCATGATGGGTCGATGGAGTTCGTTATCACCGCCTTTGTAAGTCAACTCAAACCTTTCAGGGAGGTTGTAATCAACTTGTATGGTTCCCAGTTGCCATTTTCTTCCCAGAGCGTCTTTGACCATAAAATCAAGTTTGGGACCATAGAAGGCTGCTTCTCCCTCTTCGATAACAAAATCTAAATCCTTTTCTTGAGCAGCATCAATAATAGCCTGTTCTGCCTTTTCCCAATTTTGGGGATCTCCGATGTATTTTTCGGATTTTTTGGGATCACGTATGGAAACCTGTGCTTGAAAATGATCAAAGCCCAAAGACCCGAATACATATAAAACCAGATCAATGACGTTTTTGAATTCTTGATCCAACTGGTCTGAGGTGCAAAAAATATGAGCATCGTCTTGGGTAAAGCCTCTCACTCTGGTGAGCCCGTGGAGCTCTCCACTTTGTTCATAACGGTAAACAGTCCCAAACTCTGCATATCGTATGGGCAATTCTTTATAACTCCAAGGGCGGGCATTGTATATTTCACAGTGGTGCGGACAGTTCATGGGTTTGAGCAAAAAAGTCTCCCCTTCGGCAGGCGTTTCTATGGGTTGAAAACTGTCTTCCCCATATTTTTCATAATGCCCTGAGGTCATGTAAAGCTCTTTATTTCCGATATGGGGGGAGATGACCTGTTCATATCCGGCTTTCTTTTGAGCGGCTTTTAGAAAATCTTCCAATCGACCTCTTAAAGCAGCTCCTTTGGGTAACCATAAGGGCAATCCCTGTCCAACTTTTTGAGAGAAAGTGAACAACTCCAGTTCTTTTCCCAACTTTCTGTGGTCGCGTTTTTTGGCTTCTTCCAGCAGCTCGAGATATTCGGTCAACTCCTTTTGTTTGGGAAAGGATATACCATAGACTCGGGTCAACTGCTTATTGTTTTCATCTCCTCTCCAATAAGCTCCCGCAACATTTAAAAGCTTTACGGCCTTTATAAAGCCAGTGTGGGGGATGTGACCTCCACGACACAAGTCCGTAAAATCGGCATGGTCACAAAAGGTAATGTTACCGTCTTCCAAATTTTCGATGAGTTCAATTTTATAAGGATTTTCGTCTTTATGATAAAAATCGAGTGCCTCTTGTTTGGAGGCAGATCTCATTTTGAATTCAAACTTTTGTCGAGCAAAATCTAGAAATTTTTTTTCAATGTATTTAAGTTCTTTTTCAGTGATGGAATGATCTCCGAAATCTACATCGTAATAAAATCCATTTTCGATGGCAGGTCCGATGGTGAGTTTGGCTTGAGGATAAAGGGCAATAATAGCCTGTGCCAATACATGGGCGGAAGAGTGCCAAAAAGCATTTTTTCCTTGACTATTATTCCATGTAAACAATTGGATCTGTCCATCTTCAAACAATGGAGTGGATACCTCAATGACTTGTTCGTTAAACTTGGCACACAGTACATTTCGTGCCAATCCTTCACTGATATTTTTGGCTATTTCGAGAACGGTTGTTCCGGTTTCGAAGCTTTTTACAGAGGCGTCCGGGAATTTTATCTGAATCATATACTGAAAATCACAGCAAATATAGTTTACTCCCCCGAGTGATACAATTTTTAAATGGGCTTAGTTTTTTTTCTCGCCCAGCATACCATTAAGTAAAATTTTGATGGCCCAAAAACCATAAATAATTGCGATGAAACACAAAGCTATTCCGAGGGCGAGCACTGGCCAGTAAAAAGGATGTCCTTGGTTTTTAAAGGCTTGATACACGATTACCGGTGCAACAAAGCAGAGCACGATAAAGGTTCCCATTTTGAACAGTCCTTTTTTTAGTTTTTTAGCATTCATGCATAATTTTTTATAGCTGCTCTGATACTTTTATGCTTGTGAAGCAGTGCAGCAGCAGCTTCTTTATCAATTTCCAATTCCTCCATAAGAATTCGAGCGGCCCGATCCATCAACTTTACATTGGTCATTTGAATGTCAATCATTTTGTTCCCTTTGACCCTTCCCAATTGAATCATAGTCGAAGTGGAGATCATGTTGAGGATTAGTTTTTGGGCGGTTCCAGCTTTCATTCGTGAGCTTCCTGTTACAAATTCTGGCCCCACGACGACTTCGATGGGGAAGTTGGAAAACTTAGTGATGGGACTTTTTCGGTTGCAAGTAACACAACCGGTGGTAATCCCATTTTGCTGACATTGTTGTAGGGCACCCACCACATAGGGTGTGGTTCCAGAGGCGGCAATTCCGATTACAAAATCATTTTGATCGGGTTGGTATTGTTGTAAATCTTTCCATCCTTGTATGGGGTGGTCTTCAGCATTTTCGATGGATTGATGAAGTGCATCCATTCCACCAGCGATGATACCTGATACCATTTCAGGGTTGGTTCCAAAGGTAGGGGGACACTCCGAAGCATCTAATACCCCCAACCTGCCGCTGGTTCCAGCACCCATATAGAACAAGCGTCCACCGGCTTTCATTTTTGGCACCAAATGATTGATGAGTTTTTCGATTTTATCCAAAACCTCGCCTACAGCTGTTACCGCCACCTTATCTTCCCGATGGATTCCCGACAAAAGTTCTTGGGTTGATTTTGTCTCCAAAGCATCGTAATGGGAGTCTTTTTCTGTTATTTTATCAAAGTTCATGCTCAAAATAAGATGTTATTTTTCTATTCTAACAGTCTCCAATGTAAATTAAATGTTAAATTAGCGTTATCTAAACTTTACCAAATTAAAAAATATGCTGCGATTATTGAAAACAGTTATCAGATGCTTGGGGGTTTCTCAGATGATTACATGGATAAAATTATACGTTAGTCG
>DEYL01000059.1 GCA_002364535.1 Flavobacteriaceae bacterium UBA3159 | reverse complement strand
AGTTTTCTTGGTAGCTGCTGTTTTCTTGGTAGATGTAGTTTTCTTGATAGCTGCTGTTTTCTTGGCAGATGTAGTTTTTTTAGCAGTGACCGTTTTTTTTGTTTTAGTGATTTTTTTAGCGGCATCAGCTTTTTTAGGAGCCAATTTTTTTAATTTTTCAACTTTTTCTGCAGTATTTTTTTTGATTGAAGTGGTTTTTTTCTCAGCCATGGCTGTGATAAAATTTGTATTCTGCTGTCCGGGAAATTTCATTGAAACAACAGAAGGTGTTAAACCTATTTTCTTTACTCTCTTTTTCCCTGTCAATTAAGAGTCCGCAAATTTAATAGGAATATGCTTATTAACAAATTATTAAGGATCTTATTTGGCGTCAATTTTTTCGAGCAAATCAGCAAATACTTGCTCTTTAGTCAACTTTGAAGTATCGATCTCAAAAGCATCGTCTGCCTTTCGAAGTGGGGCGGTCTCTCTACTGCTGTCAATCTGGTCACGAACAATGAGGTTGTTCAAAACTTCCTCAAAAGTGGTATTTTGACCCAGGGCTTTAAGCTCTTCATAGCGCCGACGGGCCCTAACCTCGAGTCGGGCGGTAAAAAAGAATTTGTAATCGGCGTTGGGAAATACCACCGTTCCAATGTCTCTCCCATCAATCACCAAACCATTTTCACTTGCCATATGACGCAGTTGGTGGAGTAAAAATTCTCTGACCATAGTCAAAGCAGCAATGTTACTGACACGATCCGACACTTGGGGAAGCCGAATTTTTTGAGAAACATTTTCGGCATTTAAATACAAACCTCCTGTCTCATTATCAAATCTCAAGTTTAACCCACCCAAAGCCTCGCTCAGTGCCTCTTGATCGAGCTTGTCATCTTTAAAAAAACCTTTTTCTAAAGCATAAAGGGTGATCCCCCGATACAAAGAACCAGAGTCAATAAAAGGGATTTGATATTGACGGGACAGCATTTTGGCCAATGTGCTTTTTCCTGTAGAGGCATATCCATCGATGGCAATTACTATGCGTGAATTCAATGGACTAAGATTTAAATATCTTTGGATGCAGTACTTTTTTGGAAATTATGGCAATATCAAGTACATCTTTCATTTCCCTAACATAATAGAAAGTCAAACCTTTCAAATACTTCTGATTGATTTGGTCTATATCCTTCTTATTGTCCTCGCACAAAATTATCTCTTTGATTTTGGATCGTTTGGCGGCAAGAATTTTTTCCTTAATTCCTCCTACGGGTAAAACTTTCCCCCGAAGTGTAATTTCTCCAGTCATGGCCAATTTACTTTTTACCCTTTTTTGGGTAAAGAGTGATACCAAGGAAGTTAGCATGGTAATTCCCGCACTGGGACCATCCTTTGGGGTCGCTCCTTCTGGAACGTGAATGTGAACATTGTACCGATCAAAGGCAAAATCATCCAAACCCAAAAATATTTTATTGGATTTGATAAACTCCATGGCAATGGTGGCCGACTCTTTCATAACCTTGCCCAAGTTTCCAGTAATAGAGAGCTGTCCTTTTCCTTCAGAAATTGCAGACTCAATAAAAAGGATGTCCCCTCCTACTGAAGTCCATGCCAATCCGGTAACTACTCCAGCCACGTTATTGTTTTCGTAAAGATCACGGTGCACCTTTTCCGGGCCCAAAATTTCAACCAAATCCTCGGGAGCAGGATTGATTTTGTAATCCTCTTCCAAGGCTATGGACTTGGCCGCATAACGAATCGCCTTGGCTACTTGTTTTTCAAGGCCTCTTACCCCCGACTCTCGCGTGTATCCTTCAACCATTTTATCCAAAACAGCCTTATTCAAAGTCAATTGTTTGTTTTCTAATCCGTGTTCTTTGAGCTGTTTGGGCAATAAGTGTCTTTTGGCAATGGCAGACTTTTCTTCTAGGGTATAACCGGAAATATTAATCATTTCCATTCGATCCCTCAAAGCAGGGTGGATGGGCGATAGGCTATTGGCGGTAGCAACAAACATTACTTTGGACAAATCATAGCCCATCTCCAGAAAATTATCGTAAAAGGCTGTGTTTTGCTCTGGATCCAAGACCTCAAGCAAAGCCGCTGCAGGGTCACCCTGAACTCCGTTACTGACCTTATCAATTTCATCTAAAACAAAAACAGGATTTGATGTACCAGCCTTTTTAACACTTTGAATGATACGTCCCGGTAACGCACCAATATAAGTCTTTCGATGGCCTCTTATTTCAGCCTCATCTCGCATTCCCCCCAATGAGATTCTAATATAGGATCGTCCCAATGCTTCTGCTATAGATTTTCCTAGAGAGGTCTTCCCCACTCCGGGAGGGCCAAACAAACACAAAATGGGGGAATTCATATCATTTCGAAGTTTTAATACTGCCAAATACTCAATGATGCGTTTTTTGACATCCTCCAACCCAAAATGGTCACGGTCGAGAATTTTTTGGGCATTCTTTAAATCAAATTTATCCTCCGAAAATTGATTCCATGGGAGGTCGAGAAAAAAATCCAAATAATTTCTCTGAACAGAATACTCTGCTAACTGCGGGTTCATCCGATGTAATTTTTCCAATTCTTTATCAAATTGCGCTCCAACGGCTTTGTCCCATTTTTTTTCCTTGGAACGCATACGCATCTCATCTAACTCTTGTTCAAAAGAAACTACTCCTAATTCCTCTTGGATGGTTTTCATTTGTTGGTTTAGATAATACTCTCTTTGTTGCTGATCTAAGTCTGTCCTTACCTTGGATTGAATGTCATTTTTTAATTCTAATTTTTGATATTCAACATTCATCAATTTCAAGCATTCAATGGCACTACCTTGTAAATCGAACATTGACAAAACCCTTTGTTTTTCTATAACGGGAAGATTCATATTGGAGGAAACAAAATTGATTAAAAAAGCATGACTTTGTATGTTTTTGATGGCAAAAGAGGCTTCAGAAGGGATGTTTGGATTTTCGTGAATGATCTTCAGCGCCATGTCCTTTATGGAGTCAATAATGGCCTTGAACTCGGAATTGCCCTTCTTAGGGAAGGTTTCTTCGACGGGTTTAATGGAAGCTTTTAAATAGGGCTCTTCTTTAGTAATGCTTTGGATCTCAAACCTTCTTTTTCCTTGAATGATTACGGTTGTATTGCCATCGGGCATTTTGAGAACCCGTAGTATTTGTGCCACTGTTCCCAGAGCGAACAAATCACCCGGTTTAGGGTTCTCGACATTATGATCCTTTTGGGCTACCACTCCAATAATTTTATCGGATTTGTTTGCATCCTTGATCAATTGAATGGACTTGTCCCTTCCTACAGTTATGGGAATAACCACTCCAGGAAAAAGTACTGTATTTTTTAAAGGGAGTATTGCGACTTCTTTAGGTAATTCTTCATTTCTGAGTGCCTCCTCATCTTCCGTGGTTAGCAAAGGAATAAGCTCTGCTTCTGCTTCAATGTCTTGAAGTGTCAAATTGTCAAATGATATAAAACTAGGTTTGGCCATATGTGAGTTTTCAGTCAAATTGTCATGTAATGTGATCTATACTTCTAATTATTAATAAAAAAACACCTTAAAAGGTCTTTAATATAATTTAGTTCAATTGTTATGCCAACTGGGCCTTTTGGATTTATTTTCCTAAGCGATTATTGGGAATACGAGATAAAAGTAAAGCCCCAGATATAAATAATATCACAAAAAAAAGAATCGCATTACGCATACTTCCTGTAATCTGATCAATGGTTCCAAACATGGACATCCCGATGATGATTCCCACCTTTTCTGTCACGTCATAAAAACTAAAGAAAGAGGTTGTGTCACTGGTTTCTGGGATTAGTTTTGAATAAGTAGACCTGGATAAAGCTTGAATTCCTCCCATTACCATGCCTACACCCCCCGCAGCTATGTAAAACTCTAAGGGGGTTCTGATAAAAAAAGCAAAAATACACAGCACAGCCCATATGGAATTGACAACTACCAGAGTAGAAATATTGCCAAATCTTTTAGAGGCTGCCGCGGTGGCATAGGCTCCAAAAATGCCAACGATCTGAATCAACATAATACTTACGATTAGGCCGATTGTTTTTTGTTCACTGCTGGCCCACACGATTTCTTCCTCCCCAAAATAGGTAGCGATCAAAATTACGGTTTGTAAAGCAGTACTGTAAACAAAAAAAGCGGGTAAGAATTTTTTGAGGATCGGAAGCTTATCCAATTGATACCATACTTTTTTGAGTTCTAAAAAACCATTCCAAAGAACGTCTTTCGTGACTTTTCCTTCACTATTTCCCTTGGGTAAGTGATAGAATGCATATTGGCTGAACACACCCCACCAAATACCTACCGTGATAAAAGAATATTTCATCGCCTTAAGGGATGATTCCAATGGTGTGCCTGTAATTCCATACCAGTCGGGTTGTAAGACCATTGACAGGTTTAGAATCAACAATAAAATACTCCCTAAATAGCCCATAGAGAAACCTCTAGCACTGGCAAAATCTTGCTGTTCTGGATGTGCGATATCTGGCAAATAGGAATTGTAAAAAACCAAACTGGCCCAAAACCCAATCAATGCGAAAAAATAAAACATCATACCCATGTATATACTATCCAACTCAAAGAAATAAAGCCCCATACAGGAAATGGATCCAGTATAGACAAAAAATTTCATAAACCTTTTTTTGTTTCCAATATAGTCGGCTATTCCCGAAAGTAAAGGGGAATTGAAGGCCACAACCACAAAAGCCATGGCTGTTACAAAACTGATCAAAGCTGTGTTTTTAAAGTCGTAGCCCAAAAACTCGATGGTAACAATGTCTTGAGATATCGCACTATAGTAAATAGGAAAAATGGTAGAACTTATGACCAGTGGATATACGGAATTGGCCCAATCATAGGAAGCCCATGCATTTATTAATTTGGAATTTCCTTTTTCCAATCTATTTTTTCTTTTCATTGCTTCCATTAAGAAATTGACACAATTTATGAATTCATTTGTTTTGACCTCTGGGAATAAGTTTATTTTTTAAAATCTATTACCTTTAGTTTATATTTTAATGTCTAAAAAATGTAGATGAAAAACAAGTTTCTATTTTTAATAACACTTGTTCTAATAAGTTGTAATGGGTTATCCCAACAAAAGAAATCCAAAGAGAACAAAAGCTATACAGTAGAGAAAACCGATCAAGAATGGAAAAAGAAGCTTCCAAAAATGTCTTATCTGGTACTTAGAAAAGCAGCAACTGAATATCCATTTTCAGGCAAATACAATAATCATAAAGTAGAAGGGACTTATACTTGTGCGGGTTGTAATAGTCGGCTTTATGAATCGGAGAACAAATACGATTCTAAGTGTGGATGGCCTTCATTTGATCGCGCTGTTGATTCCAATATTGAGTATGACGTAGACTATAAATTGGGATACGCAAGAACAGAACTAAAATGCAACAAATGTGGAGGACATTTGGGACATGTTTTCAACGATGGTCCCAAAGAAACAACAGGAAAAAGGCATTGTATCAACTCTGCGGCCCTTAATTTTATTCCCAATGAGTAAAAACAAAAAATACCCCATAGAAAAATCCGAAAAAAAATGGAAAGCGGAACTCAGTCCCGAGGAATTTAAAATTCTTAGGGAGAAAGGCACAGAATACCCCTTTACAGGCCAATACAACGATCACTATGAAGATGGAACCTATCTGTGCAAGGGTTGTGGTACTCCACTATACGAAAGTGAAAGTAAATTTGACAGCCATTGTGGATGGCCCAGTTATGACAAATCCATCGAAGGGGCATTGGATATGATTCCAGACCACTCGGCAGGGAGGCTCAGAATGGAAATTGTCTGTGCCAATTGCGGGGGGCATCAAGGTCATGTTTTTAATGATGGTCCCACCAAAACGAGGCTGCGCTATTGTGTGAATTCTGCCAGCATCAATTTTATTAAAAAGCTCAACTAGACAATAGTTAAAAAATAACTTACAGTTTCTTAAATTTGTGCTGAATTTAAAATTCAATCCACATGAATGAATATGACGTAATCGTAATTGGAAGTGGTCCGGGTGGCTATGTAACCGCTATCAGAGCTTCGCAATTGGGACTCAAAACTGCCGTAGTAGAAAAAGAAAGTCTAGGAGGGGTTTGTCTCAATTGGGGGTGTATTCCAACCAAAGCTTTACTGAAATCTGCCCAAGTTTTCAATTATTTAAAACATGCAGAAGATTACGGATTGAAAGTTAGAGAATATGACAAGGATTTTGATGCAGTGATCAACAGAAGCAGAAACGTAGCTGCAGGAATGAGTAAGGGCGTACAATTTTTGATGAAAAAAAATAAAATCGATGTCATTGAAGGTCATGGAAAATTATTGGTCGGAAAAAAAATTAGTGTCACCAAAGGAAAAAAAACAGAAGAGTACAAAGCCAAACACATAATTATTGCTACCGGAGCTCGATCCAGAGCACTTCCCAGCTTGTCCCAGGATGGGAAAAAAGTAATTGGGTATCGTGAGGCCATGACCCTGACCAAACAACCCAAAAAACTGATTGTCGTAGGGTCTGGTGCAATAGGGATAGAGTTTGCTTATTTCTACAATGCTATGGGCACCGATGTTACCATCGTTGAATATGTGGATCGTATCGTCCCGATTGAGGACGAAGAAGTTTCCAAACAATTGGAAAAAAGTTTTAAAAAGAGTGGTATCAAAATAATAACCAACGCCGAAGTAACCGCTGTGGACACAACTGGTAAATTTGTAAAAGCTACGGTAAAGACCGCTAAAGGTGAAGAAATCCTAGACGCTGATGTAATGCTTTCTGCTGTGGGCATTAAATCCAATATCGAAAACTTAGGACTCGAAGATTTGGGTATTGCAATAGATAAGGATAAGATATTGGTCAATGACTTTTACCAAACCAATCTACCGGGATACTATGCTATTGGAGATGTGACTTCCGGACAAGCCCTAGCTCACGTGGCCTCTGCTGAAGGCATTCTCTGTGTAGAAAAAATTGCGGGGCTACATGTTGAGCCGCTTGACTATGGAAACATACCGGGCTGCACCTATTGCTTCCCTGAAGTAGCCTCAGTGGGATTGACCGAAGCCCAAGCCAAGGAAAAAGGCTTCGACATCAAAGTGGGAAAATTTCCCTTCTCTGCCTCAGGAAAAGCCCAAGCAGGTGGAAACTCAGAGGGATTTGTAAAAGTAATATTTGATGCCAAATATGGCGAATGGTTGGGGTGTCATATGATTGGTGTTGGAGTAACAGACATGATCGCCGAGGCAGTTTTGGGAAGAAAACTCGAAACGACAGGACACGAAGTACTCAAAGCAGTTCACCCCCACCCCACCATGAGTGAGGCTGTTATGGAAGCCGTCGCAGATGCCTACGACGAGGTCATTCACCTCTAAGACTTTAGAAAAGACTCCACACCCAATCGGTAGCTGTCCAACCCAAAACCAACGATTATTCCTTTGGCCAAAGGAGTGATGTAAGATTTATGTCTGAAGTCTTCTCTAGAAAAGGTATTGGATATGTGAATTTCTATAACGGGAGTGTCAATGGCTTTGAGAGCATCTCCAATTCCTACAGAGGTATGCGTATATGCTGCTGCATTCAGTAAAATTCCATCATATGAAAAACCCACCTTCTGGATTCGATCTATAAGTTCACCCTCAATGTTGGATTGAAAATAGTCAAATTCAACCTGAGGAAATGATGATTTCAGACCTTCATAGTACTGTTCAAAGGTTTGGTTTCCATAGATCCCTGGCTCACGTGTTCCCAGAAGATTCAGATTGGGACCATTGATAATGACAATTTTCATTTTTTTGTTTTGTCAAAATTAACCATAATAAATCGTTTAAAATTAATTAAATTTACTCAACCTCAAATATTTTCATTACATCTAAAAATTTGCTTTTCTCCGAAAACGAAAAACCTACTTCAACCACTGAAGACAATCCCATTTTTATCCCGAAAGAAAGGTATATAGAGGGTTATCTTAAATCGAGTAAATCCATCAAACTAAAATGGAATTTTACAGGGACTATTTTTACTTCAAAAAAATTGATGATCGAAAAATCTGCATTTATGAAAGGTGATGCTATATGCAACGATCTAGTTTTAAATGGAAAAATGGATGGTAATATTTTTATTTGACATGTAGAGTTTTCTGAAGAATCAATCTTCAAAGGAAAATTTATCCTTCCACTTTTAAAATTTAACCCAAGAAAATTCTGCTTTTGTAGTCCAAATTCCCAAACAAAAGAATCTTTCTGAAGTGAAAATAACATCAACGAGCTGAACATCAATATTAGTATAACTTCAGATGAAATTTTATCGAAAGTCAGAAACCTATTTTATGATAATGTTTTCTCTACGCGGAAGAATCCTCATGACGAAATCATAAATCCCTTTACAGAATACGTGAACAAGGGAGAAAATGATAACAAAAAACGTCCCATGCTCCTCTTTGGATAAATAGACTCACCACCAAAACAATCTGAAGAAAGTTCCAAATCATCTGAACCGATACGCCAATAAAGTTAAGATTCTTAAAATAGTTAACTTTATGGTGATTTGAATTGGAAAGCACTCATCGTTGATTACGAATTCTACCTCCGAATTGAGCGAGGTTTGGCAGAGAACACGGTCAAAAATTACAGTGCAGACATTGTCGCTTTGGCTCAGTTCATATCCTCAAACAACATTGAGGAACTGCCCAAAGATTGCTCTAAGGAAACTCTTCAGCAATTCATCTATCATCAATCAAAATCTGTCAGTACCAACAGTCAAGCTAGGAGAATTTCTGCAATTAAGAGTTTTTTTAATTTTTTGATTTTTGAAAAATTAAGAGCAAATTCTCCTGCCGATCTGATCGAAGGGCCCAAGTTGGGGAGAAAACTCCCGGTTACACTCAATTTGATGGAAATTGAAAAGATTCTTTTAGGAGTTGAGTTGAGTCTTCCCAATGGCCAAAGAAACAGAGCCATCATAGAAACGCTTTACGGAAGCGGTTTAAGGGTCAGTGAGTTGGTTAATTTGACTTTGTCTAATATTTTTTTTAAAGAAGATATCATTAAGGTAACCGGTAAGGGAAATAAACAAAGGCTGGTTCCACTAGGCAGTTATTCTAAAAAATTCATCCAAATCTATAAGGAGGAAATAAGAAGCTTAAAAAAAATAAAAAAAGAATACAACGATTATTTATTCCTCAACAGAAATGGCAGGAAAATGACCCGTGCCATGATTTTTACCATCGTCAAGAAATCAGCAATAAAAGTAGGGATCAAAAAAAAAATAAGCCCACATACTTTCCGCCACTCCTTTGCAACCCATCTCCTGGAAAATGGAGCAGACCTAAGAACCATACAAGTGTTGATGGGGCATGAAAGTATAACGACTACAGAAATTTACACCCATCTGGACAATAAGCATCTAAAAAAGGTAATGGAGGAGTTTCATCCGAGAAATCAATGAGGTGTCTGACTAGTTTTTGACAACCAATCTGAAACCTTCTCCGTGGATATTTAGTATTTCAACCCCACTATCCAATTTAAGGTATTTTCTCAGTTTGGCTATATATACGTCCATACTTCGCGAAGTAAAGTAATTGTGATCCCTCCAAATCTTATTTAGTGCAATTTCACGCGGGAGTAAATCGTTGATATTCAAAACCAAGAGTCTTAGCAATTGGTTTTCTTTTGGGGAGAGTTTGATGGGATCCTCTTCATCAAAGGAGAGATAACGAAGTTTTGAATTGAATTTAAACTTCCCAATCTCAAATTCATAAATATCGGATTCAGGCGCATTGTAAAAATTTTTCCGATTTAAAACGGCCTTTATTTTTGCAAGAAGCACCTCAGAATCAAAGGGTTTGGAGAGGTAGTCGTCAGCCCCAATTTTAAAACCTTTCAAAACATCCTCTTTAAGTGTTTTTGCAGAAAGGAAAAAAAAAGGGATATTTTCATTTTTTTCCCTTATCTCTTTTCCTAAAGTAAAGCCATCTTTAAAGGGCATCATCACATCTAGAATACAAAGGTCAAAATCTTCCTTTTGAAACTTATCCATTCCTTCAATTCCATTTTTAGCCAAAACCACAAAATAGTCGTTGAGAATCAGGTAGTCTTTGAGAATATTTCCAAAATTGAAATCATCTTCTACAATTAAAATTTTCTTTTGATCGGCAGTCATAGGCATAGGTTTTAAATGATATTAGAGCAGTGGCACTGAAATTACAAAAATCGTTCCCTTGTCGATTTTACTAATTAATTTGATGTCTCCGCCATGGAGTTCTATTACTTTTTTGACATAGGATAGACCCAATCCATGGCCTTTCACATTGTGAATGTTACCGCTTTGTTCCCGGAAGAACTTTTCGAATATATGTTTTTGGGTATTGACATCCATACCAATTCCCTCATCTCTAATATTTAAAATAATCATATTATCCTCATTAGAGGTACTGATGGTAATCACGGGAACTCCGTCAGAATACTTTATCGCGTTATCCAATAGATTAACAATAAGGTTTGTGAAATGATTCAAATTTCCTTTGAACAGGGTATGATTTGCATGGAGTTGGGTGTCAATTTTTCCTTTTTGATTTTTCACGATTAAATCCACTCGCCGGAGTGCATCCTCTAGCGCATGGTTTATATCTATCTCTGAAAAATCGATAGGAGATGAACTTTTTTCGAGCCTTGATATCATTAAAATATTTTCAACTTGAGATAGCATGCGTTTATTTTCCTCTCTTATCATCTTGACATAACCCAACAGCCTGGTCTTAGTGCTTTGTGTTTTTGGGTTTGAAATCGCATCGAGTGCCAAATTAATGGTGGCTATTGGTGTTTTGAATTCATGAGACATATTATTGATGAAATCAGATTTCATCTCCGAAACCTTTTTTTGTTGTATGATTTGATAAATCGCAGTTGTTGAAACTATGATGATGAATAATGTGAGAAAAATTGATAAGCCTGCAACACTGAGTATGGAGGAAAAAACAAACTGATCCCTATCTGGAAAAGTAACAACTAATTTGTAAGGGGTTTGACCATTGTCTTGCGTGAAAATGGAGGTCTCATATTTAGACCCTCTTTGCTTCTCGATATACTCATTGGATTTTACTTTGGTTGCTAGATCATTGTTATAAATACCAAATTCATAAAAAGTTAAAATATTTCTGGCTTTAAACTCCCTATCCAAAAGTAACTTCAATTCTTCAGTTCTGATACGCTTGTGAACCGGAATGGTAGAGGAATAATCCAAGTAGGCCGAACGAAAGATCTCTTGATCAAATACGCTCATTCTTTCGACCGATTTCAATTTGGTGATCGAGGTTGCGACCCTATTCTCTCGATTGAAGATTTTATCCTTACTCAATATGGTTGTCGTTTTTACTTGTTTGTAGTCTTTCACATTCTCATCCCCTAGGTCAGGATTAATATCAGAAAGATTGATATTATAGTCCTCTTCAAGAATACCAAAAGCGTAAAAGGAAGTCAAATTTGAGGTAATGTCGTCTTCGTTATCAACAAACAGAAAGATATCGGTAAAATTCGACTCATCAGGAGTCCCAATGGAATCGATTAATTGCTGGTAAGCAGCAATATAATCTGAAATCTCCATATCCTGTACTTTTGTAGAAACGGATTGAAGGGACTGGCTTACTGCCAAAGAGAACTCTTCTTCTTTGTTTTCAAATGCAGAGTTTATCCAATAGGCTTGAACTACAATTACAGCCACTAGGGATACAATCATTAAAGTCACTAATAAAATGAAAAAATCTTTTTTCAAACCCTCTATTCTAATTGTATGTAAATTTCATCAAAATAGCTTATTCTAAGGCTTAATGTATTGTTAATAAATACAATTATTTGATATGCACTATCTTTTGATGAATTTCCTCTACTTTTTTTAACGTTTTATCCCAATCAATATTATTAATTACATAATCAGCCATTGGAGTCTTCTTTTCATCACTCCATTGATGAAGCATTCTGGATTTTATGTCTTCCTCCTTTGATTTTTCTCTTTTCATCACTCTTTCTATCTTGATATCTTCGGGTGCTGTCACTAATATGGTGACATCGCAATGTTCGGCTTCTCCAGTCTCAAAAAGAATTGCAGCTTCCTTTATAACATAGTAAGCGTTTTGTTGACTCAAAAACAACTGAAAATCCTGCTTAACCCTAGGATGGACAATAGCATTCAAACTTTCAAGCTTGCTTTTATCATCAAAAACCACCTCGGCCAGTTTGCCGCGATTCAATTTTTCCCCCTCGTATATGTCATCTCCGAATAGAGCTTTGATTTGATTGATTAGCTCCGGGTCATGCTGCATCAGTTTTTTGGCACTGATATCGGATTGATAACAGGGCACACCTAGTGACCAAAAAACTGACAATACCGACGATTTCCCACTTCCAATACCTCCAGTAAGACCAACAATTTTCATTTTCGAATCAAATAATCCACTTTTTTGGGTTTCCACCTTACATTACTCACTCCCTTTGGTTCTCTTTCCAAAAGCACATCTAAAGTATTTTTTTTAATCCTCTGGGCTTGATTAAAATCGCAGCTGAACTTGAAGTCACCCGCTAAAATTCCCTCCGCCTTGTCAATTAAAACCAAAAAGGTAACTTTTAACGATTGAGGAAATAATTTGATGGCCAACGAATCCGGTAGGTTTTTGATGTTGATAAAAGCTTCTATGGATTTTTCTGTAAAGCGTTTTACGCTTGTTTTTATCAAAACACTTTCGGTTTCATATTTAATTTGATCCACTGCTAAAAGCTTGACATTTTCATAGATATCATTATCAATATTCTCATCAAGCAAAGGTTCAATAGACAATCCCTCCAACAATTTTACTTTTTGGGATGGCCCGTAAACCCAAACACTATCGGGCCGTATCACCCACTCCCCTGATTGAGCATATCCAGGTTTAAAATTGATTTTATTAGGAGGTATTACAGGAATTTTCATCCGCTTCAACGCACCATAGGAAAAAGTCAAATAAGGGGGAGAGATCAGATTAAGTGTTGCATTTTGATACAACTGTTGTTTTAGGCTGAACTTTTGCCCCATGAGGTCGATCTTAGCAACATTACTAGTGTATTCGGCATTTTCGATCGAGACATCAATTTCGTTTTTAAAAAAGTGATAGATCAACAGTTCAAAACCACTGGCTGTGATTTCAGCCTTCACTTTTGCCTCTAAATCCTGATCCAAAACAATTAAATCGGGAGTATTGACAAAGTTGACTTCGAATTCAACGGAGGAACTGTAGGTATTTGAAAGTTTGGTAATGATCCAAAACAGGAGGGAGAGTGCAAAAAAAAATGAAAAGAACCTTAATCTCTTTTTTCCTGGAAATCTTAATCTGAAATATTCAAAATTTCGCTGCATTTTTATCATTCATGATCCTATCGGAAAAATTATTGGCATTTTTGTAGGGTATCGATGATTTCTTGGCTGACTCCAACACTTGAAAATCCTCCATCGTGAAAAAGATTCTGAAGGGTTACTTTTTTGGTGTAATCAGAAAACATCATAATGGTGTATTGGGCGCAATCTTCAGCAGAAGCATTTCCTAAGGGGGAAGTCTGTTCGGCATAATGTAAAAATCCATCTAATCCCTTAACCCCTTTCCCGGCTGTGGTCAATGTGGGTGATTGAGAGATGGTATTGACCCTCACTTTTTTATCTTTCCCAAAGAAGTAGCCAAAACTTCTCGCTATGGACTCCAAATAGGCTTTATTATCGGCCATGTCGTTGTAGTTGGGAAAAGTTCTTTGAGCAGCGATATAGGACAGGGCTATGATACTACCCCAAGGATTCATGGCATCTTTTTTATAAAGCGTCTGCAACAGTTTGTGAAAAGAAACAGAGGACACATCCCAACCTTTGGTCATCCAGTCGTGGTTTAGGTCAGTATAATGTCTGCCTTTTCTCACATTTACGGACATTCCGATGGAGTGCAAAACAAAGTTTAACTTCCCGCCCAAATGCGATATGGACTGATCGACGAGATTTTCCAAGTCATCCATTTTCGTAGCATCTGCGGGAATAACAATACTGCCTGTTTGCTCAGCCAAGTCATTGATGGCTCCCATCCTCATGGCAACCGGTGCATTGGTCAATACGAATTCACCACCAGCTTGCTTGACAGCCTCTGCAGTTTTCCATGCAATGGATTGATCATCTAATGCACCAAATATGATTCCTTTTTTACCTTCTAAAATTTTATGAGACATGGGTTATGCTGTTTAATTTGTTTTTAAAGATACAGTTAATTGAGTAATTGTTTGGCATGGTCTAGGGCAGTTCGTGTCAATTCTTCTCCCGAGAGCATTTGAGCCAATTCTTTTATTCTTTCGTCTTGATTTAATTCTTTGAGTTTGGTCATGGTGGTGTTGCCCCTTACCTCTTTATAAACCAAAAAGTGTTGTTTTCCCTTGGCAGCCACTTGTGGCAGGTGAGTAATAGTAAATACCTGCATATTTCCCGACATATGAGCCATGATGTTGGCGATCTCATTGGAGACTGCTCCGGAGACCCCCGTATCAATCTCATCAAATACAATACTGGGCAATTGTTTGAATTGGGATAAAATCGCTTTGATCGATAGCATGATTCTTGACATCTCCCCACCCGAAGCCACTTTCTTAATGGGTTTAAAATCAGAACCTAAATTAGCAGAAAACAAGAAATCGATCTGTTCCTTTCCATTAGTTAAAAATTGATCTACTGAAGAGAGGTCAATCTTAAATCTGGCATTTTGCATGCCCATTTTGGAAATGATTTGCTCCATTTGATCACAGAGCTTGGGGGAAGCCTCTTTACGGTTGTCATGCAATTGTTTGGATAAACCCTCCAACAATTCTTCCAGTTCAATGAGCTGATCTTTTAAGGCCTTAATCTTTTGTCCGAGGTCTTGTGTTTCCTCAAGCTTTTTCTCAAGATGATCTCTCACTTGAATCAAATCCTCGATATTATCAACCTGGTGTTTTTGAAATAGACTTTGGATTTTGTCCCACCGAACAGAAAGTTTCTCCAATAGAGTGGGGTTACTTTCGAGCGTTTCCTGTTTGTTAATCAAATCATCCAATATGTCTTTCAAATCAATAGATAGGCTGTTGACTCTCTCTTGGAAAATACTCAGATTTTTGGATTTAGATGCAGCATCGTTGAGCAGCGCATTCAAACTGGCAAACTGCGTAAGCAGTCCTATTTGTTCCTCATCAATCAAGTGAATCCCTTGGGAAAGATACTGCTGTAGCGCCTCGACATTGGACAACTGATCAATCTCCTCCTCCAGTGGGGTCAACATATCGGGCGTTAAATCCTCACCGGCCAGTTCGTCATACAAAAACTGGTTGTAATCTTGAATTTTGGCAGCATCCTCGTTGAGTGTCTTTAAACGGTCATACTCCTTTTGTATATTTTGATATTGGCGGAGTTTGTTTTTGTATTCTTTAAGAATGTCTTGATTTCCGGCTATGGCATCCAATATCAAAAACTGATACTCATTTTTGAACAGGGACTGGTTTTCTAATTGGGAATGCACATCGATTAAGACCTCACTCAGTCGGCCTAAAAGGTCAAGTTTTACGGGGGTGTCATTGATGAATGCTCTCGATTTTCCACTGGGAATAATTTCTCTCCTCAATAGGGTTTCCACCTCATAGTCAAGTCCCGACTCCTCGAAAAATCCCTGAAGATTGTACTTGTCAATCAAAAAACTGGCCTCAATGACACATTTTTTTTTATTGTCTTTCAATACACTTAGGTCAGCTCTTTTGCCCAAAACCAAACCCAGCCCCCCCATAAGAATCGATTTTCCAGCACCCGTCTCTCCCGTAATACAGGTCATCCCTGTATCGAAGGATATATCCAAATGCTCAATAAGAGCGTAATTCGAAATCTTTAGACTGGTGATCAATCTTAATTTTTAATGCGGTTAGGTATCAAAGATACTTGAGAAAAAAAATAATTTCAAAAAATGAAACTATTTAATTTGTTTCCATTGAGGTTGATAAAAAGGAGCAATTTTTTTTAACATTTTCGAGGCCCTATCAAAATCCACTTCAGGACCATCTGAGAAAAGATTCACAATTTCATCTGACTTGGCATCAAAAAACATTTGTAAAAGCATCGCATTGGGTCGACGATCGTAAAGATTCTCCAAGGGAAGTAAAGCATTAATGATATTATTTTTGGCTTCCATGGGATTTTCGGTCATTAGATCCAAACCCTTCCGGTGATAAGTGTAAAGTGCTTCTCTGTACTCTCTAAAGGTATTGGACCTCATCGTATCACTCATCCAAAAACGGTTACGATTGCTGTCGTTCTGTTTCCATCCCATGGCACCACTTTGTTGTGACAAATTCACAATCCGTTGGGCTTGCTCAAAATATGAATCTCCACCTTTGAATTGCAAGCTGTCCGCATTGATCCCCATTATAATGTACACATAAAAACTAATCAGAGAAACCAAATTGGATTCATAGGAGGCAGGACTGTAGAATAAGGGCTGAAATTCTTGATAAGTAAAACTAATGTCCTTGTCTAGGAAATTTAAGACAGGACTGTCATAATTGGAATCAAAAATTGTTCTTTGTGACTGAATTTGAAGTGTCCCCTCGAATTTGGAGGCATTATAACTCGATAGATTAAGTACAAAACTACAAGTGATTTTTTCTTGTGAAAAAAAATCTTGAGTGGACCAGGATTGTGAATTGATGAATTCGTAAAGCGAACCCTCCAAGGTCTCAAAAATTTGTTGATTGGTTTGATTGACCAGGTCAGCATTAACTACAAATTGAGCATTGAGTTCTTGCGCATCGGTTTTTGTCAGTGACAGGGTCAATAAAAAGGATAATAGGATTTTACGCATTTTGGATCAGTATTTGGGAAAAGATATCTTTTGCAACCAAAATCTTGGACTTTAGCTCAAAAGGGATAGTGGTTTCATTTTTGTCAATATAGGTTACCTTATTGGAATCTACAGAAAAACCTGCGTCGGGGTCATTGAGTGAATTTAACACAATGGCATCCAAGTTTTTGGATTTTATTTTTTTGATAGCATTGGATTGTTCATCCTCTGTCTCCAGGGCAAAACCCACCAGGAATTGTTTTTGTTTCAATTGGCCCATCTGGGCCAGAATATCTCGGGTAGAATCCAATTCAATGGACTGTATCCCTCCTTCTTTTTTGATTTTTTGTTTCCCCACTTGTCGGGGTTTAAAATCCGCCACTGCAGCAGCGGCAATTACAATGTCTGCATGAGTGAAATGTTCCAATGCAAGGACATACATATCCTGGGCAGTCACTACGTTGTGTCGGTCTATATCGGGGGAAGCTTCAAGCACAGCGGGCCCGGAGATGAGTGTCACCTGAGCCCCCAATCGAAGGGCCTCCTCTGCAAGAGCAAACCCCATTTTACCACTGGAGTGGTTGCCGATAAAACGAACCGGATCGATAGGCTCGTAAGTTGGGCCTGCGGTGACCAATACTTTTTTACCGTGTAGTGGTAGTTCTAATTTTAAATCTTCGCTGATGTGATGTATAATTTCCTCCGGCTCCAACATTCTTCCCTTCCCATGTAATCCACTGGCCAAGAATCCTTCACCCACAGGTAAAACCTTCTTTCCAATACGATTCAATTCCTTGATATTCTGTTGATTTGCCGGATGCGCATACATATCTAAATCCATTGCGGGAGCAATATAAACCGGACAGGTACAAGACAAATAGGTAGCGATGAGCAGGTTGTTACATTTGGCGTGAACCATGGCAGATATGGTGTTGGACGTTGCAGGAGCGATCAGAAATAAATCCGCCCATTTTCCCAAGGCCACATGATCGTTCCAAACTGGATTATTGTGCAATTGCTCGGTAAAAGTTGAATAAACTGGATGGTTAGAAAGGGTAGAAAGTGTGAGGGGAGTGACAAAATCCTTTGCTGAGGGTGTCATGACAATTTTAACCTCTGCAGCTTGGGACTTTAATAGTCTAACTATAATTGGAGCTTTGTAAGCGGCTATACCACTGGAGATGCCCAGGAGGATTTTTTTTCCGCTTAAAACGCTCATGATTTATCCGTTGTTGTCCTCTGTGTTTCTGTGGTAAATTTTATCATTCAACCACTCTTCAATCGCAATGGCATGCGGCTTAGGCAAACGCTCATAGAACTTGGATACTTCTATTTGTTCTTTGTTTTCGAATATTTCCTCCAAACTATCGTTATGGGTGGCAAACTCGTCCAGCTTCTCGTGCAGTTCTTTTCTTATGTCCAGATTGATTTGATTGGATCTTTTGGAAATGATCGTCAAAGCCTCATAAATATTTTCTGTAGGAGACTCAATGGACTCTCTGTTGTAGGTAGATGTTGAGGTGGGGGCGATAGAATTTATATATTTTGTCATGACTTATTCTGTATTTAGTTGGCAAAGGTATTAATTTCTTTTTCGACAGTCTTTATTTTTTTACTCAGGTCTTCCTCAAACAGTGTTTCAGGATAATAACGAACGATGTTGTTGTGTAATTGTTTGAGATCCATCAATCTTTGATATTTTTTGGATTGAACGCTGTTTACGGCAATTTCGTAGGAGGCCAAAAATTTAAAGTATAGTGCTTCTTCTCTGAATTTGGAACCGACAAACTCTCCTATAAAATTATCCAAAGATTTGATCGCAGCTCTGTAGTCGTAGATGGTGTAATATTGTTTAGCAACTTCAAATTCTTTCTTTTCGATTTTATTCTGTAACTCACTGATGAGTTGGTTGCATTCTTCGGTGAAATTGGATTCAGGGTAATTGTTCATAAAAATCTGAAGTTTTTCGGTAGCCGTATTGGTTTCCTCCTGATCCAAACTGTAGGTCGGTGACATCATGTAATGAGACTTTGCGGCAAAAAAACTGGCTTCTTCCAGTTTTTGAGATTTTGGAAATGATTTAATAAAACTTTCAAACTGATAGGACGCCAAGTAATAATTTTTAGTTTGGAAATAAGAGTCCGCAAAAAAGTATATCAATCTTTCCGCCTGAGGCTTCCCCCTGTAGACGGGTACCAACTGTTCCAGAAGCCGATTAGCTCTTCGATACTCCCCGTTGTTGTAGTACTCCTCTGCAGCTTTATACTTTCGGTTGTTATCGTCGCTGTTGAGTATTTTTTGATACTCATTACAAGACGTAATAAAGGTTAAGAAAAGCGACACAATAAAGAATAGGTTAAACTCTCTAGACATGCCGCGAAATTAATAAATTATTTACAGTTTTGATCAATTAATCAAGATGATAAAGTGCTTAAATTTAATTAAGATTGAGTTGTTTGTATTGGTATCACTTTTTTCAACTCCTTTTTCAGCTTAAGAGTCAAGTGTTTGGACGCTTGAACCAGAGGAAGTCTCAAATTGTTTTTACAAAGGTTTAAAGTCTCCATTAAAACTTTAATTCCAGTAGGATTTCCCTCAAGGTATATCATCCGAATCAACTCCAACAACTGATATTGAATTGAATAGGCCTCATCAATATTTCTCAAAAGGCCCTGATGTATAATTTTTGAGTAGTGTTCGGGCAAGGCATTGCCAATGACTGAGATTACCCCTTTTGCTCCAGCCAAAATCAAGGGTAAGGACATTTCGTCATCACCTGACAAAACGGAAAAATTCGAAGGGCATAATTTGATCAAAGTTTGCGCTTGTTGAAAATCACCAGAGGCTTCTTTAACAGCGACAATATTTTCGAAATCTTTGGCTAGGCGTAAAACCGTTTCCGGAGCGATATTTACCCCAGTTCTTGAGGGTACATTGTATAGAATTACCGGAAGACTGGAGTGCATCGATATGGTTTTATAATGCTGATATAATCCTTCCTGATTGGGTTTATTGTAATAGGGAGTTACGGAAAGAAGTGCAGAAAAAGCAGATAAATTAAACCATTCAAACATGCCTAAAAGTTCTTGGGTGTAGTTTCCTCCCAAACCCAACACCAAGGGCAATCGCCCCGCGTTAACTTCAATGATCTTATCGACCAAAGCTCTCTTCTCTTCTTTGGAAAGTGTAGCGGTTTCAGCAGTAGTTCCTAAAACCACCAAGTAATCAACTCCTCCGGTGATCAAATGATTGACAATTACCGAAATGATATCAAAATCAATACTACCATCTCCTTTGAATGGGGTAATCATTGCTACGCCATGTCCCTGAATTTCTTTCATTTTTTATAGGTGAAAAATATTTCTAGGTATTTTATACACTCACTGACAAAAACATCAATATTTTTAGCATCAACTTCAAGGATCAAATCGTTTAATGCATGATCAACACTCTTAAAACCAATACTCAATTTTTTATTAGATTTTGCACTTAAATATTTTAGGTTAATGTCATCTTGATCATAAAAATTTATCAAAACATCTGTTTTTACCTTGCAAAATTCAACTAATACTCCATTTAATACTCCTAAACTAGAAATGTTTTTGGAAGTGAAACTACTACCATTATTTTCTTCATTTGTTTGTTTTTGGGATTGAAAAAAGGTCAATACTCTAACATTTTTTCTTGGAATATTAAAATGGCTTCCTATCTTTTTAAAATGTTCTTTGTCAATTCCAAGTCTGTGGTCAAGAATGACAGATATGATATTTAATTTTTTTGAACTTTCTTTTTTGTAAACCACAGAATTCTGATTGATCGTCTTTCTGTAGATACGACTCAAAAGTGCACGTCTTAACCAATTAATCATTACCAAAATTAAATATTAACACAATTCTTGAATTAAAAATTTTTTTATATCAATTTAAAATGTAAAATGTTATAAATCAAACAAACCACTTAATTAAACCTTAATCATGTTTAGGAAAGTAGATTCATCAATAATGGGAATTCCTAATTTTTCGGCTTTTACTTTTTTACTAGGCCCAATACCCTCTCCCGCCAACAAATAATTTGTTTTGGCAGAAATGGAACCCACTACTGTTCCTCCCATGGATTCAATTTTTTCTCTTAAGTCTTCTCTGGAAATGTTTTTGAACACCCCGGAGATGACAAATTTCTCATCTTTCAATTGTGTATTGTTGTTAAAACCTTTTTTATCCAGTGATTCAAACTGAACTCCTTGCTGTCTCAGTTGTTCTATGAGCAAAATATTTCTTTCGTCATTGAAAAAATCCAACAAACTGTCAGCGATTCGATCCCCAATTTCGTCTACTTCAATCAATTCTTCTCGACTGGCCTCTCTAATTAAGTCAATTGAAGAAAAAGCCTTTACCAACTTTTTGGCAACCGTTTCCCCGATATATCTAATTCCCAAACCGAAAAGTACTTTCGCAAATGATTTATTCTTAGAAGCCTCAATGCCTTGTAACAAATTATCTACTGATTTATCGGCCATACGATCCAAGGGCAATAACTCATTCTTATTCAAAAGGTATAAATCGGCAATATTGGAGATCAAATTATTCTCATAAAGCAAAGCCACTGTTTCATTGCCCAAGCCATCAATATCCATGGACTTTCGTGAGATAAAATGCTGAATTTTAGCCACAATTTGTGTAGGACACCCGAATTGATTCTTACAATAATGTTGGGCTTCCCCATCTTCTTTCACCAACTCGAATTGACACTCAGGACAATGGGTTATAAAAATTATTTTTGCTGATTGAGGCGGACGACTTTCTTTATCGACACCTATAATCTTGGGGATGATTTCTCCTCCTTTTTCGACATAAACGAAGTCTCCAATTCTGAGGGCCAACTTTTCAATTTGATCAGCATTGTGCAATGAGGCTCTTTTAATGGTAGTTCCGGACAAAAGTACTGGACTCAAATTGGCTACAGGTGTAATGGCACCGGTTCGACCAACTTGGTAACTCACAGACTTTAGTTGAGTCACGGCCTGCTCAGCCTGAAACTTGAAAGCGATGGCCCATCGCGGAGATTTGGCGGTATATCCCAACGCATCTTGTTGATCAAAACGGTTGATCTTGATTACCACCCCGTCGATCTCGTAAGGTAAATCAAACCTGTGCTGATCCCAGTGGTCCAAATAACGAAAAACCTCTTCTACAGTAGCGGCCACAATTGCTGTCTTTGGAACTTTAAAACCCCAAGACCGTGCTTTTTCCAATCCCACTATTTGCGAATCGATTCCCAAATCTTCTCCTACCAATGCATACAAAAAACACTCCAAAGGTCTTTCTGCAACCAATTTGCTGTCCTGAAGCTTAAGCGATCCCGAAGCAGTATTCCTTGGGTTCATAAAAGGCTCTTCACCCAACTTTATGCGCTGCTGGTTAATGGCTTTAAAACCTTCGAAAGGCAAAACAATTTCTCCCCTGATTTCAAAAAAATCGGGATAATCCCCTTTCAATTCCAAAGGAATGGTTGGAATCGTCCTGAGGTTAAGTGAAACATCATCACCCTGAACACCATCACCTCGTGTTACCCCTCTTAAAAACTTCCCCTCTTTATAGGTTAGGCTAATGGATGCGCCATCGTATTTCAACTCACAAGTAAATTGAAATTTTTCGTTCCCCAATGTCTTTTGCACTCGACCCACCCATTGTAATAATTCCTCTTTGGAATAGGTATTGGAAAGAGAGTACATAGGGGAGCGATGGTATTGTGTTTTAAAATTTTTGGTCACCCCACCTCCGACACGCTGGGTAGGAGAATTGGGATCTAAGAATTCTGGACATTGATGTTCTAAATCCTGAAGGGCTTTGAGCATTTGGTCAAATTCAAAATCAGAGATCTTGGGAGTATCCAATATGTAGTACAAGTAATTGTGCTCATGCAAGGCCTCCCTTAGCTGCTTGATTTTTTCCTTGATCTCCATTTATGATTTGACCGCTTTAAGCATTCTATTTTTTCCAAAAATATCATTTCTCACTTCAATATCCTTAAAAGTTGCTGTTTTAATGAAAGTCAATAAATCTTCTTCAAATTTTGGATTGATCTCTAAATACAAACATCCATTGCTGTTTATGCAAGACTGGGCAAAAAGAATTATTTTTTTATAAAAATAAAGGGGTTCGTTCTCAGGCGTAAACAGGGCCAAATGAGGTTCGTAATCCAACACATTGGGTAACATCTCCTTTTTTTCGTCGGGCTGAAGATATGGTGGATTGGAAATCATAATATTTAAAGGCTTGTACCAAACCTCCAACTCCCTCATGTCTTGATGAATAAAGTCTATTTCCACATTGTGATGTAGCGCATTTTTTTGAGCAACACCAAGTGCAGCCTCAGAAACCTCCAATGCTTCAATATTGAATTTACATTGCTCTTTTGCCAAACTTATGGCAATACAACCACTCCCTGTTCCCAATTCCAATACATTATAATGATCCTCTGCATCCTTAAAATCACTTAGAACCCATTTGACCAACTCCTCGGTCTCTGGGCGTGGGATCAATACATGCTCGTCCACATAAAATGACCTTCCATAGAAATGAGACTCATTAGTAATGTATTGTATAGGTTTGAATTTTTTTAATTCATACAAGGCAAAGAATAATTTTTGCAGTTCTTCATTGTTGAGTTGATATTGGGGGTTTAAAATAAAAAAAGTCCGAGGCCATTGAAAATAAAAATCCGTTAAGAGACCATAGAAAGCGGTGATCTCAGATTTTTGGTAATGATCTGTCAAAGCAGAATGAAAATGATTTCTGAATTCATTTAAAAGCATGTGTAAAATTAACATAATCATTTTTGACTAAATTTGATCTATTGAAAGAATTTTCGTCAAAGAATGAATAACACCTTTTTTATGGAACGATGTCTTGAGCTGGCAAAAAAAGGCTTAGGATATACCTACCCTAATCCATTGGTGGGCTGTGTCATCGTTCATAAGGGGAAAGTTATCGCTGAGGGCTGGCATAAAAAGGCGGGTAGCAACCACGCTGAAAGGCAGGCCATTCTTAAAGTAAAAGATACATCCCTACTGTCCAGCAGCACCTTGTATGTCAACCTTGAACCTTGTGATCATTATGGGAAAACCCCTCCCTGCACGGATCTGATCTTGGAAATGAAAATTCCACGAGTGATCATTGGAAGTCTGGATCAAAACAAAAGAGTCCTAGGTAAAGGGTTAAAGAAACTCAAAGCAGCCGGATGTGAAGTCGAAATTGGCGTTTTAGAATCCAAATGTCAAAAGCTTAACCGTCGTTTTTTTAGCTTCCATCAAAAAAAAAGACCCTATGTCATTATAAAATGGGCCGAAAGTGATGATGGTTTTATCGCCCCAAATGAATCCGATCAGGAATATTGGTTGACCAATCCCCTTTCAAAACAACGTGTTCACCAGTGGAGAAGTCAAGAACAGTCCATTATGATCGGGGTACAAACAGCACTGAGTGACAACCCAAAATTAAACACTCGCTTGTGGATGGGGAAAAATCCACTGCCAATAGTAATTGATCCTCACCAAAGATTTTTAAAATCTATGGAGGATTTTTATTTACATCAAAGGGAAATTCTTACAATAAAAAATAAAAATCAAATCGAAAACAACGAACATTATCCCCTGACAGCCCAGGAAATTTTAGATCAATTATACCGTGAAAATTTACAATCTGTAATCATAGAAGGAGGGAGCAAAACCCTTCAATGTTTTATAGATGCCAATCTTTGGGATGAAGCAAAAATTTTTGTCACAAAACACAAACTAGGGGCAGGCTTGGAAGCACCAAATATCCAAAGAGATTTGATTTATTCCACCTCCAAAATCAAAGAGGACACCCTTATTACCCTTTATAAAGATTCAACGATCTCCAAAAGCGATTGAGGGCATCTTACAGGTCTATTGGTCGCACTGTTTAAAAAAGCCAAGGTGGTGGAACCGTTGGCTATTTCTTTATCTATCTCGTTTATAATAGTGTAATCAATTTTAATAGTTGCCCTAGGAATATCCTCTATTGTTAATCTTATCCTGAGTGGGTCATCAAAATATGCAGGAGATTTAAAGTTAATATTGGCAGAGACAACGGGCATTATGATACCCTGTCGCTCGAGACCTGCGTAGGAAAAACCCATACTGTTGAGCCATTCAATTCGAGACATTTCAAAATAATTGAGATAGTTGCTGTGGTGTGCAAATCCCA
>DEYL01000063.1:93535-96078 GCA_002364535.1 Flavobacteriaceae bacterium UBA3159 | reverse complement strand
TCCCAATCGTTGGAAGATTGCATTTCAATAAGTTTCTTAATGAATGCATTATAAATTGGCTTATCCTCTTTTTGAAGGGTGCTAGAAAAAGGAATCAATGTGTTTTCTTTTAACGCTTTGCCTATGATGTATTGTCTGGTGATTCTCATGAGATTGGAAAGCCTTTTTTTATCCGCCCCCAAATCTTTTAAAGCCATAAAGAGAGAAGCGCCAAAAAGCTCATGATCTTTACTCTCCAGAAAAAAAGCGGACTTAATGCTTTGGATCAATTGTGTTTCAGAAAGGATTTTAAGAATATTTGATACTGCTTCTGGTTGACCGATATAGTTTTTCCAAAGTTTTTTAATTGCTTGGGTATTCTCTAGTAATAAATCCTTAAAATGTTTTTTGATCTTGACTTGATCAAAATTCACTTCTTTTGGTAGTTGACCCATTTCAAAGAAATATTTGATCAGTTCAATTTTTTCCTCTGTACCTAATTGGGATAATTTCTGGAATGAAATAAAAGCATCACTAAGTTTCAACGCTTGACGAATCTCTTGTTTTAATTGATCAGGTTCACGCTCAGATCGGTCTTTGAGGAAATCAGATATTTTCTCTGAAAGTTGAATTAAGCCTATTCCTTTCCACAACCCGTCCCTAAGAAAATAACTTGACAATACGATGTCCGTTTGATCCTTTGTGTTCCATGGGTGTTTTGAAAAATAACTAACTAATTCTTGAAACTTTATGCTCAGATCGTAATCTGTTTGAGGGTTTTGTATTTGCCTGAATAGATTAATAAAGAATGGTGTTGATTTTTCCTCGATGGATTTTAAAAAACCCTCGGTAACGGACAATTCCTTTATCAATTTTGAAGTAAATTCATAATCTTGATCTTCAATTTTAGAAATTACAAAAGCCCAAGCGTCTTCTACAGTAAAAGTTTTTGAGAGGGCCCAATCAGGCAGTTGTTGATGTTTTATTACTGCAATTGAAAGATCTTTAAAGTATACTTCATCTCTTACTCTTTTACTAATGCCATAATAAATTCCTCGATCTGTAAAAACAGACAAAGCCAAATTAATTTCCTGGCTGATTGAATCTGTCTCCTTAAAGAAAGTAATGTCATTGATGGCTCTCAAGCTCAGATATCTCTCTCTAGATAAGTGTTCAAGGAATCCATAGATAAAATCACTTATGCTAAAATTTGAAACCCTTTTATTTGCACCAATGTTTTTGAATAAAAAAGTCCTGAGTAAAATTTTAAATGTTTTCTCTTTTAGATTAGAGAAACGAATTTCATTATGCAGGTCGATAATCCGTTGCTCTACCCGTAAAAACTTTTTATTCAATTGATCTAATCTCAACTGGACTATTTTTTCATTCTCCTTGGACAAAACCAATTCTGTGAATGCCAAAAGGATTTCTAGGTCGTTTGCATAGGTAATCAGAAAAAACAAAAGTGAATCAGAATCAGAGAATATGGATTCAAAATCATCCAATTCATTTTCAATCCGCTTAGAATCATCTTGATTTTTGGTTATCAAAATATCATTCTTGTATTGTAACAGATAATCAAATTGATTTTTTTCAAATGAATTTTCTTTAAAGGGACTGATGAATTGATCTTTTTGTTTTGATAGAAGATCAATGATTTTCTTGATGGCAGATTTCTCAGATTGATCTTTTTCCATTCCAACTGACTTAAATTCGGAATTAAAGATGCCTTCTTTTATAACATCAGGATCGTGTCTAATAAGGTATTGTCGCAGAATTTTTTGGAATTCCATTTCAGAGCTTATCAACTTTGTATCAAATAAAATTTTCAGGATTAAAAAACGAATTCTTGCATTTAAATTTCCCTTTGTGGACTGTAGGTTTTCTTTGAGTAAATTTTCAATCCATTCAAAACGAATATTGGATCCCTCGATCAGTTGACGAATGGCCTTTTTGTAGGAATCTAACTTAAGTGTGGAGAGAAAATTTGGAAAATAAACCAATTGTTTAAGCAAATCGGGGTAAATCTTTTTGTGTTTGGAAAGGTTAAGGATCAGATCATCTGGAGTTTTTATACTGGAAGCAGTAGATCCAAAATTAAATTTTGGTGAATGTATTTCTAATAGGCTCAAAATCATTTTTGACAACAATCGCCTGGAGAGTTCATCTGTTTTTTTTCTGGAAATGATTCTTTCTACAGTGACCAAATATAGGTTTGAGACGCTTGTTTGGATTCTTTTACCAAAAGCACTGAAGAGAAGCGGCACCTTTAGTTCGAAGCTTTCGTTTTGGTTTAATTTCAATTGATCGAAAACAAATTGGGCCAAGTCTAAATCATCTTTAAATGCGCTTTTGTAATTTTTAAAATTCAAAAAAGTCATAAAGTAGAATCGAAAAACACTCTTTCTTAAATGATCAAGATTTTGTTCCTCAGAAATCGTAAATAATAATTTATCTTGGGAAGGGTCGGTGGTATCGAAGCTGGCTAAGAATTCAAAGTCGAGCGAGGTTTTAACAACTTTGGTCTTGATGGAATTTAAAACCGTAGTGATCAATTGGTCGAA
>DEYL01000063.1:0-93312 GCA_002364535.1 Flavobacteriaceae bacterium UBA3159 | reverse complement strand
CTGATCCTCCTCCAAATTATCAACAGTATCGAAGCTGGCTAAGAATTCAAAGTCGAGCGAGGTTTTAACAACTTTGGTCTTGATGGAATTTAAAACCGTAGTGATCAATTGGTCGAAAGGTAGTTTGATTTTTTTGGCTATCCGATCCAATAATTTTAGGTTAATGGCATAGGAACTTGAAGTTGATGGAAACCCTTGAGCAAGAAAATCAAATAAATTCTCGGGCTTTTTAAAAGCAGATTTATAAGATGAATTTTTATTAAGGAGCTCTTCTAAATGATCGAAAAGAAAAAGAATTCTTTTGTAGTGTAAAAAAGGGATGCTTTTTTGATCCAAATACAATTGAGCTCGCTCTATTAATTGCTGATCCTCCTCCAAATTATCAACCGAAACGGTCTTATAGTTGATCATTACTAAATGATCCAATGGGGTTTTATGACGCTGACCTTTTAGGCCCTCTAAAACCAAGGCTATAATATTCGTGAAAGGTATCTGCGTATGTATCGTTATTTGAGAAAAAGCATTTTCAAACAAGAGACTCAGATTGGTTTCGGATACTGATTGAAAAAAATTAACGAGGAAAACCTCAAAGACTTCAACATCTGAAAATTTAATCTTAAACCCTTTTTTTATTTCAAAATGGGGAAAAAGTTTTAGGAGAAAAGTAATGATTTCCTCTTGTTGAGGATTCAACTTTTTTTGGTGATCATAACGAAATATGGTTTTGATTTCATTGTCATCTTCATACTGTTCACGTATAAACTTGGCCAATATTTGATAATCGAATGTATTTAAATATGTTTTATGATGGATAAATTTTACGACACCCTCTACCCATGTTGAGAATGGTGTTTTTGTGAGCGTTGACATTTCTCTCAAAAGTGTCAGACTCAAATTGGTAAAATCCTCTCCCTGTATTTTTTGAATGGCTTGTAATAAATGGGTTAATAGTTCATTTGAAGTATGAAAAGTATTTTGATACAAGGCTTCAAAAGAAGAATGGCTGAATAGCTTCTTAAAATACTCTAATGATTGACGTTGAAAAAAACTGAGTTGGTTAGCAAGTTCAGCGTCCTTCATTTCTACAAAAGCTTCAGCTTGTGGCTTGAAGATGAGTTTTTGACTGACTTCACGCACATATAAGTTCTCCAAGACTGAAAATGATTTGGATTGTTGGGACCCTGATTTAAAACTCAAAAACAATTCTTTGACCAGATCAGAATAATTCATGTTATAATCCGAAGCGATGATCTGAAGTAATTTTTCCATCAATACTTGATGGTTTAGATCTGTAATATTTTGCTCGACTACTAATCTCAGGAGGGCATGATTGAGATTTTTGTTTTCAAATAATGTGCTCTGACGCTCAAGAAGATTAATGACTTGAGAGGATTCAATGAGTGTGATAACTTCCGACATCCACTGAAAATGTTGATCAGACGAAAAAAAGGCCGATAAATAACTTTCAGACTCGTCAAGTAAAAAAAGAAATCGTTGGATTTTAATGGGAGACCCTTTGAGATTTAGTGATTTCAAAGCGAACATGAAATCATCTTTATTTTTATTGAGTACTTTACGAAGTAATCCCTTTAGGAGAGAAAAATCTGAATAACCAGAAGGAATTTCCTCATACCCTTTTTCAAAATAGGTGATAAGGATAGAAATTGCATCCAATGGGTTGAGGTTTTGTGGCCTTTGATTGATTTGATTTTCTTGGGATATGGATTTCAAAATTTGATCTAAAGCAGAATTGCTTTCTTTTTTTTCGGATACTGAAAGGGAAAGAATTGACGAAAATTCTTGTCGAGTTTGTGATGCGAAACGATTTAAAAATTGATAAAGAATTTCCTTTTTATCGATCCTTTTCTTGGAAAACTCTGAGACAAGAAAGTATTGTAAAGTTTTTTTATCAAAATCAGGGGAGACCCACTTATGTTTTGTTTTTTGCACTAATTTTTCCAATAGTTGAAGGCTAAAGGAGTAAAGAAGGTGTTCTTTTTTTAAAAGATGTTTTAATAATTGGTCTAAATCGTCTTGACCTAGCAGGTTCTTTAAACGAAAGAAATGCTCTTTTGAAACCAAAAGCAATGAACTGATTTTGTCAAGGAAAGTTTTAGAAAGTTTTTCAGGAAGCTGCCTTTTCCATGGAGCTGTTTGATCCATCCACCAAGGAAACTTACCATATTCGATAAAATCTAATATTCCTCTTTCAAATTTGAATGATTTATCTACTTGCGCATTAGCCAGTTTAATAGAAACGATGTATTTAAATTTTTTTTGAAAGGATTGATTGAGATCCGGAATATTTTCAAAATTAATTTTACCCAAATCAACCTCAATACTGTCAATGATGTAATCAACATTTGGATCCACCAGATCCCGAATAACTTGATCAATCAAGTTGGGTATATTTCTATTGATAAAGTTTGCTGCTTTTTGGCTTATGGAATCAAACAAATCTTCTGAGGGTATATCTAATTCAGCGACAAAACGTTGTATCCTAACCTTAGAAGCCATGTCAAGGGAGTGGTTTATAGGTTTGCAATAATTGGATCAATTGCATGGACATGATATCTGATTCATCATTATTGGACTCCACTTTACTTTTAAGCCATTTCATATAGGTCTCTTCAAATGATATGAGTTGATCTACATCCAATAGGTAAATTTTATATTTGATATGAGCTGGAATGAACTGATCTAGCTGTTCTTTAAAGTAGTCCAAAAATTCATTGTTTTGGAATCTGTATGGCCAATTGGGTAATATAAAACTCAGGGAGTTGGAGTATTGAAAATCAATCGGAAATTCATGACTGTTCCCCATATCAATATTGATGTTCGAGAGGTCTTTTAAATCTGCCTTTTGATTTTTTCTCTCCTTGAAAAAATCAATAATATTTTGAACTTCCCCGATCGCATCTTCTTTGGTTTTATATTCTTTAATGGATTGGAATACAGGTTTATTCAAAATATCATATAAAACAACTTTGTAGGACTTTTTTCCCTTCACTTTTTGGGCAGAGTAATTTTCAGGATTTACTCCTAAAACATAGAGATCATCTCTGACCTCTCTTTGCTCCTCGAATGGACCAGAGCTGTAACTTTTGAGAAATTCTTCTCCCTTGTCATCAAGGATAATTGTGGTATAGTTGGTAGAGACAAGTGGGCGGAGTAAGACATGTTCAACCATGAACATTCCCTCACACTCATTGTTAAATGATCTGAAACGTTCTTTGATGATCTCTAATTTCTTTTCACAATCTGCTTTTTTATTGGCTCTATAAATGATACTGGGATGCTCTTGATTGGGCAGTTTATAAAGTAGATTAAATACAATTTTTCTATCGACACGGGTCGGAACAATCCGGTAGGTTTTTGATTTGGGACCAAAAATGAAAAGTGATTTAAAAAAGCTGTGATCAGGACAATAAATGGAAATTTCATCATTAGTGTAATTGTCATTTGGTTTTGCGATAACCTTTTTCTTTGGCCCTTTAATGATTTGAACTTCTTTTACTTTCCACTGTTCTTTAGGCTTTCTTTTTTGATAATGATCCATTATGGGTGCTGCCAAGGATCGAATATTTTTACATTGAAGACCAAGGCTCAACTTTAGTCGTTTTTCTAGACCAGAAGTGTTTTCGTGATCCCATGAAGGTAATTGGTAGTTAAAGCTTTTGATTCTGTTTTTTCCTAAACTGAGTATTTCATCTGCAAAATCAATTTTTTTGCTAAGAACAATTTTTTGCATCTCCTCTTCGCTGAGTTCATCATTAGAGGATCGTATCAATTTTTGAAGCAAGTTGGTATTAAAAAGCTCCCCAAACCTCGAAAGTAAGTGGTCAACAATATGATTTCTTCTACTGAATTTTTTTTCAGTACTCTCTGTCATTTGTTGAAGCTTTTCCAAGTAAGCACCTGTCTTTTTATCAATCAAAATAGACTCCAATTCTGGAATACTTTCGGGTATTTGGGTAAAATAACTTTGATCAACTTCTTTACTAATTGAAAAAATATTTCTCAGATTTGTCAGTTGACTCAAATGGTTGGACATGATTTGTTCAAAAAATGTCAAATAGGCTTTAAGCTGCTTTGCTTGAGCCTTTCTTTTGCTATTGACCGATGAACTGAGTTCGTTTTCCTTAAGACCATATATTGAGGGTAATTCGTTTTGGATTGAAAAATAATGTTCAATTTCTTCTTTTGAAAAACGACTTTCAAAATCCTTACTTTCTGTTTGTTTGGGCTTGAAAAAATTTGTTTTTGAAGCAACAGTAAGTGCATCATATAGCTGTGAAAGAATAACAGTATCAATTTCATATTGATTATTATTTCTAGAAAAAGTAAGTTGTTCAGAGGCAGTATGATAGTTTTGGATATTCTTTTCTAATGAGGGATAACTGTCCTCCCCAAAAGAAATTAAATCATCGAACATCTTAATCCCATTTTTGTAAACGGAGATTTGGTCAACATCAACAACCCCCTCTATATTTTCAATTAATTCTTTGATTTCTGAAATATAGATTTCATTGGTTTTACCTTTTAATTCCTTTGTGTCAATAAATCCATTATGTATGGCTGGACCAGTAAACAAATCCAAAGTTGAATATCCCCTAGCGATCATTTCCTCATATTCATGAAAAGGCACACCTGGATTAATGACTTCTTCAATTTTGTGGTAAACTTCAGCCAATACAGATTCACCAAGAACAAAAGAATCCAGACTGATATGCCCCGAAATGCTTAAAATATCTTTTTGTAAAATCTTAACCTCTTGGAAATCCGTACAAAGGGAACGGTTTTGCATTAGTAATTGATCTACTTGAGATTTTATATCATTGACTTTATCATCACCTATTTCTTGATCACATTGAATCAAAACATTGTAAATTCCTTTAAATCCAAACTGATTCTCCTCCAAAGATTTGATCCAAGCATTTTTAACATTTGGTATTTGCTGAATTATTATCTGCCTGTAGTCTAATGTATTCAATGGAGCAGAGTGAAATACTTTGTGAGCAGGAATAAAAAGGTTGTTTTTTTCAAGATCAAAACCATCACTATTGCATAACAATAAATCTTGAATGGGGAAGTTGGTCCGATACCCGAGATCTGTAAGAGCATAGCAAAGTTGCTCCAGAAAAGTGATGCCAGGATCGTGATAATTGTAGTCGGTCCATTTTCCACCCGATACACGTTGAATCCATTCTACACCCATTTGGCGTAAAAACTCATATTGCATGCTTTTACTGGGATAATCTGGAGTGGTAAGTGTCTTAGGCTGAATCATGATATTGGATCAATCAGAAAAAAGTTTTATAATATTAAAGGAGATAGGAAAAGCGTTACCCGTTTTCCCATCAATTCCAAAATGGCGAGTAGTTTTGGCTTGTAATTCGTAGTCATGAATGTCTCCATACCAACGAAAAGCAATTTTATAGAAAAAGCTACCGTAACTGGCTACTGTGGTTTTGATTTTATTCTTACTTCTACTTCCGCCAAATGCTGAAAGGGCTATCGCATGGGCAATACTGTATCGACCACTACCTGTTTCTCCCTTGATATTAGCAGTGATCTCATATCCATTGACACCGTTTAGGTTGGTTAGAATACTGTGCCAGCTACCGTCACCAGGAACAGTTCCAATGGCATAAGTTCCTACCTTTGATTTCATCCCTACTGTACCGTTGACATCTAGGGTGTGTATAGGATCAAGGGTGTTGATTCCAACCAAGCCTTCTTTTTTAATTTTGATTATGCTTTTATCGTTCTCTCCCTGAAAAGATAAACCTGGGGCATTGGCTTGATCCAACTCTATGGAAAATTCTGGGGATTTTTGAGTAGATTTTTTAAAAAAGGAAATTAGCTTTGTAGAAAAACCCAATGGATTGATTTTCAATCCGTGTTCTTTTTGGATTGAAATTCCGTCATCAACAATGTTTAACGATGAGTCGATTAAGTCTACAAAGTGTTTCTCAGTAGCAAAACCTCCTTTTTTAAAATAATTTTTTAATGTTTGTCTATTGATTAAAGCCATGATCAATTAAAATTTAAAATTGAATGTGAAGGGTTTGGTTTTGATTTTGTTAGATTTTATTTTTTCAGGAACTTCCAAAAACTGGTTTTCCTCTCTGTCAGAGGAAATGATAAAATTTTCTCCTACTCCCAATTCAAATAAATCAGTTCTTTCAGGTTCTGAATAAACTTCCTGATCCAGTTGAACGATTTTGTTTTTCCGAGGAACCAATAGGGATTGAACAGTACCTGTTTGAATAAACTCTGAATTTTCATTGGAATTTGCGGAGTCATGAAACAACTTTGATCCATCCTCAAGTGTTTTTATGTGAATGATCGATATACCGGTCACAAAAGAGATGTAGGGTCTGGATTTGATGAACTTTATGATTTCACTCTTTTTAATTTTTTGACCCAAAATGATCCTTTCTTTTTCGGAATGTGCCCATGGGCACAGGTGATTGAAAAACTCTTTATTGAACTGAGCAATACCCTTGCCCCCAGAGATGTCAGCAAATTTCATTTTACACTTAATCCAGAGGTCTTCAAATTGAGGGCTAATGATTTCAACCTTAGCAAATGGAGAAATGATTTTTTCTAAAAAGGACACAACGATAATCTTGTCTGCAGTACTGAGCTTGATTTCGTCAATATTTTGCGTTTCATCAATCTTCTTCAAACATAGCAACTTAATGTTTTTCGTATTGAGTTCATCGCCCAAATGGTCATTGGTGTAACATTTTGCATAGGATAACCAGTTGAATTGTTGAAGGACGAATTTTTCGATATCGCTTTTGGTGATGGGTCTATTTTTGTGATGCAAAATTTGACTTACCCGTTTGTAAAATTCCAAAGGACTTTCTTTATCCTTTCCTCCAACTGTTTTCATGGGTTGATCAATATTGATTACTCCAGCTATAGTTGGGCTAAAGCTTTCCACACTTTGTGGGGGTAAATGTTCTGTTTTTTCTATTTCCACCTCTCCAAAACATTCAACAGTTCTTACTCCGTTAATGTATACTGCCTTAATTAAACTGAATTGATCAGCTTGGGTTTTAGAGCAGGCCTTAATATAGAACTTATTGTTGTTAAACAAATTTGAATCATTGGAAATATCAACAGGAATCGAAATTGAAATCACCCCAGTTTTGGTTAGATTGATGGTTTCGTCATAAATGATATCGTTTGGACTTAGTTGCTTCCAACCATTGGTGCCAGAATATAACCACTCCAAATTCTGAGTAAAAGCATAATTTTCATTTCCACTTTTTTTAATTTCAATCAAAAGGTTCAGACTTTGAGGCGCATTGATATTTTCAAGTCCAATGATCAATTCACCTTCGTAGCTGAAGGGATGAATGAGGTGGTTGTCGGAAATCTCATGCTTTGAAAAAGTTTGATCCACACCGAAAGGAGAAATAAGGTAGTATCGATTGTCCTGACTACTATCATTTTCAGTAACAGAAGATTCATTAAAATAAAGACTGGATTGGGCTTGATAGTTTACAAAAAAATCTTTTACTAATGGGGAATAGGGTTCATTGGGGAGCTCAATCGAAATGGCTTCTCTTTTTGGGGGATTTTCTGCTGCCTCTGTTACCGATTTACTATAAATGGAAGGATAGGATGCAGAGCCAAATCCAATTCTTGGCGAGACCAACTCCATTTTTATATATCCAGTTTCATCATCATTGGAATAGTTTAACAGATCTTCTTCACGAAGGTCGAAATTGGGTTTTAGATTAAACGATTCTACTTTGACCTCCTCGATGAATCGATGGGGAAGTGTATTTCCTTTTTCGTCGGCTTGGAACATCTCAATTTCAATTTCTTTGGTTCCAGACCTCTTAAAGGTATAATCAGATAGGGCAGTAAGCTTCAAACTGAAACTATCGTCTTTAATATCCCTATTATATGATTTATAATATTGCTCAATGCTGTCATAATCGTTGGGTAAATTTGTGTAAGTCCAGCCCAATGAAAGCTGATTCACTCTTTTACAAAACAATTCATGAGTACCCAACATGATGGATGATCCTATCAAAGGATTGACACCCAGTAGGTCAAACTCTGAATTGACATCTACCATTCCCTGATTCGTAATAACTTTGAGATTCTTTAATTCCAAAACTTTTACATCGACATCAATTTTGCTAATTTCCATGCGACTCAAGAAGGAGTAGGGATAGTAAAATTCATTGGAATTAATCAAAAACTGAAATACAGGCTTAGTCGCATTAAGATTCAAAGCGTGTAGATCCTCCTGATAATTATCCACAGAGGGATATTGTTTGGGTAGTTTTATTCGAATTCCTATGGTATTGAGCGTCCAATCCGAGGGATAATCAATATCGTAGTCGGTTACCTCAACCCATCCCTCCTCGTTAGTAAAGGATATGGTAAACAATCGATTGAAAACATCATAAAAAACTTCTTTATCTGTGACTCCTTTTCGGTTGGCAATATCAATGATCAAGTTGGACAGGAACTTTATTGAGTCTGTACTGAATGTAAAATTAAAATTGACTTCCCGATTGCTTTTCCCTAAGACAAGAGACGGAGAGGCAATTGCAAAACCAATACGGGCATTGTCCATTGTTCTTTCACTATCAGTTATTAATACTTGATCTTCGCCTAAAGTTGAAAAAACATCTTCGTTGTTGTTAAAAGTATTCACCTCATTAGCATCAGCACAATGTGTCTTGGAATAAATTCCGGATACTAACTTATTACGCGAATTGTAATCAAAATAGTTGTTTCGACTCAAGAAAAGTGTTCTAAGGTCTGAGATTACAGCATTATTTAGAATGACTTCTTCCTCAGTTTGATAAATAATTTGAGAACCATCAGAGTTTTGACCAGCTACAATTAATGCTCCTTGATCTATGGTCAAGAAATCAATATTTTCGTCAATTTGAATATTGATAAACATATTCTTGGCTACCACACCATTGGGGTTTTGGGATAAGATTACCTTATAATAAAAGTCGAGGTGTTTTTTGGAAAGTGCATTCAAATCGTCCCTTACATATTCATATAACTTAAGAAAAGTAATCAGTAAGCCCACATGCGCTTTGTGGTTTGAATCACCCTCAATGGATTGATGAAAAAGCCTAGCAGCCTTGAACTGGAGACTCAAAAGCGATTCATAAACAGGAGTATAAAGAAGTATTAATTTCTTGAGGCCACTACTCAGCGGCGACTGGCTGCTGTCAATATTTTTAAAAATATTTTTTGGGGTAATATTCTTAATGCCCCAAAGGGTTTTAAAATCCTTAAAGGAAATATTGAGATTTAATTTTTGCTCGTTATCTTCTTCAAAATAGAGAGCGTAAGAGGTAAATTCCTCAAAATAAACTAAAATTTTCTTTTGAATGGTTTGCTCAATAGCTAACTCAATTTCAGAGCTTTGCTGAGATAAGTTATTTCTTGTCGCTGAGGTATACCATTCATTAATGATTTTAAAATAGGTGAAGATTAACTCAAAAAATGATTGGAAAATTTCCTTTTTCTCTTTGTCAGAAGATAATTCGTCAAAACTCTGAGTGAGGCTCAACCTTAATAAATCATACTTCTGAATTTCAAACGTATAAATTTCAGCAAGCAGAAAGGATTCATCAGAAGCGAACATATCAAACCAATCACCTGTAGCTTTATTTTTTAAGTCAAAAAATTTATACTTTTTGGAAAGCTTTTGAACAAAAAGTATCAAGTCTTCCAAATTGCGATCATCAATTTTGAAATTGTCGGGATTTAGAAAATGAATAAACTTGTCCTCCAAAAGTTTCTATTTTATATTTGTTCCTTCGTTAATATAAAAAGGGAATACAATGTTGTCCCTAATGTTGGTAGATTGAATTTCAAAGTCCACCACAAAATTGATGATCCCCTCATCTACATTCAAACGTTTGGCTTTTACATCGTGAACAATGATTCTAGGCTCAAAATCACGAATAGCATTTTTAAGATTGATTTCAACAGATTTTAATACATTGGTATTAGAAGATTGAAAGGCATATTCATGAATAATGCAGCCGTAGTCACTTCTCATGACCCTTTCCCCCAATCGGGTAGCGAAATAAATCTCCAAACTTTCTTTGATATCTTGGTTTTCGGTGGCCATTTCCACATCCGCTCTCTGTTTGTTGAATGTGGGAGGAAAAGCCCAGCCTACTCCTAAAAACGATTTTTCTTGATCCTCCATACCCTATATATTATAACAATCAATTTATATTTACAGTGCCTCCCTTGACGTTTACTGCCCCCGAAGCTTTTAGTTCAATGGCTGATCCTTCTGTTGCAACTTTTGAATCTGACTTTATTTCAACTTTATTTCCTTTTACAGCTATCCCTTTACCAGAACTTCCACTAATGCTTACACCCTTTGTACCTGAAATGGTTACTACATCCTTTGAGGAAATTTTTATTTCGTCTTTACTACTGATCGAAATCCCGCTATCAGAAGTCTCAATTTCATTTCCATTTTCATCTTCTATTTTTACTCCCTTGTCTTTTTCACTTATAGTGATTTTATTTTTGTCACTTGTTTTAATGACAATCACTTTGTCTTTTTCATCAAATTCAAGTGTAAGCTTTTCTTTACTTACAAATGCTTTCAACTCATTTTTGGCTGTAATTTCAGTATAGGGCTTGGTCGTTTTAGTATACAATCCTCCTAAAATTACAGGTTGTCTGGGGTCGTCATTTATAAATGAAACAACAACTTGAGTATTTATCTCGGGGATGAAAAAAGATCCTGCATCTGGACTTGTATAAAAATGGGTTAATCGGGCCCACAGTCCATCTCCACTGGATTTCAAAGAAGGGATAAATACCTTTATTTTGTATTCATTATCTGGATCTTGATCTATTTTTTTTACCTCACCAATGTGTAGGCCCTTAATAGGTGAGATTAGTTTTGAAAGGTCAATTCCTTTGTTCTGAATATTGGGGTTTTGATTTAGCCCAAAACCAAAAGTTGTAAAATAATCTCCTTCATACAATTCATGCTTGACGCTAGTGACATAACACGATCCATCCAAACGAGACCCAAAGCCAGATAGTTTAATTAGGCTGTCTATTTCTCCTGTTTTTACCCCTTTTACTTTTAACTCTCCACAAACTTTTTTCAAACGATTATTGGTTAAGGCAGCATCAGCTATGGAGGATAATTCACCTGTTTCTAAAGGCTGTGGAATAATCAATTCGGTCAGATTAGGGCTGGAACCCATCGCTGTATTCTTTCCTGTCAGATTTCCTTGTGCAGTTAGTGTTGGCTCAGATGCATTGGAGTTAGAAGATTGTTTTTTAAAAGGATCGTAGCTATTGAATTTTAAAGAGTTGAACTGATCTCCCCCATCAACACTTCCTTCAAAATCTACCAAACCATCACCGTGTTCTATTTTTAAGGCTGGGCTTCCTTTTCCAGAGGGCTCTTTTACTGCTATGGTATTATCTGAATTGACTACAATCATTCCATTGATGGATGCTCTTTGGAGAATAAAATCCCAGTCGTTGACATTGTATTTTGGAAGAAAAGCATGTTTTACATTAGTGGATTGAATCGTTTTGGTCAGTCCTGTTTTGGCAATTAATGCAGTAATGACCTCGCTGTCCTTTTTATCCTCGTAAATATCTGAAGTATAGGTTTTGGTTAGCTGTATGGCCTTATCAACACAATCTATGACCAAAAGCCTCTTGGATTTATAGCGTTGGAAACCATCCTTAATCGACAATCCATTTTTTTGGACAAGTCCCTTGAATACGGTAGTATTGGATTGGTCGTAACCCAATTTGATTTCTAATTCTGTTCCTGGCTTAAACAAGTTGGATTCTGCCTCCTCAAAAGTATTCATTTTGGGATCTCCTCCTAAGATCTTTACACAAGCTCTCCCTATTTTATTCAACTGTTTGTGAACTGAAATACTGAATACCTCAAAGCTGGAAGGCAAGGGCGCGTTGTTAAAAATCAACGAAAAAGATACCGGTTCGTTTAATGAATCTATGGGGGTGGCATCACTCATGAATTATTTTTTGATGGGTGGAAATTCTAAACGCTTACCTTTTTCAATAGCCCTAAATGAACTCATGTTATTAAGTTCTGCGATTTTGATATAATAGTTTTTATCCTTGTAATAATCTTCACAAAACTTAACCAGATTATCTCCACCTTTCATGGTGGGCATTCTGGAAATATCTGGGCTTTGTAGATTGGGGTTCTCTTTTGCAATTGCTGAAATCTCGAGGGTAATAATTGATCTGAGTGGGTTTCCCTTGTTGTCAAAAAACTCATATCGGGCCGAAATCTTAGAAACCCTTCCTTGAATACTCAGATCCGCCCAAATAGCCTCTACAAAGGGTTTGGTATGTGTAGCATTTCTAATGGAAACACATGCCTCTCTTAGGGCTTCTATGGAGGGGGCTATGGATGACCCCGCCCTAGAGCATCCGGTGGGAAGTCGAGGCAGCACACCAGTATTATCTATGAGGAAAGTAAAATTCCATTTTAGAATTTCTTTACCAGGCTCTCCACTCACCAAACGATCACCATCCGCTTTTTTACCTGGAGCAGGCTTTTTATCACCGACAATAATATCAAACTTCTCTGGATTAATCTGAAGTACGAATTCCTTTTTCCCTGAGGAGAATCCGTCGTCGTCGTAACCCGCTATGGTAAATACATCTGAAGAATTATACATTCCTAAAAGTTTGATTTACGATCGATTAAGGATTTCACTTCCGAAACACAATCTTGGATAATTTCACGCCTTTCCTCAGGAGTTAAACCAAAATTATAGCTTTCGATTTGGTCCTTTATCAACTCTACTATATCTATTTCAGACTCATTATCTCCCTGTTCAACAATTCCTCTGATGATAAGTTCTTTAATTTCTACTGCCATAATCTTTAAACTGGTGAATGAAGGGTACTAAAATGCGAGTACGCAATCGTAATGGTTTCTACGGCAAAGGCGCTGTCTCTAGCACTGATCCCACTGTATTCTATAGCCTTTGGATAAGCATTGTAAAAAGTCCAAGTCATTAAGGGATCCATTTTATTTCGATCCCAAAGAAAAACCAATATGATCTTTGTTGACAGTGCATTATTAGATGACGAATCACTCTCTGAGGCATCCATATTGATGAAAGAGTTACACCAATTAATGAAATCAGAGGAAGATTTGACCACGCCACGTTCGAGAACCAAATCTTCATATTGAGTAGTTTTCGGTAATTGAAAACTATAGTTATTCATCCCCAATGCCCTATAGTTTACGGTCTCTCGTCTTGCTTTTATTCCCCTAATGGATTGGAATTCAGCATCAACATTTTTTGCAGTAGCAACTGAATTTTGTGCTGATGAAAGACCGTCACTATTTACGGCGGAAACACTAAAGGCATAACCAAGAGCTGGATATATTGACAAATCACTCATGATATTTACTTTTTACCAAAATAGCTAAACTGGTCCTTAAAAAAAGGCCTATTTAGCTATTTAGAATTAACGTTTATTGAGCGTTTTTTAACGCTATAGTGTAATCTATTATCCTACTTCAGCGACCAATCCTTCATGTGCCAAAACCATTGTTTCAATGGCAGCCTCAGAGGATTGAGAACTCATGTCAGTGGGAGTAATCTGCTTTGGAAATGCATTGGTTAAAGTCCAAGTCATCCTTGGCGTAGCAGTCTCATCTAGGAGACGAATTACTACTGTCAAACGTTCATAGGTATTTAATGATATTCCAGAAATCCATTCGTAGAAAGAATTATCATCAGCAAATACACCTTTTTTAAGTGTGATATCAGAAAATTTCATCAATCCGGGCATTTTAATGGAAGAGTGATTTGGACTGTTACCGTGACGATATTCAATCACCTCAGTCTCAACATCTAATCCACTAACCTCTTGAAAAGGAAGGTCTGTAAAATCCCCAATGTCTACAGAGAAATAAAACTTTGGTAAGGGCCAAAACTGATCTTGTTCTGCTCCAGTACCTGCGGTGGGTAGTGCCATATTGTATTATATAAATTTGTTAATTATGATTTTTGTTGCTGTTGTTCAAATGTAATGACAATAAACTCAGCGGGTCTTGTAATTGCAACCTTGACGGTCATCTTCAAAATTCCATCAAGGATATCGTTTGGTGTCATCGTTGAACCCAATCCAATTTCAACTTGGAAAGCATCCTCCGGTGACTGTCCAGCCAATAATCCTGATTGCCACTGGTTGGTCAAAAAGTTGGCAACCGTTGCTCTTAATGTAGACCAAGTAGTAGCATTATTTGGAGCAAACACAAATGCCTCTGCCGCAAATTTTACACTTTGTTCTAAAAAAGTCATTGTTCTTCTGACACTTACGTAACGGAAATCTTTTGAATTTCCATCAAGTGTTCTCGCTCCCCAAACCAAAACTCCTTTTCCTTGAAAGCTTCTAATGGCATTTACAGCCTTACCATTCAATGGTAAATTCAGATCTTCTTGGTTGTCGTTGTTGATGTTTACGGTAGGTGAAATCACAGATCCCAAGCTAATATTAGCAGGAGATTGAGCTACACTTGCAGTAAAATCGACCATGGAGTATGCTCCGGCCATTGCCGAGCTGGGAGGCATCAGATTCAACATTTCACTCATCTCAGTCATGATCATATTCAACTTTGGGCTGATCACGGTGAGGGTTGAGTGAATCGATTTGACAGCATCAGCGTCATTATCCTCGTTAATTTTATTGATTTCAGCATTGATTCCTTCGGCTCTGGGTTCGGTGATGTTCTCAGCAGCTAAATTATCTGCAACTTCTTTTGACAAAACTCCAACCAACCCATCCAAGTTTTCAATTCTTGTATAGTCGATTTCTGAGGCTTTAATCAATGTTGTGTTAAGATAAGGATAGTATGCCGCTCCCCACATCAGGAAGTTGGATCCTACGCCTTCTCTAAACTTGTTGATCACATCTTCATCGTCGAAAGTTCTTTCATTGGTTCCACCGTAAACGTCAAGTATCGCAAAGCGATTTTTCATTTTGAATCCACAGTGGGAAAGAATTGCAGCTTGTAATGAATAACAATCTGCTTCGGAAAGAAGTACTGCATCTGGAACTACAATCAATGTCGGCTCTAGATATTTTTCTAAAGTAGCTAAACCTCCACCTTTTGGATCGTTTAGCTTTCCTGCGTCAATGTTCTCATCAAAATTTCCTACTGACACAATATAGCAATCTCCTCCACCATTGGCGTAGAAAAATCGCAAGGCATTATGCATCAAAAAACGAGTATTTTCGACAAAAGACAATTGAAACCCAGTAATAAAATCGTCAGAGGTTTCTATGTTAAACTTTGTAGCAGGAGCTCCTCCAAAAAGTTCTTCATATTGACCTAAAGACGAAATTTTTGTAGGGACATTGGTCAAGTCCTTTGACCCCCTACTTGCTTTTTCTGTATACCCTACGAATGCGGGTATTGCTGTTTGAACTGGTACTACTGAAGAACCAAACGAACTCTTTTCTTCAATGTAAACACCAGGTGTTGCTAATGTTGCGGCCATAATTATTTTTTCAACAATTTATATATATATAGTGAATAAAAAAATAATTTGTCAAATTTTTTTTTTATAAATCTAACGCAATAAAAAGATCATTAAAAAAAACTTTTTTTTCTTCATCAAAGTTTAAGTTAATTGGTTCCGGATGCGGCAAAAACTTTGAGAACGATTTGTCAAACTCATCCTCTTTTTTCAGATAAAATAGAAACTCATACTTTTCTTTTAATTTAATTTCCTCTGATAACTCTAGTGAAAAAGCTTCTATGCCGTTTTCCAATTTTCGTGAAATGAAGTTTTCATAACGGGTACCATCCTTTTCATTCAGGACATAATATTTCTTGATGTCCCCCGACTGTTTGGTAAAGTAAAAATTATATCTCAAGACAAAGGTGCGTGTGTCAAAATTGATTCTGTATTGATAAGTCGGAATATTTAATCCATCACTTTCCTTTCCAAAAAATTCATTTTCTTGGTTTATGGTCAAAGTTAATTTACCAGCGATACCATTTTCAGAATAAGGTCGTATCTCATTTTCTCCTACATAAACCTCTTCATGCAATCGCTCTCCTGAAGCTTTTTCATTGGTAAAGTTTAAAAGTTGACTGTATTGAAAGGGTATATTCGTCAAATTTAAAAATAGGAGATCCTTAAAGACCATGTCAAAAACAAAGGTAACAGGGCCCGAAAATGAAGCGCTGTTGGTTTTGGAATCTACACGCTGAAGAATTACAAACCCTTGACCCGTTTGTTTAAATAATAAACCATAATTTCTTATTAAGGAACGATTTTGTTGGTCTAAAACAAAGTCTATGGTCGAACAATTTCTATTAATGTAATACTCATGAAATACAATAACTTCCACAATTTTTTTAAAATTACTTTTGTAATGGATCGAGTTTTGAGAAGCAGTACTCATGAAATTGGTTTTATCATAATGAAATCAAAATCAATCTGAATCATTCCCCATAATAAGCGGAATGTTTTCAGTGATAATATTACCGTCAAACCTAAGGTGTTTGACCTTATAGGCCACGGAGGGTATATAGTTGGCTCCTATACTCCCCCACAACTTACCAACCTCTTCAATTCCTACATTAGAAATTTCTACAAATAATTTATCGATATTATCTGACAACAAGGGTGTATTGGCAGTATTAAAAAAATTGTGATTCTGAAAAAACTCAATGACTAAAGAGATATAACGCAACGACTCTATGTAATTGAAGTTGGGAAAATAGGCCGAAAACATCAGATAAACATTTATCGTTACAGGCGGTGCCATCCCTGGTGAGGATTGAAATTGACCATTTTTGGTTATTTTCTCCTCTTCTATATTAATCAAAAAAATTGCGATTTTATTTTCGATCTCTTGATTCATGTTCCCGTTGATGTCCACCAAGCTGGATATCACAACAGTATCCTCAGAAATTGAAAGCTTATTTTTGATAAACTCATCCAATCGAAAACCAATTGAAGAAACCAAATTATGAATCATCTTATAATGTATTTTTTAATGGCACTTACCACGATTCGAATAATATAAATAGATATTAGGGAAACGACACAACCCACAATATACAATTGTACTGAAAAAACTTTTTCAATTTCATTTAACTCCTCAGCACCAGAAGTAAGATCCAAAAGACCTAAGAAAACGAATGAGAGAATCAGAGAGAAAAGTGATCCAATGATCAGCCAAAAAAACTCCTTAACAATTGCTGCTTTCATTTATGCTATGGTTTTTTGTGGGTTTTGAATTTTATAAAGGTGGACAAATAGAATGATAAATTACCCAAAAGAAATACCACATAGTAAATCCAATTTGACTTTAAAAACATAATCTCGTTGATTAAATACACTAAAGGAGTCAAAAACAAAAAAACCAAACCAATAAATATGGTTCGATGAAATTGATTTCTTGCGATCGAATCTCTTACCCTCCAATCACCCATAGTAATTAAAAATCCGATCACAATTGAAAAGAAAAAGAAAATGGCCGCCGTTATTACAATGTCTTTTTTCTGTAACAAGAATCGAGCAAATTTAATTGAATATCCCGACTGCTCCGTAATGGGGTTGGTGATGACTTTTTCTTGGCTGGCAAAGCGATCATCGATAACATCCCATAGTTCCTCAAAGCCATTGTCATATCCCAAGGCCCATAACCCAATACCTTTTAATTTTTTGCTGATTGCATAATCAAATTTTTTACCTAAGGTATAATCATCGTCAAACCATATCTCTTTTGTGGTGTTATCTGGATAGGTAAAATTATAATAGTTGGTCATACTCCTTTGATCCAAGAATGGTTCAACGTTGGAATTGCCATCAATGTTTTTTGAAAACAAATTCATGATTTCTCGGTAGGTTACCTTACGCTCAAATTTGGATTCTACAGCTCCATTTTCTCCAAGTTCCCCCGTCCACATACTCCCATAATAAGGTAGTGCCAAAACAGTTTTTGAAGGATCAATTCCTGTATTTAAATAAAATTCAACGGTATTACTCAAACTAATAGAATAGCCTTCGACAGACCTTAGTGGTGCAACTGCTCCCTGAATCTGATTACCAGAGTTGTAATCATAACCCATAATGACTAGTAAATCAGCATATTTTTGTAATTCTTTAACGTCAAAAATCTCTCTGCTGTCAACAGCGGGTAAAGTAATTGAAAGTATCGCTTTTTTACTGTTGATTCGATTGTCTAATTGTTCCCTAAGTTGTTTAATAAACAAATTGAATCGTTCCCGCTTCATGTAGGGCAACTGTTCGAAGTTCACATCTACTCCATCTGCATCACGTTCTTTAATTAATTGTGTGACACTGTCTATAAGCACAGACCATTTTCCTCGGTCCTCCAAAAACAGGTGGTTATTTGATCGACCATGGCTAGATACCGTTAACAGAATCTTAGTTTTTTTAAGTTTGGCTGAATCAATTAAAGCAGTTGTTCTCCAATCTTCAATCTGCTTGGAATTGGAATATGATCCAGTCTGGGGATCTATCTTATAGGAGAAATAAGAAATAGTAGATAACAATTCAAAAGGATAATTTTGCCATGCATTACCCATCCAATAGGGATGCCAACCAAACACTTCCTTATCTGGGAGAATTTGACGGTATTTTCTATCATTTACATAATAAAGCTGTTTTTCAGGATCCCAATAAAAATTGGATCTGGTCACCGTTTGATCTTTACCATTAATGGCATCGTAGACATAACCATAGGAATTGAGCATATTTTTCTGATCAATGGAGGTAAATCCAAGTTCAATCGTGTCTTGGGCATCTTCCTTTTTCTTACCATCCAGCCCCAATTGTTTTTTGGTACGGTTGACCGTCCGTTCCAACATCCGCAACTGACTTTTAGTTTTGCGGGCACTACTTCTAAGTTGCATTACCTCTTTACATGACACAAAAGAGGACAATACTATACTGACTAATATAAGTAGAGTAACTTTTTTCAATGAATAAGTGTTAATTTAAGACGAGGTATTTCAGTATAAAATTCTTTTTCTACTTCCTTTTGAGAATACTCTACATTGACTGCCACTACTGTGAGTGAAATATCATAACTGTAGAGTTTGGATTTATTGACAACATAGATTGTGGCTTTTTGGTTTTGGGAATCGGCATTGCCGCTAAAATATCCAAAGTTTTTAGCATTATTTAAACCAGGAGTATCCGACACCCATTTCTCAATGCGTAGGTTTACATCTGGGTTTTGAGCACGAGGAAGATACACATGATCCTCCCTGAGATTTAGCTCTGATTTTATAAATCCAATGAGTGGTTCGGCATCCTGATCTGTTTGCGCAAGAGCATCATAATTAATGATATCCTCTTGATCTAGCCCTAGCCAGTAACCCCACCCGATAAGGTTGTCAACTTCATCTATGGCAATGGGAAAGTCAATTCTGCTAGAGTGGGTAATATCTAGACGGGGGCTCAAGCTGTATTTTTTTTCATCAATTTTGGCGAAAAGGGTATCAATTACCTCCTCAACAACTGTTCTGGTCTCAATCAGGGTGTCTTTTACAATTTTTACAGAGTATGACTTAGCTTTGGGAAGTTTCCTGATTTTCATTTTAACAGCCGACCTAAAAAATCCTTTCTTGAGAACGTTTATGGTCATGGTATTGTCTGATTGAATGGTCAAACTACCCCCAACCTTTTTCTTTTTTTTCAAGTTTACATGATTGAATCGAGACTCGTCTCCTTCAATGATCTCAATTTTTTGGATGGTTTTAGATTTTAGATTTTCAAACTCGAAAAAAATTTGATCGTTTTTGTTGACTTGATATTGAAAGGCGATAGGAATTCCTCTTTTACCAGTTTCAATATAGAGGTTGGCCAGAAAAATAGTGTCTGGGTTATGCTCATGTCTGAGATAATCAATCAAATAAGCTTCAGCAGGATCTACGGTAAGACTCCCGTCAGCCTGAAGTTTTTGCTTTAGACTGTCAAGTTTGGTGATAGAAACCTTATCTACTCCAGAACCGCGATCCACTTCAATTATTTCCTGATTGGAGCTATAATTTGGAACGGTACTTTTAGTTTTTTTTTGGGACTGTTGTATGGTATCTGTCCTATTGGCTACTATTGTAGAAACGCCCATAAGTAATTCGACATTAATTTGATCTGCATCTAGGTTTTCAGCTTGATATTTTTTTGTCTCAGCAGCTGTTTTAATTCCCCCCAAGGAAGCGCATCCTGTCAAAAAACAAAAAGCCAATACACCAATGTAGGAAATCGTGTTTTTCATCCTTTAATTCTCAAATGTTTTCCTTTCAAGTTCAGATCTGATTTTCTCATAACGATCATAAGCTTCTTGTTTTATGGTATTTTGAATTTCACTTTCTTTACTTTTTAATTCCAATTGAGAGGAAATTTCATTGAGTTTTCGGTTTTTTTGACGCTCCAAATTAAAATTATCCAACGCCTTGAGGTAATTGGTTTCAAAAGCCCTTTCATATTCCATTACTAAATTGTCATAGGGACCAATTGATGACAATAACTTTGTTAATATGGGTGCTGTTTCAATCATCACAAAAATGAAAATGATAAACATTGATGACAGTTTATCAATTTTATTTAGAGCCCTTATCTGGTCAATCAGACCAAAGGAAATCGAAGCTTCGATTACCTCGGCTTCTTGTTCTATTTTTGACTTCAATGATTTTTCTTGTTCTACCAAATAGATCAAAGTTGAATCACGTCTAATTTTTTCTAAGGAAAGCTCTTTTAAAAATTGCTCATATTTGTTTTTCTTACTTAAACATTCAATTCCCCTCCCCACTTTTCTGGTGCCACAGGTTCCATCGCATTCACATTTAAAGTCTTCATAATATTTTTCTCTTAGCATTAACATTGCAATGTATTGAGAGTCAATTTTGGTTTTTTTCTCAGTTAACTCGTAGAATCTGGAGGTGTATTTTAAATCAACATTGGCAACTTTTTGTGCGTTTTGGACCATCAAATAGGATTGAATCTCACTTTTAAAAATTTGAATTTCCAATGGCTTGGATACAATTACCGCAATTAAGGTGGCAATTACCAAACGAGGAATTACTTTGACAACTTCTTGCCATTTTTTTTCACTGTGCCGCATTGATGAAACAATATAGCGATCCAGATTAAATATGATAGCTCCCCAAAATAAAGAAAAGATGATCACCAGGGGCATTTGATCAAAAACCAACGAAAAGGCAAAAAAAGAAGAAATAGTAGCCAGGATGGCAGTAAAAAAAACAGTCAGTCCAATACAAACATATTTGGTGGTTTCAAAACGAGGACATTTCTCAAGAAGTTCTCGACTTGCTCCCGCACAAAATATAAAGAAACCACTAAAAGCTCTGATTTTATGTTTGTTAGAATTCAATTTATTTTTTTACTAAATATATTAAATAATTTTACACCTATATGAATCAAGGAATTAAATGATTTATCGATTCGATAGGGCAAATTAAGTTGATTTTCTATGACTTCAATTTTGCTTTCAGATTCATTTTTGAAAATGTTTTTGTCTCGAAAACAATGAAAAGAAATTTTTTTTGTTTGTGTTATATTAACTGATTTGAAGGTAAATAAGAAAGAGCAGTTTTCTGTCAAGACAAATTCGTGATGATCGACTAACTTAAGTTTTCCAAGTTGTGACTCTGATAATTTCCCAACCGACGCTATATTCCATGAGATTTTTATTTTTTGGTCTAAATAGGCTGCATAGAGATCTTCATTGTTTGAAGCGGTCTTAATATGAACATAGTTTTTGATGATTGGATCAAATGCTTCTACATTCATTCGTAAATCATTTTCATTTATGACCCTAACAAATAGACTTTTTCTGATGGTTAAATCATTGTTTTTTGCTTCTAATGTGAATTTGGTGTCTTCTGTAATGGAAAAGGTTTTATTGCCCTCAGGCTCAACTTCAAAGCCTTGGGGATGAATGATTCTTTGATGGGCATTTTTGGTTTTCCAATTCAGTGTGATTTCGTCGCTGGAAAAAACTATGGTTTTATCAACGTTAAATTCAGTTTCTATATCTCCAGATAAAAGATTGAACTTTTGAGAATTTTGAGCCAATCCATTGAAAAAATCATTTTTTAAGCGTAAAAGATTTTCAGGAATTTCATATTCTTCCTTTTGCTGACTGCTTATTAAATATTGTTTATCGAAAATGGCAAAGTAATCTTCTTTTGTAAACAGATTTTCATCTACTTTCCAATAAATAGATGCTTCTTGATCAATTAACCGTTTGCAGAGATTAACCAATTTCATTGATTTATTGTTGTTGTTGGATACGATCACAATTTCAATATGAACCCCCCTGTCGAGAGCTTTAAATAATGTTTTTGAAAGCAAAAAAAGATCAAACTCATCAATTAAAATTTGAGCTAAATGAGAAGCCCTCAGAAGTTCTTTTTCAATTTCTGAATTTAAGTCGAAGGTGTAATAAAAACGGAACATTTTAGGTTTATTGCTCTCAAATATAACATTTGGTTTTCAATAATTTTTAATCCTCGTTTAATTTGATAATTTTATGGAAGCTATAAATATGGAAAGTGAAAAATTGATTGGCTTAAGGCCTTACCAAAAAGAAGAAAACGACAGTTTTTATGGTCGAGATAGGGAAGTTGAGCGTTTACTTCAAATCCTTCAAAAAGACAAACTGGTCACACTGATAGGTTCTTCAGGCTCTGGGAAAACTTCTTTGATCAACGCAGGGCTTATTCCCCGTTTGGAAAAAGGATTTTTGGCACAGGCTGGTAAGCAGTGGGCCATTTGTAAGTTTCGTCCAGGAATCTCACTCTTCGAAAACTTTGCCTATTCCTTAACCTCAGAGGGTAGCCTAACCCTCGAAGGAAAAGCCAACACAGAAGATTTCGGGCTTTATCTTCAAAACTTCAAAGATTTAGGAAGTTTGGGATTAGTAGAAATCTACAATAAATCAGAAATTAACAACAAGAAAAACCTTTTGGTTGTCATTGATCAATTAGAAGATTTATTCACTTTTAATCGATTATTTGACTCCAAAGAAAGTGAACTGGATGACTTACTTTTCAATTTAGTTGCTCGTACCACCAAAATCAAAGACACGGCTATTTATTTTGCTTTGGTTATACAATCGGAGCACTTTTCTAACCTTTCAAATTATTCGAAATTACAGGAAATCATCAGTAAATCGCAGTATGCTATTCCCAATCTCACCCCATCTGGTATCAGTGAGATCATTCAAAACACTTTTCTTAATAAAGGACTTGGATTTACCAATGATGCATTTGAATCGATCGTTGAACCTTTAGTAACAGATGCTACTTTACTCCCAAACTTTCAATTCTTGATTAAACAACTCATTCTCAAGAAAACTTCTGATAACATAGATAAAGATCAACAAGTTAAAATCGATGATATAGAAGCTTTGGGAGGCTTAAATCATTGTATTCAAAAATCATTTGAAGAAACCTATCAAAATCTAACTCCCGATCAAAAAGTCAATTTTGAAAAAATCAACAAGTCACTCTACGGTTTTGAAATTGCCAATGATGGAAAATACGAAACGGTTGAAAAAGTTTCTTCAGTAAGTGGATTGACTAGGGAGGTTATTTCAGATATTATATTTCGATTCAAGGAAACCCTTGAAGAATCATATGAAATAGTTCCCCAGACCATAACAGGAGTCAACAAAAATCAGACCAAAAGTCTTGATCCAGATGATATTTTATCCAATAGATATTTCCTACAAAGAAATTGGAAACAAGAAAGAAAATGGATGAATGAAGAGGAGGAAAGTTTTAAATCCTATAAATATTTTGCTGAGTTGACCGAAAATTTTAATTCAGCGAAAGCGAGTCTTTTATTTACACCAGAACTGGAATTGGCCCAAGAATGGATTAAAAATAAATATCACAATTCGGATTGGGCAAGAAAATATAGTTTCAATTATCAAAATACTATTAACTATATTAATAAAAGTATTTCTCATCACAATCAAAATAGAGAACGAGAGGAAAGAAGACTCAAACGAAAGAAAAAAATTACCCGATTAGTGGTAAGTGTGATGTCACTACTTGTAATAATTGCTTTTAGTCTTTTCATTAATTCTACTTTTGCCGAAAAAAGAGCTTTGGAATCAAAAGAAAAAGCAGACATCAATGCTAAACTAGCCAATGAAGAGCGAAAAAAAGCGAGTTCAGCGAGAGAAAAAGCAGAAATTTTAAGGATTGAAGCTGAGGCGGCAAGTGAAAATGCAGAAAGTGAAAAAATTCTTGCTTTGGAGGCTAAGAAAAGGGCCGAAGTAGAAAGAGCACGGGCTCTGATTGCCAATAAAAAAGCCAACGAACAAACCGAAATTGCTAATAAACAAAAAGAGGTTGCAGAGATTGAAAGAGAAAGGGCTCAAAGCGAGAGAAAAAATGCTGAATTCGCTCGTGAGGAATCTGAAAATAGAAGGAAAATAGCTGAAATAGAATCTGAATTTTACCCTTTGGTTCGTAAAATGGAGCGATTAATTGAGTATTCCAATAATACCGATCAAGGGTATAAGAAGCAAGTTAATTTATCCATCGAGGAAGCATTAAGAAAACTTGAGGAACATCAACAAATACAAGAAGGAATTTATGGAAAATCAGAGGAAACAGAGGGAACCTATGTAATTCTGCAAACTGCACTCAGAGTATTGGAGGGAAAAAATAATTATAATGAAACCTCCATGATGTTGTATAAACTTATTCCCAATGCTGCCATTAGAACCATTGATGCCTATAATGATTCGGTTTTAGCTTTTGGTGGGGACAATGGCATCCTATATATTGTGAATGTCCACAACTCAAGCAAACTTGAAATTCAAATAGATGAGAGAATTAGAAAAATAAAGTTTGAAGACCCCAGTAATATTTTAGTGGGAACCTTCGAGGGGAATCTCTACAGGGTTGATTTATCTAAACCTTTTATAAAAGATAGTGAGAGCAATTTGTGGGCAGCGAATCAACCAATCGTTGATATTAAAGTTGATTTGACTGTGGGAGAATTGATCATCTTTTCAGAAAATCAACTGATTTTTATGAACCTTATCGATCAAAGTTATAATGCTAGAAAAGTAAGCTTTAAAATCGTCGGAGTCGAATCTTTAAATAATCAATTGTTTATAGCCTCCAATAAAGAAATTTTCCTTTATAATGAACAAAGCATGGTTGCACTCCCCATGGAATCAGATCTACTAGAAAACGAACAAATTTTAACATTTTCTTTTTCAGATCAATTTTTATTCATCGGGACTCAATCGGGAAAAATTTTTACTTTTCTCCACTCCTTTTCGGCTGATGGAAATAACCCCTTAGAACACTTGGGCACACTGGTGCTTCATAGATCTGGAATCACTAAACTTTACTTTGATGAACCAACCAACACACTTTATTCTTCAAGTTTTGATAATCAAATTCTAAAGTATAAAATTGAAAAATCTAATTTTGATCAAGTGGTACGGGATTTTGTTTCTCTAATTGGTCACGAAAAATGGGTTTGGGATATGAGTCTGACAAGAGATGCTGAAGGTAAAGAGCTTATTGTAACTATAGATGAAAATGGGAATGTTTTGACATGGTATAAAAATCAAATGGACTTAGCTACGAAGGTTAAAAATTTACTGAAAAAGCTAAAACAAACCTTGGAATAACTGCTTGGTTAGATACATTTATCTTTAATATTTACTAAACAAGATAGGTGTCCCAGTTACCCACCCCTAGTTTTATTCTCAAAAACACATATAATATGACAGATAGCAATGATTGGTAAAATCATTTTTGGAGATAAATGGAACTCTTTGTCTATTCCTAGAGGAGAAAGTCAATCCTTCAATTTAAAAAGTTTTCAAAAGTAAAAGACAGAAAACTAATTCCTTACATTGAAAATAATGAACTTCATTTTGTTGGCTATATAAAAAAGGTAGTTCAAAATGATAATAGCTCTATCGATCTAGAGTTTTTTGACATTACCATATTTATCGAATAAAAAGAATTTTAATTAATATGAAAAAGGGTTACATCCTATCAACCAATCATTTCGGAGGTTAGAGATAAGAATGGTAATAAAAGCAAAAAGCTTTGAATCAATTTTTGGTTCTTAGTAAATAGTAATTAGGGGTTTTTATTTATATAAAAAACCTGGCACTTTTAAATTTATAGGGTATGGTGATGCTTAGCCCTAGTTAGAATTTAGTAATTCTTGAAATTGGTATATTGTGAAGTAATTCAATCACCATGAAAAAGCTAATGCTTTTATTTATAGGCTTTGTTTCGCTTACAACCTATTCTTACTGCCAACCTAACAAGCCAATAGTTAGTGAAGGATTATATACTAAAGTAGCAGATTATGCCGAACTGATTTTATCTGATATAAATAAAAAGCCAACGTTTTTCCAGGCATCTTTTGTATATACCACATCATCTGCGCCAATTCAAGGAGAAAAATGTTCCAAGAAAGTACCTATTTGTAATTATCGAATGACTGTACCAGAATTTATTAAGCAAATGGAAATTAAAGGGTGGCAAATTATTTCATCCTCAATTGGAGATGATGATGGCTTTACAAAAATATATCAATACCTTTTTAGAAAAAAATAAGCTAAGAATTAATCACAAGCATATCTCCCTCTGTTAGCTAAGGAAGTTCTAAATACTTGTGTATTACAAGTAAATAATTTATATTTAATGTTATTAAACGTATATTATTTAAAATGAAAAAAACTCTTCTTCTTTTATTATTTATTCCATTAATTTCCTTTAGTCAAACTGATAAAAAAAATGTTTTCGAAGTAAGCTATTTAAAAGTTAAATATGGAAAGGATTTAGCATTTGAGAAAGCAGTTAAGACACATATAAAATCTTTTTATAATTCTGACGTTTACTCGTATTTTGGGATGGTTACCCACGGACATAGAGCTGGAGATTACGTTTGGATAAAAGGTCCAATGAAAATGAGTTTTTTAGATGAGAACAACAAAAAGCGTAAAGAAGACTGGAAAAATAATGTTTTATCCAAATCCGAAATAACCGACTCTAATCTTTATAGAAATCATCCTGAATATAGCTCCTTATCAGATAGTAAGTCTGGGACAGGAAAAATTGCCTTTGTAAGAGGCTTCAGACACAAAAACCAAAAAACAACTTTTCATATATTAAATAGGCTAAAAGAGATGTCTGATATTGCAAATGGTTGTAATCCATATTTTATACTAACTCCAATCGCAAAACTTGAGGGAGAGCCTGATTTTTTTATAGTAAGACACTTGTCTTCTATGGGTGAATTTGATGAAGATGATATATTTGACAAGAAGAATTGTAATATTGGGGAAAAATTTCAAAGTGAAATGAGTAAAGAAGAAAGAGAGGGAATTTCCAAAATGTGGGGTGATAACTTTGAGGTAGTATTAAGTCATTTTAGAATAAGAATAGATTAGTGAATAAGACCATCCCATGTTGTGAGTTTTTATTTTATATCATAAGCATATTCTCTTCATTAAGTTCAAACACTTCTAACCTTATAAAATAAGTCAAGTTTTCATTTATTGAGGAATGTTCCATAGTCTTTTTGAAGCTTGGTTGATAGCTGCTCCTGACAACTATTTGAGAACACCCTATTTTATAGTCTATATTTAACCAGATTTTGGTAAAAATTCACTGAGTTTAAACCCGCCACAAAGGTTGGAAGTTTTTTTGAATTCGTATAACATCCATCTTTTTTAAAACCTAAAAAAATTCCTAATTATCTGACTACCTGACGATAGGGTGTGTTCTCTAAATCGGTTTTCCTTAGATCAATTAGCTGTATATACAGATATAACAAAACAACTCAAATTTTTAAATTAAATAAAAGTAGATATATGTTATAAATGATTTTTTAAATTGGTGTTTAAATTAGATTAAGTAATGCTTTCAATTCACAAGCCGTTGGCGCTCATTATAATTATATTTTTTACTTATTGTAATTCTCCCTCAAAAACATATTTAAAAAAATATCTCCCCAGAAGTTCTTTTAAAGGAGTTTGGGTAACTAATGTTGGTAGTGACGCTCTTAAATCTGAAGCCAACATCAAAGATTTAGTTAATAATTGTAAAAAATACCAAATCAATCATCTTTTTGTTGTGGTTTGGAATAAAGGATTAACTCAATATCCGAGTGATGTTTTGAAAAAATACATTGGTATAAAACAAGAGCAAATATTTTCACATTTTGATCCCCTAGAGTTTCTTATTGAAGTGGCTCATCGGCAAGGTATAAAAGTTCATGCTTGGTTTGAGTTTGGTTTTTCATTTGCTTATAATGACCCCAAAAGTCTTTGGATAGAAAAATATCCAGATTGGCTTGGTAGAGATTCTGAGGGAAAAATTCTTAAAAAAAATAATTTTATGTGGTGGAATGCACTACACCCAGGACCTCAAAAATTCCTTATTGAACTAATTGAAGAAGTTGTTACAAAATACGATATAGATGGAATTCAGGGAGATGATCGACTTCCAGCTATGCCATCAGAGGGAGGCTATGACCCTTATACTTTATCCCTTTTCCAAAATGAGTTTAACAATAGTCCACCTACAAACCATAAAGAAGAAAATTGGATTAATTGGAGGTCTAATCAATTGAGCGAATTTGGGAAAAGAGTGTACCAAAAAGTAAAGTCCATTAATCCCAAAACCTTGGTTTCTTGGGCACCAAGTATATATCCTTGGTCAAAACAGGAATATTTACAATCTTGGCCAGATTGGATTACTGGAGGCTATGCTGATTTTATTGTCCCACAATTTTATAGGTATCAACTTGATGATTATTCAATTATTATTGATCAATTGGAAACTCAGCTTAATGCTAAAGAAAGAAAAAAAGTTTATGCTGGAGTGCTGGCAGCTCTAGGAGGGGGATACAGAATCAATGACACACTTCTGGTTGAGATGGTTAATTATCATCGATCAAAAGGGATTGAGGGAGAGGTGTTTTTTTATTATGAGATTTTTAATCGTTGATAACGAAAATTAATTAAACGGATAACCTAAAAACTTCTCCTCCTATTTGATTAGCTGTTGGATGGGTGGTTTCGAAGAATGGTTTCTGATGATAAATTTTCGTTCTTAAATTATTACAAATTAATTATCCTTTTACTCAATGCATCTGAAAAGTTTTTTAGTTTTGCAGTGTTTTTATGAAAAATATTTTAATAATCATATTAATAGTACTTTTCTCAAAGTCCTATTCTCAATCGGACAAAATAAAAGTGTTTCTGAGTTGTCGATGCGACAACGATTTTATTAAACAGAATACACTTGTATTTGATTATGTTCGGGACAGAACCTTATCCGATATAGAGGTTTTTGTTTTTGAAATTACCAATGCCAGTGGGGGAAGAAATTACTCTTTTGAATACAAAGGCAAAAATAACTTCCAAAACATGGAGAATCGGATCAGTACAGATATTCCCAAAAACTTCACATTAACCGAGGCCAGAGAGCAGTTGTTGAAAACATTTAAACTGGGGATGGTTTATTTTATACAAAACACGGCTTTTCAAAACCAACTGGAAGTGACTTTCCATGATGTAGAAACCAAATCTGATGAATTGACAACGGATCAATGGAAAAATTGGGTTTTTGAGGTTTCAGGCTCTTTTAATTTTGAGAACGAAACAAGTATCAAAGAAGAGGAATACAACCTAGGCCTGGGGGGGGATCGGGTTACAGAAATGTGGCGGGTCAGATCGGATTTTGGAATGAGCCGATCGGTCAAGTTTTTTTCAGGAGATGAAGACAACTATAGCAGCGAACGAAAAAGGACTTTTTTTTCGGGTAGTGTTGTCAGGAGTCTTTCTAATCATTTTTCCACTGGTGTTTTCGGATACTACCTCAATGACACCTTTCAAAACTACAGATCTTTTGTAAATTTTTCTCCTGCTTTGGAATATAATTTTATTCCCTACTCTGAGGTTTTAACCAAAGAGGTGACTTTGGCTTATAAGGTGGGATATAATTTTTATGAATATTTTGAGAGAACCATTTATGGTTTTTTAAATCAAAAAATGTTTAATCAATCGCTAACCCTCAATTTGAGGTATAGGGAAAAATGGGGGAGTGTCTATTCTTATTTGGTGGCTTCTCAGTTTCTGGATCAACCAGATCAAAATAGACTTACACTCAATAATTATATAAACCTGAGAATCATTCGAGGGCTTTCCCTGAGGATTTCTGGTAACTTTCAATTGATCCGGGATCAGATCAATCTACCCAGTGGAGAGGCTTCCATTGAGGATCTGTTGCTCAGGCAAAGGCAAATTTCCACTGATTTCCAAAACAGAATCTCACTGGGATTGAGTTATACTTTTGGTTCGATCTTTAATAATATTGTCAATACTCGTTTGTAGTCAACAGGGCAAAGCTTCAAATGAATGCATTTTTTTTGATGATCATCTATTCAGTCAATTGAACTAAATGTTCTGAATTCATTAACTTTTACATACTATATCGACATCATGCAACATGACAATACAATTTTGATCAATAATTTTCCCTAAAGTGGTTTTTGAAATAGATGGTAAAATAAGTCGGTTTACCGCCTGGAATCTTTTAAACGGCCCTAAAGATCACAATATCAAATGGGGTCTTTCCATCAACCCAGAGGCATTAGGGTCTGTGGATTTAAAACTAATTGTTGAATATTCTCTGCAAGGTCAGGTTCTCGCTGGGTACAACGTTATTTATGTCTGCTTGGTAATCGGAGAGTTTGGTGTAAAAAGAATCTACTGAAAAGGAAAATACATTTTTGAATACATCCTTCCAATTAGCAGTCCCGGTATTTTGCAACTGAAAATCTTTAAGGATCATTCTGATGGCATCCGCCTCGGTATTGTTAAGTTTTACCAGTTCTTTAACCAAAGCCAAAGTCATAAATACAGAGGAAGAATAGTTGGTGTCTCCACCACTATCGTAACTCTCATAAATAGAAGGGTTGGAAACCGCTTCCTTGTCTACTCTTTCCTGATCGTAAATAAAATAATTGTAATCGTAATGCTCCCTAACATAAAGGGATTCAAAAACCGCAGCAGGTCCTTCACTTAACCATTTTACTTTAAAATCTCCACTATTGAAATTAGCGGAAATGCTCATTTGATAGGCGTGAAAAAATTCATGAGCAATCACAGAATAACGGTGCATGGAATTGTATTTGAATTCGTCCTCAGGTATCTCAAGAACCATATATCTTTTTTGGTCGTTCCCGCAGATACATGCTCCACCAGTATCTCCTATCTCACTCCTGTAGGGTTTGTCGGTATTGCTGTTCCAAGCATAGATGTCCAAGTCATCATAATTTTTATTATAAACCGGAATTCTTTTGTCCAGGGTGTCCAAAATAATGTTGTATTGCTCAACCCATTCCGAGGGTAAGCTGCTATGTATTTTAGTGTTGAAAACTACTTTGACCTCAGAGGAAGTATCATTGGAGGTGGAAGTGTCGTTGGAAGAAGAGCTTTGGTCAGAGGAGGAATTGTCATTGGAGTTAGGGGCATTATTTTTTGTAGAAGAAACATTGGGATTTGACTTGGAGTCATTTGATTCTTTACTACAAGAAATGACCAACGAAATAAATAGCAAGTAGATAAGGCGATTCATAATCTTTGATCATACATGGTTTGTTATGTAAAATTAGCAATACCATTTGTTATTTTAAATATTATTCATAGAGAACAATAGGCTTGGACCTGTTAAGGTATAACTCCATAAAAAGCTATATCATTATTTGAAGTCGCCTTAGGGAGATAAATTTGCATTGGTAATCATAAAGACATAGGCATAATGATCTTCGGGAATAAAACTCAATGGGTTGTATTCTGGAATGTCAACTACAACATTATTTCCTTTGTTTTGGAACCCCAATTTTTCTCCACTTGCCAACAGCACTATGGTTGCATTTTCTTTTAGGTTAAGATTCTTGATAATTAGTTTTTTGCCTGGCCACTTGGGGCTGATGGCAAAAAGCTTATCCTCTTTTTGGGTGAAAAAAAGCTCTTTGATTGCTTTTCCGGGTTGTTGGTCAATGGTTTGCTTGAGAATATAATCCCCCTCTACATAACTATGACCTTCCTTTTTTAGCTTAAAATTTCTATCCCCAATCGACCATTGGTAGGATCTTCTCCACTTTCTTGTACCATAAATGGCCTCACCATTGGTTTTGAGCCATTTTCCAATTTGAATCAATCGCTCCTGCATGATCACGGGAATTTTACCGGAGGCAGTAGGCCCCACATTGATGCATAAATTTCCCCCTTGGCTAACGATATCAGCCAACATTAGGATGAGGGATTGAGGGGAATTGTAATCTTCAAGGTCTTCATTTCGGTTGTAACCAAAAGAGAGTCCCATCCCTCGGATCTCCTCCCAAGGCTTGTCAAAATTAATCACCTCCCGAAGGTATTCTGTGGTGTAGAATCCCCCGTGCTTGTGTCGCTGCCCTTTGACCCATCTGTCATTGATCACCACCTGTTCTTTTACAGGAGATTCATTAAAAAGCCAAGCCAAAAGTTCTTTGCTGTTCCAGTAGTCGTCATCCTTTTCCCATTCCCCATCAGCATAGATCAGATCAGGCTCGTAATTGGTAACCAATTCCTTGAATTGAGGATGGTAGTAATCGGTTACAAATTTTTTGGAGCCTATTCGATACCAGGGATGATACCACTCGTAGAGTGAATAATATAATCCTGCTTTGAGACCAACATCTTTTATGGCTTTGACATAGTCGCCCACCAAATCGCGCATCGGGCCAGTTTCTCCACTGTTCCAAAAATACCCTCGGCTTTGGGTAGTATGTTTGTTGGGCCACAATGCAAAACCATCATGGTGTTTGGAGGTCATAACTACATATTTTGCTCCTGAATTTTTGAATAACTCAGCCCACTTTTGAGGATCGAAAAGTTCGGCTTTCCATATTTTGGCAAAGTCGATGTAATTAAAATCCTCTCCAAATGTTTTTTTGTGAAAAACGGGGATCTCTTCACCGCTAAAGCTTCCATTGCCAAAAATCGACTTGCTCGTAAACCACTTTAAGTACCATTCTTCATAGGTGCCTTTGGGGGACCAAGAGGGAACTGAATATGGACCCCAATGAATGAAAATACCAAATTTGGCGTCTTCGAACCATTGTGCAACCGGACGACTGTCCAAGGATTTCCAATCCGCAGTGTACTTTTTAGATTGCCCTATTGTATTTTTTAAAAAACATAGGGCGAAGATCAATAGGATCTTATTTATTTTTTTCATCGCTTAAAATGGATACCGTCTAATTAAATGTTTTATAAATCATTTTTTCATAATCAATCTAGTAAACAATCAAATTGTTCAACCTATGATTAACCATTTAATAACAAGCAATTAAATTAATCAGCAACATATCCCGACTCACCTTGATCATTGTCTTGAAAAATGGATCTGATAGTTGTAAAGTCAGGTTTTGAAAGAACGGGTTCGATGTATTTTATGAATAATTCAAACCCCAAAGGGTTATTGGTCCTAATTCCGTCAGGTGTTCGCATGGCATCATTCCATTCTGGAGCTAGGCTCTGTCCTTCCCAAAACTCGCTCATTTCCCACATATTGAAATTCAATAGGTATAGGTATTCTTTGTAAGCCACTCCTGCACCATCTTCTGATTGATCCCATTCTGGTGCATAATCCGGAACGTACATTCTACTATCAATGGCTTCTTTCATCGCCAAGTGTATGGTTGTAGATTCCCAATTTGGATTTTCGATAGCTTCTAGATATAACGCCTCCTTAGAGCCTGGTACCCCTCCCGGAACTCCAAATAAATGGATTGTATGCATTATGTGTTCCATGACCTCTTGAAAATCGATATCCCCATAATCAAAAGAGTCTCCCGAACTATTTCTGTACCAAACCATATCATTGTGAGAATGGGTATCGTTGAATTCCTGGAGCCCTTCGTAACTACTGATCCCTTCGTCCCTCAACCAATTTGGAGAATAATCATTTCCACCTCCATAAGCAACCCTTTGAATTGTGGGGTATCCCTCGTGCCAAGTTCCTGGGGCTCCTTTTAAGGTTTTGATCATATTTTTTTGGGCTTCGCCATCAATTCCCTCGTAATTTGGGTCGGTCATCAACTGAATTAATCTCGCGATTTTCAGCGCCCAAAAATCTGGAACGGGCTTTTGACCTCCTGCTGCCCCTGCAACCACTATTTTGACTCCATTTACGGTTAGTGATCGATTAAAAAGCTCACTGATTTCGTTGTCTTCAATCAATGCGCCAGCAGAGTATAAACTTTCTTTAACTTCAACTTTCTGGAAAATTGGTTTGATGCTAACATTGGTGTTGAGTGTAAGCGTTAGGGCGTTGGAAGTTTCTTGACTTCCTTCCCATCCTGTAAATTGGTATCCCTCACTTGCCGTTGCTGTTACTTTTATTTCTGTTCCCTCGTCATAAGTTCCACCTTCTGTTGAAACAGAACCTCCTACCGCAGTGTTTACCGTCAATGTGTATTGAACGGTCTCCGGTGTTGTTTCGGTTTCTGTTTTTGTGTTAGATGTTTGTTCAATATTGGTCGAGGGTGATGACTCTCCCTCTTCTTTTGAACAGTTGTAAAAGACTAAGAAAAATATTGTAGTAAAAAATATTTTTTTCATGTTCCTTTTTATAGTTATTACGTGTTAAAAGTAAATAAACTTTCTGTGCGAAGTAAGAATTACATTGGGTAATTGAAATCAATATTCTATTGAGGAAAGATCAAAGTCCAACATTTGTTTTGACAAAGCGTTTAAGGTTTTAAAATCTCCCTCAAAGTGATAGGTGTTGTGCAGGTGTTTGATGCTTTGACCGGGATCCAATTCCTTGGTCGGAGAAGAGCTTTCTAATTCATAAAAAGGCCCAATCTGATCTCCATTTTCTGTAGGGCCATCGTTATAAGAATTGATCACATCCCCCCTATAAGGTGCTTTTTGTATTTCCCACAGTGAATTGACATAATCCTGATCATCGGAAAGTGAAAATTGTACGATAGTCAATACCTTATTGGCAGCATCAAAACTTCCAAAAAGGGACTGGGCATTTTTGGGTGGGAGGCCTATTTTTGATCTGGACTTACCGTCCCCCTTAAACAAAATGACTTTGTCTGTGATCTTGAGTTTTTCTGGAGGAACGGCACCAAAATAGGAGGTGTTTAAGTTGAGTTCGTTTTTGTAGGGAATGATGACCCAAGTATCATCGGAGGGCTTGAACATGCCCAATATCCATATCGATAAAAGTCCGGTATTTTTTTTCCAAGACCTTTGACCCAAATTGGTGAGTATATTTTCGCTTTGGTAACCCACAAACAAGGTGCCTTTTGTGGTGATGTTAAGATTTTTTTCGATCTCTGAACTATTGAAAATGGTAACTTTTCGATCCACCTTTGCTTTAAATTCATAACCCGAATAGTTGACCAAATGCATGGTTTTACTCAATTGGGCTTGAGTATCTGAAAATGTGTCAAATTGAAAAGGCTCAGTATCTATGGCGGCGGGGGTATGCCAGTGATCTAAATTAAATGGATTGTCTTGTTCGAAGAAGACAGAAAATTGTCCCCCTTCTGGCCCTACCCAAAAACGATCTTCTCCACCATAAGCATTAATATGGGATTTAATTTCTCCCGATTGGATCAGCTTATCGTTAATCCATCCATAGCTGCTTCCTCCCAAACCATTGCTTGTACTGGTCATTACTCTTCCCTGATATTCAGGAACTAAAATCAATTGACATTGGTCGCCATTGGATTTGAGAACTATGGGTTCCGTATATTTTTTTAATAGATCAAGATCGTGCTGGAAATTGTGAGAGGTTTCTTCCATTTGACTACACCCCAAAATACATAAGATTATAATTAATAAACAACTTTTGGGTTGAAAAATATGCTGTTTGACATCAACTTTATCTATACTTGTTTTAACGAATGATATGACCCTTATCATTTTGTGATTTGTATTTACCGGAATTCTTTATTCCCTCTAACCAAGACCAACAGTTTGATTGGCATTGTAAGATGTAAGTTCAGTTTCAATGATACAAGGACTAGATGCTAGAGTAGAGGATTCTGTTTCCGCAGTTTGTGATCCTGTATTGGAGGGGGCTGTGGGATCGGTTGTCTCGTCGTAAGTTGGATCCCTGTCGGCATCTAATTGCTCGTTACACCCTCCAATTAACTCAATATTAAAGCTCAAATAGTTGTCACTTAATTTAATTTCCGTAAGCATCCCAATTTTTGTTGCTCTTCGCTGTGCAATCCAGCGCTGGTCTAGGCTTATGGATGTTTCGGAATCAATTATATACTGACCTGTTATGGTTGAGGTTTCAGTGATTATAGTAAATGAATTGTCGGATCTCAAAATGATCTCATCGATTTTACAATCTACTGCTCTGTCGGAAGATGAACTTTCTTTCTTACCAGGACGTTTCTTTCTGATCTTCCATTTCCCTACAGTATTATTCTTATCGGCATCCTCTGGATTAATAAGGGGTAGTTTTTCTTCAAAAGTGGCCGTAATCGTTTTGGATTGATTCATTACAACATCAAGGGGGTTTTCGAAACTGTCTTCACTGAGATTATTCTGAAGTTTTTGCCAATCATAAAACAAATAATCGCTTTGGGGTGTAGCGGTTAATCTAACGGTATTCCCTGATTCGTAATCTGTTGCCCCCCTGGCTGAATTAATCACTTGTTGGGCGACTTCTCCACTACCAACTTTATTGATGGTCAAGGTGTATTTTGATCGTATAAAGTTTGCCGTAATGATTTGATTAGAGGTTACTTTTACGCTTATTGAACCAGCAGTAAGAGTGGTTCCAGTCCAGCCTGAGAACTCAAATCCCTGTTCCGGAGTTGCTGTAATTAAAATTGAAGTGTTTTCATTGTACTGCCCGCCAGCTGTACTAACACTTCCTCCCTCAGAGGCAGTCACTGATAATGTATACTTAGCAGGAACTACAGTTGAGCTATCATCACTTTTACTGCAAGCGAAAGCGGTTAGGCAGATTCCAAAAAGCAATACCAGCTTTTTCATTAAAAATGAATTGAATATTACAAGATATAAATTATATATATAATAAGTAAATGCTTTCCATGCCTATGCCATCAAAGATCTTTAGAAAAGGCAACCCACCTCATTAAAAAAAAATCGCTAAAGTAATAATCTTACCTTACGAATATGCGGGTTGTTCCACTAACAGTAAAAATTAACTTGGGCTTTTGGATGCTTTATGGTTTTGGCCATCAAAGCTTAACAAATAAATTTCTACATTTAATTGTATTACCTAATCCTATGCTTTTTAAACTAATTTTAAGCTTTGTTTTTTTTTACTAATCAGCCAGATCCATATATAGGTCAATGGATCAGTGTTGATGACGAAACCGGTAAAGAAAAATCTGAAATCAGTCTCTATGAAGAAGGAGGAAAATTATACGGTCGAATTTATGCACTTTTATTGCCAGAAGATCAGGGTAAAATGTGTAATGAGAGCAAAGGAAGCGAAAAGGGGAAACCCATCGTTGGTTTGGTCATTGTCCAGTGTCTGATCAAAAAGGGAGAAAACTAGGCAGGTGGAACCATTCTAGATCCTGCAAATGGAAAACGATACAGTTGCAATATTTCCCTAAAGGATGAAGGAACTCTTGATGTGCTAGGATACCTTGGCTTTTCATTATTTGGTCGTACCTAGGTTTGGAAACCCAAAAAACTAGCAATTAGTTCGCAGTAATGAGTGCCTGTATTTCTCTATGCAGTAAATCCTGTGCTGTTTTTCTGTGGAAGAAAGTTTGGGGGTCCATTTATTAATGTTTGTTTTAAAGATCTATTACGCCTACAAGCAGAAAATCCAGTTTGGGTAAGTAAATGATCAAAAACCATTAGTTTTATAGAAACGTTTAAATTGATTTACCACCATAAAATATTACCTCTTCTAGTAATGCCAATAATGACATTTATTTCATTAATTTTTTTTTGGCATTTATTTTAATAAAAAGAAAGTTGTCTATTTTACCTTCGTCATATTTTATATTTTTTCTTCATCTTTTTTTACAAAATATTTTTTTAAAACTATTGAGGGGTAATACAATCCAAAACCATTAGAATCTATAAATAGAGCAGATGCAATTATAGTATTGGGTTATATTTTAGAAATCAATAAGTATGGAAATCACTACAATGTTGAGTGGGGGTGATGCGGATAGATTTTTTGGAGGGATTGAACTTTATGAAGCTAAAAAAATCAAATGTAATCGTTTTCACAGGAGCTCAAAATCCATAAAATAGATCTAAATTATCTGAAGGTGAAATTTTAAAAAAGTATGCCATTAAATATGGTGTAAGTGCTGAAGATATTTTTGTGACTGAGGAGGTGTTAAACACTTTTGACGAATCAGTGGCTGTTTTAGACTTACTCGGAGAAAATAAAAATATCATACTTGTTACTTCGGCTTTTCATATGAAAAGAGCAAAAGGCTTATTTGAAAAAAAGGGATTTAATGTGACGGCTTTTAAAGTTGATTATAAAACATCTACTATTGTTAAACTAAACTTTATTCATTTTCTACCAAATGCATATTAGCTTTCAATAACCGAAATTGGATTTAAAGAACTCTTAGGAAGGTTATATTATGGTCTATTTTGACTTATATTCTCAGTCTAATTTAGACATCGCCTCAATTGAATTTCGCTTCAACTAAACTACAAATGGTTCTAGGACACTCATCCATAAATGTTAGTTTGACTTGGCTAATGGGCTTAGAAGTGCCTGAGCTTACTGAAGGAGATATGCCGATTATATTAGTGAGGCATTTAAAAGAATATCACAACTTAATACACCAGAAATAGGGCAATTATTTTTTGCATATTCTGCAAGTTCAATAAACTTATCTTCATTTAAATTTGGAACTTTTCCTTTTACGGTTAATTCTATAGATGTTACAGAACCATCATTAAATATAAGTAAAGCGTGAGTGTTTAACTCTTTAGGATTAAAATCAGCTTCATTTAGAACAAACGCCAATTTCATATTAAAACAACCAGCTAGCGCAGATACGATAAGTTCTTCAGGATTAGTTCCAAGTTCACCATTATCATTTTCAAATCTAGTTTTAAAACTGTATGGTAACTTGTTAAAAGCCCCACTTTGTACAGTTAAAAATCCACTTCCGTCAGCACCTCCACCATTCCATATTGCATTTACTTTCCTTTTCATTACTCTTTATTAAGTTAGTTAGATATATATCAAATATACAATATTTAAAAACTGTTTATACCACGAAAAAAATGAGGATGATATGCCCTGAGTTGTAATAAAAACCATCCAAATGGAGGGATATATTACTATTTACTTTCTGACATTTTTTGTTGATATAATGCAATTTCTTCCATTAGCTCCGTTGGGTCAAGATAACATTTAGTAGAAATAATTTTATCTCCTTCCCACTGCCACCAACAATGAAATGTATTTTTTTGAACATCACCTGTTATTTTTGATTTACCAGACCAGTCAGACCAATGATTGGTGTATATCTCTCCACTGTTATAATACATTGTGGTAATGATTGGGTCAATGTGTTTTAAATCATCGTAAAGGACAGAGTGGAAATTATACCCTTCAATAATTTCTTCAGTAGAATATTCAATATTATTAAAATAATGAACTCCATCATCAGTAAAATATTTTCTAGCTAAATCAAAATTTCCATCTTGATAAGCTTGAGCTAATTTTTTTATGATTGTTGTTTTTTCATCATTTTCATTAATTATTCCGCTCAATGAGCCGCTATCAATAGTTGTATTTTGACAATAAGTAAATATCAGTAAGATCGTGATAGCTGAAATATTTTTTTTCATTTTTGATATTTTTTAGTTCATAATTTCAAACATAAACTATTTACTATTAATAAGCAAGTAATTAGAAGTGTCAGAGCTAACTTAGGGGGATATGCCGATGAATTGAAAAAAGATTAAACTTTATTTAACTCAAAAATCTCATAACTCACCATAACATCATCAAAAATTGGTTTTGATACAGGATTTGAGCCATCTAAAAATGAATTTAATGCACCTTCATTGTGTACAGCAATCTTAAACATTACTGCACTTTTATCAGGAGAAACTGTACCTATAGTTTTAGTTAAATCTGCAATCTTTCTTCTTTCACTCATTCCCTCTTCAGATTTCATAAAACTCATAAATTTCTCAAACTTACCTTCTCTAAGTTTTGCCACAACAAGCATGTCTCTCATTTAAATTGATTTAATGGTTAATAATAAGTAATGTACAATTTATTTAATAAACTTAATGAAGAGGATATGCCGATAATATAAAATAAAACCCTCCAATGGGGAGTGAGGTATGGTTATTTCAAACTTTTTAATTCATTTAATGAACTTCTTGCAGAATTTGAATAAGGAAAAATATTTAATACCATCTCATAGTATTTTTTTGCTTGTTCATAATTCTTTTCAAACATAAAAAACTCTGCCATAGAGTCTAAAGAATTGTATCCGTCTGGATATAATTCCATATACTTCACAAAGCTTTCTTTAGATTTTTCTTTTTCGCCATTTCTATAATATAAGTATCCAAGAAAATTTATAACTGCTGCATTATTTGGCTCACCCCATGCTTCTTTAACTTTCTCAAGATTATTAATTCTTACATTTAAGTCAGGATTTGAAACTGCTCTGTAAAATTGAATAAATCTACCTCTTGGTTCGGATTCATACATTTTCTCCCAAATTTCATTTTTTTCTTTATTAAAACCCCATATACCTCTATTCCCATTTTCACTTTTTAACTCTAATAATGAGACAAACCTTTTAGAATTTTCGTTTTTATTTTTAGAGTACTTTTTTGCTAATTGGTAGTGTAATTCTTGTTTTTCAGAGTTTGGGAGTGACAATGTAGATAGCATCACATGAGCACCAAAAGAAGCTGAATCAATCTTAATTGCTTTTTCAAAAAAAACATATGCTTTTTCTCTTTCAACATTTAAAAAATGATTTATACCACTGTAAATCATTTCATCATGCAGCTCATTTCCGTTTGACCACTGAATATAATTATTTGAATCTTTAGCATTTTCATTAGTTTTTGAAATCTGATTACAACTAAACGTTAAAATTGCAATTGAAATCAATAAATAAATGTTTTTCATTTTAAAAAATTTAAAGTTAGAATGAGAGTTAAGAATTAGTTTTTAAGTTGTATGTCGTAAACATCATGTTGAAAATTATACCTAGAGTCAGTAGCCAGAACTGAGCCAAATCCAGTCGCCATTACATCATTTAAATATTTATACTTTTCGCTTGATGTTCTAAATCTCCAATGAGTTTGAAATTTTATTGATTCAAAGGTTTCAGTTACATAGTTAAAAACCCCTGTAACTTTGCAATAAATTTTTTCATTATCACGAGTAAGTAAAACCATGTCGATATCTAAATCTGCATAAGTTTTACCATCGTAATTATAGTAAAGTGGATAATCTCCACCAACTGGGAGGACTTTACCATTGGCAATACCATCAAAAACGCCTTTGGTGTATGGGGCATATACTGTTTTTAAGTTTAAGTATTCTCCAACTGATGATTGAGATTCTCCAATAGCTACCTTGATAGAGAAAAGCTTTTTCCCTTCAACACTTTGTCCATACGATGCTAATGGAATTAAAAATAAAATAAAAATAAATCTTTTTATCATATTGGATTTATAGTTTGTGATTTAAATATACAAATTACTCCCTGAACTTAATGAAAAGAATATGCCAATACTATAATGGGTTTTGTGAAATAAATCTTAGTAAAATAGTTTCTATATCTGCTGTATTTCCTTATTCCAAACCGTTATTAATATTTGCCCCTTTTAACCAATACAATGTCATCCTTTGATCAGAACAATCCCACTTACCTTTCTGATCAATAACAATGCTTACCTTAACGAGCCTTTAAACCCCACTAGTAATAGCGGTGCAATACCCCTACCAAGCCAGACAAGAATAAAATTTACTTACTCAGAACTCAATTATGAATCCAATAGAGCCCAATTGTTTGCCTATAAATTGGATTTGAAATTGGGACAATTTTACTATGGCAGCATCAAATCTTTAGGCGCGGAATTCAATTACAGAATTCAACCTTGGGTAAACTTTGGCTTATCATTTAAATACTATAGTTTGTGTTTTTCCAAGCCCTATTCGAGTGCAGATATTTTACTAATGACTTCATATACCGAGGTGCCTTTTAATAAAAAACTGTTTTGGAATACATTGATTCAATTCAGTAATCAGCGAAATAATCTCGGAATCAATATAAGGCTTCAGTTGAGGTTTGCCCCCCTGTCAGAACTATATCTTAGTATAACGACAATTATTTTACCAAAAACGACCTAAGACCCAAATTCAGATCCATTAACCCAAATTTTACCTACTGGATCAATTTTTAAGTCTTTTTAACTCCTCATCCATATGGATCATTCATTTTCAAAAATAGCTAGAGGCTGCCATGTTTTTGAGGAGAAATGAGTACTAAAATTTTTCTGGGGGGTTCCTTGAGTTGTTCTTCCATTTTTTATGGCAGCTGTAAAAAGAGCGATTAGTTCGTTTTCTATTTTTGGGGATTGACCGTATAGGTTATTCTTTTCTTCCGGATCTTCTTTCAGATTGTAAAGTTGAAATTTAGGCAACCCTTGATTTTCTTTTTTTGAGGGGCGGGGATAACTCCAGCCCCCCGAATCGGGACAAAAAATAAACTTATGCACTCCTTTTCTGATGGCAAAACTTCCATTGATGGAATGATGGATCGTAAATGTTCTTTGGAAGTCATTTTCGGTTGCTTTTGCAAAAGTAGGTACTATAGAAAAACTGTCTTCTCCTTCCTTGTCTGAGAGTTTTTTACCCAATATTTCCGCACAGCTAGCAAGCAAATCAGTGGTACAAATGGTTTTATGGGAAACCGAACCTGATTGAATTTTTACAGGCCATTTTACGATAAAAGGTACCCGATGGCCACCTTCAAAAATATCGGCCTTGTGCCCTCTGAATATACCACTGGGGTCATGTCCTTTTTTACCCAATACTTCAAATTTTGCTTGAGGAGAGCATCCGTTATCGCTGGTAAAAATTACCATAGTATTCTCTGAGATTCCCAGATTATCCAACAGTCCGATGAGCTTCCCCACTCGATGATCAATCTGCATCACAAAATCGGCATAAGGATTTAAATCACTTTTTCCTTTCCATTCTCCGGTGGGTAAAATCGGGGTGTGGGGAGAGGGCAAGGGCAAGTATAAGAAAAAGGGTTTTCCCTTTTTGTTCATCTCTTTGACATAAGTCTCTGCTTTATCAAATAAGTGCGGAGTAACCCTTTCATGGTCAAAGTCATTGGCTGTGGGTCCTTTCCTCCACCAGTGGTAATCGCCTTTTCTTTCGGTAATATTCTCAACTTGAGCGGTAATCTTTTCATTTTCTACATATACATAAGGCGGCATGTCCAGTGAGCCAGAGTGTCCATAGGCATAATCAAAACCCAAGCCATTGGGGCTGTTGGTGATTTTTTTTGAAAAATCAATTTTCTCAAAAATCTCTCTATCCTTGATGGGTGAATCTTGAAAAGTGCTGTCTTTGAGGGCCCAATCCCAGCCCAAATGCCATTTACCAATAAAGGCTGTATGGTAACCATTGGATTTTAAAAAAGAGGCCACCGTTGTTCTTTCTTGTGGGATCAAAGCACGGGAAGTACCACTCAATACACTTTTTTTGAGCGGGCTGCGCCAGTTGTATCTTCCTGTCAATATCCCATATCGGGTTGGGGTACAAACCGAAGAGGAGGTATGCGCGTCCGTAAAAATCATACCTTGTCGGGCCATTTGATCCAGATACGGCGTTTTGATTTTCCCTACTCGATTAAAGACTCCCAAATCTCCGTATCCCAAATCGTCTGCCAAAATATAAATGATATTGGGAGCTGCTGGGACCACCTCCTGAAGACAAGATAAAAACATAAAAATTGATAGAAATAACAGGGAGTAAATCGTCTTTTTCATCCTACTTTAATTAAATTTATTTTTGATAAAATTCTTAGCAATGCAAAACAAATGGATACAAAACTCCGGTAAATTAGTTAAAACCTTTCAATTTAAAGATTTTAAGGAAGCACTAAAATTCATCAATAGTATTGGACAAAAAGCGGAGTCGATGAATCATCATCCCAAAATTATCATTATTTACAATTCAGTTACACTCGAATTGTGGACTCACGATCAAAACACCATTACAGACTTAGATTTTAAATTGGCAGATGAGATAGATCGTCAAATTGGAGAAAGCTAAAAATGATCGTTTTTAATCTTTTTTCATTACTTTTTGATCGATTTTCACTTTTTTTGAGGATAAAAATGTTTTTTTTGTTTGCATTATAATACTGGATTTTTTGCATTTATTATACTGGGTAAAAAAATTATATTTACAGATAATAAACATTAATCATGAAAAAAACATTCCTTTTAATAGCTATTATAAGTTGCATAAGCCTTTTTGGACAAAATGAAGTCTATGAAATCAGAACTTATGAACTTTTTCAATACTCTAATTTTAAAAATTTCAACACCTATTTTGAAGATCATTTCATTCCTGCTCTTAATGAACAAGGGATCAATAACATAGGTGTATTCCAAGAGGTTTCAGAAGACCTACCCAGAAAAATTTATGTTTTCATCCCTTTTGCAGACATGAAGTATTATCAGAAAGCTCGCGCCTTCATGGCCAGTGACGCTAAAATCCAAAAAGCTTCTGCCGAACTCAGCCCTGTGAATAAGCCCATTTTCAACCGATATGAGACCTCGCTTTACATGGCTTTTGATGGAATGCCCAAAATGGTCATACCTGATAATAAGAATCGATTCTTTGAATTACGCACCTATGAAAGTCATTCGGAAGATGCCTACAGAAGAAAAGTCAATATGTTCAACAAGGGAGAACTGGCCTTGTTTGACCAACTGGATTTTGGGTCTGTGTTCTTTGGAGATAAAATCGCGGGCGAGCGAATGCCTTGTTTGACCTATATGCTTGCTTTTGAAAGTTTAGAAGAGCGAAACGAAAACTGGGGAAAGTTTTTCGATCATCCTACTTGGACAAAGTTAAAAAGTAACCCAGTATACAAAGACAGTTGTTGCTCTTCCATCACACGAGCTTTCTTAATCGCTCTGCCTTACTCTCAAATGTAACCCATGCGTGTTTCGCTTTTATTGGGACTCTTGCTGATCCATTCAGCATGCAATACAAAAGAACAATCTTATCCTAATATCGTTTGGTTGACCACCGAAGACAATTCTCCCCACCACATGAAATTGTACAATGGTGATGGTGTAGCCATGCCCGCCATTGAAAAATTAGCAAAAGAGGGGATTGTTTTTGAAAATGCTTTTTCCAATGCACCGGTTTGTTCTGTGGCTCGAAGTACCCTTATTACGGGTTGCTATGCCCCCAGAATATTTACTCAGTTTCACAGAAGAGCCCAGTCTGTCCCCCTTCCACAGGGGCTGATGCCATTCCCATTTTACCTCAAACAGGCGGGGTATTATACCACCAACAACCACAAACAGGACTATAATTTTATATTGCCCGATGGCGTGTGGGATGAATCTTCCAAAAAAGCAAGCTACAAAAATAGAAAGCCAGGCCAACCCTTTTTTCATGTGCAAAACCATACGGTGACCCATGAGGGGAGTTTGCATTTTGATCAAAAGTGGATAGACAAAACCTCGGATGAAGACCTGGAGCAAATCCAAGTTTTTCCCTATCATCCCGATACCAAAACCTTTCGTTATTCCTACCATCATTTTCAAAACAGGCATGTTTTGGCAGACAAGCAGATGGGAGAATTCATTGCCGATTTGGAGCAAGAGGGGCTTATGGAGGACACCATTATTTTCTATTTTGGTGATCATGGAGGGGTATTGCCCAGAAGCAAAGGATATGCCTACGAAAGTGGATTGCAGGTTCCTTTGGTGGTTTATGTTCCGGAAAAATGGAAACACCTCTTTCACCACGGGAAAGGATCAAGGGCAAAGACCTTCGTAGAGTTTGTTGACTTGGCCCCTACAGCACTTTCTTTGGCAGGGGTTTCTCCTCCCGAGGGCATTGATGGAACAGCTGTTTCAGGACTATTTTCACAAGCCTCAGCAATTGAAAAAAAGAATACAAGCTTTGGCTATGCTGACCGCTTTGATGAAAAATACGATTTGGTCAGAACCCTCAGGGTTGGAAAATACAAGTACATCAGAAATTACCAACCCTTTAACATCGATGCTTTGTATAATTTTTACCGCTACAAAATGCTGGCATTTAAGCAGTGGGATGCACTTTATAATGAGGGAAAACTCAACCAAGAACAGCGTCAATTTTTTGAGTCCAAAGGCCCTGAAGGCCTCTACGATATAGATCAAGACCCCCATGAGGTCAATGACCTTTCCGCAAGTCCGGAACATCAAGAAATTTTGATGCGGATGAGAGAGCAGTTGAGTGAAAAACTCGCAACACTGCCCGATCTCAGCTTTTATCCCGAACCCTATTTGTTGGAGCATGCTTTGGGAAATCCCGTAGCTTTTGGACAAAACCATCAACAAGAAATCAAGGAATTGATGGCCGTAGCGGATCTTAACTTGTCGAGCTTTGAGGCTGTGCAAGAAAAAATAAAACAAGCCCTGACCGATGACAACCCTTGGAAAAGATATTGGGGTTTGGTGGTATGCACCTCCTTTGGAAAGAAGGCAAAAACATTGGTTCCTCAGATCAAAAACTTGGTAAATCAAGATAAGGAGAACTTGGTCCGGGCTCGCGCCATGGAATACCTGATGTTGAATCAAGAACCTTTTGACATCAAAATCATTGAGGAATTACTTAAAAAGGCCAAGTCACAAACAGAAGCTAATTTAATCCTTAACAGTTTAGGCTTGATTAAAAAATTAAAACCCCAATTGAAATTGAATTTATCCAAAGAAATTTTTCCATCTGAATGGTATGACAAACCCAACGATTTGGTCAACAGAAGGATGGATTATTTAATCGGTAATCGTATAAACAAATAATGGCGTCAGACTTAAACAAAGAGCGAACCCCAAGAATTTATAGAAAAGCCAAAGGGCAGATTGTAATTGAAGGCAAGGTGAACCTCACCGATATGGAGGGAAATCCAATAAAACACGGAAACAGGTTTACCCTATGTGGGTGCACCAAATCGAAAGACATGCCTTTTTGTGACGGCTCTCACAAAATTTAAAACTCCCGTTTTCCAAATTCACTATCGATGAATTTGGCGGTGTTTTTTCTATTGTTGAAGTTGTAACTAAGGCTGAGTAGGATCATATCTACCTCATAAACATAATTGGTGGTGGTGTAAAATTCTCCCGCCCTACGGGTAGTAATCCGTTGTTCATTGCTATTCATCAACCCCATATCAATATTTTTCCATTGCAGTGTAGCAGTCAATTGCTTGTTCCAAAAAAGCTTTGTTAAAGTTAAATTAGGAGAGTAGTACTCAGAATCTTTTCCTTGGGCAGTTATTTTTTTTGATAGATAATTTAAATTAAACTGTATAAAAGTATTACTTGAGAAATTATAAGTACCATTTATATTTAAACTATATACATAGTCATCTGTGTTTATAATATCATCGTCAAATGATCCTTTAATTATGTAATAGTAAAAGCTAGTTGAATAAAAAATTTTTAATTTTTTACCGAAACTATATTCCCCTCCGTTTTCTCTTCCAATTACTTTAGCATTTCCAACATTTGAATAAATACGATTTAAAATTGTGTCATTGTATACGGTATTGACCCTATTTATCAAGTCTTTAACAGAGCGATAGTAAACTTTAAAAAATCTAGTGTTCCCTTTTTTAGTCTTTTTATTTATTCCAAATTCTACTTGATCTATAAATTCAGGGTTTAGGTTAGGGTCACCTTGCTCGAGTGTCTCTGAATGTTCTCTTTCAGGAAATGGGTTCATCTTAAAGGTAGTGGTTCGCTCGACTCTTTTACTAAATGCAAGACTTAAGGAAAAATCTTTTTTTAATTTGTAAGAAACACTACTAGATGGAAAAAGCTTGGTAAAATAGAGTGAATAGTTTTCATCCAATGTTCCTACTTTGTCTTTTAAAGACAAGTCCCTTTGCATATTTTCCAAACGCAAACCGGCTGCAAAATGCCATTTTTCAAGGCGGGCGTTGTATTGTAAATATGCTGCATGTATGGATCGTTTGAGATTGACTTCACTCGAAAATTCGGGAACCAATTCAAAAAGCTGTGTTTCATTGTTTTTTCGCTCGTAAACAAAATCTCCGCTGTGGTCAAGATTTCTGTATTGGTAACCCATTTTAAGGCTACCGATACTGAGGGGCTTGAAAGTGTAATCCAAATTGACTCGCAAACCGTACAGAGGGTTATCGTTGGTATTGTATTCGTCTTGATAGACTATTGTATGGTCGGGATGGCCCAAATTTCTGTTGGTGGTAGGACCTCCCAAAAGGGTGTACTCATACAGAATGGAGGTGTTGAGTTGAGCCGAATTTTCAAAGAGATGATCGTAATCCAAACTCCCCAAGACAAAATCACTTTTTCTGATCCTCAGATTTTCATTGTAATATTGAAATTGGGAGTCAGTTTTATCGGTGGTGGCACGATTGTTATAATAGAGAATATCAGCAGTTCGTTCTTTAGTTCTTTTTCCAGCATAAAGTCCAAGTGAAAACAAGTCCTGATCCGATAATTGATAATCTGCAGTTAACCTTCCTGAATAATTGATTTCGTCAAAGCTGCGTTCTCCATCTGAGGGAAATCGGGTATACTTATCCCCAATGATGGTATACACGTCGCCTTCTCTCCTTCCTGAGAGGTCATTTCTTTGAAAGCTCAAGCCTGACGAAAAATTCCATTTTTCCCGAACAGTATTGTAGGTGATGTCTGCGCCAAAACGTTCAGAGGGTTGTGTGTTTTCATAGTCTTCGATGGAGGGAGCGCCCAAGAGAGTATTCACCTGAAAATAGTCGCCTTGTAAAGCATTTTTTAGGGTCAGTATATTTATAATCCCTGTTTTTCCCTCTGCATCGTATTGTGCAGACGGAGCAGTAATGACCTCGATATTTTCGATACTGTTGGCAGGGATTTGACTCAATAAACTTTGAATATCAGACTGCAAGGGTTTGCTGTTTAACAACACCACAAAACCGGTGCTTCCTCTTAAGGTTATTTCACCCAAGCCGTTAATGGCAAGGGAAGGCAGATTTCTGATGACATCAACTCCTGTTCCACCCTTGACGGTTGAAAATTCACTGGCAGAATATACCTGTCGGTCAATCTTATTTCGAATGGCGGTGCGTTGAGCGTCAACAACTACTTCATCCAGTATATTTTGGCTGGATTGTAGACTGATGACTCCCAAATCAAAAGGAGTGTTTTTTTGGGCATCAACACTTCCCGTTTCTATGGTCTGATAACCAAGAAATGAGATTTCTAGTGAGAATTTGCCATTGACGCTATCCGGGAGGAGAAAACTACCGTCAGGTTTTGAAATGGTACCTTCCAAAATTTTACCATCTTGTTTTAAAAGTATTGTCGCATACTCGATGGGGAGGTCTGTGTTTTTATCCAGTACGATTCCCGAAATCTGACCCTGAGCACCGAAGGATATTAAACAAACCAAAATGAGACTAACAATACATTTTCTATTCATCTTGTTTACATAATTTCATTGAATACATTCATGGCTCACAAAATTTAATCAAGGTATAAAAGTAATATTTGAATTTATTTTAATTGATAAAGTCCATCTTTTCTTCTCTCCCTCAGCAGTTTTAGTTTGCTCATAACTTCAGAGGGGAAATCTTCGAGCTGTCTTTTTTTGATGATGATAGAAAAGGAGGTGGAGTCTTCAACCATTTTTTCCAAGGCATCGGGAGTAATGATTTTTATTTTCCCCTTGGAGTAAAACTGACTGGAATAAGATTTGAAGGGGAAGGCATAAAGCTCTGATGACTCTACTTCGGGATGGAATACCAGCGTTTTGTCTGTACTACTGGAGAGGATCTTTTGTGTGGGTTCCAAAAAGTAAACCCCAATCAACAAAACAGGCAGACCGACAGCAATATAGAACATTGATTTTTTTCTCTCCAATGTGGGCCAATGATGGGTGATTAAAAGCGCAATAGGTATCATTACCGGAAGGGTGTAGGTATGGATCAAACTTTTTGAAAAAGTAAAGAAAAAGGGTGTCCACAAAATCCATAGCCACAGGAAAAGTTGCCAGGGGTCATCCCACACTTTTTTCAATTTGTTTTTCAGTTGGCCCATAAGGACAAAAGACCAAGGCAAAGCACCGGCCAATAGAAAGGCCCAAATGATCCCTAAAGGTTGTTGTTTAGGAAAACCATATTTATCCCCCGACCAAGAGGAGTCTATAAAACGCAGGAAGTGTTCTCCCACCAAAAAATACTCTATAAAACCCGGTGAATTGACCTCCATTAGATAGTACCAAGGAAAGGCAATCAAGAGGCTTAAAAGCCCTCCCAATAGCCAAGGAATTTGAAAGATCCTTTTTAATGAAATTCGATGAATAATGCACCAGACGAACAGGGGAGGGAAACTCAACACACCAATGATTGGGCCTTTGGCCAACAATCCCAAACCTATACCGACAAAAAAAAGTAATCCTGAGATTCTACTTTTTTCAGAATGGAGGAACTCCCAGAACCCAATCATCGTTATAGCAACCGAAAAGGAGAGCATCAAATCGGTAGAGAGTACTCCGGCATGAAGAAAAAATTCGGGAAGTGTAAGAAGGACAATTCCCGGGATCAAACCATTGATTTTTTTTTGGTGACCATAGGGGATCAGAAGTAAGGCGATTGAAATCGCCATGATCCAAAAGGGGAGCCTAAGGGCAAATTCATCGTCTCCCAACAGACTGATGGAACCGGCAGAAAGCCAAGTAGACAGTGGAGGTTTGGCCCAAAAAGGGACACCGTAATCTATTTGTGGAACAATCCAATTACCCGTTTCAGCCATCAATCGGGCAATCTCTCCATAGCGAGCCTCCGTTTTGTCTGTCAGTGGAATGACGGCATTGAAAAATAAGCGAATTAATGCCAGAAGAACAAACACCCAGCCATAGGGCGATCTGAAATCGTTTTTCATTTTTTCTACTAAGCTCAACTTTTATACTTTTTTGAAATTTTAAAAAGATCCCACCATAAAGTAAAAAAATATATGGGACTGACTCTGGAATCAGGGGTATCTACCCAAGCCCTAAGAGGAATTTCCCTCAGATGATTTTGAATCTCGGATCTTCCGAAAAGACTTATCATTCTAAAGAAAATTTCAACATCGAAAAGCCATTTCGAAATAAAGGGCTGGTCGAATATTTTCTCAGCGGTTTGGGCTTCAAAAATTTTGCAACCGCATTGAGAATCGTATATGCTTAAATTCAATACATTGGAGATGGCAGTAGCCACCACTCTTCCCAATATAAAACGGTACCATTTTCTTTTGATATGGTTGTCCAGTTTTAAAATTCTCGACCCAAAGGCCAATACTACCTTTTCTTTAACCTGCTCTGACAAGCGCAGACATTCTTCAAGGCTGGTCGCCAGGTCAGCATCTAGATAGGCTACTTTTTTGAAGTTCTTGTGTTTTAGTAGCTGACGAAAACCTGTATAAATAGCATTGGCCTTTCCACCATTTTGTGCCATGCTGTCTACTTCAATTTGAACGGGAAATTTATTTTTTAATGCAAAGAGTACCCCATCGGTTTTGTCTTTAGAACCGTCATTGACAAAAAAAACTGATACCTTAGGCTGAAGCGACAGGAAGTTTTCAAACTGGGAAACGGGCAAACGATCCGCTTCATTATAGCAAGGGATTACGATGGCCAGATCTTTTTGCATATTGTCTAAAGATAAGTATAATTGTACACTATATTAATTAAAGTATTTTATGGGCCTGCTTGTAAAAAGATAAAAAAAATGCGAGCCCATCGGCTCGCATTTGACTTATAGATAAGGATAGCTTAGAAAACAGTACTCGTAGGTATCTGCTGTCCTAACTTCCCTAAATTATATATGTAAGACATTTGACACCTCCTTTCTATATTAGTTAGACATAGCTGTTGTCACAGCGTTAACTTCTCTCTGTCAAAGATAAGCAGACAAAAAATTTCTGCCGATTATTTTACAATGTTTTTTAGCGTAAGCCCTTGCACCAAAATGGTAAACAATACAATAACATAGGTTAGAAAAAGAATCAAGGCTTTTCCCTCTCCTATATCATCGGGCAGGTTGAGAGCTAAAGCTACGCTCAAGCCTCCTCTGAGTCCACCCCAAGTGATGATCAATGCAGTTTTCTCTTCAAACTTTTTGAAAAGTGATAAAAAGGCGATGGGAATGCTTACACCTATGCCTCTTGACACAACTACCAAAATAATTACCAGAGCGGAAATGGTAATGAATGGCAACTGGAAAGATTCAAAAATCATTATGATCTCCAGTCCAATAAGTATGAATAAAATGGCATTTAAAGTTTCATCTAAAAGGTGCCAAAACTTGTATACATAATCACCCATTGCTTTTTGTAAACCATCTTCACTTTTATCTACGTCTAGATTTTGGTTTAAAAATAATCCCATCATCACTACCCCTAGAACTGCAGAAAAATGAAAATAGTGAGATATAATAGGTAGTAGTAAAACTAATGAGATGGTAATTAAAACTTCTAGCTCGGTATGTTCGTTTTCAATATATTTTAAAAGTTTGAGACCAAAATAACCCATAACTGATCCTAGGGCAACTCCCCCCAAAACTTCTGTAACAAACAAGCTTCCAACTGCAGCGACAGTAATGTTTTCTACACCGTCCTGTTTGATACTTAAGAGGGTTAAAAAAACTACTACACCAATACCGTCGTTAAAAAGTGATTCTCCTGCAATTCGGGTTTCTGTTATAGAAGATAAATTCATTTTTTTTATCATGGCCAAAACTGCAATGGGATCTGTAGGAGCTATTAAGGCACCAAACAAAAGACAGTCTATATATGTCAATCCCATAGTATTTAGACCAAATAATGGCTGCTCGACTAACCAATAAACTCCGGAACCAACGGCAAAAGTGGAAAAAATAACACCAAAACTAGCTAAGAGTAAAATAGTTACTTTGTCTTTTAATAATTCATGAACATTTACGCTCATTGCACCAGCAAAAAGTAAAAAAGGCAACATAACATTGACCAATAATTCACTGAAGTCAAACTCTTTGGTGATTTTTGACACGGTTTCAAATACCTGTGGAAAAACAACTCCCACTATGGCAACAATTACTGATAAAAAAAGTGCCAAAATCATTAAACCTATAGTTTGAGGGAGCTTTAAAATTCGGATATTAATAAGTGTAAAAACAGCAGCTAATGTAATTAATATAGTAGATAATTCAAGAATGCCCATGATAGATAAGTTTCTTTAAATATAACCTAAATATTTTTATGTATACAAACGGTGAAGCTTTGAAATGTATTTTCCAATCATATCAAATTCCAAATTTACCGTATTTCCTTTTTGGATCAGGTGGAAATTGGTATGTTTATAGGTATAGGGAATGATGGCCACAGAGAAGTGATTCAGCCCCGAGTTAACTACAGTGAGACTGACACCATTGACACAGATAGAACCCTTCTCTATGGTAATGTTTTTTTGATTTTCGTCATATTCAAAGTCAAAAAACCAGCTTCCACCCCTAAAATCGATTCCGATGCAAAAGCCGATTTGATCCACATGGCCTTGAACAATGTGACCGTCCAATCGACTGTTCATTATCATGGCCCTTTCAAGGTTGATCAAATCACCAATTTTAATCCTCCCAAGATTCGATTTTTCCAAAGTTTCTTGAATGGCAGTAACCTTGTATCGATCAGCGGTTGTCTCCACCACTGTGAGACAAACACCATTGTGAGCTAAGCTTTGGTCTATTTTTAATTCTTGGGTCAAACTACTTTCAAGGCTGATGTTAAGATTCTCTTGGTCTTTTTCCAAGTTGACCACTTTCCCAAACGCCTCAATGATTCCAGTAAACATCAGTTAGATTTAATTACATTTGTGATGTAAAATTAGGAATAAAAGCGACACCAATGTTGGGGAAAATAAAGCTGGGCATTTCCATAGGAGATCCAAATGGGATTGGGATTGAAATTATTTTAAAAATTTTTGAAGATCGAAGGTTATTTGAATTTTTTACGCCCCTGATTTTTGCACCGATCAAGTTACTGGAAAACCAAAAAAAACATTTTCAGCTCAATTCCAGTCTGGTCTTGAAAAAGAATAACCAAAAATTTCAAAAGGCACAGTTGAGTGTATTCGATCTTCCCATGACCGAGGCTAAATTGGTTTTTGGAGAAGCTTCAAAAACAGCAGGTAAACTCGCTTTCGAATCCTTAAAAACAGCCACCATGGCCCTAAAAAAAGGAGAGATTGATGCCCTGGTCACTGCCCCGATCAACAAAGAAACGATTCAATCTGAGGATTTTAACTTTCCGGGCCATACCGATTACTTGGCCAAAGAACTCGATGGAAATAGTTTGATGTTTATGGTTTCTGAGTCATTAAAAGTAGCCTTGGTCAGTGATCATATTGCTGTTAAAGACATTTCCAGACTACTCACCCCTAAATTGTTAAGAGAAAAAATCCAACAGTTAGAAGACTCTTTAAAAAAGGATTTTAACATCAGCCGACCCAAAATAGCAGTATTGGGACTCAACCCCCATACAGGAGATAAAGGTGTAATCGGTAAAGAGGATGATCAAATTACGCATCCATTGATACAAGAATTATCTGCATCGGGTCATTTGGTTTATGGCCCTTATGCTGCCGACAGTTTTTTTGGCCATCAAATCCACCTCCAATTTGATGCTATTTTGGCCATTTATCATGATCAAGGTCTGATACCATTCAAAACTTTGACTTTCGGAGCGGGTGTCAATTTTACTGCTGGACTTAGTAAGGTCAGGACTTCACCCGATCATGGGACGGCTTTTGAAATTGCGGGAAAAGGGGTTGCCGAAACCGAATCTTTCAGAAATGCGATATTTTTGGCTCGTAGTATTTACTTTAATAGAAAAGAGAAAAAAGACCTTGCCAACCAGAATAGGGGCGAAAAATAGCATAAGGGCACTGTAAGAAGCTTTTTTTTTATAAATTTGCACCCTTAAAAGTCGGAAGGATGGAGCAGTTTTCAGAATTCTTGATCCCGTTTATCGGTTTAAATGATGGTACACATCGATTCGATTTTAAGATTGACAATACGTTCTTTGAAGGCTTCGATTTCTTAGATTTTCAAAATGCACAGGTTCAGGTGGATTTGATTTTTGAAAAAAAATCAACCCTCTTGGAGTTGAATTTTACTGCAAAAGGTTTGGTTACAGTCCCTTGTGATATCACCACAGAACTTTTTAAGTTGCCCATTGATACTGTTTTTAGATTGGTGGTAAAGTTTGGGCCGGTGGAAAATCTCGATGATGATGAGATTTTGATTCTTCCACATGGTTCGCATCAAATTCAGGTAGCGCAATACATCTATGAAATGATAGTATTGTCTGTGCCTCAAAAGAAAGTTCATCCCGGAATTGCCGAGGGAACTTTAAAATCAGAGGTTTTGGAAAAACTAAAAGATTTACAGCCCCAAGAAAATACCCCATCGGATGGAACAGATCCAAGATGGGACAAATTGAAAGATTTATTAAAATATTATATAAAAATTAAAAGCGACAAAAATGGCGCATCCTAAAAGAAAAATATCGAAAACCAGAAGGGACAAAAGAAGAACCCACTTCAAGGCGACGACCCCTCAAATTGGTACTTGCAGCACCACAGGTGAAGCCCATTTGTACCACCGCGCCCATTGGCATGAAGGTAAACTTTACTACAGAGGTAAAGTTTTGATCGACAACACCGAGGTAATCGAAGCCTAATTTAGATCAACAATTTTAATAAAACTCTTCCTTTTTTGAAGGGTTTTTTTTGTGTTCAAAGATTTTGTTTGCTCTAAAAAACTACTATCTTCACATATTATATTGACAGTTCAAAAGGAAGAAATCTACTGATGAATTATATCAATCCAAGCCCCTTAAAGGCAGCTATAACTGCGGTAGGTGCATATGTTCCTGAGGATAAACTCACCAATGCTGATTTGGAAAAGATGGTTGATACCAACAATGAGTGGATTGTCGCAAGAACTGGAATTAGTGAAAGAAGGATACTCAAAGACCCCACCAAAGGCTCTTCATATATGGCTATAAAGGCTGCTCAAGAGATTCTAAAAAAAAGAAAATTAAATCCTGCTGAAATTGACGCGGTTATCGTTGCTACCATAACCCCGGATATGAATGTTGCTGCTACTGCCGCATATGTGGCTTCGGAAATTGGCGCCACCAATGCCTTTGCTTACGACCTTCAAGCTGCTTGTTCCGGCTTCCTCTTCGGTATGTCCAATGCCTCCAGTATGATCGCCAGTGGTCGCTATAAAAAGGTTTTACTTATAGGAGCAGATAAAATGTCCTCCATAATAGATTATTCTGACAGAGCAACATGTATAATTTTTGGGGACGGTGCTGGAGCAGTTCTTTTTGAACCCAGTGAATCTGGTTATGGTTGGGAGGACGAGTATTTGAGATCCGACGGCAGTGGAAGGATGTTTTTGAATATAAAAGCTGGAGGATCACTATTTCCGGCCTCAGAGGAGACACTCCAAGGGGGAATGCATAATTTATACCAAGACGGAAAGACCGTATTTAAATATGCCGTATCGGAAATGACTAATGCAGTGGAACAAATCATTGAACGCAACGAAATTGATCCGGAGAATATTTCCTATTTGGTTCCTCATCAGGCCAACAAAAGAATCATCGATGCCATCTCCAAGCGCGTTGGTTTAAACGATCAAAAGGTCATGTCTAATATTGAATATTTTGGAAACACTACAGCTGCGACTCTGCCGCTTTTACTAAAGGATTACGAATTAAAATTAAGCCCCGGGGATCGGTTGGTTTTTGCTGCTTTTGGTGGAGGTTTCACCTGGGGAGCAGCCTATTTGACATGGTCCTATTAAAAATTTAATCATTTGAATTATGGAAATTAAAGAAATTCAAAATTTAATCAAATTTGTCGCAAAATCCGGAGCTCACGAGGTGAAACTTGAAACGGACGATTTTAAAATCACCATCAAAACCAATGCTGACACTCCTGCTGCAGAAACTCAAACCACAGTTCAAACTGTACCCAGCATGGTGGTGCAAACACCCCAGCCATCAGTAGTTGCAGCCGAGGTAGAGGTACCTGTAAAAACAGAAAGTCAGCCTGCCCAAGAGGTGGTCGATAACCTAATTACCATAAAATCTCCTATGATTGGAACTTTTTACAGAAAGCCTTCCCCAGACAAAGATGTTTTTGTTGAAGTTGGAGACATCATAAAAGAAGGAGACGTATTGTGTGTGGTTGAAGCCATGAAGTTATTCAACGAGATCGAATCCGAGGTCAGTGGCAAGATTGTTAAAATACTATTAGATGATTCCTCACCTGTTGAATTCGATCAACCTCTATTTTTAGTTGAACCGGTTTAAACCTCTTACCAATGTTTAAAAAGATTTTAATTGCCAATCGTGGGGAGATTGCCATGCGATTGATCAGGACTTGCAAAGAGATGGGCATTAAAACAGTTGCAGTATACTCTACTGCCGATGAGGAAAGTCTTCACGTTCGTTTTGCCGATGAGGCAGTTTGTATTGGCCCTCCCCCCAGTTCGGAGTCCTATTTGAAAATAGCCAACATCATGGCGGCTGCAGAAATTTGTAACGCCGATGCCATTCACCCGGGTTATGGATTTTTATCTGAAAATGCTAAATTCTCAAAAATCTGTAAAGAGCATGGGATCAAATTCATTGGTGCTTCGTCTGAAATGATAGAAAAAATGGGAGACAAAGCCACTGCAAAAGCTACGATGAAAGCAGCAAGGGTTCCAACCATACCGGGATCTGAGGGCATATTGGAATCTTTTGACCAAGCTAAAAAAATTGCCAAAAAGACAGGCTATCCGGTCATGCTAAAAGCCACCGCCGGTGGTGGAGGTAAAGGCATGCGTGCGGTTTGGAAGGAAGAAGATTTATTAAAAGCTTGGGAAAGCGCTCGTCAAGAGGCCGCTGCATCTTTTGCGAACGACGGAATGTATATGGAAAAACTCATTGAGGAACCTCGCCATATTGAAATTCAAATCGTGGGAGATTCAAAGGGCAAAGCCTGTCACTTGTCCGAACGCGATTGTTCCGTTCAAAGAAGACATCAAAAGCTGACTGAGGAAACACCATCGCCATTCATGACTCCCGAGTTGAGGGAAAAAATGGGAGCTGCCGCAGTCAAAGCTGCCGAGTTCATCAAGTATGAAGGTGCGGGAACCGTTGAGTTTTTAGTAGATAAACATCGCAATTTCTACTTTATGGAGATGAACACCCGTATTCAAGTAGAGCACCCCATCACAGAGCAAGTCATCAATTTTGACCTTATTAGAGAGCAGATTTTGGTCGCCGCCGGTGTAGCTATATCAGGAGAGAATTATCTGCCCAGCATGCACTCTATTGAATGTAGAATTAATGCAGAGGACCCTTACAATGATTTTAGACCCAGTCCCGGAAAAATATCAACTCTACACTTTCCCGGAGGACACGGGGTCAGACTAGATACACACGTTTATGGAGGTTATATCATACCCTCCCACTATGACTCCATGATTGCCAAGTTGATTACCACAGCCCAAACAAGAGAAGAGGCCATTAATAAAATGAGACGAGCACTTGATGAATTTGTGATTGAAGGGATAAAAACTACCATTCCTTTCCACCGCAAACTCATGGATCACCCCGATTATATTTCTGGAAACTATACCACCAAATTCATGGAGACTTTTTCGATGGACGATCAGTAGCAGATTCTTGTTTTTTCAAATGATTCACCGAATTTTCTAATTCAATCAATTGCTCCCTAATGTTTTGGTTCTCTTTTTTGACTTCTTCAACCTTATCCTCCAAATCCCAGATCAAAGGAAGCATTGCGATAATCGCTCTGGAGGACCAGTTTCCACTCATGTAATAGGCTATTTTTGATTCCTTGACGGAAGAGCTTTAGTCTTTCAACATCAAACCTCTCCCGTAATGAACCAATGGGAATTGATATTGGTGTTTAAAATCAGCTTTTGGGTTTGTTCTAAGGTGATGATGCGTTTTCCCGTTAAAAGCTTGGATACCACCTGCAGGGACTGATCAATCAATAATCCAATTTCTATTTTGGAGCGCGCAGCTTCACTCATCAATAGGTATTTCAATACTTCGACAAAGCGTCGGGTCATTTTGGTTTTAAAAACTTTGCTGGTCATATGTTCAGATTGTATGGTATTAAATGGTTAATTTTTATTGAATAAAACAGAGAAAATACCACTAGGAATTAACTCGGAATTTTTTTATCCCAATTTGGGCAGTTTGATACTGTCATTAATGGATTTCCCTTCAGGTCAGAGTCTATTACGAATTGGTATAAAAAAATTACAAAAATGGTGTGCCAAGGTCGATATAAACAATCAAAGTGCCATATCGCAGAAATCACCTTTGATTTCTGTTAATTTGTGAAGCGTAACCTCAAAAGGAAATTTAGACATTAGATCAGATTCTTTTGAAGTAAATATTCAGCAATTTGGATGGTGTTTGTTGCAGCTCCTTTTCTCAGGTTGTCCGCAACCACCCATAGGTTGAGTGTTTTGTCTTGGGATTCATCTCTCCTGATTCTGCCCACAAAAACCTCATTCTTGCCTGCAGCATAAATGGGCATTGGATAGGTGTTGGTTTCAGGATTGTCTTGAACCACTACTCCGGGACTGTCGTTTAGTAGCTTTCTTATGGCTTCTAAATCGAAATCTTTTTTCAATTGTACATTGATCGACTCACTGTGTCCTCCTACCACTGGAATTCTGATCGCAGTGGCAGAGACCCCTATAGAGGAATCGTTGAGAATCTTGTGGGTTTCATTGACCAATTTCATTTCTTCTTTGGTGTAGCCATTGTCCATAAAAACATCACAGTGAGGGAGTGCATTGCGGTGAATGGGGTATGGGTAAGCCATTTCCCCTTTTTCCTCCTTGTATTCATTTTCCAATTGTTGTACCGCTTTGACTCCGGTTCCGGTAATCGATTGATAGGTTGATACCACGATGCGTTCAATTCCGTAGTGCTCTTGAAAAGGTGCCAATGCCACCAACATTTGAATGGTGGAGCAGTTGGGGTTGGCAATGATTTTATCAGCGGAAGTTAGTTGGTTCGCATTGATTTCGGGGATGATCAACTTTTTGGAGGGATCCATTCGCCAAGCAGAGGAATTATCGATCACCACAGTTCCCACTCCGGCAAACCTGGGGGCCCATTCCAGGGATGTTGATCCACCTGCAGAGAACAAGGCTACGTCTGGTTGCATGGAGACAGCAGTTTCCAAGCCAACCACTTCGTGGGAATTACCACCACAATCTACCTTTTTCCCCACCGATCTTTCTGATGCTACGGGAATCAATTCCGTGTAGGGGAAATTTCTCTCTGATAAAATTTGGAGCATTACCTCTCCAACCATTCCTGTTGCGCCTATAACTGCTAATTTCATTGATAAAAATTTTGGCAAATTTAAGCTTTATAGTATTGTCCACAACTTCAATAGGGTTTTTTTCAAAATCCCAACAAATTGTTCAATTTATAACAGACATTGTTGAATTATGTCTTTAGGACTCTTGGAATGCGATTCCCCAAAGCAGCAAGCAATTCATAGGAAATGGTTCCGGCATTTTCTGCCAGTTCATCTGCTCTAATTCCTTTACCAATGACCACCACTTCGCTTTCTTCGTTGCAGGGAATGTCACCAATATCTACCATGATCATGTCCATACAAACATTACCCACCACATTGGCTTTTTGTCCATTGACCATTACCCAGCCTTTACCATGTCCGTATTGCCTTGAAAAGCCATCCGCATGTCCAAGGGGTAATACCGCAATACGGGTATTTTTGGTCGCTTTCCAACCGCAATTATAACCTACGGTTTCACCCGATTTGATCTGGTGAATTTGGGTAATTTTTGTTTTGAGTTGGGCAATAGGTTGTAAGGTATCGTTCCATTCCGGGTGGTTGGCAAAGCCGTATAATCCAAGTCCAATCCTTACCCAATCCAAATGATAATCGGGATAGTTGAAGACCCCCGAAGTATTCAAGAGATGATATTCCGGTTTTTGATTCGAACCATTGTTGTGATTTTGTATGATTTGCTCGAACAGGGAGATTTGACTTTCTGTCTCCGGGTTGGGTTTTGGGGCTTCTGTTTGACCCAGATGGGTGTAAACGGATTTTACTTGAAACGAAGATTTTTTTATTTGTTCCAGCACCCACTCCCCCTCGTCAGGGTGAAATCCAATGCGGTTTAAACCCGTGTTGTACTTGATGTGGACAGGGTAGTCTGATTTTTTTTCTTCCTTTACGGCCTCTTTGAATTTTTCCCAACTTCCCTTACTGTACAATACAGGTTCAAGATCATGAAAGATGATGTCCCTAAAATTTTCAACTTGTGGGTAAAACACCAGTAAGGGTGTCTTAATTCCGAATTCTCTCAATTGAACACCCTCTTCGGTATAGGCAACGGCCAAAGCCTCAGTTCCCAAAGCAACCAATTTTTTGGCAATGGGCTCAGCAACACCTCCATAGGCATTGGCCTTGATGACCCCCATCATTTTGGAATTGGGATCTAATCTCTTTCTTAGGGAACGATAGTTGTGTTCTAACTTTTTTAAATCAATTTCAAGAAGGGTCAAGATTTTTTCTTTTTAGCATTCTTTTTTTGTACCCGCTTTGCAGAAGCTTCATGGAATGCACCTCTACTCAGGGGCTCGTAATCTTGTTTTTCACCCAAAAGAACCAAGTCCTCTTGATCTGATTTTCTATAGCTGTAATGGGCTAAATTACCTGTTTGAGTACAAACAGCATGAACCTTGGTAACATACTCGGCCGTGGCCATTAATGCCGGCATGGGGCCAAAAGGGGTTCCTTGATAATCCATGTCCAGTCCTGCAACAATTACACGCATGCCTCGGTTTGCCAAATCATTGCAAACCTCTACAATCTCATCATCAAAAAATTGTGCTTCGTCAATCCCTACTACTTGACAGTCATTGGCCAAAATGGGTATGTTTGCCGCAGCAGGAACCGAGGTCGAAGGAATCTGATTAGAATCGTGAGAAGTAACCATCTGATCGTCGTATCGCTGGTCGATGGCCGGCTTAAAAATCTCTATCTTTTGATTGGCAAACTGCGCACGCTTAAGACGCCGAATCAACTCTTCTGTTTTTCCTGAAAACATCGATCCACAGATCACTTCGATCCATCCAAATTGTTCTTTGTGGTTTACAGGATTTTCTAAAAACATTTTGTAATTTACAATCAAACAAAGGTATTAAAACAAAGCTTTGTAATAGAATAATTTATGCCCAATAAAATCCATCAACAACTCAAAAAATTGGCAAAAGAAATCCTAGAGATGGAAAAACCTTATAACTATCAAAAGGTTTATGACGCTACTCTGTTGCTTTTTGAACGCCTGATTTTAATCAAAAATGCGGAGGGATTTAACAAAGATTTCTGGGAAGATTTAGAAACCAATTTCGATCAGGCAGTAGATTTTATCAAAGGTAAACCGGAGGCAGAAACCACGGCTGAAAACTTCAATGACCGCGAGGAATTGCCCCCCATTATGGATACCATAAAGGAAACTGTCAAAGAAATCCCCGAAACAAAGCCTTCTGTAGCAGATTTAATCCAAGAAAACAGCAAAGAGCTTTCCTTCGAGCGGAAAGAAGAGGTTACCAGTACCGAAAAGGAAATACAAAAAAGTTTGAATGACAAATTTTCAAAAGGACTTCAGGTAGATTTAAATGACCGATTGGCATTCATCAAGTATCTTTTTGATCAAAACGCTAATGACTATCAACGCGCCATTTCTCAGATTGCTACCCTTCAGACATGGGAGCAAGCCCAAAAATTCATATTGGAAATGATCAAGCCCGATTACAACCAATGGGAAGGTAAAGAGCAATATGAAATTCGTTTTTTGAAAATTGTAGAGAATAATTTTCAGTAGTATTTTCATTTTATGAACGACAAGAAAGAATGGGGGAGCTTTTTTTAGTACCAACACCGATAGGTAATTTGGGGGACATGACCTATAGGGCAGTAGCAACCCTAAAGGAGGTCGATTTGATATTGGCAGAAGATACCCGAACCAGCGGTAAACTGCTGAATCATTATCAAATCAGCACCCCAATGCAAGCTTTCCACATGCACAATGAGCATAAAAAATTAGAGGAGGTTGGTTCAAAATTGACTTCTGGAATGAGCATAGCACTTATATCTGATGCTGGGACTCCCGGCATATCTGACCCTGGCTTTCTATTGGTTCGCGAGGCCTTGTCTCTCAATTTGAAAGTCACTTGCTTGCCCGGGCCAACCGCCATGATTCCCGCCTTGGTACAAAGTGGTCTGGCTTGTGATCGTTTTGTTTTTGAAGGGTTTTTACCCCCAAAAAAAGGGAGAAATAAACGCATGAAAAAGCTTTCAGATGAAAATCGAACCCTTGTTTTTTACGAATCCCCACACAAACTGCTCAAAACCCTAACTCAGTTTTCTGAAATTTTTGGCCCTGATCGTGGGGTCTCCGTTTCTAGAGAGCTTTCAAAAATGTTTGAAGAAAATTTTAGAGGAACTCTGGTAGAAGCTTTGAACCACTTCAATACCCAATCACTCAAAGGGGAATTTGTCATTTGCGTGGCCGGATCTCAAAAGAAATAACCAAGATGCACTGGAGTCCGATACCCATACCCGACGAGGATAAAGTAAAGCAGCTTCAACAGCAAATAGGCGTTCCCCACGAAATTGCTTGTCTATTGATACAAAGAGGCATCGAAGATTATAATACTGCCAAATCCTTTTTTCGCCCAGAACTTTCGGATTTGCACGATCCCTTCTTGATGTCAGGCATGAGAGCCGCAGTAGATCGGATTTTTTTGGCCATCGATAAGGGTGAAAAAATCATGGTCTATGGAGACTATGATGTAGATGGAACGACCGCCGTAGCTTTGGTATATTCCTTTTTGAAGAAAAGCCACCTTCCCTGTATTTATTACATCCCCGACCGATATCAAGAAGGATATGGCATATCGAAGAAGGGAATCGACCACGCCAAAGCGGAAGAGGTAAGTCTGATCATAGCTATGGATTGTGGGATCAAAGCTATAGATAAGATTTCTTATGCTCAAACTCTGGGGATAGATTTTATCATTTGCGATCATCACTTACCCGGCAAAGCTGTTCCCGATGCACTAGCCATTTTGGATCCCAAACAACCCAATTGCTCCTATCCTTTCAAAGATTTATGTGGTTGTGGTATAGGATTTAAGCTCATCCATGCGTTGACCCAGCTAAAGGGTGGTGTAATAGAGGACATCCTTCCCTTTGTGGATTTGGTTGCTATGGCCATAGCCGCAGATATTGTTCCAATGGTGGGAGAGAACAGAATACTCACCCATTTTGGAATTCAACAAATCCATCAAAACCCCAGACTGGGGATTTGTTTTTTCATCAATGAGTTCAAAAGAAAAATCAACGTTTCTGACTTGGTATTTGTTATTGCTCCAAGAATCAATGGGGCAGGAAGGATCAAACACGGGAGTCATGCCGTTGCCTTACTTTTATCTGAAGAAAAAGAAGAAGCGCTCTCAAGAGCCAGAGCTATAGAATTATTCAATAGCGAGCGAAAAGAATTAGACCAAAAAATCACTGCCCAAGCCTTGGATCAAATCAAACAAAATCAGGAGGAAGAATTGTATTCAACCGTTGTTTTTCAACCCGATTGGCACAAAGGAGTGGTGGGGATTGTGGCCTCCCGATTGATAGAAACCCACTATCGTCCTACAGTTGTTTTTGCGGCTTCGGGAGATTATTATACTGGTTCGGTTCGTTCGGTCAAAGGAGTGGACGTCTATCAAATTTTAGAGGCCTGCAAGGCGCATATCGTTCAATTTGGAGGACACCGTTATGCTGCGGGGTTGACGATAAAGGCCGAGGATTATCTTCCCTTTAAAAAAGCCTTTGAATTGGCTGTGGCACAAAGTATACAACCCGAACAACGCATTCCCTCTATCTCCTATGATTTGGAAATGACCTTGGATAAAATCTCGCCAAAATTTCACCGAATTATGACACAAATGGCCCCCTTTGGTCCTGGTAATATGCGCCCTGTATTTTTGACCAAAAACTGTCTTGACGGTGGCGGATCAAGGGCTGTAGGTGCGGATCAAAACCATTTAAAACTCGATGTAATAGACGATTCAAAATCAAAGCTGTCGGGAATCGGTTTTGACATGGCCAATCACATCAATAAAATCAAAAGCAGAGACCTCTTTGATGTTTTATACACGTTAGACGAAAACGAATTCAGGGGGGAGAAGAGCTTACAACTCAAGCTTAAAGGCCTGAGGTTCTCGAATTAATCTCTGAATTTTTTGTAGTACCCGATCAGTCCTTGGGTTGAGGGGTCGTGGTGATCCATTTGCGATTTGTCGAAATCCTTTAGGATGTTGTTGGCCAACTGCTTACCCAGTTCCACACCCCACTGGTCATAGCTAAAGATATTCCAGATAATTCCCTGTACAAAAATTCTGTGTTCGTAAAGGGCGATAAGGGATCCCAAGTTGGCAGGGGTAAGTTGTTCTATAAAAAGTGTATTGGAGGGGCGGTTCCCCTCAAAGACTTTAAAGGGGAGCAATGCCTCGATTTGTTCCGGGGATTTCCCTTGTTGGGTCAGCTCCTCTTTAACGGTCTCAGCACTTTTACCTTGCATAAGCGCTTGTGTTTGGGCGAAAAAGTTCGACATCAATTTATCCTGATGATCGTTCCCCTTATGAAGAGGTTTGGCAAAGCCTATGAAGTCTGCAGGAATCATTTTGGTTCCTTGATGCATCAATTGGAAGAATGCGTGTTGGGCGTTGGTTCCGGAAGCTCCCCAAATGATATTACCGGTCTGATAATCTACCGCTTTACCATTTCGGTCGACCCCCTTACCGTTGCTTTCCATGATGGCTTGTTGAAGGTAGGCGGGAAGATTCCTAAGGTATTGCGAATAGGGAATGATGGCTTCGGTTTCTACCTCCCAAAAGTTGTTGTACCAGACGGTAATCAAAGCCAAAATGACGGGAAGATTTTCCTTAAAATTGGCTTTGCGAAAATGCTGATCCATTTTTCCGGCCCCCTGTAATAAATCTTCGAAATTCTTTGGGCCTATGGCCAAACAAATCGACAGTCCAACTGTGCTCCACAATGAAAATCGCCCTCCGACCCAATCATTCATCGGGAAGATGTTTTCGGCTGAAATTCCAAATTCAGTTACCTTTTCTAAGTTGGTCGAAACAGCGATAAAATGATTGCTGATGGCCGATTCTGGGGCATGGTTTAAAAACCATTTTCTAAAGGTATTGGTGTTACTGAGGGTTTCTTGAGTGGTGAAGGTTTTTGACACAATTACAAAAAGGGTTGTTTCCGGATTAATTTTTTTGATCATCTCTTCAACATGATCACCTTCGACGTTGGAAACAAAAGTCAACTGGAGGTTATTGCTGTAAAATTCAAGTGCTTCGGTGACCATCGCGGGGCCTAAATCCGAACCGCCAATTCCGATATTGACCACATGGTCAATGGGTTTTCCTGTATGTCCTTTCCACTTTCCTGAGATGACCCGATCGGCAAAATCATACATTTGTTTTTTGACTTCTTCAATTTTTGGTGTAATGTCTTGTCCATCGACCATTATGGAAGAGGGACTGAGTTGCCTTAGTGCGGTATGGAGGACGGCCCTGTCTTCGGTCTCATTGATCTTTTTACCTTCAAAATAAGCCTTAATGGCTTGGTTGAGACCAGATTCTTCGGCCATTGTAGTGAGAAGGTCTAAGGTCTCTTGATCTAATAGATTTTTGGAATAATCCACATAAAAAGATTCCCACTGAAGAGAAAGTTTTTTAACGCGATCAGCATCCTCAGAGAAGTAGTCTGAAATTTTTTTTTGAGCGTTTTTTTGGAAGTTGGACTCCAGTAATTTCCACGATTTGAGGGACAATGGGTTATGCTTATTGAATGTCACTATTTGAAAGAGCTAAAGCTGAGTTAATGTATTTTGATTCTAGGGTGAAAGATATACAATCGAGCTGGGTTTTTAGATCAACGATGGCATTTAAATAATTAATTTTTAATTCATTGGAAATGGGCTTGGCATCGGGCAGTTTCTGTCTGAATGGATCTACTTGTCTTCCGTTTTTCCAGAATCGATAGCACACATGGGGCCCTGAGGTGTGGCCTGTCATGCCGACCCATCCTATGACTTGTCCTTGGGTAACCCATTCTCCAACTTTGACTTTTCGGCGTTTCATGTGGAGGTATTGGGTACTGTAGGTATTGTTGTGTTTGATGGTAACATAGTTTCCATTACCTCTGGTATAGGAAGATTTAACCACTACCCCATTGGCGGTGGCCAGAATTGGAGTTCCTACATTGGCAGCAAAATCTGTACCGCGATGGGGTTTGATGCGGTTGCCATAATAGGCAATTCTGCGCTTCAGGTTGTAACGTGAGGTTACCGGCCCAAATTTTACGGGTGCCTTTAGGAATGCTCTTCTTAGATTCTTGGCTTTATCATCAAAGTATTCCACGATCCCTTTGAGCGAATCGGGTTGAAATTCAAAGGCGTAAAAATCTTTTCCGGCATGTTCGAAAATTGCTGCTTTGATACGTTCAATCCCAATTGATATGGTATCATCGACAAATTTTTCGGTATAAATGACTTTAAACCGATCACCTTTGTGGAGCCTGTAAAAGTCGATATTCCAAGCGTAGACATCGGCCAAGTAATAGGTCAATTGGGCGTTTAATCCACTGCTGGTCATGGTTTCATAAAGTGAATTTTCAATCAGACCATTCCCCTCTTTGGTCACAATTTTGATGGGCTTGATTACCTTTTTGCCATAAATGCTGTCCCTTAGTTGGACAAGTGTATAGCTGTCAATTTGTGGCTCGTAAATAAAAGCTTTGGGGGTGGGTATGCTGTCTTTAGAAAAGAAAAGACTGTAGGACTTACCCACCACCAAGCTTCTGACACTTACCTTATTTTTTAGGGCTTTTAGGATGTTGTATACCTTAGGGTAGTCAATACCATTGTCTTCAAGAATAGAGCCAAAAGTATCTCCCCTTCGGATTTTTTTCTTTACCACTCTGAATTGATCTATGTCAAAGCCGTATTTAATGTTTTTGGGTTTGATTTCGACTTTGGCTAAAGCGGGCTCGACAATGGAAGACTGCTTTGAAGTCTCACAGGAGGAAAACAAAATAACAATACCTAATATATGTAGTATGACAAAAACCCTATTCAAAATCCTACGAATGTATTCTTTGTTCAGCTCAAATTTCTTGCTTTATGCATTGAATGCCAAGGTTTTTAACAAAAAGTTATACTAAGAGTAATAAACAATTAGAAAGTCTAATTGAACTGGATTTCAAAGGGAGCCACAAGGTTTTTAAACTTTTCTAGGTCAACTTTGATGGAACCAATAGCCAAATCGGCCTGCAATCGTATGGGAATTTTATTGCCGTCGTCTGTGATCCAAAGGGTCACACTTTCTTGTTCTCTAAAAACCCTTCCGGATTGAACATAGGGCCTAAATTTCATGCATTGGATTTTACCAAATTTGGTGCTGAGGCTCTCTTTTCCCAAAAACTTCATCTTAAAAACATAATTTTCTTTGTCGAAAAACATATTGATGCTAAAAGTGTCATTGGACATTAATTTATCGCTGGAGTAAAATGCTCTGAGGTAGTAGAAGGCAGAGATGAGGTCTTGTACGTTGTCAGTAATTTTAAAAGTTTGCTTTTTTTTATTTTTTAGGTCATTGACATGGGCCAAATTTTGGTCGTGATCAAAGTTGATCTCTAAATTTTTGGTGTAACCTCCTTCATAGATATCTCGGATAAACCAATAAGGGATGATTTTTTTTTCATCAAAATAGGTGTCGTAATGATCCTCAACCTTAAAAAACCATCGGGCCAGCCCTGTTGTTGTACCATAACCTTTAGCATGCAAAACGGGGATGCCGTTCAGGGTATCGCTGCTGATTTCCAAGGTGGCATAGCTGGCGTTGAAAAAACCGTAGTGGATTCTAAACTCAAACCATTCTCCTGCCTTAAAGGGAAGTTTCTCCTCCAAAGGAGCATTTACCAGTGCCGGTTGGGCAAAGCAGAATCCACCAATGCAGTACAATAAAAGAATTAGCAGTTGTTTTTTTTTCATTGATATATTGGAGTAAAATTAAGTAATTGATTGTAAAATCATTTTTTTAAAGTTTAAGAAAAAGTCAAAAAATTAAAGTTCCTGCAACTTTTGATAAATTTTAACCCCTTTTGTCTTTCCCAACAGATCAATGATCTCCTGCTCTGAAGCGGCTTTAATTCTTTTAAGCGATTTAAACGCTTTGAGCAAAAGTTCTTTGGTTTTGGGGCCAATGCCTTCTACCCCGTCAAGTGGAGATTTTAGCGCATTTTTGCTGCGGATGTTTCTGTGAAGGGTCAATCCAAAGCGGTGGGCTTCGTTTCGCAATTGTTGAATGACCTTTAAGGTCTCTGATTTTTTGTCCAGATACATTGGGATACTGTCTCCCGGATAATAGATTTCCTCCAGTCTTTTGGCGATACCGATGATGGCAATTTGACCTCTTAGACCCAGACGATCCAAACTTTTTACAGCCGATGACAGCTGACCCTTTCCCCCGTCAATTACGATCAGTTGGGGAAGGGGTTGCCCTTCGTCGGAAAGGCGTTTGTAGCGGCGGTGAACCACTTCTTCCATGGAGGCAAAATCATCCGGCCCCGCTACGGTTTTGATTTTAAAATGGCGATAATCTTTTTTGAAAGGCTTACCGTTTCTAAAAACCACGCAGGCAGCGGTGGGGTTGGTTCCTTGGATGTTAGAATTGTCAAAACACTCGATGTGAACGGGTTCCTCTTGCAGGCGGAGATCTGTTTTCATCTGGTTCATCAATCTTTTAACGTGGCGATCGGGATCCACGATTTTCATTTGTTTGAAACGTTCCAATCGAAAAAACTTAGCATTTCTTTGGGACAACTCAACCAGCTTTTTTTTGTCACCCAGTTTGGGTACCGTTACTTTAATTTTAGGGCCTAAATCGATTTCAAAAGGAACGAAGATCTCTTTGGATTGGGAGTTGAAACGCTGACGCAAGTCAACAATGGCAAATGGCAACATCTCTGCATCGGTTTCCTCCAGTTTTTTTTTGATTTCTACCGTATGGGATCGGATAATTGAACCAAAAGCGACTTGGAAAAAATTGACATAGCCGTAGCTTTCGTCTGAGATGATGGTAAAGACGTCCACATTGGTGATTTTGGAGTTGACCACGGTAGATTTGGCTTGGTAATTTTCCAATGACTCTAGTTTTTCTTTGATTTCCTGCGCTCGCTCAAATTCCATGGCGGTGGCGTATTGTTCCATTTGGCTCTTGAACTGGTTCAGTGAGCGCCTGAAATTGCCCTTGATAATGTCTCTGATGGCCGCGATGTTTTGATTGTATTCCTCCTCACTTACCTTAGACTCACAGGGAGCCAGACAGTTACCGATATGGTATTCAAGACACAGCTTGTAGGATTGTTTATGGATTTTTTCTTCGGAGAGGTCGTAGTTGCAGGTACGTATGGGATAGAGTCCGCGAATGAGTTCCAACAGGGTATATACGGTTTTTACATTGGGGTAGGGCCCAAAATAGTCCGACCCGTCTCGAATCACCTTTCGGGTGCTGAATACCCTTGGGAAAGCTTCTTTTTTGATGCAAATCCAAGGGTAGGTCTTGTCATCTTTTAAAAGAATATTATAGCGAGGGCGGTATTTTTTGATTAGATTGTTTTCCAGCAGCAACGCATCGACCTCTGTGGGCACCACGATGTGCTCCATGCGGTGGATTTTTTTTACCAGAATTCGGGTTTTGGCGTTGTCATGTACTTTGGTAAAATAGGAGGTCACCCTTCGTTTTAGGTTTTTGGCTTTACCCACATAAATCACGGTATCATTTTTGTCAAAATACTGATAGACCCCGGGATCGGTAGGGAGTGTTTTGAACTGTATGGCTATGGGAGGTTGTTCCATAGGACGAAGTTACGTTTTCTCCAAGCATTAGAAAAAAGCCCTTTCAGGGGAGGGATGGTTAAATATGCTTATTTTTAAGAACAAAATTTAAAGGTTTTGAACACCAAGTCGGCTTTAAGAATCGAATACCGGAAGCGAAGAGATGCCCTGACGGAAGACCAAATTGCCGATTGGAGTATTGAGATTTCTAATCGTTGTTTGTCGCTGAATCTTTGGGAGTACTCTCTGTACCATCTTTTTATTACCGCTGAAAAAAACAAGGAGGTCGATACCTCCTATCTGCTTTCTGTTCTTCAAGGAAAAGACAAACAGCCTGTTGTCCCCAAAATGGTCGATGACCATGAATTGGAGCATTGCCTACTCACGGATCAGACAACTTTAAAATTGAACCGCTGGGGCATCCCGGAACCTTTATCAGGGATTAGCATCAGCCCCCAACTAATTGAGGTGGTTTTTGTTCCGCTACTGGCCCTTGATCAAGAGGGCCACCGTGTGGGTTACGGCAAAGGTTATTATGACCGTTTTTTGGGAGAATGTCCCAAAAGTACACTTAAGGTGGGATTGTCTTTTTTTGATCCAATTTCCAAAATTGAGGATATCGACACCAATGATATTGCTTTGGATTATGCCATTACCCCTGAGAAGGTTTACTCCTTTTGATTAAAATCTTCTTTGGCCTGTTGCCCAAAAATCCTTTTGTTAAAGAAGATTAAAATGCCCACCCCCACACTGATGGCTGAGTCGGCAACATTAAAGACATATTGAAAAAAAGTATAGTGTTTACCTCCTACCCAAGGCGTCCAGCCGGGCCAATTCCAGCTCACCAGAGGAAATTGTAACATGTCCACCACATGGCCTTGAAATAATGGGGCATAACCTCCTCCCTCGGGAAATAGAGTGGCGACTTGACCATAACTGTGGGAAAATATCATCCCGTAAAAAACTGAGTCGATGATGTTGCCCAAAGCTCCTGCAAAGATTAAACAAAGGGCCCAACGAAACAGGTTGGCCGTTTGTTTGCGAATGTTGTCCCACAACCAATAACCAATTCCTGCAATGGCCAACAAACGAAAGATGGTTAACACCAGTTTGGCGGTTTTGTCGGATAAAAAGGGAAAAATATCGTTGAGTTTGGTTCCCATGGCCATTCCTTTATTTTCCACAAAAAGGAGCTTAAAAAAGCCCCAATCAACGATCGCACCATTCCCGTAGAGTGAAAGGGGATAATTGAGTTTGATGAAAAACTTAGATGCCTGATCCATCAATAACAACCCCAGTACGATGACTACGGCTGTTGGCAGATTGATATTGGAAACCTTAAATTTCAAACGCTATTTTTGCATGTTTTTAGCCTCAATACTCAAAGTAGCGTGGGGCACCAATAAGAGTCTTTGTTTATTGATCAATTTTCCGGTAACGCGACACACACCATAGGTTTTGTTTTCAATCCGAACCATGGCGTTTTTAAGGTCACGGATGAACTTTTCTTGACGGATGGCCAATTGTGTATTGGCTTCCTTGGACATGGTTTCCGATCCTTCCTCAAAGGCCTTAAAAGTGGGGGAGGTATCATCTGTACCATTATTACCGTCGTTCATATAGGCACTCCTCAACAGTTCTAAATCTGCTTGGGCTTTGTTGATCTTTTCTTCAATCAATTTTCTGAAGTTTTCCAACTCTTCGTCCGAATATCGATCTTTTGTTTCTTTAGCCATCTTAAATCTTTTTAATCGTTATTTGTGTTTTAATGTCATCAAATATAATCTCGGTTCCATCGTTCATTATCTGTGGAAAATGAATCTCTTCTGCTAGGGTCTCTGAGCGTATATAAGCACTGTTATTTTCGATTCTTTCTTTTAAATCATCATCGGCCAAAAAGCTGATATCAATTTTATCGGTTACTTCCAGTCCGGTGTCTTTTCTTATGTTTTGAATGCGATTGACCAATTCTCGTGCAATGCCCTCATTTATCAAATCTTCAGTCAGTGAAATATCTAATGCTACGGTCAAACCATTGCCTTGAGCAACCAGCCAACCTTCGATATCTTTGGAGGTGATTTCCACCTCGCTGAGGTCTAAAATAATATTTTTTTCATTAAAGGGGATGTTGATCTTCCCTTCCTGCTCAAGGGTTTTTATTTCCGTCTCTCCAAAAGTAATGATTTTACTGACTACTGCCCCCATATCTTTCCCGAACCGGGGGCCGAGTAATTTAAAGTTTGGTTTGATCTCTTTGACCAAGATATTACTGTCGTCATCAATCAGCTCAATAGATTTAACATTAATCTCAGATTGCAATTGTTCTTGGATTTTTTTGATTTCGTTTTTCTCCTCGGGGCCACTAACAGCAATCATCAGATTTTGTAGGGGCTGTCTTACTTTGATTTGTTCTTTTTTCCGAAGCGAAAGGGCCAATGAGGTGATGTTTCGTGCTTTGTTGATTCGATTTTCCAGGGCTGAATCGATAGCATCGGGACGTACTGTAGGAAAAGTCGACAAATGTACCGATGTGGATTTTTGGGTGGCCGTATTCTCGGTCAAATCTTTATATAAACGGTCACTGTAAAAAGGAGCCACAGGGGCAGCCAATTGGGCTATGTTTAGCAGACACTCCCAAAGGGTTTGGTAAGCTGCAATTTTATCTTTTTGATATTCTCCTTTCCAAAAACGTCTTCTGCATAATCTCACATACCAATTACTCAATTTCTCCTGAACAAATTCTGAGATGACTCGGGTCGCTTTAGTAGGCTCATAATCTTCATAAAAAGCATCCACTTTTCCAATCAAACTGTTTAGTTCAGATAAAATCCAGCGATCCAATTCGGAGCGTTCGTCAAGGGGAATGGGGGCTTCTTTATTTTTAAAATCGTCTATATTAGCATAGAGGCTGAAGAAGGAATAGGTGTTTTGTAAGGTGCCAAAAAACTTGCGATGTACCTCGCCTATACCGTCTAAGTCAAATTTGAGGTTGTCCCAGGGGTTGGCGTTTGAAATCATATACCAACGGGTGGCATCTGCTCCGTATTGGTCAATGGTTTCGAAAGGATCTACTGCATTACCCAGGCGTTTGGACATCTTCTGTCCTCTTTTGTCCAAAACCAACCCATTGGAAACCACATTTTTGTAGGAAATAGAATCAAAAACTAGTGTGCTGATGGCATGTAGAGTGTAGAACCACCCACGGGTTTGGTCTACTCCCTCAGCGATGAAGTTGGCAGGGAAGGCTGAACCTTGATCAATTTTATCTTTATTTTCGAACGGATAGTGCCATTGGGCATAGGGCATGGAGCCAGAGTCAAACCAAACATCAATCAAGTCTTTTTCGCGTTCCATGGGAGTCCCTTTGGAGGAAGTCAGTACAATCTCATCGACAATATGTTTGTGGAGATCAATTTTATTGTAATTCGCTTCACTCATATCACCCACTACAAAATTGGCCAGTGGATTTTCACTCATATGACCACTTTGGATGGATTTTTCAATTTCTTCGTACAACTCGGCTACCGATCCAATTACTTTTGTTTGTTCACCTTCCTCTGTCCTCCATACTGGGAGTGGGATGCCCCAAAATCGTGACCTTGAAAGGTTCCAGTCGTTGGCGTTGGCCAGCCAGTTGCCAAACCTACCTTCACCTGTGGCTTTGGGTTTCCAGTTGATTTCTTGATTCAAGGCTGTGAGTCGATCCCTGACCTCTGTGATTTTGATAAACCATGAGTCGAGGGGGTAGTAAAGAATGGGCTTATCTGTCCTCCAGCAGTTAGGATAGGAATGAACGTATTTTTCGACATTAAATGCGGCATTCTCTTCTTTGAGTCGGATGGCGATTTGTACATCGCAGGATTTGAAGGGAGCCTTGCCTTCTTCATAGTAATCGTTTTTGACGTATTGTCCAGCCAAACTTCCCATTTCCGGTCTGAACTTACCCTGTAAATCGACCAGAGGAACTTTGTTGTTGTTCTCGTCCAAAATGAGAAGTGGAGGAACTTCGGGAGTTGCTTCTTTGGCCACTTTGGCATCATCGGTACCAAAAGTCGGTGCGGTATGAACGATTCCGGTACCGTCTTCTGTGGTTACAAAATCCCCCAAAATCACCCGATAGGCATTTTCAGGATGATCTATTGGCTCTGGAGCTTCCTGCCATATTTTTTCGTAGCGAATGTCTAGGAGTTCTTTTCCTTTAATTTCTTTCTCAAGGAAAAAGGGTATTTTTTTTGCTCCTTCCGCAGGGTTTTCCAATGCCGATAGGGAATCTACTGCTTCATATTTTCCGGAAAATTGTTTACCTACTAGGGCTTTCGCCAAAATTACCCGAATGGGTTGAAAAGTATATTTGTTGAAGGTATGTACCACAACATAGTCGATTTTTGGCCCTACGGTCAATGCAGTATTGGAAGGCAGTGTCCACGGGGTAGTGGTCCATGCCAAAAAGTACAAGGGGGTATTTCCCTTTAGGGATTCGGGTAAGGAATCTTCCTTAGCTTTGAACTGTGCTGTAACTGTAGTATCACTGACGTCCTGGTAGGTACCAGGTTGGTTCAGCTCATGTGAACTCAGTCCCGTTCCTGCCTTGGGGGAGTAGGGTTGAATGGTATAACCCTTGTACAAAAGTCCTTTTTCATGAATCTGTTTGATGAGCCACCAGACGGTTTCCATGTATTTAGAAGTATAGGTCACATAGGGGTCGTCCATATCAACCCAATAGCCCATTTTCTGTGTCAATTGGTTCCAAACATCGGTGTATTTCATCACCGCTTCCTTACATGCGTTATTGTATTCCTCTACTGAAATGGATTTTCCAATGGCATCTTTTGTAATACCCAAAGCCTTTTCAACGCCCAGTTCAACCGGAAGACCATGGGTATCCCAGCCTGCTTTTCGATTAACCTGAAAGCCCTTTTGAGTTTTGTAGCGGCAAAAAATGTCTTTGATGGTTCGCGCCATGACGTGGTGAATACCCGGCATTCCATTGGCCGAAGGCGGGCCTTCATAAAAAATATAAGGGGGACGATTTTCTCTTTCGGAGATGCTTTTTTCAAAAATCTGATCCTCCTCCCAAAAGTTGAGTATTTCCGAAGAAATTGCGGGTAAATCCAGTCCTTTGTACTCCTTAAAAACCATTTCAGGCGACGTTTATTAAAGTTGCGAAATTAAGGATTTTAGGTAAAAAAAAAGGATTTTACATTTTAACCTTCATTCCTAACTGTAAACTTCTTCCTTCTGCGGAGATACCTGAGGCAAAAGTTCTGTAATGCAGATCAAAAATATTCTTGAGTCCTACATTTAAAATGATGTTTTTTCGAAACTGATATTGGGACAAAACAGACCAAATATCCCAAGAAGGCATGCCGTAATATTTATACGTATCTTCATCGGCGTTGGGATTGACTTCAGGGGTTTCATTCAATCCATCTTCACCTCCCCAACTGTAATCATTAGGTTGTTTTCGTTCACTAAACTTCCAAATAAGTAAAGTTTTCCAATTTTTCACTTCATGAGAAAGTGTAAAGGTTCCGAATAAGGGAGCGATAGAGGGCATTGGGCCATAATCGGGGTTTAGGTCTGCGGTGGTGTAAGTTATTCCACCCATGATTTCAAATGGATCGCTTAGCGACCATTTTCCCTGAAGGGAACCACCATAGATAAAGCGGTTTCCTAAATTTTTATTGGCTTGGGTATATACTTCCTCCCCATTGTACATAATAGTGTTTTTATCGGGGGTAGTGGTGTCGGAAAAAACGATAAAATCAGACCTTACGATGTGACGAGAAACCAAAGTGGCAAATGCCCTCAGGTCGATAAAATTGATTTTGTTTAAAGCGGTATATTTCAATCCGGATTCAAACGTATAGGCGTATTCCGGTTTTAAAAATGAATTGGGGACCAACAGAATTCCATTGCTCTCTCTGATTTTTCCGATGTCATCAATGTTGGGGTTTCTGAATCCACTGGAAATTAGATTGTTGATTTGCCATTTTTCGTTGGGCCGATAGGTCATGGCCAAAGTATAGGTCAATGCTTCAGATTGCAAATCGACTGAAGACAGTAGTTTGTCCACCTGAGCAGAGTCATTCCATCGAGCAATGATCTTTGATCCGGTCAGTCTCAGCCCTCCATTAATTGTAAAACGATCGTTAAGCCTATAGATCCAATTCAAGTAACTCGCAAAACTGGAGGCACTACTGCCATCACTGGGGTAGCGGGAGGGGATCATGGTTAGGTTAGTGTAATCGACGATATTCTCCAAATCGAGAACCAAGTCTGATGAATAGCCTTGAGATCGAATTTTGTTGTAGGTCCACTCCAGACCGTAAGACAAGGAATGGCCTTGAGCGATATTTCCGTAAAAATCAGCATTAATGCTGTAAACATCAACTTTTTCAATTTGATGGGAACGGGTAAGGCTTTCAAATTTTCGGTTGACCCGAGACTCTTCCACATTTTGATAGGCAGCTGTAAGCGTGCCTTTTTTTAACCAATTTTTACCCAAGAAAAACTTGAGCTGTGGGGATAGAAAAAATCTCTTTTGGGGTCCGTAATACCATTCGCTAAAGCGCAGACTGCCATTGCGTTCCTCCACTAATTTATCGTATCGATCAATGTCGGAAGATTCGGAATATTGGAGGTTTATATTTAAAAGCATGTCGCTGGGAAGGCGAACAAGGAATTTTTGAAAAATATCGAATTGGTCGTAGCCTGTATTTTTTTGAATGATAGGACGAGAATTCATCGTGGGTGTTTCATTGTATTGATGTCTGCTGTTGAGTGAATAATAAGGAGTCAATCCCCATTTGGTAAAACCGTGATCCCTCTTTTCACCGATTCTGATGTCACCAAAATTAGAATAACTCACACTGGTAAGACTCCCCCAATTTTTATAACTCAATGCGGTATTGGCATTGTTTATAAAAGATAGATTGGCGTAATTGAAGGTTGATGAAAATTCTGATTTTACAGGTGTATTAGTATTCAACTGGGGAGATTTAGTGTAGTAGTGGATAACCCCTCCTAAGGCATCGGAACCATAGCCTACAGAGGAAGACCCTAAAGTGACTTCGACCCTTTCAATGTTGTGGGGGTCGATGGTAATGGCGTTTTGTAAATGACCGGATCTGTAGATTGCGTTGTTCATTCTAACGCCATCGACTACGATCAAGACCCGATTGGCTTCAAAGCCCCTTAGAACTGGACTTCCCCCTCCTCCTTGAGATTTTTGAATCCTAATGTTAGGATTGATTTCTAGAAGGTCTGCTCCGGTCGCCACTGAACCAATTTCAATCTCCTTTTGAGAGATAATTCCAACTTGTTCAGCGATTTTGTCTCTGGTCGCTTGGGATCGGGCTATAGATAGAACCACTTCTTCTAAAACCTCATCTTCGGAAGTCAATGGAATTGCTTTTTTACCTTGTAAAATTTCAAGAATTGAGATCATCAGAGGCTGATATCCCAGCAGACTAAAGTTGATTTGCCCCTCGCGAGGAAAGTCATCAAGTACGGCTTTTCCTATGGCATTAGTTAGTAAATTATGACTCCCATTTTCTGAGAAAATAACCACATTCTCCAAAGGCTCGCCAGTCACACTGTCTTCCACCCAAATCTCTTGTCCACAAAGACTGTGGAAGCTAGAAAAGCAAGCCATTAGCAAGAGAAAAAAAATCTTAGCGAAAGATTTCATGGAGTATATCTACTGATTTTATTTTTCCGAAACCCTGTAAATGTAAATTAAAATAATCTATCAATACGCTTAACACCTTTGTTCTGAGTGAATTGGGGATAGTTAATTCATCCAACGCCTCAAAATTAGCGCCAAGTAATTGTTTAAATGCAACGACCAGATCTCCTCCGATAAGGAATTTAGAGGGGGATGAGCTGCAAAAACAGCCACTTTCCAGATCAAAAAAATCCTTTTTCAAATCAGATTGATTGGGGGAGAAGCCGAGATGTTGACTAAGATCCATCATAAACTTTAAATGAAAAAGGGGAGAAAACCCTTTTTCTTCCAATTGAATAACGTTTTTTTGGATAAAATTGTATAGTAGTGAATTGGGCGCGCCCTCTTCGCTAATGACGCGTGTCATTACTTCGGATAAAAACAGGGCTACAGCATTTTTTTTGATGTCCGATGGAATTTCGATCAAAGGAAAACGGATTCGGGCCTCTTTAATAAAATGAAGCCCTTCTCTGTTTTGGTTTTTTACTTGTGTAATAAGGTTGATGATGCTGAGGGGTTGAAACAGCGATTTCTTCAGGGGACCTTTTTTGGAGGACAGTATGCCTTTGAGCATAAAAGATTTTAGACCGAGTTCTTTGCAGTAGCAACGCGCAATTAAGCTTGATTCACCGTATTTGAGTGTACTTATAACAACGGCATCGGTTTCAATCAACATGTTTTAAACCACTCCCTGAGCAAGCATGGCATCTGCTACTTTTACAAAACCAGCAATGTTGGCTCCTTTTACATAATTGACATAGCCGTCTTCTTTACCAAAATCCATGCAAGATTGATGAATTTCGGCCATGATGGATTGTAGTTTGTCATCTACTTCTTCTCTGGACCAATTGTATCTCAGAGAGTTTTGAGCCATTTCTAATCCTGAAACAGCTACCCCACCTGCATTGGAAGCTTTACCCGGCGCATAAAGTATTTTATGATTGGTAAATTGGTGAATGGCCTCTGGAGTAGAGGGCATATTGGCACCTTCGCCAACACAAACACAGCCATTGTTGATTAATAAAGCGGCGTCTTTTTCTTTCAATTCATTTTGGGTAGCACATGGCAGAGCTAACTCACAGGGAACCTCCCACGGGGTTTTACCGGCAACGAATTTTGCTTTGGGGTATTTTTCGATATAGAAGCTGATACGGGCTCTTTTGATATTTTTGAGCTCCATCACATGGGCTAATTTTTCTTTGTCTATGCCTTCTGCATCGTATATGTATCCTGAAGAATCCGACATGGTCAACACTTTACCACCCAATTGAATGGTCTTCTCAGCAGCGTATTGGGCTACATTTCCACTTCCAGAGATCACTACTTTTTTGCCCGCTAGGCCTGCTCCATTGTGTTCCATCATCTTTTGTACAAAATAAACCACCCCATAGCCTGTGGCCTCGGGTCTAATCAGCGAACCTCCCCAGGAAATACCTTTTCCGGTCAAAACTCCTGTAAATTCGTTTTTCAATCTTTTGTATTGTCCAAACATATAACCAATCTCTCTGCTTCCTACCCCGATATCTCCTGCAGGAATGTCCCTGTTTGGGCCAATGTGACGGAACAACTCTGTCATAAAACTTTGGCAAAAACGCATCACTTCTGTGTCAGTCCTTCCTTTGGGGTTAAAATCTGAACCTCCTTTTCCTCCACCCATTGGAAGTGTGGTCAAGCTATTTTTAAAGATTTGTTCAAAAGCCAAAAACTTCAGGACACTCAAGTTCACACTAGGGTGAAAACGCAACCCTCCCTTGTAGGGGCCAATGGCAGAATTCATTTCTATTCTATAGCCGCGGTTAACCTGAATTTCCTCTTGGTCATCGATCCAAGCAACTCTAAAAGAGACCACGCGTTCAGGTTCTACCATGCGCATCAAAATGTTTTGGCCGTAGTAGACATCATTTTTAACGATATAAGGGATAACCGTTTCGGCAACTTCAGTTACTGCCTGCATAAACTCAGGCTCATTTTGATTTCTTTTGTTTACTTCAGCCAGAAAATCCTTGATTACTTTATCCATGGGATTAATTTTTGATCAAATAAATTTACATTTTTATAATGGAAGTGGATTCAAATTTTAACCAAAAAGCGCTGCGATCAAAGCTTCAATTTTGGAAACGGCCAATACCTTGATGGATTCATTTTGTTTACCAATTTTAGCAAACTTGGAGATGACAATGGTTTCGAACCCCAATTTTGATGCTTCCTGTATGCGTTGTTCTGTTTTCGTTACGGGCCTGATTTCGCCTGACAACCCCACCTCTGCTGCGAAGCAAAAGTTATCGGAAACATCTAGGTCGTGATAACTGGATAATATGGCAACGATGACCGCCAAATCAATGGCCGGATCGGCGATAGAAATCCCTCCAGTAATATTGATAAAAACATCTTTGGCGCCCAAGGCAAAACCCGCTCTTTTTTCCAAAACAGCCAAAAGCATATTGAGTCTTTTGGTATTGTAACCGGAAGTGGTCCTTTGAGGAGTGCCATAGACAGCAGTGCTAACTAGGGCTTGAATTTCAATCATTAAAGGGCGAATCCCTTCAATGGTTGCCGCGATGGCATGCCCACTTAACTTTTCATCTTTTTCCGAAATCAAAAGTTCACTGGGGTTACTCACTGCCCTTAAACCTTTGGATTGCATTTCATAAATTCCAATTTCCGAAGTCGCCCCAAAGCGGTTTTTTTGGGTTCTCAAGATGCGGTAGATGTGATTGCGGTCTCCCTCGAAATGCAATACCACATCCACCATATGCTCCAATATCTTGGGGCCGGCAATTTGACCATCTTTGGTAATGTGACCCACCAAAAATACTGGTACATGTGTCTCCTTGGCAAATTTGATGAATTCTGCGGTACATTCTTTTATTTGAGAAACACTCCCAGGACTGCTGTCGATATAATCGGTGTGTAAAGTTTGTACAGAATCAATAACTACCAACTCAGGGGCTAAATTTTCAATTTGTGAGAAGATATTTTGGGTCTTTGTTTCACTCAGCACATAACATTGACCTGAAGAGGCATCCATTCGGTCGGAGCGAATCTTGATTTGACGCTGGCTTTCTTCTCCAGAGACGTAAAGGACCTTACATCCCACGGTCATGGCAATTTGCAACAAGAGTGTAGACTTACCAATTCCGGGCTCACCTCCCAAAAGTATAAGCGCTCCGGGAATGATTCCACCCCCCAACACGCGATTCAATTCAGCATCTCCAGTGTTTATTCTTAACTCCGAGGAAATTTCAATCTGATTGATTTTAAGGGGCTTTGAAGTTTTGCCGGCACTATTTTTACTTTTCCAGTTTTTTTTGTCTGGCTTTTCAACCACCTCTTCTGTCAGGGTATTCCATTGTTTACAGGAGTTGCACTGGCCTTGCCATTGTGCGTGTTGCGTCCCGCAGCTTTGGCAAAAGAAAGAGGTTTTGACTTTACTCATAACGATAATAGGAAAAAACGAGTTTTATTTTTGGCGATTGACCAAAGGTAAAGCAAAAAATGCCATGGCGCCAAAAGTCACCACCATAAGCGTCTGACATGTCCATATGATCCATCCAAAAGCTAAGCTGGATTCTTTAGAAATCCCATATGCAATCAATACCAAAGAAACTGAATAGGGATAGATCCCTATACCTCCATTGGTTGCAGAAATGGATAATCCCCCTAGGACAAAAGCAGGGATCATTGCATTCATCCCCAAATTTACAGTTTCAGGAATAGAAAATTTGATGATCCAAAACATCAATACGTACATGGTCCAAATAAAAATGGTGTGAGCAATAAAAAATCCTTTGTTTTTCATGTATTTGATGGAAATCATTCCCTCCCAGATCCCCTGAAAAAATTGTTTTATTTTCTCCGCAATGGGGTGGGTAGATTGATGGATAAATTTTTGAAATAAGATAAAAATTGTCGTTAAAATGACAAGGCTGACTCCTGCTTGAAAGAAGTTCAAATCTTTAAGGCTTAGATAATCGGTAATCAGATCATATTGTAGTCCCAATGCCATAAGGATAAAAACCATCAATAATGCAAGGTCGACCACTCGTTCTGCAATAACAGTACCGAAGCCTTTTTGAAAAGGGATATTTTCATAGCGATCCATGGCCGTAGCTCGGAGTAATTCTCCCGAACGGGGAATGCCCAGATTTGAGAAATAACCGATTAATACAGCCAGAATAGAATTGATTGTTTTGGGGTGATAGCCTAGAGGTGCCAACAGGTATTGCCAGCGCGCAGCTCTCGAAATATGACTTAATATTCCAAAAAAAGCAGAAAGGAATACAAAACGATAGTCCGCATTTTGGATGTATTTGACAATGTTGCTTCGGTCTTCGGGGGTTGTATTTCTGTAGCTCAGATAAATAAAAAATATCCCAAATGTTAAAGGGATTATTTTTTTTGAAAGTGAAAAGACTTTCTTCAATATTTTAATTTAGACGGTTGGTGTTTTCGTCAGGAAAGATAATGGTAGGCTTAAATTTTTTGGCCGCTTCAAATTCCATTTGCGCATATCCAACAACGATGATAATGTCTCCTTTTTGAACTTTTCTTGCGGCAGGACCATTAAGGGTTACCTCTCCACTTGCTCTTTTCCCTCCGATAATGTAGGTTTCTAGTCGTTCACCATTATTGATGTTTACCACTTGTACTTTTTCGCCCACTACAAAATTTGCAGCATCGATCAAGTCTCTATCTATAGTAATGCTTCCGATATAGCTCAAGTCGGCATCGGTAACCTTGACCCTGTGAATTTTCGATTTTACAACTTCTATCAACACGCGTCAAATTTAGTGATTTAAGACATATCCAAATTATCTATTAACCTTATTTTTCCCAAATGAGCTGCGATGAACCCCCTACCTCGATTAACAGTTTCCTCCAAATGAATTTCTTTTAATGTTTTTGGATCTACAATTTTAAAATAATCTAAGGTCAACTCATGGTGTTTTTTGAATAAACCGGCGACCATGTTTTTGAGGGTTCCATAGGGTATTTTTTTTGCTTTGGACTTAGCAAATTGCAATACCTCGAACAATTTTGAGGCCAATTTCCGTTGATCGTCAGATAACAAGCTGTTCCGGGAACTCATAGCAAGTCCATTGCTTTCTCTTATTATGGGGCATCCAATGATCTTGGTTTGCAGCTTAAGGGATTGGACGACATGCTCTATAATCAGTAGTTGTTGAAAATCTTTTTCTCCAAAATAGGCGTGATCTGGGGAGAATGTTTTTAGAAAATGGGTTACCACTGTTGCCACACCTTGGAAATGCCCTGATCTTTTTTCACCTTCCATAACCTCATCTAATCCCCCCAAGTCAAAGGATTTTGATTCCACCATATTACCATATATATCATCTACTTTGGGAACGTATACCAAGACCTTTTCGCTGATTTCTTTAATCAAACACAAGTCTGCATGAATGTTGACAGGGTAACGCTCCAGATCTTTTTTATCATCGAATTGGGTAGGATTGATGAAAATACTGATCAAAACGCTTTGATTTTCTTTGACAGCCCTTTTAACCAATGATAAGTGTCCGTGGTGAAGAGCGCCCATGGTGGGAACCATCCCAAGTGGTCGAGTTTTATTGGATAAATGCTCAACCAAGGATTGGGAAGTGATAAAAACCTTCATTTAGTAAAAAATTAACAGGTGTAAATATACAGAATTAAGCATATTCCGTTTAATTTTCGTAATTTCGCAAAACTTTATTTCCTCGATTATTTAAAGAGTTTATGAAAGACAAAAAGGTACTGAATATCTCGTCCGAAGTGGTGCCATACCTTCCTCAAACCAATCAGGCGGTCAATTCATTTAAAATTCCTAAAAGCATCAATGATCATGGTGGTCAAACTCGGATTTTTATGCCACGATATGGTCTGATCAACGAAAGAAGACATCAGCTACATGAGGTAATTCGACTTTCAGGAATGAATTTGGTAATCAACGACGTTGACATGCCTTTGATCATTAAGGTAGCTTCCATTCCAAAAGAGAGAATGCAGGTCTATTTTATTGATAACGAAGAATATTTCAAAAGACGTGCAGTGTTAAGAGACGAAAATCAAAAACTTTTTTCAGATAATGATGAAAGGATGATTTTCTTTACTAAAGGAGTCATCGAAACCATCAAAAAATTGAATTGGTCTCCAGACATAATTCATTTACACGGTTGGTTTACCAGTCTTTTTCCACTCTACCTCAACACCTATTACAAAGATGAGCCCATCTTTACCCACAGCAAAATCGTAACTTCTGTGTATGCTCAAGAATTTGATGGAGTTCTTTCTGATCAATTTTATAAGAAAGTGGCTTTTGATGGCATTTCGGATGAATTGATCGAACCGCTCAAAAATGCAAGTTTTGACAATTTAGAGAAATTGAGCTTAAACTTTTCAGATGGCTATGTAATTGCTGATGGCGAGACTCCTGAGTCCATCGAAAAATATTCTAAGGATAAACAAATCCCAGGACTCAATTACCAAGAATCTCAAAATGATGATGCCTTAGTTCAATTCTACTCTAACCATATTTTATAATAACGGATGTATTTTTTAAGGATGTTCATTAACCGTGTGATTGTTCTTTTGGCGTTATCCCAGATGGTTTTTTCATGTGATAAAGAATACCACTCTGCAGGTTCTGAACTTTTACTTTCTACGGCCCTTAAGTCAAAATCTTTTAATGCTCCCATCTACTCATACCAGAGTAAGATAAATTATTTTCAGACCGATGGTCTTCCCTTGGCGCAACTCGGTAAAATTCGCCTGCCTGGTCTGGGGACTACCGAGGCCAGCATCACTGCTAGGCTTTCGGTAAGCCAAAACCCCGTTTTTGGTAAATACACTCAAAAGAGAGAAGATGAAGGAGACGAAGAAAATGTTGCTGTAATTGAGGAAAAAGAAACAATAACTGAGGTCTATCTCGAAATCCCTTTTTTTAACAACACTGACGATAGGGATGGTGACGGTGTGATTGATGTTTTGGATCTTGACCCCGATGATCGAGAGAGCGATACCGACGGTGACGGTATAAGTGATTATACAGAAAGTACCAACAACCTCAACCCTTTGAGTGATGACAGTGACGGGGATGGTATTTTGGACGGCGTTGATCAAGACAATAAGTCCTATGATCAGGAAAATAAAATCTATGAAATCGATTCCATTTATGGAAACCGCGAAGCCCGTTTTGAACTAAAAGTTTATGAACTCAAATATTACTTATCCCAATATGATCCCGCTACTGATTTTGAGAAAAATTCAAAATTCTTTTCCAACACGGATTATTATGAAAGTGGGTTTTTTGGAGAAACCCTTCACGATGGCCCTTATCAACTCAATTTTGAAGAGCTGCGATTTAATTATGAAGAAGACGATCCCGACACCGAAGATGTTGACGAACGCGAAACCGTAGAAACCCGCCTAACCCCTAGAATTAGAGTTCCTTTGAACAAACCCTTTTTTCAGGAAAAAATTTTGGATCAAGAAGGTGAAACGGTTTTTTCGAATGATGATAATTTCTCTAAACACTTGAGAGGTCTTATAATTAAGGCCGACATTTTTGATAACGAATTATACATGCTATTGGACATGGCTAATTCCAGAATCAGAATTGAATATGAGTACGATCAAGTGGACACCAATGGCACCGAAGACGATACTTCTGACGATGTCACAGAGACGAAGTCAAAAACTTTTCTGCTCAGTTTTGGGTTGAATTTCAGTACCATTAAAAACACAAACTCAAATGCCCAGATTGATCAAGAGATTCTTGCCGGTCAAGAAGATAAACCTTCCCAGCGCATCTACCTCAGCGGAAATGGGTTGTTTTCCACATTGAAATTATTTGAGGAAGACGGCCAGGGAGACCAATTATTGGATGATATAAGGAACAATCAATGGGTGATCAATGAGGCGAATTTGGTATTGTATATAGATCAAGATCAATATAATCCACTCGACCTATCTCAATTTCCCGATCGACTCTATTTGTACAAGTACGATTATGGAATTCCTATTACCGATTTCAGTATTGATAATACTACAAATAACACGGTCAAGAACAGGGACAAATACATCTATGGAGGAATTTTAGAACTTGATGATGCGGATAAGCCATATCGTTACAAATTTAGAATTACGGATCATGTAAATCGTATAATTACAGATGACTCAATCAATGTCAGGCTGGGATTGGTTCCTTCCAATGGGCTTAATTTCATCGGTTCCAGAAGTGCAGAAACTTTTGACCAAGATCTTATCAATTACCCGGTCACAGCAATTCTAAACCCGAGAGGGGTTATTCTCCACGGCTCTGAAAGTAAAGACCCTCCAAGAGGAGGGATGAAGCTGGAGATTTTCTACACCGAGTACTAGTCTAAAGAATCCAGAGTCCAACCAGCGATAATAGACGATTTCTATTATACTTAATTTTAAAATCATTAAAAACTATACAAAAAATATATATGAATATTTTTAAGTATATATATGGTAAATAAAATATTAATATAAGTAAAAACTATTGCATATATTTTATTGATAGTATTTGCCTAATATACAATAGACTTACACAACTTATTGTGATACTCAGGCCGATTTTCCATCCCCATAGCACCTCGCTGCATAGAAAAATACTTGCCCACCAAAAAAGAAATAGGACGAGTCCCGAACTAATTTTTACGGAACTGTAGAAAACCACATCATCAAATAGCCCTAGTATTTTTTTAATTGCCAGTAAAGGAGGCAGATTGGGTAGGGAAAATAATTGGATCAAAAGCTTATGCCATTTTTCTTTTTTCACCCTTTTTTTAGGAGCTAAACTTTGTTCTTCAATTCCCTTTTTTATCTCTTGGAAAGACTTTTTGGTGTTTGCGCTGTGAATCAATCTTTTTCGATTTTCATAATGCTCGTCTTTCTCTGGAAGCCACATGCATTTTTTCATGCAATCCTCTAAGGCACCTCTGATTGTGTTTATCTGCTCGGGTTTTTTGGCTGATGCTTTGATGAAGGGCTTTATTGAAATTGCTTCTCCAAAAACCAAATGCAGATCACAAAATGGATTTCTGTGGTGGCCGTAATTAATCCCTACCGGAACTATGTAAATTGGTTTTTCGCACTTTTCCTGTGCTTCATAGGCCAATCGGCTGCTTCCCTTTGACAAAGGCTGAAGGAAAAACTCGTCATGGTGTGAAGCCTCTGAAAACATCATTATACACTGATTATTTGAAAGTAGTTCCCTACAACTATCAAAAATGGCTTCATTTTTTTTAAGGTTGGCATAGCCGTTTCTAATTCTGTAAACAGGAAGCATTTTTAGGGCATCCAGAAACCACTGCAGTGGTCCGCCAAAAACATCGCTACGCGTCAAAGAAGTTACTGGCCTGTTTATCCTACACCCTACTAGTAGTGGATCGAGAAAGGCACTCTGGTGATTGGGGGAAAACAAAACCCCTCCTTTTTTCGGAATATTTTCAAAACCATAAATGTAAATCTTCCTGAAATAACATCTGGTTGTAAAAATCATGATATACTTAACGAAGTAGTAAAACAGCTTCTTCATCCAATAATAAGGAGTAATTTTTAGAGTTCGAGCACTAAAATTGACCTTCAGTGACATACAATTTAGAAAAATAAATTTAAATACTAATCCCCACCTTAGGGCTTGACGGATTGACTTTGTTTTTTTTTATTTATCTTGAAACGTTATGGAAACTCAACTTCCTTGTTTATAAGTTGTCTCTTCCATATTCTTGAAGACGAAATAATAAAACCTTACAGAATGAGCAATAGTGAACGGTTTGATTTTAAATTTTATGAGTGGGAGAAGAAGTTCCACGATCGACCTTTTCTAAGACAACCTTTTGGAGATCAATGGGAGGAATATACTTGGGCCGAGGCCGGGCAAATGGCTAGAAAATTAGCCAAGGGATTAAAGTCAATGGGCCTCAGAGATGATGCACACATTGGACTGATTTCAAAAAATTGTAGAGAATGGATCATCGCCGATATGGCCATAATGATGGCAGGCTATGTTTCTGTTCCTTTCTTTCCTTCACTCAAGGGAGAAGAGTTGGAGTATTTGCTGGATTTTGGTGATGTTGATCTTCTGTTTGTCGGGAAAATTGAGACTTGGGACGATATAGGAAGTCATATTCCCAAGGACTTTCCCATGATCAGATTCCCCCATTACAGGGGCTGTACTGTTGTGGACAGAGGAGAAGAGTGGTTTGATTTTATCAACCGATACCAACCTTTAAAAGAACCACATGTCCCAAAACTTTCTGATCTATGGACCATTATATTTACCTCAGGTACTACGGGTAATCCCAAAGGAGTAGAATTATCTTATTTGACACTCGATTCAACAAAAATCATTACCGAAGAAGTTAACCCACTAAAAGTGGATTTTTCTGGTAACAATGATTTTATCTCCTACCTCCCCCTCAACCATATTGTAGAGCGAGTGGTCGTAGAACACGTATGTATGCGTTTTGGTGGATCACTTTCTTTTGTCGAATCCATAGATAGTTTTGCCCAAAACCTAAAAGACATCCAGCCACATGTATTTTTTGCCGCCCCAAGAATATGGACCAAATTCCAATTGGGTATTTTGGCAAAAGTGCCCCAAAAAAAATTAGATCTCCTGCTCAAAATCCCTCTGGTTTCCGGCTTGATCAAAAAGAAGCTAAAAAAGAACCTTGGATTGACTCGTGCGAGATCTACTGTTTCCGGCTCTGCACCCATACCGGTTACTCAGATCGAATGGTTTAGCAAAATTGGCATATATATTACCAACGGTTATGGGATGACTGAAAACTGCGCCATATGTACCCAAGTAGATGGGCGAGATTTCGGAAAATTAGATTCTGTAGGAAAACCCCAGTGTGGAGTTGAAGTCAAAATAGATCCAAAAACCGAGGAAGTTCTTATGCGAGGCCCTTATGTCATGGATGGATATTACAAAAATGAAAAAATGACAAAAGCCACTCTCTTAGATGGATGGCTCCATACAGGTGATAAAGGCTATTTGGATGAGGACAATTATTTGTACATAACCGGAAGGGTAGCCGATAGTTTTAAAACCTCTAAAGGAAAATTCATCGAACCCTTAACCTTGGAAAATTATTTTGGAACTATCAAGGAATTAGAAGAAGTGTGTATTACAGGTTTGGGATTGCCCCAACCCATCGCCTTGGCCCAATTGTCAGAAATAGGCAAAGCCGTCCAAAAAGAGGAACTTATAGGTTTTTTGGAAGAAAAATTGGCAGCAATTAATGCAGACTTGGAAAATTATAAAAAAATCTCCACGCTGGTCTTGGTCAAGGAGGAATGGACGGAGCAAAACAAGATTTTGGGTCCCACTTTAAAGATCAAAAGAGGGAATGTAGAGAAAATGTATGCTGCCAAATATAAGGGCTGGCATGAAGACCCTAAGCCTGTTTTATTCGAAAAGTAGTATATTTGGCCATAAAATCAAAATCGGACTTTATTATAGCCTTTGCTATAATGACTATATTAAAACTAAAACAATAATTTAATGAAAACAAAAACCCTATTTAAAGGAATAATTTTAATGAGTGCTATGCTCTTGTTAAATATTATTCACGCTCAGACAACGATCAATGGTACGGTTGTCGACGAAGAAACAAATCAGCCGCTTCCCGGAGTAAACATTGTTGTAAAAGGCACTTACACTGGAGTTTCAGCTGACTTTGATGGAAACTTTACCATCACTACCGAAGAAGAGCTTCCCATTACCTTAGAAGTAAGTTATTTGGGTTTTGCAACCAAATCAATTGAAGTGACTTCGGCTGACGCTGCGATGAACATTTCACTTGCTCCCGGTAGTGACTCACTGGACGAGATCGTTGTTGCTGCATCTAGGTTCGCACAACGAATTTTTGAATCCCCAATTACCGTAGAAAAATTCAGTGCTAAGCAAATTCAGCAGACCCCTTCAGCCGATTTCTTTAATGGCTTAGAAAACGTCAAAGGGATTCAGCTTCAACAAGGAGGTCTGTTTTTAAATCAAGTTGTAACCCGTGGTTTTGCTACGGTTTACAATGAAGGTTTTGTAACCCTAGTTGATATGATGAACAATATGTCTCCATTGTTTGGTTTTGCCATGGGGAATTTGATTGGTCTAAACGAACTAGACGTTCAAAGCGTTGAGGTAATTCCTGGTCCAGCCTCTGCATTGTATGGAGCTGATGCCTATAAAGGGATTATGTTTTTGAACAGTAAAAATCCTTTTGAGAACGAAGGTATAAGTGCTTACTACAGAACCGGGGTAACCGATCAAGAAGTAGCGGGAAATAACCCTTTCACCGATGTGGGAGTTAGACTTGCGACAAAACTTGGCGATAAGTGGGCCATTAAAGCCTCTTTAAATCACAAAAAAGGAACAGAATGGATGCCTGCCGATTACTCTCACCAAGCAGTTCCTGGTGGGGAAGTAAACCCTTCTTATTCTAAGACTTCACCGGATTACAACGGTCTAAATATCTATGGAGAAAGGTTTTTCCCAAGCTCAAACACTTGGTCACTTGTAGGATTATTAAATCCTGCAGCATCGGCCTTAGCTGCAGCAGCTCCAAATTATTTTGATGGAGTAATGAGTACAGGTTATCAAGACCGTGATTTGATTTCAAATAATGCTGAAAATTCCAAAGGTATGTTTGCCGTTCATTTCAGACCCAATGAAAAAACTGAAGTCAGTTTGACCTCTTTAATCGGAAGAGGAGATTCTCCCCTTCAAGGATTTGGAAGATATTCTATGAAAAATATTCAAATCGAACAACACAAGCTGCAAATTGACAGTGGAAGACTCAATTTTAGAGCTTATTATACAAGAGAGCAAGACGGTGATAGTTACCAATTGTCCGCAGCTGGTGGGTTACTTGCAAACTCTCCTAATTCTAATAAAGTAGATCTAACTGCTTTAGGGTTGGGTTCATTTAATGGATATTATGGATGGTTTGTAAATTACAATCTCACCTACATGGGAGCTTTGGCCGCCGCATCTGGCTTAACACCTGACTTAGCTGGTGTTGGAGCGTTTGTTTCTACTGTAGTGGCACCACACATCATGACAGGTGGGACAGACATCAATCAAATTTTTGCTGCAGCAGGCGGGACAGGATCTGCTCACAATTTAGCTCGCCAAGCTGCCAATGCAGGAATGCTTCAGCCAGGAACTGCTGCTTTTGAGACTGAGTTTAACGCTGTTACATCAAGAAATCTTCCAGTTGTGCAAGCAGCTGGTGGAGGAGCTGGTATTTTTGATGATACCAAAACCTATAACTATGAGTTAAACTATGATCTATCTGGCTTAACCGGAAACGTTGATTTTTTGGTGGGTGGATCAATGAGAAAAACAGAATTGAATTCAAAAGGGACGATATACTCTGATCAAGATGGCCCTATTGAATACTCAGAAACAGGCGCCTATGTTCAGGGTGTTACAAACATATTAAATGATAAAGTCAGTCTTACCGGATCGTTGAGAGTTGATAAACACGAATTCTTTGATGCTAACTATACGCCTAGAATTGCCGCGTTATTCAATGTAAATGAAAACCAAAATTTTAGAGTTTCCTATCAAACTGGATTCAGAAACCCAACCAATCAGGATCAATACATTGGTCTTTTTGCCGGAGACGTTACTTTACTAGGATCCTCACCTGATAACATAAGCAGATACAATGGTGCTGTAGTTTTGGATAATGGATCGCCTTTTCAGTTTACGGGTGATTTTGTTTTCAATAACTCTTATAATCAGGATGGGACTGCTTCTAATTTAAAACATGTTACTGCAGAAAAAATTACATCTATAGATGTTGGATACAGATTTAAAAAGCCAGGATTTACTTTTGATATTTCTGCCTATTTAAGCGATTATGATAATAAAATAGGATCAACGGATGTATATGTACCTGCACTGATTCCAGGAGTCACATTGGCTAACTATAGAGCATTGGGTCAATACGCTATCTATCAAGTCGATTCCAACTCAGACGAAGAACTCAAAACCTATGGGCTCAGTGCTGAGTTGATCAAAGTCTTATCAAAAAACTTCACCCTTAATGTAGTTTATGATTATAATAAACTTGACTTTACCCCAACACCGGGATCAAGCTTTGAGGCTGC
>DEYL01000034.1 GCA_002364535.1 Flavobacteriaceae bacterium UBA3159 | reverse complement strand
GAACCCTTGATGCTAAAATGCGTGATTTTTTAAGTCTTTGAATGTCAGCATTTTCATGAATATCTACTTTATTTTCAAAAGGATAAATACGGCTGTCAGCTACATCAATATATGGAACTTTTTTTGCATGAATTATTCCTGTGTTTATATCAAAAAGAGCATTTGTACTCACAAATTTTAGACCTTCTTGATTGTATTTTTTACTAAGAAAATAAGATTTGTTTTTTAATAACTGAGGTCCTTTGTTAAATTCCATCGTGTTATTTGCCATATCCCATTTAAATTCATCCATTGATGTAGCGAATTGATTATAGGGTAATTGAGTGAGATTCCCGATTTTATTAGATTTAAAATCTCCAATTTGATTGTTAAAATCAATGTGTGAATTTAGGTTATTTGATGAAAAAGCAATCTTATTTTGATCAAGTGCATTGATTTTTACATCAGATACAAATGAATTTATCTCGTTGGGTTTGAATTTCATGTCAGATGATTTTAAGCTAGCCTTATCCCATACCAATAAACCATCACCTGCCAACTGTTGACCGGTTTGAATAAGATTGCCCGAGAATTGCTGATTATCCCTTAAAACAGTCACCTCATGGTTATTGGTGTAGATATACATTGAATCACGATTTGGAAGCCATTTTGTAGTGACTTCTTTAGCATATAGATTGGGATATTTCTCATTCTCATTAATGGTGTAAGATTCAGCCTCAGTTGTGGTGTAATCTGGAGTCATTAATATTTCTTGAGATTCAAGAATTGCTCCTTCGTATTCAATTTTTCCTTTGGCAGTAAAACCCTCTTCACTTAGACGGATATCTATGTCTCCATGCCCTTTTCCATCATACATGGGATACCCTCCAACAGGATTTGTTCGTTCAAAACCCAAGGAGTAATCATCCATGATTTTTGCTTCAAAATCAAAGTCTGGAATGATCCCGCCGGCGACAAAAGTTCCCGGAAAGCTAAGACCCTCAGTAGTAAAATTGTCAAGGTTTTCAATGGTAAAAGGGTCTACCTCAAAACGAAAACGATTTTTGTCATAAACTCCACCGAAAATAGTGGGTTTGTCATAGGCAATAATTGATCCTTTATTGCTAGTAAAACGTGGATATTCAGGGTAATTTTTTAGTCCAGATTTATTGGTTGATTTGTCAATTTCAAGGGTGCCATTAATGTCTCTTAAAACAGATTTCACAGCTATTAACCCAGGTTTCCCAGACAGGTCTTTTGTAAAAATTACCATTTTGGTAATGTTATCAGATGTGATATCAAAATTGAAGTAATCAAAATCAAATTTATCGGAATAAAAATCAAATTTTCCGGCAGTTAGTCGACCACCAAACTCCATACGACGTTTATTTTTCAAAATAACCGTTTGTTCATGTGGGAAGGCATAAACACTCTGACTATCACTAAATTTAAAGGCTCTAACACCCTCAATATTGAACGTATTGTTAATGAGGTTTAAAAAGGCGTTAGAACGAGCAGATATTACCGATGAAAAACGGATTACATCATAGTCCATAAGTTTCTTATGAGATAAGACAGCATGATCTAATTTTTTCCTGATTTTCACACTATCCGTAGCTGGATTGAAAAATAAATATCCTAAATCTGCTAATTCAATAATCTGGGATTTAAGATAAATTGGTTTACTGCCCATCCAGTTTGCATATTCGTTGAGTGTGAATTCTCTCTTTCTGTACTGAATTACAAAATTTCTCATCTTAGACAAGGGGTGGTACTTGAGAATTCCACGAGGTATTTTTTCATATCGTACTTCTTTGTAAAAGCTTTGAGATTCGATAAATGCCTTTTTTTCCTCGCCATCAACATCAAATTCAATTTTTGGTAGCTCAAGCTTCCAAATGATTTTATCAACGAAAATGTCAATTTGATGATCACTGTCATAAAAAGGGGCCTGTTTTAAGCCTTCTTTCCCTCTATTAAGAACTAAAATTTTATTATCTAGGTTAAGGTTAAACTTTAGGTTAGGGTGGTATATCGTTCCGCTGTCTGTAAAAATGGTAATCTCACTCTCCAAAGCATTAATTTTACCTTCTTTCAATGTGAAGTAGGGTGATTTAGCAAGTACTCTTTTTTGATTTTTGTAATGAATTTCAATTATTGAGGGTATTTCTGGGCTTCCAGTTGAAATCGTTTCGGGACCTTTCATGGCAAATCCACCTTTAAATTGTATGGTGTTGTCCAAATAAGATCCTAATTCTATGTCTTTATCAAATGAGTAAAATTGAGGGAATTGTGATTTTTGAAGTACTTCTTTATTAATATGATCCGCACTAGATGCACGGTCTACAAGATTTCCCTTGAGGGGTTTTGCTAGAAAGTCTTTATTGATAAAAATAACCGTATCGATCTTTACCTCGGCACGTTCAAATTTTAGTTTGTAGCTACTTTGTATGTCAGCATAAATATTATTTTTACCAAAGCCTACACGTTCCCAAGTCATGGTTCCGTTTTGCCCTTGCCATTCATCCGTATCTAGATAATAACTACCAGAGGTATTGTAGATTTTGATTTGATCTACTTGAGCTTGACAAGTCAAGTTGATGTTTTTAAACGATATTTTTACGCGATTGTCCTCAAAAATAAATCGGTAATCAGGGGAATTACTATACCATTTCTTTGTTTTAGATTCATAAATCGTATTGTCAAGGAATAAATTTCTAGAAGCTTTAATGAGTGTTATAAAGGTTTGATTTCCAGAATTTAATGATGGTACTAATGCCTTTGACCAACTGATGTATTTGGGTTCGTCTATTGAATCCTTTGCATATAACATTGTTTCAGTGAGGAGAAAGAAATAAGGAACATCTAAATCATTCATCAACATTAAATTGGCTACAGATATGATGTTTCGTTGTTCAGGTTCAACGAACTTCCCTGAATCCCATTTAGTGGTAAATGTTTCTAAAAGTTTTAGGTCTTGCTTCTCAGCTGTAGGTTTAAGAAATTTAACATACTCTTTAATAAAAAGTGATGGATTTCTTGAAAACGACCGGGGTTGTGACCAAGAGAGAAATGAGTTGAATAGAAAAAGTATCAGTATGTATTTTTTTGACCACATTTTATTTTATAAATTGAGTTTGTAACCAGCCATTATCTGTTTTATAATCTACAATTTTTAGCCCATATTTTTGAGATTCTAGAATCAAGTCATTCAAGTCTTTGGCAAGAAAACCACAAAGAATCAGAATACCATTTTTATTTAGTTTTTTGACGAATTGAGGAAGTAGATTAAGGTTAATGTTTTTAACAATGTTACTCACAATGACATCTAAATTTTCATTCACCTGAGCGAGGGAATCATCTTGAATAGTGATAACATTTTTGGCATTATTTAATTGTATATTCTCTTTGGTATTATCAATACAGTTTTGGTCGTAGTCAATCGCAAAGATATTTTTGGCCTGTTTTTGAGAGGCCAAAATAGCTAGCAATCCACTTCCACAACCCATGTCTAAAACAACTTTATTTTTACAGTCTAATTTTTCTAATGCAATTGCTGAAAGTTGAGTGGTTTCGTGATGTCCTGTCCCAAATGCCATTTTAGGCAGAATTATAATATCGTGCTTAATTTTTCTTGCAGGATGGAATGGAGCTCTCGCATGAATATGATCGCCAATATATGCTTCTTTAAAATTGCTTTCCCAAATTTCATTCCAATTCTGAAGACTAATATCTAGTATCTTGTATGGTTCAATATTAAATGGTTGAAGTATTGATTTCAAGGCTAATGAATCAAAGGTTGAAGTTTTGCAATAGGCAATTAAATGGTTTTTTTCAAATGATGTACCCTCATATCCATTTTCTTGCAACAAAAA
>DEYL01000001.1:19464-28243 GCA_002364535.1 Flavobacteriaceae bacterium UBA3159 | reverse complement strand
TTTGGCGGGGTGGGGCACAGTGGCATGGGATCTTATCACGGCAAGTACAGCTTTAAAAATTTCTCTCACGAAAAACCCATCATCAAACGCAGTTTTTGGTTTGACCTCCCGGGACGCTATGCACCTTATCCAAAGTCCTTATCTTTGTTGAAATTTTTATTAAAAAATCTTTAATGTCCGAAAAAAAAGTAAGTGAAGCCATCGAATATAGACGCTCTGTTAGGGTTTTTGATGATGAAAAAGACATTGATCCTAATATTATCAAAAAATGCATCGAACAGGCTATTCTTGCCCCCAACAGCAGTAATCTTCAACTTTGGGAATTTTATCATATTACCGATGCTGACTTAATCAAAAGAATCGCAAGGGCATGCTTTAGTCAGCCTGCGGCCAAAACCGCCAAGCAATTTGTCATTCCTGTGGTGAGGAAAGACCTTTGGAAAAAAAGAATTGCCTCCAACGTGGCTTTTATCGAATCTGAACACAAAAAGTCTAAGAGCAAAGACCCTAAAAAAATTAAAGCGGCAACATCTTACTATCAAAAAATCCTTCCAAAAATCTATGGTATGGGCAATCTGATGGGGTGGATCAACAGTTTCATCACCAACATCAAGGGATTAAAAAAGGTGGTTTACCGACAGGTAAAAAAATCGGATATGCGTGTTGTAGCACATAAAAGCACAGCCTTAGCCGCTCAAAATTTTCTGGTGAGTATGTCGGGTTACGGTTACGACACCTGTTCCATGGAAGGCTTTGATTCCCAGAGGGTCAAAATAATATTGGGCTTGCCCAAAACTGCAGAGATCAGCATGATCATTGGCTGTGGCATCCGAACTCCAAAAGGAATTTACGGACCGCGCTTTAGGGTTCCGTTCGACGAAGTTTATTTTAAAAAGTAAATCAACTTCTGCCTAAGCCAACCAACCCTCACGAACCAGACTTCTGTATTGGATCGCTTCGGAGATATGGTCAGAATCAACATTATCCTTTCCTGCTAGGTCGGCCAAAGTTCGCGATACTTTTAATATACGATCGTAAGCTCGGGCAGACAACGACAAACGTTCCATCGCTGATTTGAGTAGTGCTGAGGCTCCTTGGGAGATCATCGACGCCAATCGCAAAACAGAGGCACGCCTCAAAACCATTGAATATATTTTGGATCAAATTCCACATCAAAATAAATCAGTTAGATAAGGTTCCCTTTTGCCATTTGTGTGACTGTGGGATTTATTCTGTTTAAAATTATAGTGTAAATTCGCAAACAATGAGACCTTATATCCTAAGCGAGTGTAACTGGAAAGATTTAAAAACCCATCGGTTTGAATTGGCTGTTTTGCCCTGGGGAGCCACCGAGGCGCACAATTACCATTTACCCTATGGGACAGATGTCTATGAAGCCGATGCCATAGCTACCGAATCGGGAAGAAAAGCATGGGAAAAAGGTGCAAAAGTGGTGATTTTACCCACCATTCCCTTTGGGGTCAATACCGGCCAGACAGATATTTATTTGGATATGAACATGAGTCCCTCCACCCAAATGGCGGTGCTTAAAGATGTTTTGACCGTGCTCAAACGCCAGGGCATTAAGAAATTTTTGATCCTCAACAGTCACGGGGGCAATGATTTTAAAACAATGTTGAGAGAGTTGGGCTTGGATTTTCCTAAAATGTTGCTCAGTAGTTGCAATTGGTTTCATGCCTTGGACAAATCGCAATACTTCGAGGAAGAAGGAGATCATGCCGATGAAATGGAAACCAGTATCATGATGCACATTCATCCCCAATTGGTCTTACCACTTTCAGAAGCAGGGATGGGCCTAGAAAAGAAAAGTAGCATCAAAGGGTTTCGTGAAAAATGGGCCTGGACAGAAAGAAGATGGTCTCAAGTGACCAAAGATACGGGTGTGGGTAACCCAAAAAAATCAAGTCCCGAAAAAGGAAAAAAGTTTTTTAATGATGTATCAAATAAGATCAGTGAACTGATGCAAGACATTTGTAAAACTCCACTGGATGAATTGTATCAATAAGCCTTTCTCTATGAATTTTTCTTACAAAGCTTTTTTAACTCCTTTGCTTTTACTGTTCTTTTTTCAAACCGCCAGGGGTCAAAAGATCAATGAGGATTACGTCCTAAAAATCGGAAAAACTTCGGAAAAAATCATTATGGACGGTGAACTCAACGAAAGCATTTGGGAGCTAGCAGATGTGGCCGAAAATTTTTCCATGATCCTCCCACAAGACGACCGAAAAGCCACCCAGTTTTCGGAGGTAAGGATGGCATATGATGACAAAAACATTTACCTCGCTGTAATTTTCTTTAACAATACCATAAAAGGAGATTATGTGGTAGAATCTTACAAAAGGGATTTTAGTTTTGGGAAGAACGACAATTTTTTGGTGGCCATTGACCCCTTTAATAACATGACAACTGGTTTTACTTTTGGACTCAATGCCTATGGTGCCCAGTGGGACGGCACCATGTATGACGGTCGGAGTGTTGACCTGAATTGGGATACCAAATGGTATTCAGAGGTAGCTTTCGATGAGAAAAAATGGACGGCAGAAATCGCCATTCCATTCAAATCTATTCGTTACAATTACAATTTGGAACAGTGGGGTATCAGTTTTAGTCGTTTGGATCTCAAAGCCAGTGAAAAGTCGGGATGGACTCCGGTTCCCCGTCAATTTCCATCCATAACGATGGCCTATTCTGGAGTATTAGAATGGGACAACCCTCCACCTACCCAAGGTTCTAACATTTCCTTCATTCCCTACCTCTCTGGTGAAATGGACAGTCTTCAAAAGGGGACAACAAACCAAGAACTTAATGCAGGGGCTGATGTCAAATTCAATTTGACCTCCTCCCTTAACTTAGACATCACTCTAAACCCGGACTTCTCTCAGGCAGAAGTTGACCAGCAGGTAACCAACCTCGATCGCTTTGAACTGTTCTTTCCCGAAAGGAGACAGTTTTTTCTTGAAAACGCCGACCTCTTTGCCAACTTCGGTTATGAAAACATACGACCCTTTTTCTCAAGAAGAATCGGACTAAACAATCCCATAGTGGGAGGAATACGTCTGAGCGGAAACATAGACGAAAAATGGAGGGTGGGACTACTGGACATACAAACTCAGGCGGAGAAAGAAAAAGGTCTTCCTGCCGAAAATTTAGGTGTTTTCAGTTTACAACGAAAGGTTTTGGACCGTTCTTCCATCGGAATGATTTTTGTCAACAAGCAAAGCTTGGGTAAGCTTGAAGATACTAAGACAACAGCTGGGGAATACAACCGTAATTTAGGACTGGAATACAACTATTTTTCTACGGATAATCTCTGGAATGGTAAATTGATGTACCTCAAATCTTTTAGTCCGAACCTGAGTAATGACGATGCTATTTTTGCTGGTAACCTCACCTATAACGACAACAACTTTTTGGGAAGTGTGCAAGCTGAATATGTGGGGGAAAATTACAATGCAGAAGTTGGCTATGTTCCACGAACCCACTATTACAAGTTTGATACAACGCTTCGTTATTTGTTTTTCCCCAGTCAAGATTCTAAGGTTTTGTCTCACGGCCCATTGGTCGGAAGTATTCAATATTTCAATTTTGATGGATTGGGTATCGATCGAGGAACACAATTGGGCTATGAATTAAATTTTAAAAACAGAAGTGAAATGGTTTTCACTTTTGAAAATCAATTCATCATCCTACAAAACCCATTTGATCCTATAAGAACAGGAATCCGCAGTCTTGAAGCACTCACCGAACACCGCTGGAATAGTGTTAATCTAGATTACAACTCCAAACCCCAAAGCCTTTTTACCTATGCCCTTAAATCCTCCTATGGGGGCTACTTCCAAGATGGAAAAAGGTGGTTGTTTTTCAGTGAAATGGGTTACCGCTTTCAGCCTTATATAGAATTGAATACCTTAGTAAGCTACAACCATATCGAACTCGAAGAGCCCTGGGGAACCAACGGATTCTGGTTGTTGGGGATTAAATCGAATTTCACATTTACCAAAAATATTTTCTTTTCCAACCTCTATCAATATAACGAGCAACAAAAACTTTGGAATTTTAACTCGCGTTTTCAATGGCGTTACAAACCTGCCTCTGATATATTCTTAGTATTCAACAGCAGTGACACCCGCATGCTTACCCCCAACAGAAATTGGAGCCTAACCCTAAAGATTAATTATTGGATCAATCTGTAGATCAATCTAAAAAGCGTAGCCTTGGGTTGAATTTTTATTTTCTCTAAATTTTGATAAGCCCTCTTCCAACCAATCCCTGTAGGTGGCTGTATCCGTGTATTGAATGGGAGAACTTAGAAGGGTTGCATCTGACGACAATAAAACATAATAGGGCTGGGAAGCATTACTAAAGTTCAAGTTCTGAAAAGTAGCCCACTTTTCCCCAACGGTTTGGATGGTTTTGATCCTTCCATTGGGATATTGGAAATTGAATTGCTCTGCTTCGGGCAATTCTTTTCGGTCATCGACATAGAGGGATATGATGATAAACTCTTCGTTCAGCAATCTAAATACCTCGGGTTGTGACCAGACGTTTTCTTCCATTCTACGACAGTTAACACAGGCCCATCCCGTAAAATCAAACAGTATGGGTTTGTCCTGAGCCTCGGCATAAGTCCTACCCTGTTCGTAATCCTTAAAGCAATTGAGTCCCAGAGGACATTCGGAGTCGGAGGGGTAAACGCTGTAAAACACCGGGGGTGGAAAGCCACTCAACAAAGTGAGCTGACCATCTTGATTTTTTCCCAAACCAGGCATCAAATAGAATATAAACAATAATACCAAAAAGGTGAAAATGCGTTGAAACTTGGAAATTTTAGCTCCTTTGACATCGTGTGGAAAGCGCAACCATCCCATGAGATAAACAAACAACAGTATGGTAATCACCATCCACACGCCTACAAAAACCTCCCGTTTGAGAATCCCCCAATGGCCTACAAGGTCTGCGTTGGATAAAAACTTTAAGGCCAATGCTAATTCAAGAAATCCAAGGGTGACTTTGACTTTGGTCATCCATCCACCCGATTTGGGAATGGATTTGAGGGCATTGGGAAAGAAGGCCAACAAACCAAAAGGTAAAGCTAAAGCAAATCCAAAACCGGCCATCCCAACGGTCAATTGGGTGGCTCCTCCTTCTGCGGAGAGCGAACCTGCCAACAAAGAACCCAATATGGGCCCCGTACAAGAGAAAGATACGATCGCTAATGTAAGGGCCATAAAAAAGATGCCCAAAACGCCACCACCAGCTGCGGCAGCATCAGAGCGGTTTACCCAACTGCTGGGCAAGGTCAATTCGTAATAGCCAAAAAACGAAAAGGCAAAAAAGACGAATATGGCAAAAAAGATCAGGTTCATCACGATATTGGTCGATAGCGTATTTAAGATTTGGGGGTCTAGTGCATCCAAAAAGTGAAAGGGCAAACTCATTAAGACATAGATCAACAGTATAAAAAATCCATAGAGCAAGGCGCGAATCACCCCACTACTTTTAGAGATACTTTGTTTTAGAAAAAAGGAGACTGTAAGCGGAATCATCGGAAAAACACAGGGGGTAAGCAGTGCGATCAAGCCCCCGACAAAGCCCAATAAAAACAGATTCAACAAAGGGTTATCACTTTTTTGGTCTTGATCTTGCACCAACAATTCCTTATTTTTTAAGGATAATTGCAATGCCTGGGATTTTTTTAAACTTTCTGGATCAACGGTTTTTTGATAAACTGCCGAGACTTTGGAAGCATCCAAAACAAAACGAAAGGGTTCATTCCTAAAAATACAAACCTTGTCATCACAGGCTTGGAAATTGATCTCCCCAGAAACTGCTCCCAATTCCGCTTGGAGCAATCGAATCTTTTGTTGGAAGGTCCCCTCCCCTTCAAACCAAGACAAATCCATTTCAAAAATGGGATCGAAAGCCGTAACGGTTTCACTCTCCTCTATTTTTCCAACCAATTCATATGCAGTTCCTTCTTCTTCAAAGACAAATTCAGTAGGCAAAGGCCCATCTTCGGGAAGGCTTTGAGAATACAAATGCCATTTAGGTTCTACCGATGCTTGAAAAATGAGTAAGTATTCCGTATCTGATAACTTCTTGAGTTCAGTCGTCCAAACCACAGGATCTTGTGCTTGAACTCCCAAAGTCCACAAAAACAACAGTAAAAAAATTTTTCTAATCATCACAACGAACTAACCATTTGTTTTCTGTATAAGGGGTCGCCAAAAAACGTTGATCTGCTCTTTTACCAACGACCCAAACGATGTCCTCACCCGAACATAACAACCACTGAGACTCTTTATCCAAAAGAGAAAACTTTTCATCTTTAAAATATTTACTTAGTTTTTTCTTCCCTCCCAATCCAATGGGGTAAAAATAATCACTTTGTTTCCATTTTCTCAGCATCAAAGGAAATTTTAACTTGGATTTGTCTAACAACAGGCTTTTTAAACCTCCTTTAATAAAGGTTTTTTGATGGGAAAAAACCATCTTTAAAGGATGGTCAATGGAGGTCAATTCTAAATCAATAGTATAGGATTCTGATGCTGAATTGTCGAGAGTGGTCAATAGTAAAAAGTTCCTGTCTTTGATCAACCTGTGAGTCTCCGAAAAGAGCTGTTTTCCACTTTGTGCATCCAACAACTTTCTGAGGTCTGCTAGGGTTCCAAAACCATAGGAAGCAAACAAGCCATGTAGATAATAATCCAATGATGACGAACCTATAAAGGCATCGATCGAGACCTTGAATCCGTGTTGCCAAGGGATAAAATTTTGGTTTTTAAAATCTTTTAAGACATCATCCAGCAATGTTTGGGCTTGACCTAGATATTTGAGTGTTTCTTGAAACTGGTCATCAAAATTGGGGTCTCTTTTTTTCCATTGTGGAATCACCTCATGCCGTAGGGCATTTCGCAAATAATCTGTCTTGGCATTTGAAGAATCCTCACGCCATTGGATTTTATTTTTATGAGCAAACTGTATGATTTCCTCACTGGAAAAAGACAATAAGGGACGTAAGATTTTTCCTCTTCTTTCGGGTATTCCCAACAAACCTTTTAAACCAGAACCACGCATGGCGTTGATCATAAAGGTTTCCAAAGCATCATCGGCATGATGAGCAATCAGTATCGAGTCATAACCCTTTTGTTGAGACAAAAACTCAAACCATTGGTATCGTAAATCCCTTGCCGCCATCTGAATGGAGATTTTTTTCTCTTGGGCATAGACTTGGGTTTCAAATGTCTGAACATGAGATTCTAATCCTTTGCTATCGGCCAAATTTTTGATCCAATCGGCATCGGCATCACTTACGGAACCTCTCAATTGAAAATTACAATGGGCCACGGCCGGAGTCAAACCCGATTTTAAACAAAGATCCAACAACACACAACTGTCCACTCCTCCACTCAGTGCCAATAGCAGTTTTTGGTCCTTGAGTTGCGGAAAACGAGTTGTTAGATGGTTTTGGAACTTTTGAAACATATGCAAAATTAAGGATTTTGGAACAGTCGGTTTATAAGACAATCCAGACTTACTTATTTTAAAACATTAAGAACAAAAGTAGATTTCCGATTCTTATTTAATGATTTTGTCAAAAAAAATAAAATTCGGATATTTGCATTTCAAATGAAAGATGCAACGACATACTCCTTGGGAACGGCCGCTAAATTTAGCCCGACTCCACTTCGTCCACGCCGCCCCTAGCGGGTACATTTCTCTATTGGAGACTCAGGTGCGTCCGGTCTCACTTTCCAAAGCTTTTAACCTATTTTTTCAATCAAAAAACGTTTGTCAATAATGGAATTGATTATTGCCAATTCAAAACATATTATACACGCCCAAGACATCAGCACCTGCATAGGCGAATCGGCCAAAATGCGCGGTACTGGCATTGCTCGAAGAAGTCCTGAGTACATCAGTAAAAAAATGGAAGTAGGAAATGCCGTAATTGCTTTAGAGGACAATAAATTTGCAGGCTTTTGCTATATCGAAATATGGGGACACGGAAAATATGTTGCCCATTCTGGCTTAATTGTCTCTCCCAACCATCGAGGAAAAGGACTCGCCAAAAAAATCAAGCAAAAGGTTTTCGACCTGTCCTTAGAAAAGTTTCCCAAAGCCAAAATTTTTGGAATTACTACTGGAAAAGCTGTAATGCGAATCAATTTTGAGTTGGGTTACCAACCCGTTGATTTTTCTCAACTTACGGACGATCCTGATTTTTGGAAAGGCTGTCAAACCTGTAAGAATTATGATGTGCTGACCCGAACAGAAAGAACGATGTGCCTGTGTACGGGCATGTTGTGTGACCCAAGACAATGATAAATCTATAGTAAATCAGAAATGGAAAATAAAAAGTTAGTATTGGCCTATAGTGGTGGATTAGACACCTCCTACTGTCTTATGAAACTTTCACAAGAAGGTTATGAGGTTCACGCCATCAGTGTCAATACCGGAGGTTTTGATGCTACTGAGGTCGAAGAAATGGAAACCAAAGCGCTACAGATGGGAGCCCATACCTATCAATCCATCAATGCTTTGGACTCCTTTTACCACAAGGTGGTTAAGTATTTGGTTTTTGGAAACGTTCTAAAAAATAATACCTATCCCCTATCGGTCAGTGCAGAGCGAATTGTACAGGCGATGGAAATCGCCGCTTATGCCAAGAAGATTGGAGCAGATGCCATTGCACATGGAAGCACTGGCGCAGGAAACGATCAGGTTAGATTTGATTTGATTTTTCAGGTCATGGCAG
>DEYL01000001.1:17423-19056 GCA_002364535.1 Flavobacteriaceae bacterium UBA3159 | reverse complement strand
AAAGAAAATGGAATCGATCTTTCATGGGAAAAAGCGCAATACTCCATCAATCAGGGTTTGTGGGGAACCAGTGTGGGCGGGAGGGAAACTTTGACCTCACACGACAGCCTCCCCGAATCGGCCTATCCCTCTCAGCTTGAAAAAAAGTCATCCGAAAAAGTAAGCCTACATTTTGAAAAAGGAGAACTGGTTAGGATTGATGGACAGATGGACAGTCCAGTCAATAACATCATCAAATTACAAGAGCAAGCCAAAAAATTTGGCATCGGCAGAGACATCCATGTTGGGGATACCATTATAGGCATCAAAGGAAGAGTTGGTTTTGAAGCCGCAGCTCCTCTTTTGATCATCAAAGCCCATCACCTACTGGAAAAACACACCTTGAGCAAATGGCAACAGTTCCAAAAGGAACAATTGGCTAACTTCTTCGGAATGCTGCTTCACGAAGGACAATACTTAGACCCCGTCATGCGCGATTTGGAAGCTTTTTTGAGCAGCAGTCAAGAAATGGTGAGTGGAAAAGTGTTTGTAAGCCTCCATCCTTACAGATTTGAACTCAATGGAATTGAGTCTGAACACGATTTGATGAATGCTTCCTTTGGAAGTTATGGAGAAGTCAATAAAGGTTGGAGCGCAGAGGATGCCAAAGGCTTTATCAAATTATTGTCCAACCAAAACAAAATATACAAACACGTAAACAAAGAAAAATGAAGAAAGTAGGCATCATAGGGGGATCGGGTTATACCGGAGGTGAGTTGATACGATTGGTATTGCATCATCCGGCATTGGAACTCGATTTTGTATACAGCACTACAAGACCGGGAACACCACTCCACGATACACATTCCGATTTATTGGGTGCTGGAGCACCAGACTTTACAGGAAGTATCAATCCCGAGGTCGATGTAGTTTTCCTTTGTTTGGGCCATGGAAAATCAGTTGGGTTTTTGGAAAAAAATCAATTCTCTGAAAAAACCATCATCATTGATTTAAGCAATGATTTTAGACTGAAAAAAGACGCTCAATTCCAGGGGTATGATTTTGTTTATGGCTTGCCAGAAAACCAAAGGTCAAGTATCGAAAAAGCCAATGCTGTGGCCAATCCTGGTTGTTTTGCTACTGCCATTCAATTGGCCCTTTTGCCTTTGGCCAAAGCGGGAATGATACAAGAGGCCGTTCATGTCAACGCCACCACAGGAAGTACGGGAGCCGGGGTAGGATTGAGTCCCACTGGACATTTCAGTTGGAGAAACAACAACGTTTCTTGGTACAAACCTTTTACCCACCAGCATTTGGGTGAAATCGGAGAAACCCTGGGAGCACCCAAAATGTATTTTCTCCCACAAAGGGGAAATTTTACTAGAGGTATTTTTGCCAGTTGCTACACCCCTTTTGAGGGTAAGCTAGAAAAGACCGTGGAAATGTATAAGGAATTTTATAAAAGTCACCCTTTCACCCATGTATCTGACAATGAACTTACCTTAAAACAAGTGGTCAATACCAACCATTGTGCTTTGCATCTGCACCAATTTGAAGATCAGTTTCTCATCACATCCGTCATTGACAATTTGATCAAAGGTGCCTCGGGACAAGCCATACAGAATTTAAACCTCATCATGGGATGGGAAGAGGA
>DEYL01000001.1:0-17017 GCA_002364535.1 Flavobacteriaceae bacterium UBA3159 | reverse complement strand
CATCATCGGATCAGGAAATTTGGGATTGAGTATTGCCAAAGGCTTGGTATATAACAACACCTATACTTCACTTTACCTGACCAAAAGAGATATTAGTGAAATCAAAAAATGGGAAGAATACAACAACGTAAAAATTACAACAAACAATCAAGAGGCTGTAAAAAACTCAGACATCATCATTTTTACGGTACAGCCCCGACAGTTTGACGGTATCTTGGAAGAAATAAAGGATGTATTGACCGACAAGCACGTATTGATTTCTGCCATCACTGGCTACAGCATCCAGCGAATGGAAGACAAATTGGGAGGGAATTATCCCATCATCAGAAGCATGCCCAACACCGCCATTTCTGTTGGAAAATCCATGACTTGTTTGTGTTGTAATACCACTGGAGAAAAGAGAATTGCCATTGCCGAAGCCATTTTCAATGGATTGGGTACTACCATCAAGATCGACGAAAAACAAATGCAAGCCGCTACTGTAGTTTGTGCTAGTGGGATTGCTTTTTGGATGCGATTGATTCGCGCCACAACTCAAGGAGGCGTCCAAATGGGCTTTGATGCTGATGAATCCATGCGCATGTCAATGTACACTGCTTTGGGCGCAGCCAGTCTATTGATTGAAACCGACTCCCATCCCGAAACTGAAATCGACAAGGTCACTACCCCACAAGGCTGCACCATTACCGGATTGAACGAAATGGAACACCAAGGGCTGAGTTCCTCCTTGATTAGAGGACTTATGGCTTCTTTCGAGAAAATCAATGAAATTAAAATTCAATGAATATTAACACATGAAATTATTTGACGTTTACCCACTCTATGAAGTTTGCCCCGTAAAGGCAAAAGATGTCCGTGTTTACGACGAGGCGGGAACGGAATATTTGGATCTTTACGGAGGACATGCGGTCATTTCCGTAGGACACAGTCACCCCCATTACGTCAATCGATTGCAGGAGCAATTAAATAAAATTGCCTTTTATTCCAATGCGGTAGAAAACCCGCTACAGCAACAATTGGCAGATGAAATCGGGGAACAATCTTGTTTGCACGACTACCAACTTTTCCTGTGTAGCTCTGGAGCCGAAGCCAATGAAAACGCCCTCAAGCTGGCCTCTTTTCACACCGGAAAGAAAAGAGTAGTGGCTTTTAAAAATGCTTTTCACGGGAGAACCTCAGCAGCAGTAGCTGCAACGGATAACCAAAACATCAATGCCCCACTAAATCAACAGCAGGAGGTGACTTTTATTCCCTTTAATGATTTACAGGCTTTGGAAGAAGAATTGCAAAAGGGAGATGTCTGTGCCGTCATTTTCGAACCCATTCAAGGGGTAGGCGGTCTTGATATGCCCGAGGATGATTTCGTTTTGAAAATGGAGCAGCTCTGCCAGCAATATGACACCGCCTTGATTGCAGACGAGGTGCAGTCTGGTTTTTCAAGATCGGGAACCTTTTTTGCTTTTCAAAACAACAACATCAAACCACATGTGATTACCATGGCCAAAGGAATGGGCAATGGCTTTCCCATAGGAGGAATATTGGTTCATCCAGATGTCAAACCCAAATACGGGATGCTAGGAACTACCTTTGGAGGAAATCACCTGGCCTGTTGTGCCTCATTGGCAGTTTTGGAAATCATAAAAAAAGATAAGCTCCAACAACATGCCAAAGAAATGGAAATCTATTTCAGAAGCAAGGCGGAAAAAATAAAAGGAGCCAAGATCAAAGGACGCGGACTGATGCTCGGATTGGAATTTGACTTTGAGGTTGGACCTTTAAGAAAAAGGCTCATCTATGAAAAACACATATTTACCGGAGGCAGCAGCAACAAAAATGTATTGCGAATCCTTCCGCCATTGACCGTTCAAAAAGCACATTTTGATCAGCTCTTTGATGCATTAGAAGATTTACTATGAAACATTTTATCACCTTAGCGGATTTGCCCGACTTTCACCAAACCTTGGATTTGGCAATGGAGCTGAAAAATCAACCCACAAAATGGGATGCGATGGGTAAAGGCAAAACCCTAGGGCTTTTATTTTTCAATCCAAGTCTTAGAACCCGATTGAGTACCCAAAAGGCAGCCCAAAACCTAGGACTTCCAACCATGGTTATGAATTTTAGTCAGGAGTCTTGGGCATTGGAATTTGAAGACGGCACCAAGATGAGTGGACTGAGATCAGAACATGTTAAGGAAGCTGCTGCTGTAGTTTCCCAATATTGTGATATGGTGGCCATTAGGGCTTTTGCATCCCTATCTGACAAAGAAAAAGATGAGGCCGAAATCGTATTGAGAAGCTTTGCCAAATACGCTTCTGTACCCATCATCAACATGGAAAGTGCAACTGCACATCCTCTGCAAGCCTTGGCTGATGCCATTACGATCAAGGAATTTCAACCCGCCCACAAACCCAAAGTCGTATTGAGTTGGGCTCCTCACCCCAAAGCACTTCCTCATGCAGTTGGAAATTCTTTTACCAAAATGATGAAACATATGGATGTCGATTTCATCATTGCCCATCCCGAAGGTTATGCCCTGAACCCTGAAATTACTGAAGGGATCACATGCACCACCGATCAAGAAAAAGCAATGGAGGGAGCCGACTTTGTCTATGCCAAAAACTGGTCTTCCTACGAACAGTATGGGCAAATCCTCAGAACAGATGACGAATGGATGATTACACCTGAAAAAATGCAAAGGACCAACGATGGAAAGTTCATGCACTGTCTTCCCATTAGAAGAAATATTGTTGCCGCCGATGGCGTGCTCGACAGTCCCAGTGCTCTGGTCATTCAACAATCCCAAAACAGAATTTTCTCGGCCCAATCGGTCTTAAAACAACTGTTGGAAAATGGATAAACTATCGGTGGTCAAGATCGGAGGAAACGTCATTGAGGATGCAGCAGCACTGCAGTCCTTCCTGACCGACTTTGCCCAAATGCAAGGTTCCAAGATTTTGGTTCACGGAGGGGGTAAAAAAGCCACGGACATGGCCGAAAAAATGGACATACCCGTTCAAATGGTCGAAGGCAGAAGGATCACCGATGCTCAAAACCTCGATATTATCACCATGCTTTATGGGGGTAAAATCAACAAAAACATTGTGGCCCAATTGCAAAATTTAGGGTGCAACGCCTTGGGACTTTCCGGAGCCGATGGCAACGCCATTCAAGCAGTAAAAAGACCGGTAAAACCTATCGATTACGGTTTTGTAGGGGATATAGTTGATGTCAATAACGCTTTGTTTCAAATGTTGCTCAAAGGAGGATACACTCCTGTTTGTTGTGCCATTACCCACGACCAAAAAGGACAATTGCTCAACACCAATGCCGACACCATAGCCGCCACCTTGGCACAAAGTTTATCGCAATCTTTTGAAGTATCTTTATGGTATTGTTTTGAAAAGCAAGGCGTTTTGGAAAACATCGATGACGACGGTAGTGTGATTGAAACCATCACCCCCCAAAAATACAAGAACTTAAAAACAGCTCAAGTCATTCATTCGGGAATGATTCCCAAAATTGACAACTGTTTTGATGCTTTGGCAAATGGCGTAAATGAAGTTAAAATTGGAGCGCCAAAAATGATAGCGGGAATTTCCCAACACACCACTCTAACACTAAAGGATGAATGAGCTTAGCGCAGCAGCGATTGATTTATTGAAGGATTTGATTGCCATTCCCTCTTTTTCAGAAGAGGAGGACAAAACTGCCGACAGGATTGGACAATGGTTTGACTATTACGGTATTCCATATCAGCGATCGGGAAATAATATTTGGGCACAAAACAAAGGTTTTGACCTCCAAAAACCTACCCTATTACTCAATTCTCATCACGACACGGTTCAGCCCAATGCGGCCTATACCAACGATCCGTTTGAGTCCAAAATCGAGGGTGGAAAACTATACGGCCTAGGAAGTAATGATGCTGGAGGGGCCTTGGTTTCTCTAATTGCTTTGTTTACCCACTACTATGATGCACAAAATCCAAAATACAATCTAATCATCGCTGCCTCGGCAGAGGAAGAAATTGCGGGACAAGACAGTCTTAGTGGGCTGCTCTCTCACTTACCCAAAATCGACGTGGCCATAGTAGGTGAGCCCACAGAAATGCATTTGGCGGTAGCCGAAAAAGGTTTATTGGTTTTTGACGCAGTCATCAAAGGGACTCCTGGACATGCCGCACACCCCAACGATGACAACCCCATTATGAAACTCCCCAAAGTATTGGAATGGTTTCAAAACTTCTCCTTGGAAAAACAATCCGACTTTTTGGGAGATGTCAAAATCACAGTCACCCAGATCAATGCAGGAAAAGAACACAATGTGGTTCCTGCAAGCGTAGATTTGGTAGTGGACGTAAGGGTCAACGACCAATACAGCAATGAAGAATTGGCCAAGATACTCACCGAGGCTGCCCCCTGTGAAATGACACCAAGGTCGTTGCATCTCAATTCTTCTTCCATAGGAATGGATCATGAATTGGTTCAGGCAGGAATTGCCTTGGGAAGAAAAACCTATGGTTCTCCTACCCTATCGGATCAAGCAGCACTTCAATGTCCATCGCTCAAAATGGGTCCCGGATTATCTACAAGATCACACTCAGCCAATGAGTACATCTTTGTGCATGAGATCGAAGAGGCAGTAAAAATTTATATTGAACTTTTAGGAAAAATACTTTAAGCATGAAACTCTGGCAAAAAAACCAAGCTCCACACGAAAAAATAGACCATTTTACGGTAGGAAAAGATCGAGAATATGATCTCTATTTGGCTGCCTATGACTGCCGAGCTTCCATAGCCCATGTGCAAATGTTATCCAAAATTGGGGTTTTATCGCAAGAAGAATCCGATCAGATCGTCAAGGTGTTGGAAGAACTAAAAACCGATGCAGAAAATGGAGATTTTGTTATCGAAACCGAGTTTGAAGACATGCATTCCAAAATCGAATATGTACTGACACAAAAGTTTGGGGATTTAGGTAAAAAAATACATACCGCCAGATCAAGAAACGATCAGGTATTGGTGGCCCTTCATTTGTATCTTAAGGCCGAGATTGAGACGATTAAAGGACTCACGCACAGCTTTTTTAGGTTATTGATGGATTTGGCCGATCAGCATAAGGATCATTTATTGCCAGGATATACCCATTTTCAGGTGGCCATGCCATCTTCTTTTGGACTTTGGTTCTCTGCCTATGCCGAAACTCTGGTCGATGACATGACCTTGCTCAATGCAGCTCATCAAGTAGTGGATCAAAATCCATTGGGAAGTGCCGCAGGTTTTGGGAGTTCATTTCCTATTGACAGAAAAGCCACCACCGAAAGTTTGGGCTTTGCCGATTTAAAATACAATGTGATTGCCGCCCAGATGAGTAGAGGAAAGGCTGAAAAAACTACTGCTACCGCTATGGCGGCTTTGGCCGCTACGCTTTCCAAAATGGCAATGGACATCTGTCTTTATATGGGGCAAGAGTACAACTTTATCACTTTTCCTGAGGAGTTGACCACAGGATCCAGTATCATGCCGCATAAGAAAAACCCCGATGTATTTGAACTCATCAGAGGCAAATGTAATCTCCTTCAGGGACTGCCCAATCAGTTGGCTTTACTCATGGCCAATTTACCCTCTGGCTATCACAGAGAAATGCAACTCGCCAAAGGCCCCATCATTGAAGCCATCAATGAACTCAAAGCTTGTTTGGATCTTTTTACTTTCAGTTTAAAGGAAATACAAGTCAAAGAAAATATTTTGGACGACCCTAAATACCAATATGTTTTTAGCGTTGATACGCTAAACGAATGGGTTAAGGAGGGGATGCCTTTTAGAGATGCTTACAAAAAGATGGGAGAAAAAATTGCCAGTGATGACTACCAACCCCACAAAAATTTATCCCATACTCACTTGGGAAGTCTGGGGAATCTGACTTTGGAAGCCATTCGATCTAAAATGGAAAAGGCTTTTCAGCAATAAAATAACTAAATGTGCAGAGGTCGATTTTCTGAGGCTACCAATGCAGCCTCTTTTACCGCTTCGGCATAGGTGGGATGAGAGTGGCTCATACGGGCGATGTCCTCGGCAGAGGCACGAAATTCCATGGCCACCACTGCTTCGGCAATCAAATCGGCCACACGGGCTCCGATCATATGAACACCGAGTACCTCATCCGTTTGGGCATCGGCCAAAATTTTGATAAAACCATCGGTATCACCACTGGCACGGGAACGCCCCAAGGCACGCATGGGAAACTGTCCACTTTTATAGTTGACCCCCGCTGATTTGAGTTCCTCCTCAGTTTTGCCTACGGCAGCCACTTCAGGCCAGGTATAGATTACATTGGGGATAAGGTTGTAATCAATGTGAGGCTTTTGTCCAGCCAATATTTCTGCCACCATTACCCCTTCCTCCTCAGCTTTGTGCGCCAGCATGGCACCTCGAACGACATCGCCAATGGCGTAGATGTTTGAAGCAGAAGTTTGCAGATGCTCATTCACTTCAATCTGACCGCGGTCGGTAAGTTTTACGCCAGCCGCTTCTACATTTAATCCATCGGTATAGGGTTTTCGACCAACAGAAACCAAACAATAATCCCCTTCTAAATTGACCTCCTCCCCTTTTTTGTCTAAGGCAGTCACGGTAATTGTATCTGCATTGCGCTCTACTTTATTGACTTGATGCGACAAATAGAATTTTATTTTTTGCTTTTTCATCACCTTGGTCAATTCACGGGAAAGTGCGCTGTCCATCACCGGTGTGATACGGTCGGCATATTCTATAACAGAGACCTCGGCTCCAAGTCTTTTGTATACCTGTCCCAATTCTAAACCGATAACGCCTCCACCGATGACGATCATGTGTTTGGGAATTTCCTTCAACTCCAAAGCCTCGGTTGAAGTGATGATGCGTTCCTTGTCGATATTAATAAAGGGCAAGCTTGCGGGCTTGGATCCAGTGGCAATAATAATATTTTTGGCAGTAATGTCTTCGGACTTCTCCCCTGCTATATGAATGGTAGTGGCATCTTTAAAAGACCCCAAGCCATTGAATACACTTACTTTGTTCTTATCCATCAAAAAATCGATGCCTTTGGTTGTTTGTTTGACCACAGAGGCTTTACGGGCAATCATTTTTTCCAAATTTACCTTGACCTCTCCAGGAATTTCAATACCGTGTTCTTCAAAATGGTTAACGGCATCTTCGTAGTGGTGAGATGAATCCAATAGGGATTTTGAGGGAATACAGCCCACATTAAGGCAGGTTCCTCCCAGAGTATTGTATTTTTCTATAAGGGCAGTTTTCATCCCTAACTGAGCACAACGAATGGCAGCTACATAGCCTCCAGGGCCCGATCCAATTATGGCAACATCAAATGATTGCATAGTTTAAATTTCGATTTACTGTCAAAAATACAAAAGTTAGGGTTTAAGATTGATTAAAGCAGTTGTAAAAAAAGGGTAAATTGTACTTTTAAAATAATATTAAATTGAAAACCCCAAGACTATCTCTATCGGCTGCATTACTTCCACTGTTCATATTGGTCTTGTTATTGACCTATAATGTTACTGTTTTTGGCGATGATGCACTGAGTGGTTCCAACCAGTTTATTCTTTTGTTAGGGGGAGTTGTAGCGGGCTTGGTAGGCCTCCGAAACAAGGTCACTTACGGGCAAATGTTGCAAAAGGTGGGGGAAAACTTACAATCGGTGACGGGCCCCATTTTGATTTTACTTTTGGTGGGGGCCTTGGCCGGGACATGGCTGTTGAGCGGAATTATTCCCGCCATGATCGATTATGGTTTACAAATCGCCAACCCTCCTTTTTTCTTGCCCGCATGTGTATTGATCTCGGCCTTGGTCTCTTTGGCCACAGGGAGCAGTTGGTCCACATCAGCCACCATCGGGATCGCCTTGATCGGCATAGGAAAGGCTTTGGACTTGCCCGTGGGCATGGTGGCCGGTGCTGTGATTTCCGGAGCCTATTTTGGGGATAAACTTTCTCCATTGAGCGATACCACCAATTTGGCCCCTGCCATGGCGGGAGGTGAACTCTTTGCCCATATTCGCTATATGCTCTACACCACACTGCCCAGTATTGTGATCACCCTTTTGATCTTTATTGTTTTGGGCTGGGGTTTTTCTAGCTCTGGGGATGTGGACACCTCTCTGTTGAGCGAATCCATTCGGGAAAAATTTAACATCAGCCCCTGGTTGTTTTTGGTGCCTCTGGTCGTCATCTTGATGATTATCAAAAAAACCCCACCGCTTTTGGCATTATTTGTTGGAACAATATTGGGGGGACTTTTTGCGCTGATTTTTCAACCTCAACTGCTGATAGATCTATCCGAAAGTTCAGTATTGAATTTTAAAACCATTTATAAAAGTATCTTTAACGCCATTACTGTCGATACCCAAATCGAAACCAATGACCCCCTTTTGAACGAATTATTTTCATCGGGAGGAATGCAAGGGATGTTGGGTACGGTTTGGTTGATTATTTGCGCCATGGTTTTTGGCGGGTTGATGGACGCCATCGGTGCCTTACAGGCCATCAGCCATGCTTTTTTAAAATGGGCCCAAACCACTTTTCAACTTATAGCAGGTACGGCAGCATCCAGTTTGACGGTCAACCTTACCGCCTCAGATCAATACTTGGCCATCGTGGTACCGGGAAAGATGTTTGCGCAAGCCTATCGGGATCGAAAGCTGGCTCCCGAAAATCTGAGCCGCACCCTGGAGGATGCCGGAACGGTAACCTCTGTATTGGTACCATGGAATACCTGCGGGGCCTATCAATCGGGGGTATTGGGCGTGGGTGTGGCAGAATATTTTTTCTACGCTTTTTTTAATTGGATCAGTCCTTTGATGACTTTGACCTATGCTTATTTTAAAATTAAAATTAAAAAATTGAAAGTTGATTAATCTTATCTTCAGGATGATTAGTATTTCTTATACTCGCAAAGAAATTAATTATCATCTCTTTTAAATTTTACCTTAAATAAATTTAATTTTACTTTACTGAAAAAATATAAAATCATTTACCTATGAACAATCACGCAAATGGAAACGGAGACATCGCAAAATGCCCTTACCTCGGAGGGGTCTTAAGGGAAAGCGCTGGTGGTGGATCGGTTAACCGTGACTGGTGGCCCAACCAATTGAACTTGAATATTCTACGTCAACACTCAACGCTGTCTGATCCTATGGATCCTGATTTTGATTATGCGGAAGAATTTAAAAAATTAGATTTGGCAGCCGTCAAAGAGGACTTGTACGAATTGATGACCAATTCACAAGAATGGTGGCCCGCCGATTATGGTCATTACGGCCCCTTCTTTATACGAATGGCATGGCATGCTGCCGGTACCTACAGAATTGCTGACGGTCGAGGTGGTGCCGGAGCAGGGACTCTGCGTTTTGCCCCGCTGAACAGCTGGCCAGACAATGCCAACTTGGAAAAGGCCCGACTTTTGTTGTGGCCCATCAAACAGAAATATGGTAAAAAGCTCTCATGGGCTGATTTAATGGTTCTAACAGGAAACTGTGCGATGGAGTCCATGGGCTTTAAAACTTTTGGTTTTGGCGGTGGTCGTGTCGACGTTTGGGAACCTGAAGAGGACGTTTACTGGGGACCCGAAGCAGAATGGCTGGGTGATAAGAGATATACTGGTGAGCGCGAATTGGAAAATCCACTCGGTGCCGTACAAATGGGATTGATCTACGTTAATCCTGAGGGCCCCAATGGCAATCCAGATCCCCTAAAATCGGCGTATGACATCCGCGAAACTTTTGGCCGAATGGCCATGAACGATTATGAAACTGTAGCTTTGATTGCCGGAGGACATACATTTGGAAAAACACATGGTGCGGCTGATGCTGACCAATATGTTGAGGCCGAACCTGCAGGAGCAAGAATTGAACAAATGAGCAAGGGATGGAAAAATAATTTTGGCTCCGGAAAAGGAGAACACACCATCACCAGCGGTTTGGAAGGAGCGTGGACAACCACACCCACCCAATGGAGTAATAATTATTTTGAAAACCTTTTCGGTTTTGAATGGGAGTTGACCAAAAGTCCCGGAGGAGCCCAACAGTGGACTCCCAAAGGGGGTGCCGGTGCAGGATCGGTTCCCGATGCTCACAATGCTGAAAAACATCATGCACCCATGATGCTGACTACAGACATCGCCTTAAGGATGGATCCCGCATACGAACCCATCTCAAGACATTTTTACGAAAATCCCGATGAGTTTGCCGATGCATTTGCCAAAGCTTGGTATAAGTTGACCCACAGAGATATGGGGCCGATTGAGCGTTATTTGGGATCTGAGGTACCTCAGGAAACTTTGATATGGCAAGATCCAATTCCAAAAGTAGATCACGCACTGATTGACGATAAGGATGAAGCAGCCCTAAAAGCTAAGATTTTGAATTCTGGATTGAGTGTTGGTCAACTGGTAAGTGCTTCTTGGGCCTCTGCTGCAACCTATAGAAACTCTGATAAGCGAGGTGGTGCCAATGGAGCACGCATTAGCCTTTCTCCACAAAAATACTGGGATGTCAATCAACCCATCAAGTTGGGAAAAGTATTGGATGTATTGACGGGTATTAAAAACGAGTTCAACGCCATCAGTCAAGACAAAAAAGTTTCTCTGGCCGATCTGATTGTTTTGGCCGGAAGTGCGGGAATCGAAAAAGCCGCTGCCGATGCCGGACATGATGTTAAAGTACCTTTTACAGCTGGAAGAACAGACGCTACACAGGACCTAACCGATGTAGAATCTTTCTCTGTATTGGAACCATTGGCGGATGGATTCAGAAACTACATGAAAAAGCAGTATGATATCGATGCAGAAAAACTATTGATTGACAAAGCGCAACTGATGACTTTAACCGCACCCGAAATGACTGCTTTGGTCGGAGGTATGCGTGTGTTGAACACCAACTTTGGTGGTTCCAAGCACGGTGTGTTGACCGATCGCCCCGGAACCTTAACCAACGATTTCTTTGTCAACCTACTTGACATGAATACCACCTGGGAAGCTACTGACGATAACGAAAGTGAATTTGAATGTCGTGATTTGACCACAGGCGAGATCAAATGGAGCGGATCAAGAGTTGATTTGATCTTTGGCTCCAACAGTGAGTTGCGTGCCATTGCCGAAGTTTACGGTTGTGCCGATGGTGAAGAAAAATTTGTCAAAGATTTTGTTGCCGCATGGAGCAAAGTGATGGAGCTCGATCGATTTGATTTGGCCTAAAACATTATAAACACTTGATAAAGTAAAAACCCCGAACCAATTGTGGTCTCGGGTTTTTTTTAGACCGGGGATTGAAGATGAATTTGTATTTTTGTTTTATAAGCATGATTCATGGCCAAAAAGCTTTCCCGTCCCCGCGTTCCTGAATTTTCGGAAGAAAAAAAATACCGTATCAGAAGAATACAAATTCTTTTGGGAAGCTTTTTGCTGTTATTGGGATTTTTGATGACCGTTTCCTTTATTTCTTTTTTGTTCCATCATCAATCGGATCAAAGTACATTAGAAGTCTTTTTTGAAAAGAAAGTCCAATCACAAAACCTTTTGAATAAATTAGGTGCTTTGGTGAGTCACTTTTTTATATACCAACTGTTCGGAATAGCAGTTTTTATCCTGTCCTATCTTTTGTGTTACACTGGTTATTTACTTTTTTTTGATAGCGACAGAAAAGAACTCTTAGGACATTGGAGTTGGGCATTAATCTATTTGATGTGTCTGTCTGTTTTTTTTGGATTTTACCACATTGATTCTCCTTTACTTGGTGGATTGGTTGGCTATGAGATCAATAGTTTTTTGGTGGCTTATTTTGGTAATGTAGGGGTAGCAGGTTTACTAATTTTTTCGGTGATTGCCATCTTGGTCCTTCAATGGAAATTAACTCCTGAAAAAGTTTTGATGTTTTTTCGTTCACGATTCGAAAAGGAGCGACCCCCAACTGCCGTTGGTATCGAAAACAGCTTAGATTTGGAAATTGGTGATTTTGTAGAAAAAGTAGCTACTGATATTGAGGTAAAGCAGGCCGATCCGATTGAAGATGAAATACCATCAGATGAGGGTGAAGTTACCATGGAGGTGGAAACTCATAAAGAAGAAGAAAGTTTAACTGACAACCTGGCGCAATCTTTGGTCGAGAAACACGGTTTTTTTGATCCCAAACTGGAATTGAGTAAATACCGCTTTCCCATCCATGATCTGCTCAAAGATTATGGAGAAAGTTCCATCACCATTGATCAAGAGGAGCTGGAATTGAATAAAAACAAAATTGTAGATACCCTAAAGAATTACAACATTGGGATCTCAAAAATCAAAGCAACCGTAGGACCTACTGTAACCCTTTATGAAATAGTCCCCGAAGCGGGAATTAGAATTTCCAAAATCAAAAACTTGGAAGACGATATTGCCCTGTCTCTTGCGGCATTGGGTATCAGAATCATCGCTCCAATTCCAGGAAAAGGAACCATCGGTATCGAAGTTCCCAATCAAAAGCCAAGTATCGTCTCAATGCGATCTGTAATTACCTCAAATAAATTTCAGACGGCAGAGATGGAACTGCCCGTGGCCTTGGGTAAAAACATCAGCAACGAAACTTTTGTGGTGGATTTGACCAAGATGCCCCACCTGCTCATGGCCGGGGCGACAGGTCAAGGAAAATCAGTAGGATTGAATGCAGTGCTTACGTCTTTACTTTACAAAAAACATCCCGCTGAGATCAAATTTGTTTTGGTTGATCCCAAAAAAGTAGAGCTTAACATATACAGTAAAATTGAACGTCACTACCTGGCCAAATTACCCGATACCGAAGATGCAATTATCACAGACAACACCAAAGTAATTCATACCCTCAATTCGCTCTGTATAGAAATGGACAATCGATATGAATTCCTTAAAAACGGTATGTGTCGAAACCTAAAGGAATACAATCAAAAGTACCGAGAGCGAAAATTAAACCCTGAGGACGGTCATAGCTTTTTGCCTTATATTGTTCTTGTAGTAGATGAGTTCGCCGACTTAATCATGACCGCAGGAAAGGAAGTTGAGACACCCATCGCACGATTAGCACAATTGGCCCGAGCAGTAGGGATTCATTTGATCATTGCCACCCAAAGGCCCTCGGTCAATGTCATTACCGGAGTCATCAAAGCGAACTTCCCTGCCAGAATTGCCTTTAGGGTGACTTCGAAAATAGATTCACGTACCATACTGGATTCTGGGGGGGCAGATCAATTGATCGGTCGGGGTGACATGCTCTACACTCAAGGCAACGATTTGACACGAATTCAATGTGCTTTTGTAGACACGCCCGAAGTTCAAAAGATTTCGGATTACATCGGAGCACAAATGGGTTATGCTAGCGCTTATGTGTTGCCTGAATACGTCGAAGAAAATACCAGTAGTTTAGACCTTGACCCCTCTGAGAGGGATGATCTCTTTAGAGAGGCGGCAGAGGTAATCGTCACAGCTCAACAGGGATCGGCATCACTCCTCCAAAGAAAACTCAAACTGGGTTATAATCGAGCAGGTAGGATCATTGATCAAATGGAAGTGGCAGGAATTGTGGGTCCATTTGAAGGAAGTAAGGCAAGGCAAGTACTCATCTCCGATTTAAATGCTCTCGATGTACTTTTGAACAATGAAGATGCATAAATTTGCAATATGAAATTTAAAAATTACTTTCTGCTGTTTTTTATAGGAACCCTTGCAAATGTATGGTCCCAAACCTCCCTTGAGGCACAAAATCTTTTGGAATTGGCATCCAAACAAATGGAAAGTTATAAGAATATAGCGTTTGAATTCAGTTACGTGCTCAATAACCGCATGGAGCAAATCAATCAAGAAAGTTCCGGTCAAGTTACCGTAGCAAGTGAGAAATACAAATTGAATTTTCTCGACGCCATTCAGCTTTTTGACGGAAAGGCCCTTTATACCATAGTTCCCGAAAATGAAGAAATAACCATTACCCAAGCCGAGGATGAGGAAGATTTTGGTATTAACCCCAAAGAATTATTAGAATTTCACAAAAAGGGATATGATTACCATTGGGACATCAGTCAAAGGTTAAAAGGAAAAAACATTCAATTTGTTAAATTAATTCCTACTAAAGATGATGGGGAGATCCAATCCTTGTTGGTGGGAATTGATACACAAAAAAACCATATCTACAAACTGATTGAAGTGGGAGGCAACGGAACAGTTACCACCCTTACCATCAATAATATGAAAGTGGACAGTTCTTTGCCAAAGAATTTCTTCGTATTTAACGAAGCAGATTATCCCAATTATTACATTAATAATTAGTGAATTGAAAATACTTGATCGCTATATTATCCGTCAGTACCTGTCACGCTTGCTCAGTGTTTTTGCTATTTGTATGCTGATTTTTGTGGTGCAAACCTTTTGGTTATACATAGATGATCTCGCAGGAAAAGGTTTGGATTTTGAAACGATTTTTAAATTTTTGATCTACTTTACTCCCAAGCTGATCCCCATTGTTCTCCCCCTTTCGATATTATTGGCCTCTTTGATGACATTCGGCAACTTAGCTGAAAATTATGAGTTTGCTGCAATGAAATCTACGGGAATCTCACTGATTCGATGTATGACGGGTTTGTTTTTGGTTCACATTGCCATTGGTGTAGGGAGTTTTTATTTTTCCAATCACCTGATTCCCTATGGCGAAGTTAAATCCTACAACCTGAGAAGGAACTTGGCCAAGTTAAAACCCGCCATTGCGATTCGAGAGGGCATTTTTAATGACTTAGGACAAATGAGCATCAAAGTAAAGCGAAAGTACGGTGAGGATGAAAGGTTACTCGAAGATGTAATCATTCATGAAAAAACCAATGATTATAAAAACCGGATTGTCATCAAAGCCAAAAACGGAGAATTAAAAAGTAAGACCACCGATGCAACGCTCCAACTGGTCTTGTATGATGGTAATCGTTATGAAGAAATTGCAGGTAAAAATTATGAGGAACGAATGCGGTTTCCTCATGCCAAAGTACATTTCGAGGAGTATATAATGAACATAGATATGTCCAAGTTCAATAATGTAGATTTGAGTGAGGAAAATTACACCACCACTTACAAAATGCAAAAAGTCAATCAACTAAAAGTAAGCATTGACACCTTGGAACGAGATTATAGCTCTCAAAGAAAAATATTTAGTGAAAACTTTAATAAAAAACACTACAGCAACCAGATAAAACCGTTAAAAGATACAGAAAGCTATATTTCTGATTCACTCATTCAGGCTAATATTCTCAATATCATAAAAACAACTGACGATTGGCGGGTCCGTCAAATTGTGGAAAGATCACTAAGTGATGTAAGAGGGATTTTAAGGAGTCTGGAAAATAAGAAACGAACCTTTTTTTACTTTCAAAAATTGATCAACCTTCACAAAATGGTCATGTTGGATAAGTTCACCTTGATTTTCTCCTGCATCTTTCTTTTCCTGATTGGGGCTTCCTTAGGTGCTATAATCAAAAAAGGTGGATTGGGCTTACCCTTGGTTTTGTCTGTCTTGATTTTTTTATCCTATCATTACATCGGAATCTTTGTGAAAAATGCCGCAGAGGACAATAGTGTCCATCCAATATTGGCCAGTTGGATATCAACGATGGTATTGGCTCCATTTGCGTTTTATCTAACCAAAAGAGCCTCATCGGATGAGGGATTTGTGAATCTGGATTTTATAACGGTTCCCGTTCAAAAAATTTATTCCAAATACATGGGACCAAAACTATAAAAAATTTATGTCAAAAACTTTACTCAATACCATAGAGGAAGCAATCATATCCATCAAGAAAGGCGAAATCATCATAGTCGTAGACGATGAAGACCGTGAGAATGAAGGTGATTTTGTATCCGCCGCAGAGGTAATTACTCCAGAAAAAATAAATTTTATGGCCACCCACGGAAGAGGATTGATTTGTACTCCACTGACCGAAAAAAAATGTAAAAAATTAAAATTGGATCGAATGGTAAGCTCTACTTCAGATCCAATGGATACCGCTTTTACTGTATCGGTAGACTACCGAGGTAATGGGGTTACGACAGGTATTTCTGCTGCAGATCGCTCCCAAACGATCCGTGCAATGATAGATGAAAAAACCAGAGCCATTGACCTCACCCGACCGGGTCATGTATTTCCTTTGATTGCCAAGGACGGTGGAGTTTTGCGTCGTACCGGACATACAGAAGCTGCAATTGATTTTGCGCGTTTGGCGGGATTCGAAGCTGCCGGTGTAATTGTAGAAATCATGAATGAAAATGGTTCTATGGCAAGACTTCCTGAACTGATCAAGGTTGCCAAGAAATTTGATTTAAAAATTGTTTCCATTGAAGATTTGGTGGCCTACAGAATGCAACATGACAGTTTGATTGAGAAAAAGAGTGATTTTCAAGTGGAAACCCGCTATGGTCCATTCCGATTAAGGTCTTATCAGCAAACCACGAATCAACAGATTCACTTGGCACTATCCAAAGGCAGTTGGAAAGAAGACGAAGCCGTTTTGACCCGAATCAATTCCCTAAGGATCAGCAATGATGTTTTGAGCATGTTGACAGGTCAAATTACCAAAGGACTGGATGATATTTTTAAGCTAATCAACCAAGCTGAAAAAGGAGCAGTCATTTTCATCAACCAACAACAATCATCAGAAAATCTTCTATCGAGAATCCAAAAACTAAAAGGAATGCAGCAAAAAGGAAAGGTTGACAAAGCACCTCCTATCATAATGGACGCGAGAGATTTTGGCATAGGGGCACAAATTTTACACAATCTTAAAATCAAAAAACTGAACTTGATCAGTAACTCCAGCAAAATGCCTAGGGTAGGGATCACAGGTTATGGCCTGGAAATCATGCGTTATGTCAATTATTAAACCGGTTAATAATCGTGTAATTTTTTATCTGTAAAATCAATTGATTGAAAATCAATAAATATTATATTTGCATCCCAAGGAGAAATGGCAGAGTGGTCG
>DEYL01000010.1:30673-119600 GCA_002364535.1 Flavobacteriaceae bacterium UBA3159 | reverse complement strand
AAGTGATAAGAGTATTTATTATAATTGTTTAATTAATGGTTTAGTGAGTCTTATGAGTAAAAAATTAAATAGTCTATCCGATTTGGACAAGATAAAATTCGATAGATTGGTTCCCGATCAAGAGGAAACAATTGATTCTGAACCTGATTTCAACACGCAATATTTAGAAGCGCATTTTAGCAAAAAAGGCAGAGCTGGAAGGGTTGCTACGCTTATCAAAGGTTTTGAAGGAGACGATGAAGCACTAAAATCCTTAGCCAAAATACTTAAACAAACTGTAAACACCGGTGGAACAGTAAAGAACGGTGAAATTCTTATTCAAGGTAACTACAGGGATCAAATCATTGATAAACTTAAGGAAATGGGCCATAAAGTCAAACGCATTGGAGGTTAACCTATAAAGCCCAATCAATGGGTTCTTTTCCTTTTTCAGTCAAATAAGCATTGGTTTTAGAAAAATGCTCATTGCCAAACCAGTATCCCCTATTGGCACTCAATGGCGAAGGGTGACCTGAGCTCAAAACACAATGTTTTTTCCCATCGATCAGTTTTAATTTTTGTTTGGCATAGCCTCCCCACAGCAGAAACACGATATTTTCATATTGATCGGAGAGTATTTGAATCACATGATTGGTGAATTTTTCCCAGCCTTTACCCTGGTGGCTACCTGCCTTGTAGGCTTGGACGGTCAAGGTGGCATTGAGCAACAACACCCCTTGCTTGGCCCATGGACTCAGATCACCACTACTGGGATAAGGGATTTGTACATCTTCTTGCAATTCTTTAAAAATATTAATCAATGAAGGCGGATGAGGAATTCCTGCGGGAACTGAGAAACACAAGCCATGCGCTTGCCCGGATCCGTGATAAGGGTCCTGACCTAAAATCACCACTTTTATTTTTTCGGGGGGACAAAGGTCAAAAGCATTAAAAATGAATTTTCCCGGAGGAAAACATCTGGCAGCACCATAGTCCGATTTTACAAAATCAATAAGTGTTTTAAAATATGGAGATTCGAATGAGTCCTGCAAAATATTTTCCCAATGCGGATGTATGCTTACTGCCATGATTTCTTAATTTTGTATAGCTAATTTATAAAAATAGATGGGGTACCTCCCAAAAAAAACACTTGAGGATCTTGAATTCTTTAGGGTCACTGAACAAATCGCTGATTTTGCCATTACCCCTATGGGTAAGGTGTCCTGTATTGCTATGGTACCACTGCCCGACCCAAAAACCCTCCTTAAGGAGCTCCAGGCTGTTTCTGAGTATTTGTCATCTTTTGAAAATGACAACAGAATCCCCAATCACGGATTTGATGACCTCTCCCCGGCTTTTCAATTGTTGAAGATCGAAAACAGTGTATTGGAAATAACGGCTTTTAGAAATATCGCTTTGGCCTCCCAAACGGTCAATACCCTTTTGTTGTTTTTTAGTAAATTCAAGTCCTACTACCCTTCCCTGCATTCCTTGGGAAGTGATATAGAGGTCAATAAAGAAATCAAAAAAGAAATCGATAGCGTGATCGATCGATTTGGAGAAATCCGTGACAACGCTTCGGACAATCTCTACACCTTGAGAAAACAAATCCAAGCCTTTAAGGGTAAAATAGCCCAAAGCTTTAACAAAGCCTTGTCTCATTACCAAAACCTGGACTACCTGGATGATATCCGGGAATCGGTGGTAGAAAATAAACGGGTGTTGGCCGTAAAAGCTATGTACCGCAGGAAGGTTAAAGGGGGGATCATGGGTAATTCCAAAACCGGAAGTATTATTTTTATAGAACCCGAAGCCACACATAATTTTTCCAGAGAGCTTCAAAATCTTGTTTTTGAGGAATCTGAGGAAATCAAAAAAATACTGAGTCAACTTACGGATTATTTACGTCCGCTATTGGATTTGATCAAGCATTATCAAGGTTACCTGATACATATTGATACTCTTTTTGCCCGTGCTCGATATGCCCAGGCCATCAATGCCATACTTCCAATTTTTTCAGACCAACAAGATTTGGAATTAAAAAATGCCTATCATCCCCTACTCTACCGTACCCATCAGTCAGAAAACAAAAAAACCTTTCCCCAGGACATTCATTTGCACCCCAAGAGCAGGATCGTTGTGATATCAGGACCCAATGCTGGAGGAAAAAGTATCACCCTCAAAACCGTAGGCCTGCTCCAGTTAATGTTGCAAAGTGGTATACTGATTCCCGTACACGAAAAAAGCAGGGTATGCTGGTTTGATAGTATACTTACCGATATTGGGGACAATCAATCCATAGAAAACCATTTGAGCACCTATTCCTATCGTCTCAAAAACATGAAAGGTTTTTTAAGAAAATGCGACGATAAAACCCTCTTTTTGATCGATGAATTCGGCACTGGCTCTGATCCTGAATTGGGAGGTGCATTGGCCGAGGTTATACTGGAGGACTTCTACCAACGTAAGTCTTTTGGTTTGATTACCACACACTATGCCAACCTCAAACTGCTGGCTGATGAACAAACGGCCATGGTGAATGCCAATATGCAATTTGACGATAAAACTCTTGAACCTATTTTTAAGTTGATCCTGGGGGAAGCCGGAAGTTCTTTTACTTTTGAAGTAGCCCAAAAAAATGGCATTCCCTTTAGTTTGATCAACCGCGCCAAAAAGAAAATTGAACGAGGAAAAGTACGCTTTGATGCCACTATTGCCAAAATGCAAAAGGAACGACACCAAATGGCCCAAACCGGTAAATCCCTCAAGGAAAAAGAAAATAAATTTGAAAACGAGTCAGAGCGATTGGAAAAACTCAATGAAAAATTGAAATCCAAACTGGTCAACTACCAAGAATTGTTCGATCACAACCAACGGATGATTGTTTTAGGGAACAAACTCAACGACCTTGCCGAACGATTCTTCCAAAACAACAAGAAAAGACCGATGATCGCTGAGTTATTGCATTTGGTCGAGTCAGAAAATGCCAAGCGAAAACGAAAAACAGCAGCCCAAGCCAAAAAAGACCGTGATGTAAAAAAAGAAGTCGCTAAAGAAGTGAATCAAAAACTGGTCAGTATTCGCAAAGAAAAAAAGAAAAAGAAAGAGAAAGCAACACTAGACCCTACCCAAACCAAACCTTTAGTTACTCTTAAAGTAGGTGATAAAGTAAGAATGTTGGATGGGAAATCTGTGGGCAGTATTGATGCCATAGAAAAGCAAAAAGCCATTGTCAACTATGGCTTATTTACCACTCAGGTGAGTTTAGATCAATTGGAAATCGCCAATTGATGCTTCGCATACTGTTTTATGATGGTCATTGCCCTTTCTGTCTCATGGGTTATAATACTCTTTTAAGTACGACAAAAAAATATATTTTCCGTTTTGCTCCCCTGACCGGAGAAATGGCTACTTTTTTTTTGAAAAACGGGGCATAGAAGTACCCGAAAGCATTGTATTGGTCAAAGATGAAAAATATTACTTGGTCTAAAAAGCGATTTTTGGTATTCTAAAAATATTGTGCGCCCTTTTCGTCTGGGTTTGGTCTCTAAGTTTTTACCCCTTCGCTTTAACAATTAGATTTATAATGCAATCGCCAAAAATAGATTTATTTTTGGCCAGGACTATTAACGATTATTTTTGTCTGAGGCAAAACACAGACAGATGTTCTTCGATTGAAGTTTACACTTTCGGCTAATGATCGTCCCATTTTTTTTCTTTGGGATGCTTACTGAGTTTACCTACAGATTTGGCCACCATCATGGAGACGGAGGCATCTCCAGTTATGTTTACAACGGTTCGGCACATGTCCAGAGGGCGGTCAATGGCAAAAATCAGTGCCAATCCTGCTTCAGGAATTCCTGCTTGACCTAGCACAATGACCAACATCACCATCCCGGCACCCGGTACGGCTGCAGCCCCTATAGAAGCCAAGGTAGCAGTCATAATGATCCCTAATTGGGTGCCTACACTCAGATCCATTCCAAAGGCCTGAGCGATAAATACCGCTGCTACTGCTTGATATAGACTGGTTCCATCCATATTAATGGTAGCTCCAATGGGCAAGACAAAACTGGCCACTTCTTCATCAACCCCTAAATGTTCCTCTACCCGCTCCATCGTTACGGGTAGTGTCGCCGCACTAGAACTGGTAGAAAAGGCAAGTAATTGAGCTGGTGCTATTCCCTCAATGAATTTTTTAGGCTTAAATTTCACAAATATTCGAACCAGCAAAAGGTAAAACAATCCCATTAAAAACAAACCGATCACTAAAGTGAGCGCATACATGCCCAATGCACGGAACAAATCCAAACTCGGGGATTCGACCACCAATGCTGCCAATAGGGCAAATACTCCATAGGGGGCGACCAACATGATCAAATCGATCAATTTGAGAATGACCTCATTGAAAGCATCGAAAAAATCTTTTACGGGTTTTGATTTTTCGACGGGAATAAGAATCAATCCTATGCCAAAAAACAAGGCAAAGAAGATGACTTGCAACATATTACCATTTTCAGTGGTGGCTTTAAAAATATTATCGGGAACCAAATCAACCAACGCTTGAAGTGGGCCGGCATCTTTTTGTTTTTGGGCAACGGCTTGTTTTTTTGCAGCATCTGATTGGTAGGCTTCAACCAGTTCTTGACGGGTTTGTTGGCTAATGCTTGCCCCAGGTTTTATGGTATTGACCATGATCAGTCCTATCATTACGGCCACCACCGTGGTCATGATGTAAATACCAATGGTGCGTCCACCCATTTGGGACAGTCTGGAAATATCTTTAAGGTCGGAAACCCCTTTGATCAAAGAGCCCAGTATTAGAGGCATTGCAATGAGTTTTAGGGCATTGATAAAAATGGTACCAAAGGGTTTTACCCAATGGGAAATCAGTTTGGGACCGGCCTCAAATGTGGTAAAAACAGCACCCACAAGAACACCGAGGATCATGCCTAGCATAATACTCCAGTATAATGGGATCTTTTTCATACTATTTTTTGACGGCCCTGTTGAGCAAAGTTAAATCAGCCAAAACCAAAGCGGCCATGGCCTCTACAATGGGAACAGCCCTGGGAACAACACAGGGATCGTGTCTTCCTTTACCTTGCATTTCTACAGTTTCTCCTTTGTTATTGATGGTTTGCTGTGATTGCATGATGGTGGCTACAGGCTTGAAAGCCACTTTAAAGTAGATGTCCATCCCGTTGGAAATACCCCCTTGTATTCCACCCGATTGGTTGGTTTGGGTCGTTCCGTCGGTATTGTATAAATCATTGTGATTGCTGCCCCTGTCTTTGGCGCCTGCAAAACCACTTCCGTATTCAAAACCTTTTACGGCATTGATCGAGAGCATGGCCTTTCCCAATTCTGCATGAAGTTTGTTGAAAACAGGTTCACCCAATCCGGCAGGAACATTTTGGATCACGCAACTGATCAAGCCTCCTACGGTATCTCCTTCTTTACGGATTTGCTTTATGTAGTCCTCCATCTCCGATGCTTTTTGGGGATCCGGACAACGAACGGGGTTATGTTCGATGGTTTCAAAATCGACCTCTTTGTAGGATTTATCCATATGAATCTCACCCACAGCAGACACATAAGCGGTAAATTTGATGTCACTGAGAAACTGCTTGGCAATGGCCCCTGCCACTACCCTGCTGGCCGTTTCTCGGGCTGAACTCCTTCCACCCCCTTTGTAGTCTCTGACACCGTATTTGTCATCATAAACCTTATCGGCATGGGAAGGACGGTATTGATCCTTGATGTGGTCGTAATCCCTTGATTTCTGGTTGGTATTGAAAATGGCAAAACCAATGGGTACTCCGGTGGTTTTGCCTTCAAAGATCCCGGAAAAAAACTCAACTTCATCGGGCTCCTTCCTTTGTGATACTATGGTCGATTGACCAGGTTTTCGGCGGTTGAGATCCTTTTGTATGGCTTCTATATCCAAATCAATCCCGGATGGACAACCGTCGATCACTCCTCCAATAGCAGGCCCGTGCGACTCTCCGAATGAAGTTAATTGAAATAATTTTCCAAATGTATTTCCTGACATGTGTTTTTAAAATGCAAATATAATGGGAAAGTTTTGATTAAGCTTGAGCCAAAAGACCCTATCCCCTAGACAGACAGAAATAATTGATGGTGATGAGAACTAGTATCCGATTTTTTTGGATCAAACACCACCATACCCAATTTGAAGAAATTGATTGAAAAGACAATGCCTTTCTGCTCACATATCTCTCGCCATGCCCCTCTCATCCCCTCACTCCAGTGAATGTCATCGAAAATAACCATGGCCTTGTCCGCAAGATTGTCTTTTAGCATTTCAAAATAGTTTAACGTTGCTTCATACTGATGATTTCCATCGATAAAGACCAAATCAAAGCGTGTCTTACTTTTTACTACCTCTGGCAATGTTTTATCGTACAATCCGTGTATCACCTCAAAGCGATCCTGACTCGAAAGTTTATCAAATCGGGATGAAGCAATTTCACAAAGTCCTTTTACCCCTTCTAGGGTTATGAATTTTGTATTTTTCTTACCCTCCAATCCTTTGATAAAGTACTGACCCGAAACCCCTAGATTGGTTCCGATCTCCAAAATATTATTTACAATATTCGTCTTGGATAGCTGATAAAAAAACTGTACCCAAATTTCCGGAGATGCAGCGCGACGGGCTATTTCGGCTACGGTCATTTCTGCAGAGGACCCAATTTCTTCAAAACTGATCTTGCGGTGGTCGGCATACAATTCTGATCTGAATTGATTCAGCGTTTCAAACAGTTGTTTTTCATCGGGTATGTATTCACCTTTGGATGTTTTTAAAAAAGCTTGCGCGATGTACTTTCCCTCTATTCCAAGTTGATTCAATCGCTGTATATTACTGTCTTTCAATATTTTACCAACAATAAAGTGTTTAGCTTTTAAAAGTTTAGAAGTAAGCATTTTATACGTTTTTTTTATAAAGGATGGGATTCAGGTGGGTGTCGATCACTGCTCCTATTTTGGCACCGGGACACCAAGTATTCCAATCATTGACTTGTCCATCGTTAGAAGGTGATTCCAACCGCATATCTGTATCCATGTAAATGACAGTCATTACTTTTCTGGTTTCATTAGTGATATTTGGGCCTGCCCGGTGAAAAATCCAACCCGAATGAAAACTAACCTCACCTAATTCAAAAGGTTCGGAAACCTTTATAAAGTCAGAAACTCCGAGTCTTTTTTCGATTTTTTCTTCGCTTTCATCGCTAATGGCCAATGATCTTCCTTCACTTATGGCCTGACTCCCGGCACTGAACTCCAAAGGCCCCATTTCTGGGTTTATTTTTTGTAATGGTATCCAGGCGGTTACGGTTTTATCACTGCTCAAAGGCCAGTAATATTGATCGGCATGCCAAGGGGTTAACCCTCCATGCCCCTCTTTGAATAGGGCTTGATCGTGATATATCTTCACCCCATCAACCTCCATCAATTCGGTGGCAATCTTGGCCAATCGTTTGGAAAAAACAAATTTCTTTATTTCCTCGCTCTCAGTCCATAGATTAAAAATTTGTAAAAAAGCCTTACCATAGGTATCTCGATCATCTAGGTCACTTACATTTTTGATTTTTTCAGCAACTTTTTCAGTAATCAATCTCCCGTAATACGATAATGTTTCTGAATCGAAAATATTTTTCAATTTGATAAAACCATTGTTGCGATAAAAATCGATTTGATCCATGCTTAATACATAATTTTCATCTAACAATTGAAGATGAATCATTTTTTTTTGGCTTAGATTCAACGTAATGCTTCGTTTAAGATGGAAATGGGATGCAGTGCCACTCTGCCTGTTCCGTCAGATATTTGATGCCTGCAACTGGTTCCATTGGCAGCCAATAGTGTATCTGAATCCATTTTTCTGATGGCGGGAAAAAGGCGCTCCTCTCCTATTTTTTGGCTGATTTCAAAATGTTCGGCCTCATATCCAAAAGAACCGGCCATACCACAACAGCCGGTTGCCAAAAGGGTGACTTTGTAGTTTTTTGGCAAATTTATTATTTTAAAGGTATCGGCCGGATTACCCAAAGATTTTTGATAACAATGGGCGTGTATCTTCAGGCTTTTGGTTTGATCGGTGAAAACGTCGCTGGATATCTGACCTTTATCTATCTCATTGGCTAAAAACTCTTCGATTAAAAAACAATTTTCAGACAATTTTTTGGCAGCGCTTTGGTCTGTAGCCAGTTTTAGATATTCATCTTTAAAGGTATAAAGTGCCGAAGGTTCTATCCCCAATAAGGGAGTTTCAGCATTGATGTGGTCTTTATACAAGTCCACATTGCGATTGGCACAGACTTTAGCTTGTTCCAAAAACCCTTTTGAAATGTAGGCACGTCCGCTTTCCGTCGAAGGAAGGACATGTACATAATATCCCAAACGCGTTAGAATTTGAAATGCATCACTTCCGGTCTTAACGTCCAAATAGTTGGTAAACTCATCGAGGTAGAGGTAAACTTGACGTTTTGATTTTTGTTGTTGCTTTTTGAACAATTGCCTGTCTAGGGGTGCAAAAAGTTTGGGGAGGGAACGAGCGGAGGCAATGCCCAAGGTTTTTTTGATAAGACTTCCTAAAAGAGGCATTTGAAAAGCCATATTTTGCAGCCCTCTCATGGGATTGAGCATTTTATTCATTTTCCCATTATATGCAAAAATCCTATCCCTTAAACGGGGACGATGGTCTTTTTGATATTGAAAGAGGAACTCTGCTTTATAAGCTGCCATATCGACACTGCTGGGGCATTCCGAGGCACAGGCTTTACAACTGATGCACAAACCCATTACCTCCTTGATCTGGTGGTTGTCGAAGGGGTTATTGGAGTCGGTATTGGTCAACGCTTCTCGAAGCACATTGGCCCTCCCTCGGGTACTGTCTTTTTCATCTTTGGTAGCGCGATAGCTGGGACAAATGGTCGCATCTGTAGTGGTTTTGCGGCAATCACCCGAACCATTACATTTTTCGACAGCCCTCAGTATGCCCTGATCGGCGCTAAAATCCATATAGGTATCGATTTCAGGTTCTATTCGGTCGGGTTGATAACGGAGATTTTGATCCATGGGCAGGGAATCAATGATCTTACCCGGATTAAAAATGGCATGAGGATCAAAAATATGCTTTACTGCTTTGATTAACTCATAGTTGCTTTCCCCCAACATAAGCGGAATGAATTCTGAACGGACAATACCATCGCCATGTTCTCCACTCATCGATCCATTATATTTTTTGACCAGATGGGCCACATCAGTGGTAATCGCTTTGAATTGATCCACATCCTCTTTCTTTTTCAAATTCAAAATGGGTCTCAAATGTAACTCCCCTGCCCCTGCATGGGCATAGTAAATCGGGTTTTGATTGTATTTTTTCATCAAATTGGTAAATGCTGCGATGTAGTCTGCCAATTGATCCACGGGTACAGCAGTGTCCTCGATACAAGCAACTGCTTTTTTATCGCCAACAATATTTCCCAAAAGACCTAAACCAGAACTTCTGAGATTTAAAGCGGACTGTATTTCCCCTCCCTTAAGTACGGAGAAATCGTAGGAGAGATTGATTTTTTCAAGGGTATTCATTAACGATTCAAATTCCTTCTGAAGTTGATTTTCATTGGCAGCCCTCAGTTCAAGCATCAGTATGCCTTTGGGATCCCCTTTAAGGAAAAATCTGTTTTTGGTCTGAGAAAGATTGTTTTTGGTACAATCCAAAATGGTTTTATCCATCATCTCACAAGTATATAGCGGATGTTTCATCAGAGGGGCTACAGATTTTAAGCACTTTTCGATGCTGTCGAAGTGAGCTGCAACCATTACTGCCTCTTTAGGAGGAATTGAGTCCAGTGAGAGTGTGATGGAGGTAATAAATGCCAGTGAACCTTCACTTCCAGTTAACAATTTAGAAAGGTTCAGGACTGAGAAATCGGGGTCTATAAAGTCATTGAGGAGTGTATCCAAAGCGTAACCTGAATTGCGACGTTGAACAGATGCCAAGGGATATTCATTGCGGATGTTTTCTTGATGCAAAGGTTCAGAGAGTTTTTGCTTAAAAAATTTATAAATAGCACCTTCTAAATCCTGTTGTTTTTCTTTTTTGAGATACTGTTCTTCATCTAAATCTTTGAAGTTTACTACACTACCATCATATAAAACACATTCCAAAGCAATTACTTTATCTCGCGTAACCCCATATTTGATGGAGGTGGTTCCGGAAGAGTTGTTTCCAGTCATCCCCCCAATAGTACATCGGTTGGACGTTGAGGTATTGGGGCCAAAGAACAATTGATGAGGGGCTAAAAAATCATTGAGGTCATCCCGTACGATTCCCGGTTCAACAGTAATTGTTTTGGCTTTGGGATCAAAATCTATGATTTGATTGAAATGTTTTGAAACATCTACAATCAAACCCTCTCCCACTACCTGACCCGCCAATGAGGTGCCTCCTGCCCTGGGAATCAAGGGGACTTTATTCTCACGTGCAAAATGGATCAATTCAATGATGTCCTCTTTGTTCTCTGGAAAACAAACACCTTCAGGGTAAATCTTATACACCGAAGCATCTGTAGCGTACAATTGACGATGGAGGACATCGTTTTTAACCTGGATACGTTTTAGAGTATTAAAATTATATTTTGACATTAACAAAAACTCAACAAGTAAAGATAATTTATTATTTACATTTGCATTGTCAATACTTGAAAGCTTATTAAGAAGATAAAAGCTTTAAAATTCATAATTTAGCTTCATGATAAAAAAAATATTTTTCTTAGTTTCTGCTTTAATTTTTCTGGCTTGTTCCAGCAATAATAACGAGTTTACCATTAAAGCTTCTGTCGATTTAAAAGACGGTAATATGGTTTACCGCATTGTTGCCGATGCCAATCAACAACCTTTAATAATCGATTCCATTGCTGTGGAAGGTGGCGCTTTTGAAATGAATGGTATGGTTGAGACGCCCGATATTAACTTTTTCTCTGTTCAAAACATCCGTGGTAACTTTCCTTTTGTTCTGGAATCCGGTGACATAAGTATTTCTTTGTACAAAGATAGTTTGATGAGTTCTAGGGCATTGGGAACAGTGTCCAACGATGCTTTTATGAAATACAAATCCGAAACCAAGGTTTTTGTGAATTCGATGAATGGCATTGGAAGGGAATTACAACAGGCAAATATTTCCAGAGACAGTCTTTTGGCAGTTGATCTTCAAGATCAATACAAAGACGTTCAAAATCAAATTAAGGATTATGAGATTCGCTTTATTAAAGATAATCCAGATTCTTATGTCTCTGCTTTAATCCTCGAGCGTTTTGTGATGACCAAACAAGTGACAAATGAAGAGGCCAAACCTATGTTTGATAACTTTACCCCCAGAATCAAAAAAAGTAAAACAGGGGAAAAATTGGATAAACTCATCAATACCCCTAAACCCCCTGCCGAGGTGGGACAAATTGCCCCTGATTTTGAGGGTCCTGGCCCAACAGGCCAATTGGTAAAACTGCAAGAAAGCTTGGGCAAGATAACGATAGTAGACTTTTGGGCTTCTTGGTGCCGGCCTTGTCGTGTTGAAAACCCCAACTTGGTAAGGACTTACAATAAACTTAAGGCCAAAGGGCTCAATGTAGTAGGCGTATCGCTCGATAAAAGCAAAGATAATTGGATCAAGGCTATTGAGGACGATGGTCTACAGTGGTCTCATGTGTCTCATCTTCAATATTGGAATGAGCCCATTGCCAAAGCCTATGAGGTAAGATCGATACCGGCTACTTTTATTCTGGATCAAAATGGTAAGATTTTGGCTAAAAATTTAAGGGGAGCTGACCTTGAACAAAAAGTTGAAGAGTTACTTAACAACTAATTCTTTATAAATTCTTTCGCTTAAATAAAAAAGCAGCAATTATTAGGGTAACTGCCAATATGGCTAGGGTCAGCCCGGAATCAACCAGTACACTGGGTACAAAGGCAATTGTGGCCAGTAATCCCGAGATGGCTCCGCCAAAATGAGCGGTATGACCAATGTTGTCCTTCTGTTTTCTCATCCCATAAATTGTATAAATCAAATAGAGTGCAGCCATTACATAACCCGGCATTGGAATTGGAAAAAATAGCAATAACATTTTCATGTCCGGGTACAATAGGACTGCACTGTATACGACTCCGGAAACAGCTCCACTGGCTCCTACAGCTGTGTAGTTATCCCGCTGATTGTGATAACGAAACGAAAGGTAATTTCCCAAATATAGACTACTCAGATACAAGGCCAAAAACTTCATTTCTCCCAAGCTGTAGACAACATATCCGGCAAAGAAATACAAGGACAACATATTGATAAACAAGTGGTTGAAGTCTACATGAAGAAAGCCGGAACTCCACATGCGAATTTGTTCTCCCGCCTTAATTTTTGACATTTGAAATTGATACTTATTAAAGAAATCTTGATTTTTAAACCCTAAAAAAGAAAGTATAACATTCGAAACTATGATGGCTGTTACAACCGAGGGAAGCGTGGACATGAAGAGGTTTTTTTCAGTAACAAATATACTATCTTTGAAAAAAAAATAGACTTGCAAAGAGCCGTTTACCTTTTCTCCTACCCTTTTATCTATATTATTGCCTCCATCCCTTATAGTGTTTTGTATGTTTTATCCGATTTTTTACGATTGGTGATCTACAATCTGCTGGGTTATCGAAAAAAAATAGTTCGATCTAACCTTAAGAGAGCCTTTCCCTACAAAAGTAACGAGGAGCTTATATGGATCGAGAAAAGATTTTACAAACACTTTTGTGACATTACACTAGAAGCGTTTAAGTCCTTTAAAATGAGTTCAGAGGAAATGCAAAAGCGAATGGTTTTTAAAAACCTGGATGTTTTGACGCAATTTGAGAAAGAAAACAGAAGTGTCATCATTATGTGTGGGCATTATGCAAGTTGGGAATGGATGTTGTCCATAGGATATCACACAGTCTCTCAGGGATATGGTATTTACACTCCCATCATGAACAAATACCTCAATGAACTGATCATTGAAATCAGAAAAAAGCATCGAGGGAAATTAATTTCCCGTTATAGTGCGATTCAAGAAATTAAAAATCTTCACGAGGGCGGTACTGTAGCGGTCTATGGTCTTGTCAGTGATCAATCTCCACGCCCCAAACCTAAATCTTATTGGAGGCCTTTTTTGGGAGTCAAGGTTCCTGTTTTTCTGGGGGCTGAAATGATCGCCCGAGAATTTGATTTTGGAGTGGTATACGCCAAAATTAATCGTGTTAAAAGGGGGTATTATGAGGCCAGTTTTGAGTTGATCAGTGATCAGCCAAAAAAAACTAAAAAAAATAGAATTACTGATACCTTCACCGAATGGTTAGAGCAGGACATATACTGTGACCCTACTCAGTATTTGTGGACCCATAAGCGTTTTAAACATATGGACAAAGCCCCAAAGGATTAAATCATTTCTTCAATCTCTTTCACAAAGCGTTGTGCCAATTCACTTGCCTCTACTTGACTTTTTGCTTCTGCGTAAACCCTAATTATGGGTTCGGTATTGGATTTTCTAAGGTGTACCCAAGAGGATTCAAATGCTATTTTTACCCCATCTATAATGGTGGGTTTTTTTTCGGAATATTTTTTTTCTACTTTTTTAATAATTCCATCAACATCCATTCCTTTTGACAAGGAAACTTTTGCTTTACTCATGGCGTAGTCAGGATATGAAGCCCTTATTACAGATACTTTTTGGTTTTTCTCTGTTAGAAGGCTTAAAAATAATGCAATGCCCACCAGCGCATCTCGGCCGTAATGAAATTCGGGATAAATGATACCTCCATTTCCCTCACCTCCTATTACTGCCTCGACTTTCTTCATTTTTTCAACTACATTCACTTCACCCACAGCACTGCAATGGTAGGTGCCGCCTCTTTGAATTGTAATGTCAGACAGTGCCCGGGTTGAGGAAAGGTTAGAAACGGTATTTCCCGGTGTTTTTGACAAAACATAGTCAGAACAAGCAACCAGTGTGTATTCTTCTCCGAAAACCACACCGTTTTCATCGACAAAAGCCAGTCGGTCAACATCAGGGTCCACAACAATTCCAAAATCTGCTTTTTCTTCTACTACTTTCTCAGAAAGCACTGTTAAATGTTCCTTTAAAGGTTCGGGATTGTGAGGAAAATGTCCTGTAGGATCACAATAAATGGGAACGGTAGTCACACCAAGTGCTTCCAAAAGAAGAGGTATGGCGATTCCTCCGGTAGAATTTACGGCATCTACCACCACCTTAAATTTCTTTTGGCGAATATCCTTTGAATTAACCAAGGGCAACTCTAAAACTTTTTGAACGTGATCATCTATTGCTCCTTTAGCCGGGGTTACTTTACCCAAATGATCGACTGCTGCAAATTCGAAATCTTGTTTTTCGGCAATTTCTAATATTGCTTTTCCCGAGACAGCATTTAGAAACTCACCCCTTTGGTTGAGTAGTTTTAGTGCATTCCATTGCTTGGGATTGTGGCTGGCGGTGATAATGATACCGCCATGAGCTTGATGTTGTGTCACTGCTAACTCAACTGTGGGTGTGGTGGACAGCCCCACATCCAACACTTCTATCCCATAGCCTACCAAAGTTTGATTGACTAAACCTTGTACCATACTGCCTGAAATTCTGGCATCTCTACCTACCACTACTTTGTATTCTTTTGCCTTTGAATTTTTCTTTAACCAGCAGGCATAAGCTGAAGTAAATAAAACAGTATCAAGTGGAGTGAGGTTGTCAGAAGTTTTTCCTCCAATGGTACCTCGGATCCCGGAAATGGATTTGATTAAAGTCATGGTCAAAGATAATGAATACTCTATTTTTAGCCTCCTCATTTTTTTTCTTCTTAATCCACATTGTTGATTTATCACTTCACTGGGCCAATTGTATTAATTTTGAATCAAATTTTCAGGAACAAATAATCGAATGAATTACCTGGCACATGTCTACCTTTCCGTGGCTGATGAAGCCCTGACCATTTGTAATTTTATAGCAGATCATGTAAAAGGAAAAGCTAATTTAGACTATCTTGAGACCATTCAAAAGGGAATTTTACTGCATCGAAAAATTGATCATTTTACCGATCAACACCCCTTATTTAAAAAGAATGTCAACCTATTGTTTCCTCAATTCGGTCACTACAGCAGGGTCATTGTCGATATGTTCTTTGATCATTTTTTGGCGTCTCAATTAGAGTTTTATCTCCCCGCCCCACTGTAGGACTTCAGCAGGCAGTCTTAGCTCTTGATGCAAGGATACACGGGGAGTCTCCCTTATAAAAAAAAATATTACCGGTCATCGCAAAATACAATTGGTTTGTGGCTTATCGATCTCTGCAGGGCTTGGAAAGCATTCTTTATCAAATATCTCAGCGCACAAGATTCCCTTCTAATATGTCCTTAGCGGTTCTAAATTTGGAAAAAAATTACTCAAATATCGCCTTGGATTTTAAGGTTTTTTTTAATGAATTGGAAGGTTTTGTCAAACGCGAAAAAGAAAATCTTTCGGAAAGTCACATGCAGAGTTTTATTTATTCACTTTGAGATAAGTTAAGATACTCACTTATATAAGATTACCTATATAAATTCTTATTTTTGCAAGATTGACTATGAAAGAAAGCGATAATTGTATTGACATTCAGGGAGCAAGGGTTCATAACCTTAAGAATGTAAGCCTTAAAATACCCAGGGAAAAGTTAGTAGTCATTACCGGACTTTCCGGTAGTGGAAAATCTTCATTGGCCTTTGATACCATCTATGCAGAGGGACAACGTCGGTATATGGAAACTTTTTCGGCCTATGTAAGAAAATTTTTAGGCAATCTTGAAAGACCCGACGTAGATAAAATAGATGGTCTTTCTCCTGTAATTGCCATTGAACAAAAAACCACCTCTAAAAGTCCGCGTTCTACTGTAGGCACCATAACCGAGCTATACGATTACATACGACTTCTTTTTGCACGTGTGGGAACAGCATACAGTTATGTAAGCCAGGAGAAAATGGTCAACTACAGTGACGATCAAATCCTTGAATTGATATTGGAGGAGTATATGAAAAAAAAAGTCATCATTTTATCTCCTTTGGTTAAGGCGCGTAAAGGACATTACAGAGAATTGTTTGACTCTCTTTCCAGACAGGGTTTTCTGAGGGTAAGGGTAGACGGTGAAATCCTGGATTTAAAACGCGGTATGCGTGTGGATCGATACAAAATACATGATATCGAATTGATTGTTGACAGGTTAAGGGTTAAAAAAGAAGAAAATGATCTCAAAAGGCTGAACGAATCCATCAAAACGGCCATGCATTACGGTGAGGAATCCATAGTCTTGATCGATGCAGAAACAGAAAAACCTCGCTATTTCAGCAGGAAGTTGATGTGTCCCACCTCCGGGGTTTCCTATTCACTTCCGGAACCCAACTCTTTTTCTTTCAACTCCCCCAAAGGGATGTGTTTGAATTGCAAAGGTTTGGGAAATCAGTTTGACGTGAGTAGAAACAAAATCATTCCCGATGATCGAATTTCCATAGAAAAAGGAGGGATCGCTCCTTTAGGAGAAAAGAAAAGTAATTGGGCATTCAAACAAATGGAAGTAATCGCCAAACGCTATAAATTTTTTCTCTCCGATCCGATAAAAAAAATACCAAAAGAGGCACTAGAGGTCATTCTTAAAGGGGGAAATGAAAAGTTCTCAGTAGCCTCCAAAGAACTGGGAATTACCAGAGATTACAAAATTGACTATGAGGGTATCGAAAATTTCATCAAACACCAATTTGACAATACTGACGCTGCCGGTATCAAACGTTGGGCCTATGGGTTTATGGATGAAAAAAAGTGCAGTATATGCCAGGGAGCTCGTTTGAATCAAGAATCTTTAAACTTTAAAATTGACGATCTCAACATTGCCGATGTCAGCTCTTTAGATTTGGGGGACCTTTTTCAGTGGTTTGAAGATTTATCCGAAAAATTGTTCCCTAACGAGCTTAAAGTAGCAGAAGAAATTATCAAGGAAATCAAAACAAGGTTGCAATTCTTGCTGGATGTAGGCCTCAATTACCTGTCATTAAACCGCTCTTCTAAATCCCTATCCGGAGGAGAAGCACAACGCATCAGATTAGCCACTCAAATAGGATCTCAATTGGTAGGTGTTCTATATATCCTAGATGAACCCAGTATTGGTTTGCACCAGAGGGACAACGAAAAACTTATCAATTCCCTTGAGTCATTGAGGGATATTGGTAACTCAGTCATTGTTGTGGAGCACGACAAGGACATGATATTGCGTGCCGATCACATCATTGATATAGGGCCTATGGCCGGGAAAAACGGAGGTGAAATCATTTCCGAGGGAAGCCCCAAAATGCTAAAAAAACAGCAAACACTGACCGCACAATATCTAAACCATCAAAAGAACATAGAGTTACCCGAAAAAAGGAGAAAGGGCAATGGTAAGCGCATTATTTTGTCTGGCTGTACCGGAAATAACTTAAAAAATATTGAAATCAATATTCCTTTGGGAATCATGATTGGTGTTACCGGTGTATCGGGCAGTGGAAAATCAACCTTGATCAACGAAACCCTCTACCCTATTCTCAATACACACATATACAACGGTGTCAAGACTCCACTGCCCTATAAAAAAATTGAGGGACTAAATTACTTGGATAAGGTGGTAGATGTCAATCAGTCTCCTATCGGCAGAACTCCTAGAAGTAATCCGGCCACCTATTGCGGTGTTTTTAGCGAAATCAGAACCTTATTTACCTTGACACCGGAGGCGCAAATCAGAGGTTACAAGCCTGGTAGATTCAGTTTTAATGTCAAAGGAGGAAGGTGTGAAACCTGCCAAGGAGGAGGAATGAAAGTTATCGAAATGAACTTTTTGCCCGATGTACATGTAGAATGTGAAACCTGTAATGGCAAACGTTTTAACCGAGAAACGCTGGAAATAAGGTATAAAGGTAAATCCATTGCCGACGTTTTGGAAATGACGGTCAATCAGGCTTGCGATTTTTTCGAAAGCCATCCCAAAATATATCGGAAATTAAAAACAGTTCAGGATGTCGGTTTGGGATACATTACCTTGGGTCAATCCTCTACAACCCTATCCGGAGGTGAGGCACAGCGCATTAAATTGGCTACCGAATTGTCCAAAAAGGATACAGGACAAACTCTATATATATTGGATGAACCCACCACCGGACTTCACTTCGAAGACGTTAGGGTATTGATGGAGGTATTGGAGCGACTCGTCAAAAGAGGTAATACGGTCTTGATCATCGAACACAATATGGATGTAATCAAATTAGTAGATCATTTGATTGATATAGGGCCTGAAGGTGGTAAAAACGGAGGAACTCTAGTGGGCGAAGGTACCCCCGAAGAAATTGTAAAACTTAAAAAAAGTTATACTGGTAAACATCTGGCGAAAGAACTTAAAACTGTTTAAAATGAACCTATTTAAAAACCAAAGTAAAAATTGGAGCGAAATTAAAGCCAATGACTCTTGGGCATTGTTCAAAATCATGGCAGAATTTGTAGATGGGTATGAAAAAATGAGTAAGATTGGCCCCTGTATTTCCTTGTTTGGCTCTGCCAGAACAGCTTCCGATGATCCTCAATACCAACTGACGATTGACATTGCTGAGGCCATAGTTAAATCTGGGCTTGGAGTCATTACAGGAGGGGGGCCGGGCATCATGGAGGCTGCTAATTTGGGCGCAAAAAAAGGAGGTGGAACTTCTGTTGGACTCAACATTAATCTGCCCTTTGAACAAAAACACAACGAATTTATTGACGATGATAAACTGATGAATTTTGAATATTTTTTCGTGAGAAAAGTCATGTTCATTAAATACTCACAGGGGTTTGTCGTTATGCCCGGTGGCTTGGGCACCCTCGACGAACTGTTCGAAGCATTGACATTAATTCAAACTGAAAAAATCAAAAAATTTCCGATTTTATTAGTGGGGAAAGAATACTGGAGTGGACTATTGGACTGGATTAAAGTTGTCCTTTTAAAAGAAAATAAGCTTGATCCTGACGACTTGAATTTAATCCATGTGGTAGATTCTAAAGAAGAAGTTGTGGAGCAGCTTCAAAAATTTTATAAGCAGGAATTTTTTAAACCAAACTTCTAATATTATCATTACAAGAAATCCAACATATTTTATCGCATTCATTTTGATCGGAGGTTGTTTCATTTTCGCTCAGGATAAGATTTCATATGATATAGATGCCTCCATTGATGACAATAGAAAAAAAATCACAATTCGTCAAAAAATATTCTTTAAAAAACCCTATACGAATAGTGGGGACACCCTTTATCTTTCGGATTGGTCCAATGCATATTCTAATGCCAAAACCCCTTTAGCTCAGAGGTTTGTAGAGGAATACGATCGAAGCTTTTATCTTTCCAACAAACTCAAGTTTGGTGCAACAAACATCAACTTCATAAAAATCAATGGTTTGCAAGCCAAATGGGAAAGAATGGATAACCAGCCCGATATAATTAAGGTGATCTATGACTCAAAGAATAAGGAAAACAATACATTGACCGTAGTCCTTGACTATCAGGTGGTGATACCGGATGTTAAATTTACAGGATACGGATACAATGACAAAGGAGACACCCTCTTGAGATATTGGTATATTGCCTTAAGTCCGATTTACGAAAACCAATGGAAAAACTACAGCAACCTCAACCTTGACGACTACAGCATCCAAGTGGCCGAATATCACCTGAAACTTAGCATTCCCGAAGGATGCACTGTCCAAGCCAACCTTCAGAAAAACAAGGTAGAAGATGGGGTGCATTACTTTTCCGGTCAACACACAAGAGAAGTAAGCCTTTATCTTTCAAATGACAACCCATTTCAAACTTTTAAAACAGCCGATGATCGAGTTATTTTGACCGATATATTTAAAAAAACTAAAAACAAAGAGGTCAATATTGACAAGGTCAAGCGGATTGATGAGTTTATCTCCAATGTATTCGACTTTAAAGGAGAAAATAGGTATTTGGTACCGGCATTGGTTTATGACAAAAATCCTTTTTTTGGACTGAATGACCTACCAAAATTTTTGGCGCCTTTTAACGATTTATTTTTAGACGAAGTAAGCTTTTTAAAATCCTATTTGCATTTTTACTTATCGAATAACATACCGGTAGATCTCAGGCAAGACCATTGGATTATTGGGGGACTTCAAACCTACTTGATGATCAAGTACATCGAAACCTATTATCCTAATGAGAAATACCTGGGTCGTGTTGGAGGATTTTGGCTAATGAAAGCCTACACTTTGGCAGACATCGACTTCAATGAAAGTTTTTGGATGTATTATGAGTTTATGGAACGGGCCAATCTTCATCAGTCCGATTTCTTGCCCAAAGATCAGTTGGTCAAGTTTAATGAAAAAATTGGCTCTCCCTACCACGTTGGTATTGGGCTGAGGTATATCGAGCATTATATAGGAAAAAAACCTCTTAATCAAGCATTAAAAGAATATCTCAACCAACCTTTGAAACCATTAAGTTTACTTGATTTAATGAAAAAAAACAGTCCCAAAGACATTAATTGGTTTGGAAAATTTTATCTCAAAGAACGATTGCCCATTGACCTTAAAATTAAAAACCTCAAAAAAAACAATGATAGCATTGAAGTAAGAATCTCCAGACACTCTGATGACAAGATTCCTTTTATTCTCTCTCAAGTCAAAAACGATTCGATAGTTGATCAAATGTGGATTGATGACATGGGAACTGATTTCAGCATAAAACTAAAAGATTTAAATCCCGACTTCGTGGCCATTAATCCAGAAATAAGATTACCCGAGTCCAACAAGAATAACAATTGGCGCCACGCCAAAAACTTTCTAAACCTCAAACCCCTTCAATTCAATTTTTTGAGGGATTACGAATCACCCAAAAGAAATCAAATCTATTACAATCCTGTAGTAAATTACAATCTGTATGACGGGTTATCACTAGGATCTAGATTTTACGACAAGGGTTTTTTGACTCAAAAATTCACCTTTGAATTGATGCCTCAATACTCTACACTTCAAAAAAATTTGGTGGGCAAAGTAAAAATGTTTTACCGTCTTAACAATATCGAAAAAAGTAATTACGTAACCACTTTGGGCTTCTACGGGAGCAGTTACCACTACACTGAAGATTTGAGGTATCAAGTCATAACCCCCGGGATAAACCTTTATTTCAGGACTGATGATTTTAGATCCAACAAGCAAAATGCAATTGGATTATACTATTTCAGCGTAAAGAGAGACAGCCCACTGGATCCAATTACCAATCCCAACTACGAACTTTTTAATCTACGATATGTATATTCAAACCGTGGAGCACTAAAACACACCACTTTTGAAACCGGTTTACAGTATTCAAAAAAATTTACTAAACTAGAAATGACATTTGACTTCAGAAAACTGCTGTCCAATGGGAGTCAGTTGACTGCAAGGGTTTTTGCTGGAAAATTTTTAAATCACAACCAACGGGTGACGAATTTTTTTGATTTTAACCTCAATCGTCCACAAGATTATCTCTTCCGATACAACTATTTCGGACGATCAGAAAATGACGGTTTTTTCAGTCAACAAATTGTGATGGCTGAGGGAGGGTTTAAATCCATGCTGTTTCCCACCACTGCCAATGATTACTTGTTGACCTCCAATGTGACAATGGGGATTTGGAAGTGGATTGAGGCCTATGTGGATTTGGGAATACTCAAAAATCGCAATGTTAATCCTCATTTTTTGTATGGCTCCGGAATTCGTTTTAACATCCTTCCTGATTATTTGGAAATCTTTTTCCCCCTCAACACCAACAAAGGGTGGGAGTTTAATGAGATTCCGTATGAAACCAAAATACGATTTATACTCTTGTTCAGCCCAAAACAATTATCCAAACTTTTTTCAAGAAGGTGGTTTTAGAGTAGTTTTAAATTACTAGCCAAAGGAATATGTGCAATTTACCAAGTCAAATTTTTGTAAATTTATAGGAAGAAATGATGATTGAGAGCCAAGAAAGTAATACTACATTAAGCTTCGAGGATTACAAAAAACAGGTCCTTGAGGATTACAAACTTATTTTTACCAGTCGCCAAACCAGTATACTTGGTCGTAGAGAGGTGTTGAGTGGTAAAGGGACTTTCGGGATTTTTGGCGATGGTAAAGAATTACCACAAATTGTCCTCAATCGATTCTTTCAACCAGGGGATTTTCGTTCGGGTTACTATAGAGATCAGACCCTACTTTTTGCGCAAGGCCATCTCAATCCAGAAAAACTCTTTGCAGCCATCTATGCCCATGCAGATATCGAAAACGAACCCATGTCTGCCGGCAGACAAATGGTTGGTCATTTTTCCAATATGCTGATCGATGATAAAGGGCTTTGGCTAGACCAGACCCTTACTAAAAATCACGTTTCGGATGTTTCCTCTACAGCTACCCAAATGCCCCGTTTGATTGGCCTGGCTCAAGCATCGAAAATATACAGGAACACAAAAATCAAAAAAGCTAAGAAGTTTTCCAATAATGGGGATGAAATTGCTTGGGGAACTATCGGTAACGCAAGTACCAGCGAAGGTATATTCTTTGAAGCCATCAACACAGCGGGGGTATTACAAATCCCTATCGTAATTAGTGTTTGGGATGATGGCTATGGGATTTCTGTAGACAACAAACAACAAACGACCAAGGAAAGTATTTCCAAAGCCTTGAGTGGTTTTGCCAGAGAAGACAATATGGGAATTGAAATTTTAAATGTCAAAGGGTGGGATTATTCATCACTGATCAAGACCTATAACTATGCCTCCAAAATTTCTCGACAAAAGCACATTCCTGTTTTAGTTCACGTTACAGAGCTTACACAGCCCCTAGGACACTCTACTTCCGGTTCTCATGAAAGGTATAAGTCCAAGGAAAGGCTGCAATGGGAAAAGGAACACGATTGTAACTTTAAGTTTAGAGAATGGATTATTTCCAATGGAATATCAAATGAAGAATCCCTAAATAAAATAGAATCCGAAATTAAGACTCAAGTCAAGGAGGCCAAAAACAAAGCCTGGAAAGCCTACCAAAAACCCATTTTTAGTCAAAGAGATCAACTCAATGAATTTTTGGAAACATTTATGACACAATCCAACAGTGATGTGGAATTAAAAATCCTTCATAGAAATTTAAATGAAAAAACAGAACTCTTTTTTCGCGATGTAATTGCAACTGCCAGGAAAACATTTCCCCTGCTGGTCAAAAACGAGATTAAAAATACGGAACCTTTTAAAAAGTGGTTAAAAAACATCAAAGACATATTGCAGGAAAAATACTCCTCCCACCTTTATAGTGTGGGGATCAACGGAACTGACCATGTTGAATCAGTTTCCCCAAAATATCGAACAGACGCTCCTATGGTAGACGGAAGGATTATTTTGAGAGATAATTTTGACCAATTGCTCAAAAAAGAAGACCGTTTAATCATTTTTGGAGAGGACAGTGGAAAAATTGGTGGAGTCAACCAAGGATTAGAAGGATTACAGGATAAATACGGTGATACAAGGGTTGCCGATGCCGGAATAAGAGAAGCCACGATAGTGGGACAAGGAATTGGTATGTCTATTCGTGGGTTGAAACCCATTGCAGAAATTCAATATTTGGATTATATACTCTATTGTATTCAGATTTTAAGTGATGATTTGGCATCACTCAGTTATCGAACCAAAGGAAGACAGTTGGCACCTCTGATCATCAGAACAAGAGGCCACAGACTGGAGGGTATTTGGCATTCTGGTTCTCCCATGGCCGGTTTGATCCATTTGATTAGGGGGATACAACTTTTAGTCCCCCGAAATATGACCCAAGCTGCCGGGTTTTACAACACTTTACTCAAAGCCAATCAACCTGCAGTTGTCATTGAATCCCTCAACGGTTACCGAATTAAAGAAAAACTCCCTTCAAATCTGGGAGAATATTGTTTACCCATCGGTAAAATTGAAGTGCTAAAAGAAGGGACTGATATTACCTTGGTTTCCTACGGATCCACCCTGAGGATTGTCCATGAAGTAGCCCTAAAACTGGAAGGTTATGATATCAGCGCTGAGGTAATCGATGTTCAAACGCTGATCCCTTTTGACAAGGAAAAAGAAATTAGACACAGTATAGCAAAAACCAACCGTTTGCTGATCGTAGACGAGGACATGCCGGGGGGAGCATCGGCGTATATTTTACAACAACTATTGGAAGAACAAAATATATACTCTCTTTTGGACAGCCAACCTAAGTTACTCTCGGCTAACGAACATCGTCCTGCATATGCAGAAGACGGGGATTATTTTTCAAAACCCTCTGCCGAGGATATATTCGAATATGTTTACGAAATAATGTATGAAAACGACCCCAATAAATTTCCTTTACTTTGATCTCAAGCGGCAAAAACCTTGACCAGTAGATCCTGAAGTATGCTATATGGATCTCCTGACTTAACCCCTACCCCTTTACTTTTCAAATCAGCTTCTAATGTCAATTTGATGACCTTGCTGGCCTGCTTAAGACTAAATTTTCTGCAAGCCTGCTCATAGTCTCTCACAAAGTAAGGATTGACCCCCAACAAAGAAGCGGCTTTTGACTTATCTCCCAAACCATGATACAGCAACACCCTTTTAAAAAAGTTATAGAAGCCTGAAATGGTCAGTACCAAAGGGTGATTTTTTGGGTTTTCGGCCATATACTTGACGATTTTAGAGCATTGGTGATAATTACGCTTAGCTACGGCTTTATAGAGTTCGAAGTTGTTGTAATCTTTACTGAAACCCACATGCTGCTCTATGAGCTCTGCAGTGATTTGGGTATTTTTATCTAAAACGATTTTTAACTTCCCAATTTCTTTTTCAATTTTGCTCAAATCGTTGCCCAGTGCTTCGGCCAAAATTTGAAGGGCTTTGGCTTCAATTTTAAACTGAGCCGCCTGCAAGCAATCAGCAATCCATTGCCCCACCTGGTTGTCATATAAAGTTTTGGTTTCCAAAAGCGACCCTGACTTCTTGGCAACTTTGTATAGCTTTTTTCTTTTGTCAAAAGCTTTGTATTTAAAACATAAAACCATAACTGTTTGTGTTTGAGGCTGTGAGAGGTATTCGGCAATCAAATCGGTAGATTTATCCAAATGCTGCGCCTCTCTCACAACTACCAAATGATGTGTGGCCAAAAGTGGGAATCGTTTAGCAGCTTCAATGATCTGGTGGGGTTCTACCTCTTTACCGTAAAACAATGAATAATCGAAAGATCGGGAGACTTCGTCTGTTAATTTCTCTGTAATTTTAGCCTCAAGACGGTCTATAAAATAAGGCTCTGTTCCTGATAATAAATAAAAGGGTTTGTAATCTCCTCTATCAATGGAAGACATTAGCTGATTAAATTCCTGCATCTTAAAAAATTATATGCAATTTTGTACCATGGAAAAGCTTAATTTTCCCGATTTTAATTTTTTGTTTAAAAGTAAGGAAAATATAACCTTTATATTCGACCCCATAAGAAAAAAATGGCTGGTTTTAACCCCTGAGGAACGGGTACGTCAGCATTGCATCCAATTTCTGTTGAAAATAAAAAATGTTCCATTGGGGTTTATTCAGGTTGAGAAAAAATTGAATGTCAATAATACTAAAAAAAGGTATGACCTGGTTGTTTTCAAACCCGATCGCTCCATTAGCCTTCTGGTCGAATGCAAATCCCCTAAAGTGAAGATAACCCAAAAAACATTTGATCAAATCGCACGATACAATACTGTATTAAAAAGTGACTACCTAATGCTCACCAATGGTTTAATTCACTTTTTTTGTAAAATGGATTTCAAAAAAGGCCAATATCTTTTTTTACCCGATTTACCCTCTTACAACTCCAGCGAATGAATTCAATTGCTATTGCTATATTAAATTGGAACGGGAAAAAATTGTTAGAACGTTTTCTCAAGAATGTAGAAGAAAATAGTCCGGGAGCTAAGGTATACTTAATTGACAATGCCTCCACAGACGATTCAGTGGACTATGTCCAAAAAAACCACCCTAGTGTTAAAATCATTTTATTGGACGACAATTACGGTTACGCCGGAGGATACAACAAAGGACTGCTTTCCATCGAAGAGGACATCATTTGCCTACTCAACAATGACGTTTTGGTAAAACCCGGATGGTTACCACCTATTTTGGATCACTTCGAAAACCACCCATTAACAGCCGTCGCTCAACCTCACATTATGGATTTGAACCAGCCACGTAAATTTGAATATGCAGGAGCAGCAGGGGGGTTTGTCGACCGCTTGGGCTATCCATATTGCCGGGGGAGGATTTTCAGTCACTTGGAGGAAGACATAGGACAATACGACAAAAATGAAAAAATATTCTGGGCCAGTGGGGCCTGTTTTTTTGTTAGAAAAAAGTTTTTTCAATCCTTGGGAGGCTTTGATGAAGATTTTTTTGCTCATATGGAAGAAATAGACTTTTGCTGGAGAGCATTCAATCAAAATTTAAACGTCTATTCCCTTTATAAAACTAAAGTATTTCACCTCGGCGGTGGTACATTGAAACGCTCTCCCCAAAAAACCTACCTCAATTTTAGAAACTCCCTCTACCTTTTACTCAAAAATTTACCCGAAAAAAGAGGGATTAGAATTTTTGAGCGTATTATTTGGGACGGCATAGCATTCCTATTCTTCGTTCTAAAATTTAATTTTTCTAATGCTTTTTCGATCATCAGGGCTCATCATTCATTTTACAAGAACCATAGTAAAATTAAAGAAAAAAGGCGTATAAACCCATTATTTACTAACTATTACTCCAAATCCTCTTTGCCTTTTTATTATTTTTTTCTTAAAAGAAATAATTTGTAGGAGTCTAGAGGGTTTTTTTGGGTTTTTATGTTATTTTTACTAGAATTTAATCAACAAAATTAACAATGAAAAAACACCTTGCAATCGCAACACTTTCTGCCATTCTTCTATCGTCTTGTATTTCTCAAAAGAAATACGTTGAACTAGAAACCCTTCAACAAAACACTAAAGATTTACTTGATAGTGCCACTGTAAAATTGAATACCTGTAATGAAGAAAAGGAAGCTGCTGAAGCTCGATTGGCATCCTTGCAAGACAGAGTAAATTTTCTTCAGGCCAACAACCAAGACCTAATCAACAATATTGGTAATTTAACTACCCTCTCCCAAAAGGGTGCCGAAAACCTCGAAATGTCATTGGAAAGCATGAAGGAAAAAGACTTGAGAATTCAATCTATGCAAGAAGCCGTTACCAAAAAAGATTCCGTTACCCTCGCTTTAGTCACAAGCTTAAAAGGTGTGTTGGGTAATATGAATGATGAGGACATAGAAATCAATGTAGAAAAAGGAGTTGTATATGTGTCTATTTCTGACAAGCTTTTATTTAGAAGTGGAAGTTTTACCGTTACTCAAAAAGCTAAAGGTGTATTGGGAAAAGTTGCCAAAGTAGTAAACGACAAACCTGAAATCGAATTTATGGTAGAAGGACATACGGACAATGTACCGATCAAAATTGACGGAATTGAAGATAATTGGGATTTAAGTGTTAAGCGCGCCACTTCTGTTGTTAGAATACTTCAAAACGATTTTGGTGTAAGTCCAGCGAGAATGACTGCTGCAGGTCGCAGTTACTATATTCCACTTGCCGACAACGACAATGCCTCCAACAGATCCAGAAACAGAAGAACTCGAATTGTAGTGCTTCCAAAACTAGATCAATTCTACGATCTGATTCAACAAGGCATGAAGTAAGAATCTTCAAACGTTTATAGAAAGCATCTGCCATTGGCGGATGCTTTTTTTTACAACAGATCCGAGTCTCCCTTTCCCTCCCTCACAATCTGAGGGACAGAACTACACAAGTCCACAACGGTTGATGGAACATTACCACCAAAACCGTCCTCCAACATCAGATCAATATCACTTTCCCAACGCTCATATATCATGTCGGGATCTGTGGTATAATCCAAAATTTCGTCTTGATCGTGTAATGAAGTGGTAATCAAAGGAGCTTTGACTAGGTTCATTAGAGCCACTAATATGGGATGGTTGGCCATTCTAATACCAATTGACTTTCGCTTTTCGAAAGGTTTGTGAAGTTTTAAGCAAGGAAGAATAAAAGTATATGGCCCCGGCAAACACCGTTTTAACAGTTTAAAATTAGAATTGTTCAAAGGTCTGACATAATTCGACAACTCACTAAAATCCCTCATAAAAAAACTAAAAGGGGCTTTATCTAGTTTGATTTGTTTGATGTTGGCCAAGCGTTGCAGGCCATCTATATTATTACTTAGACATCCCAAGGCATAGACCGTATCAGTAGGGTAAATAATTAGTCCTCCTTGTTCCATTGCCTCTGCCGCTTTTTTTAGGAATTTGAGATTGGGTTTGGATTGGTAGAATTTTAGAAGCTCTGCCATTACTTTTTGATTAAAAGTTTGGCAAAACGCAATAATAGATGCTTTTGTCCCACCCCTCTAAAATCAATCAAGGCTTTTTTGTCGCTTCCCTTTCCTTCAATAGAAACAACTTTTCCGTAACCAAACCGGACGTGTTCTACTGTCATGCCCTCTTCGAGTTGTGTAATTTCAGAAGGAACAACTGTCGGTTGGGGAGTATCAGAAGCATTAATTTTTCTCAGTTTTCCCAATTGATTTTGACTGGGAGCCGTATTGATTTTGGTAGCTTTTGGTTTTTCCGAAACTGGCTTTTTGGGTGGATTAAAACCTCCAAAGATACCCTTATCGATCATGGGTTTAAAAACATAGTCGTCTTTGGGAATGACATAATCCAAATACTGCTCGTCCATTTCCTCAATAAAACGACTGGGTTCTGCATCCACTAGTTTGCCCCAGCGGTAACGGGAGAGGGTATAGGTTAAAACTGCTTTTTGTTCTGCTCGGGTCAGGGCCACATAAAACAATCGCCGCTCTTCCTCCAATTCACTGCGGGTATTGAGACTCAAAGCAGAAGGAAATAAATCCTCCTCCAGGCCCACGATAAAGACTACAGGAAACTCCAGTCCCTTGGAGAGGTGAATGGTCATCAGATAGACACAATCCACGTAAACTTCTTTTTCGTTATCAAAATCTGTTGCCAAAGCAACATCCTCCAAAAATTCGGACAAGCTACCTGTCGCATCTGCCAATTCCTTTTGTCCTTCGACGAAATCTCGAATACCGTTGAGTAATTCTTCAATATTCTCGATCTTTGAGATCCCTTCCGGGGTTCCATCTTTCTTTAACTCCAATACCAACCCGCTTTTTTTGGTCACCATATCGGCAATTTCAAAAGCATTGGATTTTTGGTTTTCGATTTGTAATCTCAAAATTAAATTAACAAAGCCCTCAAGTTTCTTTAAAGTTCCAGCATTGATAGAGAGATTCAATTGGGGAGCATTCTGAAGGGTTTCAAAAAGGGAAATACTATTGTTCTTTGCACCGATGATGAGTTTGTCCAAGGTAGCCTGACCAATCCCCCTGGCGGGGTAATTGATAACCCTTTTTAGGCTTTCTTCGTCTCTGGGGTTAATGATCAAACGCAAATAAGCCAAAAGGTCTTTGATTTCTTTTCTTTGGTAAAAAGAAAGCCCCCCGTAGATTCGATAGGGAATGTCTCGTTTTCTCAGCGCATCCTCTATGGCACGCGATTGAGCATTGGTTCGATACAATATGGCAAATTCCTTGTTTTGACGTTGCTCTTGCATTTTGAACTCAAATATTTGAGAAGCTACCTCCCTGCCCTCATCAGCATCGGTGGTGCACCTTTGAACTTTGACCTTACTTCCTTCCATATTGGAGGTCCAGACCACTTTTTCAATCTTATTTTTGTTGTGACTGATGATGGAATTGGCTGCATTGACAATGTTTTTGGTGGAACGGTAGTTTTGTTCCAGTCGGTACAACCTTACGTCATGGTAATCTTTCTGAAAATTTAGAATATTATTGATGTTGGCCCCACGAAAGCCATAAATACTTTGTGCATCGTCTCCCACCACGCAGATATTCTGAAATTTATCGGATAGTGCTCTGACAATTAAATACTGTGAGTGATTAGTATCCTGATACTCATCCACGAGGATGTATCGAAAACGTTCCTGATATTTGGCCAATACCTGAGGGTGCATGTTCAACAACTCATTGGTTTTCAGCAAAAGATCATCAAAATCCATGGCGCCGGCTTTAAAACAACGCTCAACGTACTCCTTGTAAATTTCTCCTAACTTGGGTCGTCGCGACATGGCGTCGGCCTCCTGCAATTCTGGATCGTTATGATAGACTTTTACAGTAATTAAGTTGTTTTTAAAAGAAGAAATACGGTTTCGGATCTGTTTATATTTATAAATATCTTTATCAAGTCCCATTTCTTTGATGATGGAGGCGATCAAGCGGTTGCTATCTTGGGTATCATAAATGGTAAAATCCCTTGGATAACCCAATTTATCAGCTTCTTGTCTGAGAATTCTAGCAAAAACAGAGTGGAAGGTACCCATCCACAAGTTTTTGGCCTCCCCATCACCTACCAATTCTGCAATTCGGGCTTTCATTTCCCTTGAAGCCTTATTGGTAAAAGTCAACGACAATATGGAAAAAGCATCCACACCTTGTTGCATTAAATGTGCAATGCGATAGGTCAAAACCCGTGTTTTTCCCGACCCAGCTCCAGCAATCACCATGAGCGGGCCATCCTTGTGCACCACGGGCTCAAGTTGTGTTTCGTTGAGTTCTTTGAGGTAATCTGTGGGTGTTTCGTTCACTATTTAAAATTAAGTCAATAATTAAACCCTTAGAAAAACACAGACCTTTAGTTATCCACAGCTTTTCATGAATTTTAAAACCAATTCTGAAATGGAAATGTTCTACATATGCGTGACTGTCAAAATCAAGAATTATTATTGATCTGTTAATTTTAACTTCTAAGCATTTATTGTTTTAACGCTTCCTTAAGTGGGTAAACATATTGTAATTACTAAGTTTGTAATACCAATGATTACCTATCAAATTTGCGTAAAACCTTTTTTTATTTTTTCGATTTTATTCAAGGCCAAATGACTGACCAGCAAACCCCTTTAGATGCGCCCAAATACAAATCTTACATTCTGCCCTATGCTCGAATCAAGTGTTCGGCAACTCCTCCTGAAAAGGCTCCTTTGGTTCCACCGCCGAAAATGACTCATGCTCTCATTAAAATCTATTTTATCCCAAATTAAGAGAAGTTTTAAACAATACAAATTGAATCATCTTGAAAACAATTATTTTAGTAAACTGATGGATGCACTTCAAACCCCAATAGAATACCTTAAAGGAATTGGTCCCAGTAGAGCCAATTTACTAAAACAAGAACTGAACTTGTTCACTTTTCAAGATTTGCTGTATTTTTTCCCATACCGTTATATCGATCGTTCTACTTTTTACAAAATTAACGATTTACCCAAAAATTCCTCTGAAGTTCAAATAAAAGGAGAGATCGTTAATGTAGAAATGATCCGACAAAAAAGAGGCAAACGCCTAGTAGCCACTTTTACCGACGGGCAAAATAAAATGGAATTGATCTGGTTTCGGGGTCATCAATGGATTAAAGAAAGTTTGAAATTAAATACGGCCTATGTGATTTTCGGCCGCCTCAATTGGTATGATAACCGACCCCACATGCCACATCCTGAAATGGATACTCTAGAGAACTTTGAAAAAGGATTTTCCACGGCCCTTCAGGCGGTCTACCGCAGTACTGAAAAACTACTTTCCAAAGGCATTTCTCAGAGGGTTATCATCAAAATGATGGGGGAATTGATGCGTTCTTCTGAAAATCCATTTGCAGAGACCCTTCCTGGGGATTTGATCACTAAATATCGCCTGATCGATAAAAATACAGCCCTTAAAAACATACATTTTCCTAAGAATCAAGATACCCTTACAGCTGCGCAAAACCGATTGAAATACGAGGAGTTGTTTTTTATTCAATTGCAATTGTTGATGAAAAACCTTCAACGCAAGCAAAAAATAAAAGGTTTTGTTTTTAGTAAAGTGGGGGATTACTTCAATACTTTTTTTAACAACAACCTTCCTTTCGAGCTGACAAAGGCTCAAAAAAGAGTGATCCGTGAAATCCGAAAAGACATTGGCACCGCTCAACAAATGAACCGTTTGTTACAAGGAGATGTGGGGTCGGGAAAAACCATAGTGGCCTTAATGGTGATGTTGATTGCAGCCGACAATGGTTTTCAATCCTGTCTAATGGCTCCAACCGAAATTCTGGCCAAACAGCATTATCAATCACTAAAATCTATGGTCGGAGGTTTGGACATCTCTATTGGACTCTTGACTGGTAGTTCCAAAAAAGCCGAACGGACCCAATTGGCAGAACTTTTGGAATCGGGGGAGTTAAATATTTTAATTGGAACCCATGCCGTAATCGAAGACAAAGTAAAATTTAAAAACCTCGGATTTGCGGTGGTCGATGAACAACATCGTTTTGGAGTGGCACAAAGGGCTAAACTATGGCGAAAAAACAGCATCCCTCCACATGTTCTGGTTATGACAGCCACTCCTATTCCACGCACACTTGCCATGAGTGTCTATGGAGATTTGGATATTTCTGTCATCGATGAATTACCCCCCGGACGCAAAAAAGTAAAAACAATACATCGCTATGACAGTAACCGGCTAAAGGTCTTTAAGTTCATTGCTGATGAAATTCAAAAAGGTAGGCAAATTTACATGGTATATCCACTGATCAAGGAATCTGAAAAAATGGATTACAAAGACCTGATGGATGGCTATGAAAGTATTTCTAGGGCCTTCCCTCCTCCTAAATATCAAATCAGTATTGTTCACGGTCAAATGCCCGCAAAGGACAAGGATTATGAAATGGATCGCTTTATCAAGAAACAAACTCAAATAATGGTGGCCACCACTGTGATCGAGGTGGGTGTAAATGTACCCAATGCATCGGTGATGGTCATAGAAAGTGCGGAGCGTTTTGGATTGTCCCAATTGCATCAACTGCGCGGTCGTGTAGGTAGGGGTAATGATCAAAGCTACTGCATACTGATGAGCAGTCACAAACTCACTAATGAAGCTAAAACCCGCTTAGAAACCATGACGGCTACTACCGATGGGTTTCAAATTGCTGAGGTGGATCTTAAACTCCGAGGCCCTGGTGACCTTATGGGCACCCAACAAAGCGGAGTACTACAACTTAAAATTGCCGACATCATCAAAGACAATCAGTGGCTCAAAACCGCCCGAAGCGACGCTCAGGAATTATTGCGAGAAGACCCCCGATTAGAAGCGATCAAAAATACATCCTTGAGACAAACCTTGGCCAAAATGAAAGCTTATCAAAACATATGGAATTACATCAGTTAAAAAAGGTGGTTAAGCATAGATTATTATCTTTACCCTTCGATTTAATAGTCATTTATTCTCGATGAAAATATCATACAACTGGATCAAACAGTTTTTAAAAACTGACCTTCTATCAAAGCAAGTATCTGAAATATTGACCGACTTGGGTTTAGAGGTTGAGGGAATCACCACATTCGAATCTATCAAAGGAGGACTTAAAGGGGTTGTTGTTGGTGAGGTATTGAAATGTTCACAACATCCCAATGCCGATCGACTGCGGGTTACCGAGGTTGATTTAGGAACCGAAATAGTACCCATCGTTTGTGGTGCACTCAATGTGTCTCAAGGACAAAAAGTTGCTGTTGCCACAGTTGGTACATCGCTCTTTGACCAAGAGGGAAATGCCTTTTTGATTAAAAAGAGTAAAATCAGAGGTGAAGAAAGCTATGGCATGATCTGTGCTGAGGACGAATTAGGCTTAGGTGAATCCCACGACGGTATTATGGTTTTGGATGCTAATTTAGAAAATGGTACTCCTTGCAATGAGATTTTTGATATAGAAGTCGATACTGTTTTTGAAATTGGGTTGACACCCAATCGGGCAGATGCCATGAGTCATATGGGGGTGGCTAGGGATTTAAAAGCCTATTGTCAATTCAATGGTATTAAATTCAAATGGTCCTCTCCTAGTATAGACCATTTCAGCATTGCTCCTTCTGAAAAAAAGTTTAGCGTATCGGTAGAATCTGAGGATAGGGCTCCCAGGTATATGGGTGTCAACATCACCAATTTATCAATAAAACCCTCCCCTACCTGGCTGCAAAAACGCCTTAAAGCACTGGGGATTGAACCAAAAAACAATGTAGTAGACATCACGAACTTTGTATTGCACCATATAGGACAACCTCTACATGCTTTTGATTTGGATAAGATTAAGGATGGAATTGTGGTTAAAACTGTTTCTCAAGACACTCCTTTTGTCACCTTAGATGGCTTAGAACGAAAACTCCATGCAGAGGATCTGATGATATGCGACCACCAGAAACCCTTGTGTATTGCCGGGGTATTTGGTGGCCAAGACTCCGGCGTCAGTGAGAGTACGACAAGTATATTTTTAGAAAGTGCCTACTTCGACCCTATAAGCATCAGAAAATCAGCCAAAAGACATGGACTAAACACAGATGCCTCTTTTAGATTTGAAAGAGGTATAGACCCGGAGATCACACCCCACGCGCTCAAATATGCTGCCAATCTGATGGTGGAATTGGCAGGGGGAACCATTGAGGGAGAACTATTCGAAATCAAGCAAGATTTGCAAGAGGCTCCCAAATTCATGTTGACCTTTGAACAAATCAACAAGACCATTGGGCAAGAAATCTCCAAAGATGACATTTCCAATATTCTAAATGGACTTGAAATCAAAATAGATAATTCTAACGAAGAAGGAATGTTAGTTGAAATTCCACGCTATAGGGTGGATGTGACCCGCCCAGCTGATGTCATTGAAGAAATTCTAAGGGTTTACGGCTACAATAATGTAAACGCCTCGAAGCTACTGGACAATAACATTTCTGACTTTGTTGGTGCCGACGATCATCAAATTGCAGAGCGGCTGTCCAATCAACTGGTCAGTTTAGGCTTTAACGAAATGATGAACAATTCCATCACCAACCCTGACTATGGAGAAATTTCCCAAGACATCAAAGATGTAAAGGGGGTAAACATCATCAACCCATTGGGGCAAGAGCTCTCTCAAATGAGAACCTCAATGCTTTCCGGAGCATTAGAGGTAGTAGCCTTTAATCTCAATCGTCAGTCCAAATCCCTAAAACTATTTGAATTGGGCAAAACCTACCAGCGAAACAATGGTGCTTTCAAGGAAGAAAAATTCCTTTCTTTGATCATTAGTGGCGATGTCCATAAAGAAAATTGGAATGTAACCCATCAACCCCAAGTATTTTTCTATCTAAAAGGTGTTATCCATCAACTTCTCCAGAAAAACTGCCCGATTCAAAGAGAAGAGCACAGCACTGATAATGATATTTTTTTCGAAGGTTTAAGCTATACGTACAAAGGAAAATCGTTCGTGCAGTTTGGATTTGTAAAAAAAGAAATCTGCGATAAATTCAACATCAACCAAAAGGTATTATACGCAGAATTGGATTTTAGACAGATTGTTGATTTGGCTAAAAATAACAATATTCAGTACCAAGAAATCCCAAAATTTCCCCAAGTAAGAAGAGATTTTGCACTGCTATTGGATACTGGGGTTCCCTTTAACGCATTAAAGCAAATTGCTTTAAAAACGGAGAAAAACATTCTCAATTCCGTTCAACTTTTTGATGTCTATGAAGGAGACAAACTTCCGAAAGGAAAAAAGTCTTATGGCGTAAGTTTTTATTTCCAAGACCCAAAGAAGACGTTGACAGACAAATATGTAGATAAAATCATGGGGAAGTTGCGAAATCAATTTGAAACCCAATTGGGAGCTCAATTGCGTTAATAAAATTAAGCTTTTCTTTTTTTGACTTTTGTCAAAACCTATTTTATTCCTAATTTTACAAAAGAGAAAAAGATAGATGATGATGAAGAAACTTTTCCCCCCCACACAAATTGACCAAATTCTTGAGGATATTGCATTGCAGACCACTCCCCTATACATAGGAGATATGTTAGATGGTCAATCCTCTGAGCCTCAAAGCTCCAATAATTTTGATTTTGACCAACTGGAAACCCAAAGAATTTTCCACTTGGATCAGATCAAGCAGGTTTGTATAAACTATCGATTGCGTTTTTTAGACCTCAAATACTTCAAGGGAAATATACCTAAGGAGGGCATTGAGAAAATTATCCAATTGGAAAAAGAACATCAAACCTCTCTAGAGGGATTTAAGATTATGGCACCTTCTGTGCTTTTTAGATTAAAAAAAACAGATGATCCATTACTTTTTGTTCCTCTAGGCAACAACTATTTCTATCTCGTTCACAAATGGGGTAATGATTTATCTTTTTTCAGAAAAGCTTGGGCATGGCCTTTCAAAAATATATGGAACCTATTGATGGCTGTATTATTTGTCAGTTTTTTTGCGACACTTTTGACACCCTATCAAATTTTCACCAAAACCCCTACCCCCTCAACCTTTTGGATGCTTTACTTCTTTATGTTTAAGGCCATTGCTTCCATCGTATTGTTTTATGGTTTTGCTTTGGGAAAAAATTTCAACCCAGCGATCTGGAACAATCGATACGATAAAACCTAATTCATCTGAATGCCCCAAGATTATATCCAAATTTTTAAAGGCAGCCCCATAGAAGTAATAGCTGTGGTTAATTCTTTAGATGCCCTCGGGATTGTCCCCGTGGTAAAAGATCCTTCATCTTCGGCCAGATTAGCGGGTTTTGGAATTTTGAACACCCAACAAAGCCTTTGGGTTCACAAAGACGAAGAGCAACAAGCTATTGAAGCACTCAGCGCTCTTGATTCGTAATAATCCAATAATTTTTATATTTGCCCTTATGAAAAAATGGTTTTACACCCCAATATTGGCATTACTATTTATTTTGCCCACCAATATTCACGCTCAAACAGACCCAGATGAAATGGGAGCTTGGTATTTGTATGTTTTCAACACCCGTTTTAAAAAAGACAGTCTTTGGGGAGTTCAGGGGGATATACAGCACCGGAATTTTAATATTATTGGAGATTTGCAACAATTGCTTATCAGAGGGGGAATCACCTATATGCCCAAGGAAAGTCCTTTAAAATTGACCTTTGGTTATGCCCATATCACCAACGGAACACCCGGCGACATCAAGGAAAGTAACGTAGAAAACCGTTTTTATCAAGAAACCTCCTTTCCCATCAAACTGGGGAAAGGACTCTATTCCAATCATCGATTCCGATACGAAATGCGTTTGATGGAAAATCAAGATTTTAGAACCCGTTACCGCTACGGATTATTTCTTAATATTCCACTCAACAAAATCGTTATTGAACCCAAAACGCTATACCTTTCCCTGTACGATGAAATTTTTATCAATGGGAAACGAAAAATAGGTGATGGAAAAACCGTTCCTTTTTTCGGTCTTAATCGACTCTATGGAGCCTTGGGTTATATCTTTAGAAAAGGATTAAAAATACAGTTTGGGATGATGCGGCAAACCACTAACAATTTTGGAAAAAACCAACTGCAGTTGAGTTTACACCATACGATGTAATACTCCAATTCTTAAAACTTATTGATTATCTGGGTCTAAGAGCACATCTTTGCCCGAAGTTCCTTGATCTTAGGATCGCTCATGTAATCATCAAAAGTACTGTAACGATCGATAATGCCATTAGGGGTGAGTTCCAAAATACGATTTCCTACAGTTTGAGCAAAAGCGTGGTCATGTGTGGTGCAAAGCACGGTTCCTTTAAAGTTCTTCAGTGAATTATTGATGGCCGTAATGGATTCCAAGTCCAAGTGGTTAGTGGGTTCGTCCAATATCAAAATATTGGCCCGCGACATCATCATTTTGGAGAGCATACAACGCACCTTTTCACCTCCAGAGAGGACATTAGAGGCTTTTAAGGCCTCGTCTCCACTGAATAACATTTTACCCAAAAATCCTCGAATATATACCTCTTCTCTCTCTTCTTCCGTTTGAGACCATTGGCGCAACCAATCTACTAGTGATAAATCGGAACTAAAGAAATCTTCGTTGTCTAAAGGCAAATAGGCCTGAGTGGTCGTAATACCCCACTCGTACTCTCCACTTTTTGCTTTTAGCTTTCCGTTGATGATCTCATAAAACGCACTGATGGCACGAGAATCTTTGGAATAGATAATCGCTTTGTCTCCTCGGGCTATATTAAAATTAACCTGATCAAAAAGTTTTTGTCCATCAATGCTGTAGGATAGCCCATCGACATTTAATATCTGATCCCCCGCCTCGCGTTCTTGTTCAAATATAATTCCTGGATAACGACGACTGGAAGGGCGTATTTCCTCAATGTTGAGTTTATCGATCATTTTTTTTCGAGAAGTAGCCTGTTTGGATTTAGCGACATTAGCCGAAAATCGAGCAATAAATTCTTGTAATTCTTTCTTCTTTTCCTCCGCCTTTTTGTTTTGCTGTGCCCTCTGTCTTGCTGCCAACTGACTCGATTCATACCAAAAAGTATAATTACCAGAATAATGGTTAATCTTTCCAAAATCGATATCGGAGATATGGGTGCAAACAGCGTCAAGAAAGTGGCGATCGTGAGAAACTACGATAACCGTATTGTCATAATTAGCCAAAAAGTTTTCTAACCACATGATCGTATCATAATCCAAATCGTTGGTAGGCTCGTCCATGATCAGTACATCAGGATCTCCAAAAAGTGCTTGCGCCAAAAGTACCCTCACTTTTTGCTTTCCATCCAAATCAGCCATTATCGTGTGGTGAAGATGCTCAGGGATTTCCAAATTGGACAAAAGAGAAGCCGCGGCACTCTCTGCATTCCATCCGTCCATTTCTTCAAACTCAATCTGTAACTCCCCTACCCTTTCTCCATCAGAATCAGAAAAATCTAGCTTGGCATACAAATCTTCTATAGCTTGTTTTATATGAAACAAGGGTTTATTTCCCCTCAGAACGGTTTCCAAAACAGGATATTCATCACAGGCATTGTGGTTTTGTTCCAAAACAGACAGTCGTTTTCCTGGCTCCAAAAAAACTGAACCTGAATTTGCCTCTTGAACACCACAGATGATCTTTAAAAAAGTAGATTTTCCAGCTCCATTGGCACCGATGATCCCATAACAATTTCCAGGTGTAAAAGTGACATTGACTTCGTCGAAAAGGACCCTTTTTCCAAATTGAACTGATAAATTATTGACCGATAACATAAAATTAACTTAGCATTTGCAAAAGTAAATATTTCTCCCACAGGGTTTGCTTTTTTTTAAAGTTTAGTTGGTGTAAATTGCATTGTAATATGGATCAATCAAAATATTTATTGCGAATTTGGTTGCTGTTGTGGGGAGTCATCCTTAGCTCTTGCTCAAAAGAGTTAGATAGGAACAGGATTTTCTTTGGGGGGCAGATCGTCAACCCTTCTTCCACCTATGTGACGCTCTACAAGGACAACAAGACCATTGATTCACTTTCACTCAATCTCAACTATCGCTTTTTCAAATATTATGACTCTTTGGAAGCAGGGATATATAAGATTGAACACATTCCCGAATACAAATCCGTTTTTTTGGAAAAAGGTGACAGTATTTGGGCACGGATCAACGCCTCCTCCTTTGATGAATCAATTGTCTACTCGGGTCGCGGTGCGGCCAAAAATAATTTTATGATGGATCTGTTGCTCAGTTTTGAGGAAGAAAATAGTTTTCTGTCCTCTAAATATTCTAGTGATAGTGAAACGTTCACCAAACTCATTGACTCCCTGTTGATAGAGAAAAAAAACAAGTGGATACTCATGGACTCCATCAACCAACTATCCCCCATCGCCCAAAAGATAACCCAAGCGGCGTATATCTATCCCTACGCCACCCGAAAAGAACGCTATGCACTGCTCAGAGGAACTTTTTGGGACAAGAAACAAGACTCTGTTTATTTTGATTTTAGAAAGTACTTGAGTTTGGCAGAAACAGATTTGGCTTTTTTTGATCCCTACATAAATTATCTGCTGAATTATCTGAATGAAAAGGTATTAGACAGTACCGAAAACTATTTTAGGAACAAACAAAAAACCAATTTTAACATTAAGCGATTGCAACTCATTCAATCACAGATCAAGGGAAATGTCTTGAGAAATAATCTTTCGCGGGCGGTTGCTTTTGAAGAATTGATGAAAATTGAAAACAAAGAACAAGACGAAAGGTTTCTCAAGCATTTTCTGTTAGTCAACACTTCAAAGTCCTACCTCAAAGAAGTGTTGGATTTGCACAATGACATCGAAAATATGTCAGCGGGAAAAATGCTCCCCGAAATTAAACTACAAGACCATCTGTTGAATACCGTAAGCACTGCCAAACTAATTGATCAACCGACAGTATTTTACTTTTGGTCTCAAACCCAAATGAGTCATTACCGCAATACGGTGATCAAAGCAAGAGCACTGGAAAAACTATTTCCCAAATATCAGTTTAAAGGAGTTTGTATACAGCCCTTCAACGAGATCGTTTTTGAGGTTCACCGAATGATGAGTATTGATCCCGAGACACAATTGGCATTTACCAATTTTGATAAAGACAGCAAAAAGTGGGTACTCTCTCTACTCAACCGGGCCATAGTAGTGGAGGCAAATGGAGAGATCAAAGAAGGTTTTGGGAACTTTAGTGCTCCTGATTTTGTGGATTTACTCCAATAAAGTCAATTCCCTTTTTTGTAATCCTCCAAAAACTTTTTTAATCCAATATCTGTAAGGGGATGTTTCAACAGTCCGGTAATGGCATCGAGCGGCGCAGTCATTACATCTGCCCCTATTTTGGCGCAATTAATGATGTGCATGGTGTGACGAACTGAGGCTGCCAATATTTCTGTTTCAAAGGCATAGTTATCATAAATCTCTCTGATCTCACTGATCAGAAAAATTCCATCAGTTGATACATCATCCAATCGTCCAATAAATGGAGAAACATAGGTTGCTCCGGCTTTGGCCGCCAAAAGAGCTTGTCCTGCCGAAAATATAAGTGTACAATTGGTTTTAATATTGCGGTCTGAAAAGTATTTTAAAGCTTTAATTCCATCTTTGATCATGGGAATTTTTACAACGATTTGATGGTGTAAGGCAGCCAGTTGCTCTCCCTCTTTGACCATACCTTCAAAATCTAGAGCAATGACCTCGGCAGACACATCACCCTCTACAGCTTCACAAATGGCCACATAATGCTTGAGGATATTATCCGCTCCTGTAATACCCTCTTTGGCCATAAGGGAAGGATTCGTGGTAACGCCATCCAAAACGCCAAAGTCTTGAGCCTCTTTGATTTGGTCTAAATTGGCAGTGTCAATAAAAAATTTCATTTATAATTGATTAAGGTTAAACTTTATAGTGATTTATAATCATTTTTTCAAAAACAGTATCGGGTAAAATCCTTTTGAGTAATAGCGATAATTTTTGAAGAAATGAACCTGAGCTATAATGGACATTTCTTTTTTTACAAATGATAATTTTGTGTACCATTCGGGCAAAATCATTGGGATCGCTCCCTTGGTCAACGTGCTCGTCTATGGTGTCGAGTGAGAATTTATACACATCATGATAGGGAGACTCTTTTTTTAGTGGGGAATAAAAACGTCGTGCGGCTATATCGGTAGCGTAATCTCCGGGTGCCAGGGTCACCACATCAACTCCAAAGCGTTTGACCTCTATTCTAACTGCTTCGGAAAGAATACCCAATGCACCTTTGGAAGCAGAGTAAATACCTCTGTATGGCAGTCCCATATACCCCCCTATGGAGGTGATATTGATGACCAAACCTGTTTTTTGTTCACGCATTACGGGCAACACTTTTTGAACCAAGGCCAATGGACCGAATAAATTGGTCGTAAAATTAGACTGGATTGCGCTCATTTCTGTCTCTTCAACAGGTCCTAATATTCCCGCTCCGGCATTATTGATCAATACATCAATACGTCCTGCTTTTTCCATCACAAGATCTACTAATGACTGGGCGGTTTCGAGTTGGTTCAAATCAAAAGGCAACAACTCAAAACCAGCATCAGACTTATATTTTTTGGGAGCTCTAGAAGTTCCGAAAACACGAAAATTATACCCCGATAAATAAGATGCAGTGGCTTTGCCAAGGCCGGAAGAGGCGCCCGTAATTAAAATTACTTTAGTCATGAAAAATAAAAAAGGGCAAGCTATCTACATCACACCGCTACGACCGCCTACCCTTGCTGCGTTCCCGCCCTGGGGGGATTCGGCAGGAGCTGGTTGTGCAGGACTTGCCCTAAGCAAATATAATAGGTTTGGAGCGTTTGACAATTATTTTAAATTCTTAATTTTAGAAACAATATATATCCTCAAGAAATGAAAATTTGGATTTTACTACTTTCACTGCTTTTGCTAAAGTGTAATACTGATATAACAAAAGATTTTAGACTGAGTGTTGTTGAAAAAAGTAAAAAATTCAAACCCGATGATACGCTGAAATTTAACATTGTTAATAAAAAAAATCATCCCATTGATTCGGTAGTTTACCATCTGGATGGTATAAAAATCAGTGATGTTGAACCTTTGAATAACAAGTCATTGGGGATTTACGGTCTAAAAGCCTCAGTATACCTTTCCGGAAAAAAATTAGTGTACAAAGAAAAGGTAACCATTGTTTCTCCCTCAAAACCAAAACTTTACACCTATACCATTCTTAATGAATACCCCCACGACAAAACCGCATACACCCAAGGGCTCGAGTTTTACCGTGATACACTCTTCGAAAGCACGGGGATTAGGGGTAAATCAAGTTTGAGAAAAGTAAATTTCAAAACCGGAGAGGTCTTCAAAAAGATTGCTTTGGATAAGGTTTATTTTGGGGAAGGCATTTCCATATTAAACGACAAGCTCTATCAATTGACATGGCAAGGTGATATGGGTTTTCAATACCACCCCGATCAACTCAAAATGGAGCGCTCTTTTGCCTATAAAGAAAGTAAAGAAGGCTGGGGGCTTTGTAATGACGGCCAAAGGCTTTACAAGTCCGATGGAACACATCAAATTTGGATTTTGGATCCTCAGACCCAAAAAGAAAATGGAAAAATCCAAGTGATGACCTATAAAAACGCACTCAAAAAAATCAATGAATTGGAATGGGTGGACGGAAAAATTTATGCCAACACCTACCAGTATAAAAAAGAAGTAGGCGTCATTATCGATCCACAAAGTGGTGCGGTGGAGGGGGTCATTGATTTTTCAGGATTAAAAAGTAAAGTCGAACAAGTTACCAATTTGGATGTACTCAATGGTATAGCCTACCACCCTAAAAGAAAAACTTTTTTTATTACAGGAAAAAATTGGAGTAAATTATTTGAAGTTAAAATCCTGCCTAAAGAATGAGTAATCGTTTTATCCATAAACATAAAGTCGCAAAAGAACATCTGGACGACCTGAACCACGTCAACAATGTTCAGTATTTGTATTTGGAACAAGACTCATTAACGAATCAGAATAGATTTGCCCAAATACTCGTCTTTAGGCAAACGAACCATGATTTCAGACACCCCCTGATCTGCAAGCCATTTAGATCTATAATTTTGAGTTGTTACTTCAAATTCTTTAGATATGTTTAGAGCCAACATAGACAATTCCCTGTTGGGATCACTGACGGTAATTTGATCAATCTGATCGTTTTGATTCAACTGTACCATTAAAATGCAGGGGGCGGAAACTTCAATTATCAATTCATTACCCGCCTCCAACTGTCCGGCACGATAAAAAACCGCCTGAATGAGATTGAGCTCCTTGTTTTGAACAGCCTGCAAATGGGGAGTATTGGAAATAATATCAATAGGGTTGATAACTTTTCCTTTTTCTAATTTATCAAGGCGGGTATTGGGTCTGACAATATATTCATAAGATTCATTGTTGGGGGAAACACCATGGTTGATCCACAATTTAAAAACCTCTTTTCTGATTTGATCTTTGGGAGAATCAATCTGCCTGTTGATGCGCCACCACGAGCCTTCTGCAGTATCATTTTGCAAAGCTATATCTCCTTGAGCAGGGAGAAAATAAGCTACATTGTCATGATGGATCCACTTGACATTCTTAAGCACTTGCGAACCTTGGTCGAGTTTTCGACTTTTACCTTGAGAAGAAATATTTACTTCCCCATTCAACCAACATTGATTAATGGTGGTATTGACCTGATTTTTTGATTTTGATGAAATTCCCGAACCTAAACAAACGTATTGCTCGTCGAAGAAAAACCAAGATTTTCTTGCCACCAGTGGATCATGAATGCTTTTAAAGTCAAAACCTACAGCCCCATAGCGTCCATCGGTTACAGCACCTACAAAATCAGTCAAACCCAATTTTTTAATTTCACTATGATAGGGCAATTGATCTTTTTGTACAACCGTCGTTCCTGGAATTTTTTGATAGTCCAAAACAGGTGAAATATCTTCATACTCAACGCCACGGGTATAAATATGATTGGCACCGTCTCCTCTGTGGTGATTTAATAATCCCTCACTATTGTAGGGACTCTCCATGTTCATGTTTCGGGAGGAATACATCCTCACCGAAGAATAAAAGTTGGGTCTTTGAAAGGTAAAATGCTCGCTATTCCAGTAAAAAGTAGCATGTGAAATCGGTCTTACATTGGTAGGCTTCGATCTCAATTTTATAATTTCTTTCAATTCGTCTGATCGGTAGTCGGTCAGTGCTACGATCTTTTCGGGAATCTCATTATCAAAGGCTTTAGTACTTCCAATCCTTGAAATACTTCTGTTCTTGGCAGCGAAATCGGGTTTTACCCCATAAACGGAAGTCTTACAAACACCGTCCAAGTAATAGTCTACCAAAATCTTTGTTTTTTCTGACGAAAAAGCATAATCGGTATTTCTTACATAATAGGCCCATTCCACAAAAGCATTGGCCCACCCAAGACCATAGGAGAGGGTATTATTCACTCCATCGGTTCTGTGGTGAAAACTGTAATCGTATTGCAATCCCCTGCCATTGGCTTTTAAAAACTCGTTAAATCCACCGGTATTGGATTTTGAATAGGTATAACCAAAATCATTACCGATCCAATTCACAAACTTAATTTCATTTTCTATAATGTTGATGATCAATTCAAATTGGGCTTGATCATTCAAAAAAAGTTGGTTTTTGGCAGCGATAGAAGATACTTTGATTCGATCACCACCGGGTCGTGAGCCCCCCTTGTTTATATCAGCTCGATTGATGATCTCTTGCGATTTTACAATCAACACCTCAGGGAGTTGCTCTCCGATGACCAACATCAGTTCTATCAAGTTCGTTGGGGTACCAATCTGATTGTTCCACCAATTCTCTCCTACAAAATCATTTTTACACCAAAAGTGCAATCCATTAACGATCTTTTGGAATAGGGATTTGTCTTTAAAATATTTTGAGGCATTGCTTTTGTAAGCAATAGCCATTTTAACAAGATTATTGAGGTGAATTCTGTTATCAAACCCTTCTCTTGAAACATCACTGTATTGAATAAAGGACCATTTTTCACCATCAAAATCAGAGCTGATCTGATTGATATTTTCGTCGAAATCTTCTATTGTAGCGTTTGAAGGAGCATTCAAATGGTCTTCAATGATACTCTGGTAGATCCTTGACTTAATGGTGTTGATCTCAGTTTCCTGTGCATTAAGGCTACCAAAAACCACACAGATAAGCAACACTTGGATGCCGTAGTCCATGAATGTTTGTATTGATCTATTCATCTGTTTTTTCGTGTAAACCCAATTTGATTGGAGATTCTAGAATTACCAAAAAATCAATTCATCTGCAAAAAGCCAAGACTTTCTTTTATTCCATTTTTTATAGACTGGAGCATTGGGAAAAGTTATATGGTTCAATGCTCGAATTTTCACCTCTTCGTATCCCCTTAAATCAACAGACAAGGTAAAGTCTTTAAAATAGGATATCCGTTCATCCGGCTCGTGCTGTACTGGAACTGACAAAGATTGAAGTAATTGATATTTCCCATCAGAGGATCTGCCGTAAACTTCAATTTTTTTTGGGTAAATCGTACTCATATCTAGGTTTTCCAACATGCTCAAAGTGACATGCTTGATTTTTTCGACATCTTTGAGTTTAACCTCAATCTCCAAATCCTCTTCCACTACACCCAGCCATGTTTTGGCATCTTCAATACTGGTTCCTCTATACACTCTTTCCCCTTTTTTTCCATCGAAAAGTACCCCCTGATTGTCTTTAAAAGTAAAGTTGACATGATGACTGATGGAAAAACTCTTGTCCAAGTCATTATTTACTTTATGTTCAATAATATGGTTACTGTTTTTAAAAATCATTTGTTCAAACAGTTCGCTATCAGACCAGCCCTTTTTTATGGATTTTGCTTTTAGCGTTTTAGAGTTGGTCAAACGAAAAGGAACATTATATAAAGGAGCATTTTCGTCAGGCTCACTTCCATCCAAAGTATAATGGATGTTGATATTTTTAACCTGAGGTTCCTCAAACACGATACTAATACTATCTTTAAAAATGACATTCGGATTGTGGATCTCCGGGGGACTGAGGCTCAACTTTTCCGAAAATAAATCAGAAGAACCAAAATGGATCAATGAAGGAGGAATTGAAGCCAATTGTTTTTGTTGATCTCTGTCAATAGCAGTGTTCCAGGCATAAACCGTTTTTGGAGGATTCACTTTAAGTAAGTTTTGTACCCCTTGATGGGTTACCTTAGTATTGCACAAATTCAACACCTCTAATGCTCTGTTTTTAAGGAAATTCAGTGCATCATCACTGATTTGGGTTTGATCCATTCGCAAAACTTTAAGACGGGGAAAATCCTCCAAAATACTGGCCATTTCATCGTTAAAATTGGTATTGCTGACATCCAATTCGACGAGTTGGTTTTTAACCTTAAGCAAAGTTTTCAGATGCTCTCCCATCAATTGGGATTTCATGTACTTGATCCTTAGTAAATTATCGTGTAAGGCATTGGGTTTGATTCTAAATCCCTTGGCCAACAGCTTCACCAAGTCATTTCTCCCGGCAGCTTTCACTTGCTGATCAGCTCCCAAAAAGGACATTACATTGGATTTTAAATCTTCATTTTTCACTAAGCTAACCTTTCCTTCATTCAAATAGGAACCGGATGTAGCCCAATGATTCAGTAGCCATTTTTCCTTTTCAGTCAGTTGGGACTTATTTTTTGGAGGCATATGCAATTCATCCTCCTTGGGCAAGCTGATGTATTGCACCAATCGACCTTGGTTTGGGTTTTGGGCATCGAACATACTTCCTCGCTCTCCGCCTTTTAACATCAGGTCATAACGATCCAATCGAAGTTCGCTTTTGCTTTTGTTAGCATTGTGACAACTGATGCATTTGTCCTCAAAAATCACATGGACTACCTCCTTATAATAATCAATACTGTCCTTTTGTACGATCAACTTTGGCTTTTCAAATAACTCGGCGGTGGAGAGGTAATCCTCACCATGGGTGATCTGCCCCCCTTTGTGTCCCGCAACCGTTAATGCGACCAATGTCAAAAGATACGAACCCAAGAAAAGATTTTCCTTGTCCTTCATTCGATGCAAAACACACAAGCTAAAGCTTAGAATTAAAGTGATGATACCCGCCCAAAAATGGAATTTCAGACTATTAAAATCATAAGCCTCGTCCAAAGAAAGTAAATAGCCCATCAGACTGGCTGTCAATGCTCCAGCAAAAGAAAAATCAACCCCTATCCGAATGGCCTTTTCAAGTCTTGCTTTTTGAAACCTTGAAATGACTAACAACAAAAATGTCATCAACAAAGATCCTATGGGCAAGTGCAGTACCAAAGGATGAAATTTACCGACGTATTTTAAAATTTCTAAGGTATAATCCATCAAATCAACTTGATAAAATGTCTCTTTTTACTTCACCCGAAACATCGGTAAGTCTAAACCTCCTACCCTGGGTTTTAAAAATCATTTTTTCATGATCAACCCCAAACTGATGCATTAGGGTGGCTTGCAGGTCATGGACATGCATGGGGTCTTTTACGATATTGTATCCAAAATCATCGGTTTCTCCGTAAGTGAATCCGGGTTTGATACCACCTCCCGCCATAAAAATGGTGAAGGATCGTGGGTGGTGATCTCTTCCATAGTCAGTATCGGTCAATCTCCCCTGACAGTAGTTGGTTCGGCCAAATTCTCCACCCCAAATCACCAGAGTGTCCTCCAAAAGACCTCTCTGTTTGAGATCCATAATCAAAGCCGCTGTTCCTTGATCTACATCCTCTGCCTGTCGCTTGATCTGAGCAGGAAGGTTGTCGTGTTGATCCCAGCCCGTATGATACAATTGTACAAAACGTACATCCTTTTCGATCAAGCGGCGGGCCAACAGACAATTGGCGGCGTAGGTACCGGGTTGATAAGAGTTTTTGCCATACATCCGCAAAATATGATCTGGTTCATCGCTGATGTCCATTACATCCGGGACTGAGGTCTGCATTCTATAGGCCATCTCGTAATTCGAAATGCGACTGTTGATTTCGGGATCTCCAAAAGTCTTTTCTTGTGCCTCGTTTAACGAAGCCAAATGATCCAACATCTTCCTTCTTTCGGCTCGGGAAACACCCTCAGGATTTTGAAGATACAAAACCGGATCTTTGCCGGATCTGAATTGTACACCCTGATGCAGGGAACTCAAAAAACCATTGCCCCACAATCGTGAATACAAGGGTTGTGGTTGTGGTTTTCCGTTTCCAGTGGACAATAAAACGATAAAGGAGGGTAGGTTATCATTAAGGCTCCCCAATCCATAACTCATCCAAGAACCTATGCTGGGGCGGCCAGGCAATTGGGAACCGGTCTGAAAAAACGTAATCGCCGGGTCATGGTTGATCGCTTCGGTATGCATCGATTTTACAAAACACAACTCGTCCACTACCTTTGATACATGCGGCATCAAATCACTTACCCAGGCTCGGGATTCCCCGTATTGTTTAAAGTTAAAAAGGCTTCCAGTAACGGGAAATTTGTCTTGACCTGAGGTCATTCCGGTCAATCTTTGCCCTTTTCTAATGGAATCGGGTAAATCCATTCCCCGGTATTTATTCAAATAAGGTTTGTAATCAAACAAGTCCAATTGTGAAGGGCCTCCACTTTGAAAAAGATAGACCACCCTTTTGGCCTTGGGTGCAAAATGAGGTAAAGGCAAAGGGCCTGCCTGCAACTGCGGGCCAGCTCCACCGGAGGAACTCCTACTCAGTGGATCCATCAAACTGCCCAATGCCAAACCACCGATACCAAAGCCCAAGTTTTTTAGAAAATGACGACGGTTGTTGTTCTGAAAATAGTTATTTAATTCTTGCATACCCTAACTTTTCTGTGAAGTTTCATCTAAATTATAAATCAAAAGGGCCAATGAGCTATAGCTTTTCATTTCTAAATCCATTTCACTCATATCGGTTTTTTCCGAGTGGAGTTCGGCTACTGTATCCAGATAATCCATCATTTCGGACAAGGCTTTTTTGGTGGGTTTTCTTCCTGTAATACGGCGGTGGATCTCGATGATACGTTCTTTGTCTTTTTTGATTCCACTGTTGAGGATCATTGAAGCGATGGCCTCAGCGGCGTTTTGAACCTGCGGATCATTGAGGAGGATCAGCGATTGTAATGGGGTACTGGTTTTCTGTCTTTCCACGGTACAATAGTCTCTGGTAGAGGCATCGAAAGTAACCATTCCCGGGGGAGGAACTGTTCTTTTCCAATAGGTGTAAAGGCTTCTACGGTACTGATTGCCATCTGTTGACATTATGTAGCGCTTGAGGGAGTTGGAAGTACTCCCCCCCGTCAGTTCATCCCACAAACCCGGTGGCTGATATGGCTTGACACTGGGACCTCCTATTTTATCGACAAACAAGTCACTGCTGACCAATACATTATCTCTGATCATCTCGGCCGTTAGTTTTTGCCTGGGGAAAACAGACAAATATTGATTTTTAGGATCAATACTCAACTGTAACGCACTGGGTTTACTCGATTGTTGATAGGTAGCAGACATGACCATTCTTTTGAGCATCTTTTTGGTGTCCCAACCTTCTTCCATAAAAGTGACGGCTAGCCAATCCAATAACTTTGGATGTGTAGGCAAAGCTCCTTGGTTTCCAAAATCCGAAGGGGTGGCAACGATCCCCATACCAAACAACTGTTGCCATAGATTGTTAACGGCTACTCTTGCCGTCAGGGGATTTTTAGGATCAAAAAGCCACTGCGTAAGCCCCAATCGATTCTTGGGCAAATGGGCGTCAAAGTTTAGAATGTTATCCGGCATTCCGCCTTCGACTTCGTGTTCTGTAGGAGCGTCATAGGCCCCTCTATTCAGAATATAGGTGTTGCGTAAATCCTCCACCTCTTCCATCACCATAACCTCTAATTCTGGAATGCTGTCGGGCCATCTTACAAAAGCAAGTTCGGAATTGGCCAATTCCTGATTCAACTTGATTTTGGGCGAAGCGACTTCTTGATAACCGATCCTGCCTTTCTCTTCCAATCGATTGAAAAAGCTGTAAAGATTAAAAAAGTCTTCTTGGGTAAGTTCATCGTATTTGTGGTCGTGACAACGCGCACATTCCATGGTCAGTCCCATAAATGATTTTGCAGTTGTTACCGCCCGATCCGCCACATATTCTACTCGGTATTCTTCTTCGATCACACCCCCTTCTTGGGTGATCATATGATTGCGATTAAATCCTGTGGCCAATATTTGTTCCTTGGTTGGCTCGGGAAGTAAGTCACCTGCCAATTGCCAACTGACGAATTCATCGTATGGAAGGTTTTTATTGTAGGCATGGATCACCCAGTCGCGCCAAGGCCACATAAAACGTTGTGTATCGTCCTGATAGCCGTTGGTATCGGCATATCGAGCGATATCCATCCATATCGATGCCATCCGCTCTCCATAGGAAAGGGATTGAAGTAAACGATCCACCACTTTTTCATAAGCATCATCGCCCTGATCGTTAAGGAAATGATCGATTTCGCTGATGGAAGGCGGAAGCCCTGTAAGATCGAAATACAAGCGACGAAGGAGCATCTCTTTGGGTGCCTTGGGCGCCGGTTTTAATCCTTTTTTGTCCATTTGATAGGCAACAAAGCGGTCAATGGTTTGGGTGCTCCATACACCAAATTCATGTGATGGAGGATCACTTTTTACAGGAGGGTTATAGGCCCAATGGGTATCCCATTCAGCACCCTGTTCGATCCATCTTTCGATGATTTTTTTCTCTCTTTCGGTCAATACTAAATTGGATTCCGGTGGAGGCATTTGGTGAGAGGCTCGGGTAGAACGAATCCGGTCAACCAACTCACTCTTATTCGTATGACCGGGCAAAATAATCTGTTTATTAGCATCCTCTTCACTCAATCTGTACCAGTTATCGCTAATATCCAGCCTAAGGTTGCCCTGTACAGATTTGGGATCCGGGCCATGGCAGGTGTAACATTTATCCGAGAGAATCGGTTTTACATCAAAGTTATAGCTGATTAGCTCAGGTAAAGAGCCATCGGTGTTTTCTACATCTAAAGAGGCCACCAGGTCTTGGGTTTGGCTTTTGGGTTGATCTTTAAAAAAGTACTTTACGCCCAAGGCCAAAACAAAGGCTCCTAAGAAATACAATAAGGGTGTAAATTTTTTCAACTTTTACTATTTTTTTTCTACAATTTACTAAAACTATCAAAAAAAGTGGGCATTACTGATAAATGGAATTACGGGTACTTAATAAAAAAAATTTAACAGGTCTATAATCCCATTGAAATCAGTCACTACTCATTGACCAACACTTGCATCAAATATTTAAATTTTTTTTGCTGGTCTTGATTAAATTTATTAAAATTTAAACTGAAAAGGATTTGATTTCTATCTTGTTTTATCCTGAAATTGTAGTGACTAATTACTTTATTTGTAAAAATCAGCCTTTTTAAAACTCAACAAAAGTATTAATAGGCAAAAAGCGGTCTTCCCTCCATCAATTGATTGACGTCTTTTGCGACAGCTTCAATACTTTCCTGATCTTCGGGATTGGAAATTACGCGATCAATAAAGTCTACAATGGTCTCCATATCTGCCTCTTTTAATCCACGAGTAGTCACAGCAGCCGAACCAAATCGGATACCGGAGGTCACAAAGGGGGATTTATCATCAAAAGGAACCATATTTTTGTTGGCCGTGATCTCCGCCTTGACCAGGGCCTGCTCTGCTGCTTTTCCCGTTATGTTCTTGTTTCGCAAATCGATCAACATCATATGATTGTCAGTTCCCCCCGAGATCAAGTGATAACCTCTTTTGACAAAGGCCTCCGCCATTGCATTGGCATTCTTTTTAACCTGTTCCATATAGGCTTTAAATTCAGGTTGAAGAGCTTCTCCAAAAGCCACTGCCTTGGCTCCTACTACATGCTCCAGGGGACCTCCCTGATTACCCGGAAAAACGGCCATATCCAACAAATGGGACATTTTTCGTAAAGCACCGTTTTTCAGCGCAATACCGAATGGATTATCAAAATCCTCTCCCATCAAGATCAGTCCTCCTCTAGGCCCTCTAAGGGTCTTGTGCGTTGTTGAGGTCACCACATGACAATAGGGAATGGGGTCGGAAAGTAATCCAGTGGCGATCATTCCTGAGGGATGCGAAATATCAGCCAATAAAAAAGCACCTACTTCATCCGCAATGGCCCGAAACTTTTTAAAATCAATGTCTCTCGAATAGGCCGAAGCCCCTGCGATGATCATTTGAGGTTCCACTTCCTTGGCAATGGCCAAAATATTATGGTAATCCAATCTTCCCGTATCTTGCTGCACACCATAAAAGTGGGCTTTGTACAAGCGACCGGAAAAATTGACGGGAGAACCATGGGTCAAATGTCCACCATGAGACAGATCAAATCCCAATATCTTATCTCCGGGCTTTAAAAAAGCGTGAAATACCGCAGTATTGGCTTGAGAACCCGAATGCGGCTGTACGTTGGCATAGGCTGCGCCGAACAACTCCTTGGCGCGATCTATCGCAATTTGTTCTATTTGATCCACCACCTCACATCCACCATAGTAGCGTTTGCCGGGGTAACCCTCTGCATATTTGTTGGTCAATACCGATCCCGTTGCCTCCATAACGGCTGGGCTGGTAAAGTTTTCAGAGGCAATCAACTCAATACCATTCAACTGACGTTGCTCTTCTGAATCGATCAAATCAAAAATAGTTGTGTCTCGTTCTGTCATCGTTCATTAAAATTGAACAACAAAAATACAGTTTTAATAAAACCTTGATAATTTATTACTAAATTAAAATTCAAATATTTTAAACAGTTTAGAACAAAACCCAACTGCCGACAAATAATAGGCTGAAAAACAGTTGCTTAAACAATATTTATCAAGAACCAAACCTTGATAACTTATCAAATTTTTAAATTTAAAATTGATGAAAATCCTACATCAATCCCAAATCCGGGAGGCGGATCGCCAAACCCTCGCGCTGGAACCCATTTCCTCCATTGCATTAATGGAAAGGGCCGCAAAAGCCTGTATGGATTGGATCATCGAACGCTATGACAACGACCGGCCCTTTTGGTTGATCTGTGGTACGGGAAACAACGGTGGGGATGGACTGGCACTCTACCGCTTGCTGACCGAAAAAAAATATCCCTGTAGGCTGTTTGAATATCCTCTGGGCCAAAAGCCCAGTAAAGACTATTCACAAAACAGAAAAAGAATCAAAGAAAAGGAAATCATAAAACTCACCCCTGAGGTGCTTTCTTACCCTCCCGGGGAGGTCATTCTTATCGATGCCTTGCTGGGAACCGGACTCAACCGACCGCTGGAGGGAATGTTAAAAAAAATCATTCAAACCCTCAATCTACTGCCCAATAAAGTTATTTCCATCGACACACCCTCAGGACTTTTTTCGGATTTTAATACCGACAATTCATTTGATGGAATTGTTAAGGCCACGCACACCCTCAGTTTTCAAATGCCCAAATTGGCCTTCCTTTTGCCCGAATGTGGTGAAAAAGCCGGTTGTTTTCATCTGTTAGACATTGAAATTTTACCCTCCTATTTGGATAAAGTTCAGACTCCCTATCATTATCTCACACCGAAAACAGCAAAAAGCCATTTTAAATCTCCCAAAAAATTTGATCACAAAGGCAACAACGGACACCTCTTGTTGATCGCCGGAAGTAGAGGCAAAATGGGAGCTGCAGTATTGGCCGCAAAAGCAGGACTCAGAACAGGAGTCGGAAAATTATCGGTACTCACCCCACGATGTGGAATAGAGATCTTACAAACCTCTATTCCGGAAGGTATGATTGAAATAAATAATGGTATTCATTCAATATCAGGTTATTATGGACTAGAATATAAGGTCATTGCAATGGGGCCGGGCATAGGAACTGCAGCAGAAACCAAAGATTATTTACAATCTGTCTTGGCTTCAGGTACAACTCAAATGGTCATCGATGCAGATGCCATCAATCTGATTGCTGCCCACCCGGAATGGATCGATAAACTCCCACCAAACACCATACTCACCCCCCATCCCAAAGAATTTGAAAGATTGGTAGGACCATGGGAAAACGATAAGGATAAATTAGAACGCCTTCGTCACTTCGTTCAAAAACACCAACTCATTTGTGTTTTAAAAGGTGCCCATACGGGCATCGCACTACCCGATGGAAATATTTGGTTCAACAGCAGCGGCAATACCGGTATGGCCACGGGAGGCAGTGGAGATGTATTGACAGGCATTATTGGCGGACTTTTGGCCAAAGACTATACCCCAGAAGCTGCAGCACTGTTGGGGGTCTATACCCACGGAAGAGCCGCCGACCTTCAGCGTCAATTCCTCTCCCCTCCTTTTATGTTGGCCTCAGACATCATCGATGGACTCAATGGTGTTTGGATGGAAATGGAAAATTCAACCATAAAATAGACAGTTTGTCAGATTTTTAAGGCGTAAACCAGACAATACGGCGCTAATCCGGAGGTGGAATAAATCTTGATCAATAGATAAAAAAAATCGCCATGAATCTGAATAATTTCACCTTAAAATCGCAAGAGGTGGTTCAAACCGCCCAACAACTGACCCAGCAATTGGGTCACCAACATATAGAAAACGAACACCTCTTTAAAGCCCTTTTAGAGGTAGATAAGAATGTACTACCCTATGTGTTTAAAAAGCTACAGGTCAATTTTACACTTTTGGAAAAACTTACCTACAGTGCTCTGGAAAGCCTGAGCAAGGTATCTGGAGGGGATATCCTACTCTCTTCCAGCGCCTCCAAAACACTCATCAGTGCCATCAACCTTTCTAAAGCCTATAAAGACGAATTTGTAGCCACCCAGCACTTACTGTTGGCTCTTTTTGATAGCAGTGGAAGCATCAGTAAAATCTTAAAAGACCAAGGGGTTACCAAAAAGAGTTTGAAAGAAACCATTGATCAACTTCAAAAAGGCGAAAAAATTATTTCCGCATCGGCAGAGGATCAATATAAAGTCCTAGAGAAATACGCTAAAAACCTCAATCAACTGGTCGAAGACGGCAAACTTGACCCCGTAATCGGTCGAGATGAAGAGATCCGACGTTTGCTGCAGATCATTTCCCGCCGAACCAAAAACAATCCCATACTTGTGGGAGAACCTGGAACAGGAAAAACAGCCATTGCCGAGGGATTGGCCCACCGCATCATCGACGGTGATGTTCCCGAAAACCTTAAACAAAAACAAATTTTTACCCTCGACATGGGTGCATTGATTGCTGGAGCCAAATACAAAGGAGAGTTTGAAGAACGCCTTAAAAGCGTCATTAAAGAAGTAGTGAATAGCAACGGTGACATCGTGCTATTTATAGATGAGATCCACACTTTGGTCGGTGCCGGTGGCGGAGAAGGTGCCATGGACGCGGCCAATATCCTTAAACCCGCCCTGGCAAGGGGTGAGCTCCGTGCCATCGGCGCTACGACACTTGACGAATACCAAAAATATTTTGAAAAGGACAAAGCCTTGGAAAGGCGTTTTCAAAAAGTAGTTGTTGATGAACCCGATACCGAAAGTGCCATCTCTATTTTACGCGGCATCAAAGAAAAATATGAAGTCCACCACAAAGTAAGGGTCAAAGACGAGGCCATCATCGGAGCCGTAATGCTTTCAGACCGTTATATTTCCAACCGCTTCCTGCCCGACAAAGCGATTGACCTTATGGATGAAGCGGCCTCGAAACTGAGGATGGAAATGAATTCCAAACCCGAAGAACTAGATACGCTGGATCGCAAGATCCGACAGATCGAAATTGAGATCGTTACTATCAAACGTGAAAAAGATAAAGAAAAGGTGGCCAAACTCAACGAAGAACTGTCCAACTTCAAAGAAGAGCGCAATACACTTTTTGCACAATGGAGTCAGGAAAAAGACCGGGTGGAAAAAATCCAACAGGCCAAGCAGAAAATCGAAAATTACAAACTGCAAGCCGACCGTGCCGAGCGAGAGGGTGACTATGCCACTGTTGCCGAATTGCGTTATGGAAAGATCAAATCCTCACAAGAAGCTCTGGACGAACTTCACAAAGAGATGACGGAATACCAAGAGAGTCACTCCTTAATCAAGGAAGAAGTTGATTATGAGGATATCGCTGAGGTAGTTGCCAAATGGACGGGTATCCCCACCAGCAAAATGCTTCAGTCCGACAAAGAACGGCTGCTGAATCTGGAAAAAGAGATAAACAAACATATGGTCGGTCAAGAAACTGCAGTAGAGGCGGTTTCGGACGCCATCCGGCTTAGCCGAGCGGGGTTGCAAGATCAAAACCGCCCCATTGGCAGTTTTCTCTTCTTGGGGACTACAGGAGTGGGGAAAACAGAATTGGCCAAAGCCCTCGCCAAAGTGCTTTTTGATGACGAAAACAACATCACCCGCATCGACATGAGCGAATATCAGGAGCGCCATGCCGTTAGCCGACTCGTGGGCGCCCCTCCAGGTTATATTGGCTATGACGAAGGAGGTCAACTCACTGAAGCAGTCAGGCGTAAACCTTATTCGGTAGTGCTGCTGGACGAAATTGAAAAAGCCCACCCCGATACCTTTAACGTATTATTGCAAGTACTCGATGAGGGTCGATTGACGGATAACAAAGGACGAACTGCCAATTTTAAAAACACAATTGTGATCATGACCTCTAACCTTGGAAGTCATGAAATTAAATCTGCTTTCGAAAGCAACACCGATTTTGACGTTGCTCAGGACAAGGCTAAAGAAATCGTTTTGCAATTGCTCAAAGAAACCATAAGACCCGAATTTATCAACCGAATCGACGACATCATCGTGTTCTCACCACTCACGGCCAAGGAGATCGAATCTATCGTACGTTTGCAATTCAAAATTTTGGCCAAAAGGCTAAAACAGCAGGAGCTCGACATCTCTGCCTCAGACGAAGCCATTGCTGCATTGGCCCAATGGGGCTTTGACCCTGAATATGGGGGTAGACCTGTCAAAAGGATCATGCAAAAAAAAGTACTCAATGTTTTAAGTAAAGAGTTACTGGCCGGAAAGATAGACAATACCAAACCCGTATTCATCGACCATTTTGATGGACAGATAGTATTTAGAAATAAAGCTACTTCAAAGGAATACAATTAGATGAATTAAATACTAATTAGTCAATTTAGGTACGAGCGAAGTGAACCTGTTTTCTGCAGGCAGGCAGGTGCTAGGAATCAAAGATTCCTCAGGGCACGAGTTCGAACAACGAACATAGATTAACGGATACTGATTTGAGATTTTTTAGATCAGAAAATGATGTCCATTTTCGTAAATCGTATTGAAACCTCAAAAAAAACATTAACTCAAGAAAAATTAAACTATCAAAAATAAATCTAAAATCAGTATTTGGTACTCCTTGTTCTTAAATCAAATTCAATGATAGTTTATCCCAAATAATCAGCTGGAGCCTGACTTTAATAGATATGGTAGCGGGGCAAATAGGTCAGACACAGTGGAATCCTTCGCCAGTGGTTGAGTGCTGGCGGATCTAGCGGAATAAGTTGTAACTTTGAAAGGTGCAAAAGCAGATCAACATACAAAACAAAAAAGCGCGGTTTGAATATGAGATCCTCGATCAATTTATCGCCGGGATAGTGTTGACGGGAACGGAGATTAAATCGATCCGCGACAGCAAGGCTTCTATTGCAGAAAGTTTTTGTGAATTCAACGAAAAAGGGGAACTATTTGTGGTAAACATGTACATTGAAGAGTATGCCTTTGGCACCCGTTTTAACCACCGCCCTCTAGGAAGTAGAAAGCTTTTACTCAACAAAAGAGAACTTAAAAAACTGAATAAGGAAGTTGGAAATAAGGGTTTGACCATTGTCCCCCTAAAGCTCTTTATCAACGAAAAAGGCTTTGCCAAAATACTGATAGCTTTGGCACGAGGTAAAAAATTGTATGACAAAAGGGAAACCCTTAAAGACCGTGATAACAAAAGGGATTTGGATCGAGTAAAAAAAAGTTTTAATCGATAGATAATCAACGGTCATTTTACCCAAGATCAGCAAAAACCACATTTCGAAATAAATCTTGGACTGAACCGACTGGGATTTGAAAAGCTTAAGGCCTTCACGTTAGATTCTTTTTGGACTTTGGGAAAACTTCGAACTAGTCGGGGCCTCAGATCCAGTATTGGACTTTAATTCTTGTCTTTCAGAAGAGGAACGAATCGGAAATTACCAAAAGTCCGGCGGTCAAACTCCTTATCGCCTATTCGGGTATAACGGGTCATGATCTGGTCTTTATTCCCCACAGGGATCACAAGCCGCCCACCAATGGCCAATTGTTCCAACAAAGTTTTAGGCACTTCGGGTGCAGCTGCAGTAACGATAATGGCATCAAAAGGGGCTTTTTCGGGATAACCTTTGTAACCGTCCCCAAAAATTACTTTTTTGGGTCGCAACTTTAATTTTTTGAAAAGCAAAGTTGTTTTTTTAAACAATTCCTGTTGGCGTTCTATGGTGTATACTTTGACGCCTTCAAAGGCCAACAAAACAGCCGTTTGATAGCCCGAGCCTGTTCCTATTTCCAAAACACGATTCACTTTTTGGAGCTCCAGCAATTGGGTCTGAAAAGCAACAGTATAGGGTTGTGAAATCGTTTGATTGGCAGTAATGGGATAAGCCCTGTCCTGATAGGCATAGCCTTCCAAACCCGCATCCATAAACCAATGACGAGGAACACTACCCATGGCAGACAAAACCCCTTTGTCTTGAATCCCTTTTTTCTCTAACAACTTAATTAACTGCCTTCTTTGCCCTTGATGCTTGGTGGTATCGGTCATGAGGACAAATGTAATTACTTCCCAAAAAAAATCAGAAAAAGATGCTACTTTTGATTAAAAATAAATGCTATGATAAAAGCAGGCGTTTTGGGTGCAGGACATTTGGGTAAAATTCATTTGCGTTTGTTAGAGGTCTCCGATTATTATCAATTGGTTGGCTTTTATGATACCGATACCAAAAACGCAAAAGCTTTGGCTAAAGAAAAAGGATTTACCTTTTTCAAAAGTGCGGCCGATCTGATCGATGCCTGTGAAATGATCGACATTGTAACCCCTACCCTATACCACCATCAGATGGCCCTAAAAGCCATCAAGGCGGGCAAACACATTTTTATCGAAAAACCCATTACCGACAGTCTTAACGAGGCAAAAGAGATCATCCAAATAGCCAAAGAAAATCAAGTGCTTGGGCAAGTAGGTCATGTAGAGCGATTTAACCCAGCTTTTAAAGCGGTCAAAGACTCGATTACTCACCCCATGTTCATTGAATCCCATCGCCTGGCAGAATTTAATCCCAGAGGTACCGATGTTCCGGTTGTCTTAGACCTGATGATCCACGATATAGACATCCTTTTAAGCATCGTCAAATCAAAAATCAAAAGTGTTTCAGCTTCCGGTGTGGCTGTGATCAGCAGTACTCCCGATATTGCCAATGCCCGAATCGAATTTGAAAACGGCTGTGTGGCCAACCTTACCGCCAGTAGGATATCTCTGAAAAAAATGCGTAAGACACGTTTCTTTCAAAAAGACGCCTACATCGCCGTTGACTTTTTGGAGAAAAGCGTGGAAGTCATCAAAATGAAAGAACCTCCCGAAAAACCCGAAGACTTTGCCATGATCCTGCAAAATGCCGAGGGTGAAAAAAAACAGATCTATTTTGAAAATCCGCCTATAGAAGACTCCAACGCCATACTGGAAGAACTGGAAACCTTTGCTCAGGCCATCAATAACCAAAAAGAACCTATTGTCAGTTTAGAGAACGGAACCGCGGCTCTGGATTTGGCCTATCAGGTAATTCAGGCTTATGAATAAACCATCATGGATTAAAAATCCTCAGTTTTACATATAATGCATGAAGTTTCTATTCTGGGTTTTTAAATAATGAACTCATTTTAACAATTTTAAAATTTCAACCTAATCAACAAACAAAGTAGTTATCATCTGCTTAATTATTTAATATTTGTTAATCGATATTCGATTTTAAAATTTATAGAAACTAAAATATCTGCAATTAAATTTCAGGGTTTTAACCTGTCACCAAATAATAAATCCCGAAGAGTTTATAAATTCAATCCTAAAAGATATCCTACTCCCGCCGATAAACCCATGGTGATACTTCCTCAAACGGTAATTATGACCTTAGATTTCCAAACTTTTTATCCCTCTATTTTTGGCAGCAACGATTCCCAAGCTTTTAAGAAAAAAAGTGTTCAATCCATAAAACCAATGCGCCAAACCTGCAAAAGGAAATAATAGTAACACTAAAAGAGGCATCGGTACTCCAAAAATAAAGGCAGCTCAAGAGGCAAAAGCAGCCTGAGTCAGCTAGGCTTCACTGATCTAATTAATCCCCCCAGTTCGTCACGTATATGAGCGCCCAAAGCATCGTCAGCGGTCAATTCCTGAGCTATCAGAAGTGCCGTTTTTTTCAATTCTCTTTTTTATAGATCTGAGCCAGTATTTGGATTTTCTATTCAGGCATTTCCTCCAACTCTTGTTTTTCCATTTCAAAACATGCCGCTTCGATGTCTTTTTAGGGAGTTACTGAAACGTATACGCTAGCAGCCGTTGACATGGCACCGGCCACCAACTGGGCTACAATATCTAAAATAAAAGACTCCCGACTAATACGTAAAGCCACCACTCCTATGGAAAAAATTGACACTAAAATAATACTGTCATTGCACCCAAAACTGCTACTCGCAAACAATTGCTCCGATGGGTGTAATGACTGTCAAAATAATTTTCAACGGTGATTTTTTCTACAAATATTTGGTTGGTTCAATTCATGTATTTGATACTTTAATTTTTTGAATTCAAATACTCATACTTCAACAAAACTGAAGCAAGGGTGTGTAGCGAGTTTTATTTTGACTGTTCAATATGTAAAAACACAATAATCCTGCTTGTAAAAACATAAAAATCCAAAGCCTTAGCAGGTATTCATGCTTTTACTTTTCAATATCTTTGCCCCATGAGCATTTCGAAAAACATCACTACCCTGATAAAAGACATCCCGGACTACGTCCAACTGGTTGCTGTTTCAAAAACCAAATCTAATGAGGAGATCATGCAGGCCTACCATGCCGGTCAAAGGATTTTTGGGGAAAACAAGATCCAAGACATGACCCGCAAGCATGAGGAACTTCCTAAAGACATCCAATGGCATATGATCGGGCATGTCCAATCAAATAAGGTCAAGTATATGGCATCCTATGTCAGATTGATCCATGGTATAGACAGCCTTAAACTATTAAAAGAGATAAATAAACAGGCCCAAAAAAACAACCGTATTATTGATTGTCTGCTTCAAATCCACATCGCCGAGGAGGAAAGTAAGTTTGGTCTGTCGGTCGACGAATGTCAGCAAGCGATTGAAAGGGCCAAAGATCTCCCCCATATCCAAATCAAAGGTCTGATGGGAATGGCTACATTCACCGAAAATCAAAACCAGATTGCCAAAGAATTCGAAGGTCTCAAAAACTTATACGATCAATTGATAAAACAAAACATTCCACTGGAAATCCTGTCGATGGGTATGAGTGGGGACTACCACATTGCCTTCCAAAAGGGCAGTAATATGATCCGTGTGGGCAGTAAAATTTTTGGACCCAGAAACAGCTGATCATGTACGCTATTTTAGATATTGAAACCACCGGAGGGAAGTACAATGAAGAAGGCATTACCGAAATTGCCATTTACCAACACGATGGACTTCAAGTAACCGACCAATTCATCAGTTTGGTAAACCCCGAAAGGGCCATACAGCCTTTTGTTGAAAAGCTTACCGGTATCAACGGCAAGATGCTGCGCAGTGCTCCTCGCTTTTTTGAAGTGGCCAAACGGATCATAGAGATCACCGAAAATTGCCTTATTGTGGCCCACAACGCCGAATTTGACTACCGCATCCTCAGAACCGAATTCAAACGTTTGGGCTTTAAGTTCGAGAGAAACTCCCTCTGTACCGTTTCCATATCCCAAGCGCTACTGCCTGAGATGGACTCCTACAAACTGGGCAAGCTCGTTCGCTCCCTGGGCATTCCCATCAGTGACCGTCATCGCGCACAAGGAGACGCATTGGCAACTGTAAAGCTCTTTGAACTCCTGCTCGAAAAAGACAGCAGCAAACAGATACTCAAATCCCAGATCAAAGCGCTACACACCCACCAAGCCCCCTCCAAGTACCTGTCAATAATAGAGGAGTTGCCGACTGCTACGGGGGTTTATTACTTACATAATACCGTGGGAGATGTCCTCTATATCGGAAAAAGCAAAAACATTCAAAAAAGAGTAAGAACTCACCTGACAGGTAAGGATCGCAAATCGAAGAAAATTCAAAAAAAACTCCATAAAGTCAATTTTGAAACCACCGGCAGTGAACTTATTGCCCTGCTCAAAGAGCAACACGAAATCAAAAAAAACCAACCTCGAATTAATAAAGATGGACGCTACCTCCTCTACCCAATGGGAATCCGTATTGACAATAAAACACCTTACCACCAACTCATCTTAGAACAAGTGCGCAAAAGGAGGGACTACCTCACGGTCTTTAAAAACGGCCGGGTCGCCAAACACATAATGACGCAGTGGATGGAATCCCACCAACTCTGTTATAAATATTCCTCTCTTAAGGATAGTGACGAGGCTTGTTATGCCTTCATAGACAATCAATGCAAAGGCGCTTGTCTAGAGGAAGAAGACCCACAAAATTATAACAAAAGACTCCACCAACTTCGGGATAAAAACAACTATCCTCACGATCATTTCTTGATGATAGAAAATGGAAGAAAAGATGGAGAGTATAGCTATATATATATAGAAAACCAGTGCTTTAAAGGATATGGTTTTTATGAGTTGAATCACCAAATCAACAATAAGGAAAAGATCCTTAAGCGCATGATCGCCATGGACGACAATTCGGATTGTCGCGCCCTGATCTTGGCTCACATCAAAAAAAATAAATTCAGAAAATTAATACCTTTGGGAGCAAGTAAGGTCAGTTCTCATTAAAGCTAAACCATTGAGTTATAAAAATTTCAAACACCGACTGCATGAGATCATCTTTGAGGCCGATACCCGTGCCGGCAAAGTATTTGATGTAATCTTGCTTATCTTTATTCTCTCCAGTGTGGTATTGGTTGCCTTGGAAAGTGTTGATCAGATCGGTCAAAAATACCATGACCAACTCAATATTGCCGAGTGGATTATTACCATCACCTTTACAGTAGAGTATGTATTGCGGATCATATCCATCAATAAGCCTTCCAAATACATTTTCAGTACCTACGGTATCATCGATTTTGTCTCTACCGTACCCAAATACATCTCTCTGTTTTTTGTGGGTACCCAGTCCATGCTTGCCCTCAGAGCCCTTCGCCTGCTCAGGGTTTTTAGAATTCTCAAACTTACCCACTTTGTAGGAGAATCAAACTCCCTGGTCAAAGCCCTTGCCCGCAGCAAAACCAAAATATTGGTCTTTATGTTTAGCGTGGTTATCTTATGTATCATTTTTGGCACCATCATGTATATGATTGAAGACGATGAGAGTGGTTTTACCAGCATCCCCCGGAGCGTCTATTGGTGTATCGTTACCCTAACCACAGTTGGTTATGGCGACATTGCCCCCTCCAGTCCTTTGGGGCAATTCATCGCGTCCGTCATCATGGTATTGGGGTATGGCATTATCGCCGTACCTACAGGTATCGTCTCGGCCGAATTTACATCTCAGGCATTTGACATAGACCGCAACACACAAGCCTGCCCCAACTGCATGACTAACCAACACAAAGATGAAGCCAAATATTGCCATCAATGCGGTGAAGTACTCAACGATGTCGAGTAAACGACTTCTCTATATCGCCGGACCAACAGCTGTGGGGAAAACTGCCTTGAGCATCGCCTTGGCGAAAGCACTAAATACGGAGATCATCTCGTGTGATGCAAGGCAGTGTTACCGAGAAATGAGTATAGGTACTGTAGTTCCCTCTGAGGAGGAAAGAGCTAACATACCACATCACTTTATCCAAAACAAAAGCATCCACCAACCCTTTGATGCAGGCGCTTTTGAGAAGGAGGGTTTGGAACTCTTGGAACGGCTGTTTCATAAGCACCATCATGTGGTCATGGTGGGAGGCTCAGGCCTTTATGCCAAAGCACTTATAGAAGGGCTGGATAAATTTCCCGAAATTGATCCCAATGCTGCCGTCAAAGTAAAATTAATTCACCAAAAAGAGGGTTTGGAAGGCCTCCAAAAACAACTCAAAGAAAAAGACAGACAATACTACAAAACAGTAGACCTAAACAATCCCCGTCGACTTATACGAGCTTTGGAAGTATGCGAAACCAGCAAAAAGCCTTATTCCTCCTTTTTGGGACAATCTCCCAAAAAACGTCATTTTACCTCCCAAACACTACTGTTAAAGTTGCCCCGTGAACAGCTCTATGATCGGATCAACCGCCGGGTGGAACAGATGGTCAAGGCCGGACTGGAAAAAGAGGCCCAAAGTCTTTACTCCCACAAAAACCTACCGGCATTACAAACCTTAGGCTACCGAGAATTGTTTGACCATTTTGACGGAAAATATTCCCATAAAGAGGCCATCGATGAAATCCAAAAAAATACCCGCCGCTATGCCAAACGGCAAATGACTTGGTTTAACCAAAGAGATGTCCAAGAGATCCCAATACAAGTTCCTCTAAAAGCCCTAAAAATGGCTTTGAAAAGTGTTGAAGATACACCTGATTGATCTCGTGATAATTCATACAATCAATAATGGTTCAATTGTAATGATCTAAGACATCCAAGTAGTATTTTCAGTGATCAATCATAAAAGGAACTACAATCCTTTTAGATAGCTCATCACATTCTCCTGAATACGTTGAGCAATATGGGAGGTATCTGCCTTAACAAAACTTTCTCCGGTAATGTTTTCATACAACTCAATATAGCGTTCGGAGATAGAATTAATGTATTGGTCAGACATAAAAGGAACTTCCTGCCCCTGAAGGCCTTGAAAGCCATTGGAGATCAGCCACTGTCGGACAAATTCTTTTGACAATTGTTTTTGTGAGGTTCCCTCGGCTTGGCTTTGGTTATAGCCATCGGCATAAAAATAACGGGAAGAATCCGGAGTATGGATCTCATCGATCAAAACGATTTCGCCTTTAGTGTTTTTACCGAATTCGTATTTGGTATCCACCAAAATCAAATTCTGTTTTCGGGCGATCTCGGTTCCCTTTTGAAAAAGAACCCGGGTGTACTTTTCCAATTGAAGGTAGTCGGCTTCGCTAACAATCCCCTGTTCGATAATGCCTTCGCGGGAAATGTCTTCATCATGGCCCTCTTCAGCTTTGGTGGAAGGGGTGATGATGGGGGTGGGAAAAGCGTCGTTTTCGGTCATACCGTCGGGCATATCCACCCCACAGAGGCTTCTTTTTCCGGCTTTGTATTTCCTTGCGGCATGACCGGAGAGATAGCCACGGATGACCATTTCAACCTTTAAAGGGACGCAGCGTTGGCCAATGGCCACATTGGGATCGGGGGTAGCAGTCAGCCAGTTGGGTACTATGTCTTTGGTAGCATTCATCATCTTGGCGGCGATCTGGTTGAGGATTTGCCCTTTGTAAGGAATCCCTTTGGGCATAACCACATCAAATGCGGACAGACGGTCGGAAGCCACCATGACCAGTAAATCGTTCTCTAGCTCGTAAACCTCCCTGACTTTACCGTTGTAGTGGGACAACTGTCCGGGAAAATAAAAATCGTAATGAGTGAGTGTATTGATGAATGACATTAATTATGATGTTCGATTCGTTTATAGGCGTCGATGACTTTTTTGACCAAGGAATGGCGGATTACGTCTTTTTCGTCCAAGTTAATGATGCCGATACCTTGGGTTTCTTTAAGGATTAAAAGGGCTTCTTTAAGACCGGAGATCACCCTGCGGGGCAAATCGATCTGTCCGGGGTCGCCCGTAACCATAAACTTGGCATTGCGCCCCATACGGGTCAAAAACATTTTCATTTGGGCGTGGGTGGTATTTTGGGCTTCATCCAAAATCACAAAGGCATTGTCCAAAGTCCGGCCCCGCATAAATGCCAAGGGCGCAATTTGGATTGTGCCGTTTTCTATATGGCTGTTGAGTTTTTCCTGTGGGATCATGTCCCTTAGAGCATCGTAGAGCGGTTGCATATAGGGGTCTAATTTTTCTTTTAAATCCCCAGGAAGAAAACCCAAGTTCTCCCCTGCCTCTACCGCGGGACGGGTCAGTATAATCCTTTTTACTTGCTTGTCTTTGAGTGCTTTTACGGCAAGGGCTACTCCAGTATAGGTTTTACCGGTTCCCGCCGGGCCAATGGCAAAGATCATATCGTTTTTTTTGGAGGTTTCCAACAAACGCTGTTGATTGTAACTCTGCGTTTTGATGATGTTTCCGCCCACACCGTGAAGGATAAAATTGTCTTTGTCCGAAGCGGGATTAAAGTCGATGGGATTGCTGGCAGTAATAATCCGCTCGATGGTCTCCTCATTAAGATGGTTGTATTTACCAAAGTGGGTAATCAACATATCAGCGCGTTTTTCGAACTCCTCCAGTATAACCTCTTCACCAAAAGCTTTAAGAGTGCTGCCTCTGGCAACTATCTTTAGCTTTGGAAAATAGTACCTTAATTTTTCAATGTTGATGTTTTGCTGCCCGAAAAATTCCTGAGGATTGACCTCAGAAAGTTCAATTTTTATTTCGTTCAAAGAATAGTCAATTAAAAAAAATTATTTTTGCTTATGGTATGTCTATTTTCAAATTTAAATAATTTTATCCACTAAACTTCTATGCCGATAGTAACTTTAATTACAGATTTTGGAAATAAAGATTACGCCGTTGCAGCGGTAAAAGGAGCCATTCTCAGTACGGTAGAAAATCCTCAAATTGTTGATATCAGTCACCAAATCACTCCTTACAACCCCACCGAAGCAGCCTACATACTCAAAAACGCTTACAAAACATTTCCCAAAGGCAGTATTCATATCATTGGGGTAGAATCCGAAAAAAACCCGGAAAACCAACACCTGGCCATGTATTTTGACGGACATTATTTTATTGGGGCAGACAATGGTATTTTTGCTATGATTAAAGGAGATCTAAAATCCGAAAAAATGGTAGCAATCAATATCCATGACAAAATGCCGACCTCCTACCCTGTATTGGAGGTGTTTGTCTGGGTCGCTGCACACATCTCTCGCAAGGGCACATTAGAAGTGGTGGGCAAGTCCAAAGAGCAGATCAAAGAAATCAAAGAATTACGCCCCGTCATCCACCAACAAGGGGATCAAATCTTGGGTGCGGTGATCTATGTAGATAATTATGGCAATGTGATTACCAACATCACCCGGAAATTATTCAACGAAGTGGGAAAATCCAGACCCTTTACCATTTTTGCCCGAAATGTCAAATTCAGAAAAGTTTACGAAACCTATAGCGACGCCATCGACTTTTCCATTCCCAAGGAAAAAAGGGATGAGGACGGTAAAAAAATCGCGCTTTTTAACGATGCAGATCACCTCGAATTGGCCATTTACAAAAGCAACACCCAAACCGTAGGCAGTGCCCAATCGCTTTTTGACTTGGAGTACAGAGAATCCATAACCGTTAAATTTGAATAATATGTGGGCATTGGTCAAAAGAGAGTGGTTTCTTTATTTCAGTACCCCCTTGGGCTATCTGAGTTTGGGCTTTTTCCTAACGTTATCCACCCTTTTCCTGTGGTTTTTTGACACCGATTTCAATCTGCCGAACGCTGGATTTGCTGACCTTAATGCCTTCTTTGTCCTTGCCCCTTGGTTGTTTTTACTGCTCGTTCCGGCTTTGTGTATGCGCAGCTTTTCGGACGAAAAACGTTTGGGAACCTTGGAATTGTTGTTGACCAAACCCCTGGGCCTTTGGCAAATCCTACTGGCCAAATACATCGCCAACCTGATGCTTTTATTGACGGCTTTATTGCCTACGGTAGTCTATTTTTTTGCCATTGACGCTCTTAAGGTCGGGAACAGTGGCATTGATTGGGGCAGTACCATCACTGCCTATTGGGGATTGTTTTGCGTGGGAACCAGTTTTGTTGCACTTGGAATTTTATCGGCATTGCTCACTAAAAATCAAGCCACTGCTTTTATGACAGCGCTCTTGCTTTGCTTTATTCAGTTCTATGTATGGAAAGGCATCGCAGAACTTATGGAACAGCAAGAACTCTATCGCTTTTTCAATGCTGTGGGTATATTCGAGCATTACCTCAACCTCCAGCAAGGCGTGATTACCCTCAAAGATGGGGTCTACTTTCTTGGGTTTAACTATATCGTACTATATGTCAGCAAATGGCTGTTGTACAGAATCAAAAATCACAAGGCTTGAAAAATAAAACGCATTGGTTTAAAAACCTTCTCATTCCACTGTTTTTGATACTCTTGGCCCAAGACATTGATTACCGTTGGGATATGACCCAAGACCAACGATACACCTTAAGCGACAATTTCAAAACCCTTTTAAGTGAACTGGAAAAACCACTAAAAATCGATATTTTTTTGACGGGCAAACTTCCCGCCGACTACCTCCGTTTACAACGCGAAATTACAACATTAATCAGGGGAATGGAAGAACATACAGATCATTTGGTAGTAGGTTTTATCGATCCTTTTGAGGGAGCAGCAAGCACTGAAGCACTGATCGGAGAAATGACGCAGTATGGACTCCCCCCGGAATATATCGTGGCCGACCAAAAGCAAGCCCTAGGTCAAACGGTTGTTTTCCCTTGGGCCATGATAAACGACGGGAGCAAGACCCTGAGAATCCCTTTACTGGAAAAAGTACTGGGGGATGACGAACAACAAAAAATCAACCGCTCCATCACCCAACTGGAGTTTCACTTTTACGATGCTTTCTTTAAGGTCAACCAAAAACAAAAACCAAGTTTGGCGGTATTGACCTCTCACGGTACCTCAGAGGCCTTAAAGATTGCAGATTTTATGCGCAGCCTACAACCCTATTATCAGTTGGCTTCCTTCGATCTAAAAGCTTTTGAAAAGGATCCGAAAAAAACCCTCCAAAACCTAAAACGTTTTGAACTATTGCTGATATCCAATCCTACTGAGTCCTTTAGTGAGACTGAAAAATACCTATTGGATCAATACCTGATACAGGGAGGTAAACAGTGGTGGGCAATCAATGCAGTTGCCGTCAATCGGGACAGTTTATTCAATTCCGGAGGAATGGCAGTGGCGGTGGGACGTTCGCTCAATATGGAGAATGCCTTTTTTAAATATGGTTTCAGATTGCAAAAAAATCTGATCAAAGATCTCTATTGTGCTCCGGTGGTACTGGCTAGCAGTGCAGATCGTCAGGCTCAATATTTGCCCTTTCCCTGGCCCTATTACCCCCTTGCAAAACCCAAACAAGAAGAACTGTTTGGAAGCAATGCTGGCAATGTATTTGTACCTTTTCCCTCTACGATCGATACCCTAAAAAATCAATTGGATAAAACCATACTCATCGGCAGTTCCGATTTTTCACAAACGCTACAAACCCCTGCGGGTATTACATTAAAAGAGGCCTCGGAAAAACTAAACCCCACCTTGTTCGATCAAAAATCACAAACCCTAGGAGTTTTGCTGGAAGGAGAATTCACTTCAGCATATGACAACAGAGTCCCTCCTGTAAAGCTCGATGAGATGAAAACAAAAACTAACAGTCAGATGATCGTTTTTTCCAGCGGATCCATTGCAGAAAACCAAGTGGATAAGGGTAGTCCACTCGAACTGGGATACGACAAATGGACGAATAATTTTTACTTTAACAAAGTATTCCTACAACAAACAATTCACTATTTGATGGGCAATCAAAAACTGCTTAAACTCCAGAACAAAACTATTGAACTTCCCCGGCTGGATTTCCAAAAAATAGGGCATTTCTCAGGTTTGATAAAAACTGCATTGCTGCTGATTCCCTTGATTATTTTATTTCTGATTGGAGGATTGACTTACCGTTTGAGAATCCGCAGATTTGGTCGATAACTTTTAATAACTTCATTTTTTTGGAAATGGCCTAAAGTTTATTTTTATAAAAATTAATTTTAAACTCATGAAGTTTATTGTTTCCAGCGAATCACTACTTAAAGAACTCCAGATTTTGGGAGGAATCATCAACAATACTAATACCCTTCCCATTTTGGATAATTTTTTATTCCATCTCAATGGCAGTCAATTGGTTTTGACGGGATCAGACCTAGAGACTTCAATGTCTGCTACCATAGAAGTAGAGTCTCAAGACAGTGGAATGATCGCCCTACCTGCCCGACTTATTTTGGACACTCTAAAAACATTTCCTGAACAACCTTTGACTTTTGTCAAAACCGAAAATAACACCCTAGAAATAAGCGCCAATAACGGTAAATATGCCGTTGCCTATCTCAATGGAGAGGACTTCCCTAGAGCAGTACAGGTAAAAGACCCCATCAAGACCCAAATCAACGGTCAAATTCTGGCAACTGCCATAAACGCCACCCTTTTTGCTTCGGGCAATGACGACCTCAGACCCGTGATGAGTGGTGTGTTTTTTCAATTCAACACCTCCGAATTGACCTTTGTGGCTACGGATGCTCATAAATTGGTTAAATATACACGTACCGACATAAAAGCGAACAAAAATGCTGAATTCATCATGCCCAAAAAACCCCTTCAATTGCTCAAAGGTATACTGCAAGGCATAGACGAAGATGTGGTGATTGAATACAATGAAACCAATGCAGAATTTAGCTTTGGAAATGTCAGAATGACCTGCCGATTAGTCGAAGGTAAATACCCCAACTACGAAGCGGTTATTCCCAAAGAAAACCCCAATGTGATGCAGATTACACGTACCAAATTTCTCAACTCGGTTCGCAGGGTTAGTATATTTTCAAATAAAACAACCCACCAAGTCAGACTGAAGCTGGCCGGGGCCGAACTTCAGGTATCCGCCGAGGATTTTGACTACAGCAACAAAGCCGAGGAAAGATTGGGCTGTGAGTATTTAGGAGACGATTTGCAAATCGGATTCAACTCCAGGTTTTTGATTGAAATGCTGAACAACATCAGTTGTGATGAAATCAAACTCTCCATGTCACTGCCCAACCGCGCAGGGATCATTACCCCCATGGATCATGTGGACCAGGGAGAAGACATTACCATGCTGGTGATGCCGGTCATGCTCAATGACTAAATTATCGTTCATTTAACCCTGATCTGGGTTTAAATAGTTTTGATTTTACCCCAATAATGAAGCATAAACAAATCATACAGCATCCCAGTTATTGTTGGTCATCTCTTTTAATCAGTGCTAATCCTTGATATCATTCGGTTGCAACAAGAAGGGGATTAATTAATAATGTCCAAAAAATACAGAATCTGACGAAAGGCAAAACAGTTCTGACAAACAAACCTCACTGGATAAGTTTGGGTCACCACACCCAATTCTAAAAAAAAAATTAATTTAGGACATTTAATCGCTCAATATACCAGCGCATTAATTTAGCTAAGGAAAAACGACCAGTGTTCTGGGATATTAAAAAGGAGGAATTTTACAATACCACAGGACCCTTTGATCATTCCATGCACTTGCACGAGGGTTCAATTTCAAATATTAGAAAGAATTGGGTGAAGAAACCGACTATTACCTACAGAATTTGGGAACAAATATACTTTTTTGGTCAAAACAAGGGAAAAGAAAAAGATCATTATTTCCTTTGGCGATCAAAAAGGGAGATATGTATTTCATTGTTACACATTGGAATACGAAAACGGCGAGATGACTTTACAATTCAAAATTACTTGATGGTCGCAGACAAGGCGTCAGAAATTCTTCGGTAAGTACCATTCTCAAGTTTTTCTCGGATATTGGCAAAAGCTTCCAGGGTTTCGTTAACGTCTTCCATAGTGTGGGAAGCCGTGGGAATCAAACGCAACAATATCATTCCTTTTGGAATGACGGGATAAACCACTATGGAACAAAATATACCGTAGTTTTCTCTCAGATCTTTGACCAGTGCCATGGCTTCGGGTATGCTTCCCTTGAGGTAGACCGGGGTTACACAACTTTGTGTCTTACCGATGTTAAAACCATAGGTTTTAAGTCCATTTTGGAGGGCGTTGACATTTTCCCAAAGCTTAGCCTTAAACTCAGGTTGGTTTCTGAGCATATCTAATCTTTTCAGTGCCCCTTTGACAAGCTGCATTTGCAATGATTTTGCAAACATCTGGGAACGCATATTGTACCTTAGATAGTCTATGATTTCTTTATCGGCGGCAATAAAAGCGCCAGTGGAAGCCATTGATTTGGCAAAAGTGGCAAAATAAACATCAATATCGTCTTGAACACCCTGTGCTACTCCAGCTCCAGCTCCATTTTTACCCAATGTTCCAAAACCGTGGGCATCATCAACCAAAAAACGGAATTTGTATTTGCTTTTGAGAGCTGCAATTTCTTTAAGTTTTCCTTGCTCTCCTCGCATACCGAAAACCCCCTCAGAGATCACCAAAATGCCTCCACCGGTTTGTCCGGCTACCCTTTGGGCACGCTGAAGATTTTTTTCAAGGCTTTCAACATCATTATGCTTGTATGTAAAACGTTTGCCCAGATGAAGTCTGACACCATCAACGATACAGGCATGAGCATCGACATCATAGACAATGACGTCGTCTTTACCTACCAATGTATCGACCGTGGAAAGAATGCCTTGATAACCAAAATTGAGTAGATAGGCAGATTCCTTGTCAACAAACTCGGCCAACTCATGCTCCAACTGTTCGTGGAGATCGGTATGACCAGACATCATTCTCGCACCCATTGGATAGGCAGAACCATATTCTGCCGCAGCCTCAGCATCTACTTTTCTAACTTCGGAATGATTAGCCAAGCCCAGATAGTCATTGACACTCCAGGTGATGACCTCTTTGCCCATAAAGTACATGCGGTTGCTGATGGGTCCTTCCAATTTGGGGAAAACAAAATAGCCTTCAGCGTATTCAGCCCATTTACCAACTGGCCCCTTATTTTCGTAAAATCTATCAAATAAATCCTTCATCATTAAATCCTTCAGGAGTAGGTGTGTTTATATGTATTCTATTTTATTTGGGGCCTCTTGGTTGGCAGAATCAAAAAATCCTTGTTCATTCATCCAATCGTCACTGTATATCTTACTCATATAGCGAGAACCGTGATCGGGGAAGATGATGACAACATAGCTGTCATTGTTGAATTTTTCTTTTAAGTTGAGTTGCTTGACTGCTTGCATGGCTGCACCGGAGGTATAACCCACAAAAAGCCCTTCCTTACGGGTGACCTCGCGGGCCATATGGGCGCTGTCCTCGTCTGTGACCTTAATAAAAGTATCTATGGACTCAAAGTCCGTTGCGGTAGGAATCAGATTTTTCCCCAGTCCTTCGATACGGTAGGGATAAATTTCGTCAATATCCAGTTCTTTAGTCTCATGGTATTTTTTGAGAACGGAACCGTATGCGTCTACACCAATAATTTCAATATCGGGGTTTTGCTTTTTAAGGTATTTGGCACAACCGGAAATTGTTCCTCCTGTCCCGGAGCAGGCCACCAAATGGGTGATTTTACCCTTAGTTTGTTCCCAAATCTCAGGACCTGTGGTTTTGTAATGGGCTTCAATGTTGAGGTTGTTAAAATACTGATTGATATAAATAGAATCTTTGATTTCGTTGTGTAAGGTTTTGGCTACTTGGTAATAGGATCTTGAATCCTCTGCCGATACATTGGCAGGACAAACGTAGACTTTGGCTCCCATAGCATGCAACATGCCAATCTTGTCTTTGGAAGACTTTGAGCTTACCGCTAGAATACACTCATAACCCTTGATCAAGGAAACCATCGCTAAACTAAAACCAGTGTTACCAGAGGTAGTTTCAATGATGGTGTCACCGGGTTTAAGAATACCTTTTTTCTCGGCTTCTTCGATGATGTGTAGTGCTATTCTATCTTTATTGGAATGGCCGGGATTGAAAGCCTCAAACTTGGTGAAAAAGTTTCCTAAAAAACCTTTAACTACTTTTTCTAGTCGGATCAAAGGTGTACTGCCTATTAAGGAAAGTACATTTTCACTAACCTTCATTCCGCTGTTGGATTTATTTTTTTCCATTTTTTCCATTTCAAAAATAACACTTTTTTTTAAAGACTATTTTTCTTCCAAATCAATTATAAAAGCAAATTTTTTGGCCAATTCCCTAAGGCTATCAAAACGCCCGGAAGCCCCACTGTGTCCGGCTTTCATATTAGTGTCCAAAAACAAAAAATTTTGATCTGTCTTCTTGGCCCTAAGTCTTGCGACCCATTTAGTAGGCTCAAAATACTGAACTTGGGAATCGTGCAAGCCCGAGGTCACCAACAAATGGGGATAATCCTGTGTCTTTACCCCATCATAGGGAGAATAAGAAAGCATATAGTCGTAATACTCTTTTTTATTGGGATTGCCCCATTCGTCGTACTCCGAGGTGGTCAGTGGAATAGTATTGTCCAACATGGTAGTCACCACATCGACAAAAGGAACATCTGCGATCACCCCATTGTACAAATCAGGAGCCAGATTAATGACAACTCCCATCAGTAGTCCTCCGGCAGAACCTCCATTGGCGTAGAGGTGTTCTGGGGAAGTATATTTTTGATCGATTAAGAATTTTGAACAATCAATAAAATCGTAAAAAGTATTTTTTTTCTTCAACAGTTTCCCGTTCTCGTACCATTCTCTTCCCAAATACTCCCCTCCCCTTATGTGGGCGATGGCAAAAGCAAAACCCCGATCCAATAAGCTTAATCGATTGGAAGAAAAATAGGGATCAATGGTATGACCATAGGAACCGTAGGCGTATTGCAAAATGGGAGTGGTCTGGGATAATTGGGTATCCTTGTGATGAACCAATGAAATGGGTATTTTGGAACCATCTCTGGCATCGGCCCACAATCTTTTTGAAACGTAATGGCTGGGTTCAAAGTCACCCCCCAAAACCTCTTGGGTTTTTAAAATCGTCTTTTGTTGGGAAGCCATGTCAAATTCTATCACGGAACTGGGGGTAGTCAATGAATTGAAAACATATCGCAGCTGGTTTGACTTAAACTCGGGATTGAACGAAACGTTAAGCGAATAGGTTTCTTCATGTATGGGAAGGTAATAGTCTACTGTATCGTCCCATCGCATAATACGCAATCTCGAAAGACCGTTTTCTCTTTCATTTACCACCCAATACTGGTCAAACAATTCGATATCCTCAATCAAAACATCCTCGCGGTGGGGCAACAATGGCTCCCAGAATTCAGAATTGGTCTGGTCAACAGCAGTACGCATTATCTGAAAATTGGTAGCTTCGTTGAGGTTGGTGTGAATGTAAAAATAATCTCCAAAATGAGCAACATTATACTCCAAACCACTTGTTCGAGGGTGAATGACTTTAAAAGTGGACTCTGGTTGATCGGATTTGATAAAACGATGCTCACTAGTGTTGGTACTGTGAGAGGAAATAAAAATGTATTTTCTGGATTTGGAAGCACTGACATAGACACCAAAGGATTCGTCAGCTTCATTATAAACCAATTGATCTTCTTGTTCTGGGATATTGATGCGGTGTTTGTAAATCGCCTCAGAACGGAGGGTTTGTTCATCTTTTTTATTGTAAAAAAGTGATGCATTATCGGCTGCCCACACACTGCCTCCGGAGGTGTTTTCTATTTTGGTTTTTAATATTTCACCACTTTCCAGATCTTTGACCTTGATGGTATACTGTCTTCTTGAGACCGTATCAATACCAAAAGCGACTTTAGTGTTGTCAGGACTTACCGAAATTCCGACAAGTCGAAAATAATCCAAACCTTTAGCCATCTCATTACAGTCAAACAATATCTCCTCAGTGGCGGTCAGTACCTCTTTTTTTCGGACGTAAACCGGGTAGTCTTTTTGCTCCTCGTAGCGGGTAATGTACCAGTAACCATTGAAAAAATAAGGAACAGAGCTGTCGTCCCCTTTGATCCTTGCCCGCATTTCTTTATAGAGCTCCTCTTGAAGCGCTTGGGTATGAGCGGTCATTTTTTGATAGTAATCGTTTTCCTGATCCAGATATTCCAAAACCTCGGGATTATCCCTTTGGTTGAGCCAATAATAAGGATCAATGCGAATATGGTCGTGAATCTTGTGTTGATAAGGAACTACATCAGCCATAGGTGGGCTTATGTTGGAATTGGGCATGCTTTTATAGTTAGAATTACATCCTAGGACAAATGTAATTGAGTAAATGAATGGAAAAAAAAATCTGAAGGGAAAATTTTTGAATTTCATATTTAAGTAGGTTAATTTTTAATTTGACTTAATTCTAAAATATGTTTTGGGTTAGGAATTTAAAATTAATTTTGCAATTAGTTAATTTATAAAAATTATAAAATGATTTCTTCAGAGAAAGAAAAAGAACTTGATGATCGCCTAGGTGCGTTAAGGGGGTATCTTTGACATTGATGCCAAAAAAATAGAAATTACCAATCTAGAGGAAAAAACACTGGCTCCAAATTTTTGGGATGATGCGCAGCAAGCGGAAATACTGATGCGCGAGATTAGAAACCTAAAAAAATGGGTGGAAGACTATGAAGTTGTCAGACAAAAGCAAGAAGACCTTACGGTTTTGTTGGAGTTTCAAAAAGCAGGAGAAATCATGGATGCCGAAGTAGAAGACCATTACCGTCAAATACTAGGTCTACTCGAAGACATTGAATTTCGAAACATGTTGTCCGACGAAGGAGATGTCCTAAGTGCAGTACTTCAGATCACCGCAGGAGCGGGAGGAACAGAAAGTTGTGATTGGGCTGAGATGCTGATGCGTATGTACTTAATGTGGGCCGAAAAAAACAAGATAAAAGTCAGAGAACTTAACCACCAGGGTGGAGATGTGACGGGAATAAAAACCGTAACCCTGGAATTCAGTGGGGAATTTGCTTTTGGATGGCTTAAAGGAGAAAACGGAGTGCACCGACTGGTTCGTATTTCCCCTTTTGACAGTAATGCAAAAAGACATACTTCTTTTGCTTCGGTATATGTTTATCCTTTAGTTGATCATACTATAGAGATTGTCGTAAATCCATCTGAAATTACTTGGGAAACCATGCGTGCCAGTGGTGCCGGAGGGCAAAATGTCAACAAGGTAGAAACCGCAGTTAGGTTGAGGCATCATCCTACTGGGATCATCATTGAAAATTCGGAGACCAGATCACAATTGGAGAACAAAAATAAAGCCATGCAGTTGTTAAAATCACAGCTTTATGAAATTGAATTACAGAAAAAATTATCGGCCCGAGACGAGATCGAAGCCTCCAAAAAGAAAATCGAATGGGGGTCTCAAATCAGAAACTATGTGATGCATCCCTATAAACTGGTGAAGGATGTTAGAACCCAAACAGAAACCAATGATGTTGACAGTGTAATGAACGGAGATATTGATGCTTTTTTGAAAAGCTATCTAATGTTAATGGGACAAAAAGAAACTTAATTAAGACATTAATGAGTGTAATTAAAAACATTATTTTTGATTTGGGTGGAGTACTCATCGATTGGAATCCTGAATACGTCTATTTGGAAGTCTTTGAAGGAGATCGTAAAAAAATGCAATGGTTTTTTGATGAGATCTGTACCATGGAATGGAATGAAAATCAGGATGCAGGCTACCCCATCCAAAGGGCCACAGAGGAACGGGTAAAAATATTTCCCCAATACGAGCAATGGATCAGAATGTACTATGGGCGTTGGGAAGAGATGCTGGGAGATTCTATTTCAGAAACGGTTGTAATCCTTAATAAACTGCTCAAAACAACCGATTATAGGGTCGCGGCTTTGACCAACTGGAGTGCGGAGACCTTTCCTGTTGCCTTGGAGCGATTTGAGTTTCTTCACCGCTTTGAAGGCATTGTGGTTTCGGGTACTGAAAAAACACGTAAACCCTTCCATGAGATTTACCAATTGACCTTAGATCGTTTTGGTTTTAAGGCCGAAGAAAGCCTCTTTATTGACGACAACCTGAGAAACATTGAAGCCGCTTCAGAGATAGGTATTCATACCATCCACTTTAACAGTCCCGCTGACTTAGAATACAACCTTAAGGCAAAAGCGATACGGATTTAGAAAGGTATATCATCCCCGTTATCTGTAGGAAGATCGAAAGCATCATCCGGCCCTGGCAACCTCTCAATAGGAGGATTAGAGGAATCATTGTCATTCATTTTGGATTGGAATTCGTATGGAGAATCGTTGGGTTGTAAATCTTCGAACTTACCCAATTGCCCTATAAATTTAAGGCGAATGTTGTCCAATCCACCGTTTCGGTGTTTGGCCACAATAAACTCGGCTTGACCTATTGAGGAAGTGTGTTCTTCATCGTCCCACTCCTCAATGCCGTAATACTCCGGACGGTAGATAAAAGAAACGATATCGGCATCTTGTTCGATGGCTCCGGATTCCCGTAGGTCAGACAATTGTGGTCGTTTGGTTCCCCCTCTTGTTTCTACGGCCCTGGAGAGCTGAGACAGCGCAATGATCGGAATGTCCAATTCTTTGGCCAATGACTTTAAGTTTCTCGAAATAGCAGAAATTTCTTGTTCGCGATTTCCTGCCTTACTACTGGTCCCAGCGGTCATCAACTGTAGATAATCTACTATGATAAGCTTGATGTCGTGTTGTGAGGCCAGTCTCCTGGCTTTTGCACGAAGATCGAAGATCGACAATGCAGGGGTGTCATCGATAAACAAGGGGGCTTTTTCCAAATCCCCAACCTTTACATTGAGCTGTTTCCACTCGTGATCTGCCAATTTTCCGGTTCTCAGTTTCTCAGACGATAGACCTGTTTCGGCTGAAATCAATCGAGTGATCAGCTGAACAGATGACATTTCCAATGAAAAAAAAGCAACAGGAGTTTGCTGGCTCACTGCCATATTTCGAGCCATGGAAAGTGTCAGTGCGGTTTTACCCATACCCGGACGAGCAGCGATGATGATCAAATCACTGGGTTGCCATCCCGAAGTCAGTAAATCCAGCTTTTCGAAGCCGGTAGCCACTCCACTCAACCCCTCCTTATTAGCAATTTCTTCAATTTTTTTCTTGGCCAACATCACCAAGTTTTGTGCTGTGTCTGAGGATTTTTTGATATTCCCTTGGGTCACATCATACAACTTGGATTCCGCCTCATCCAATAGATCAAAGACATCGATGGACTCCTTGTAGGAAGATTCGATGATTTCGTTAGAAATTCGGATCAGACTTCTTTGAATGTATTTCTGTAAAATAATTCGGGCGTGAAATTCGATGTGTGCAGAAGAAGCAACTTTTTGGGTAAGTTGAACCAAATAATAATCCCCTCCAATGCTTTCCAACTTTCCATTTTTTCTCAAATCGGCAGAAACCGTTAGCAAGTCAATGGGTTGGGAATTTTGAAACAAATTAAAAATCGATTCGAAAATATTTTGATTAGCCGTTTTGTAAAAAGCCTCAGGCTCGAGCAGGTCGATGACCTCGTCTACACCTTTTTTATCGATGAGCATAGCACCTAAAACAGCATCTTCCAGTTCTATGGCCTGCGGGGGTAACTTGCCCTGCTGTAGGCTGATGACAGTTCCTGAAGATTGTTTATTGGCTTGAATAGGTTTGCTTTTTTCCATGTAGGCTAATGTAAACGGTTTACTTGATATACCGTGAAAATAAATGAAGGATTTATCTTACAGGGGTAAACAAATTGGTTGTTGATAAAAAATTAAACTTGTTAATAAGCCCCAAAAGGGGGTCAGACTTAACCTTGGAAGGTTCCCATATTTGAAAACTTAGCTCTTCTTAATTCAATCAGTTGATCACTGTCCATTTTGTCGAGCGTCCTAAAAGCATCAATCAATTGTTTTTTGACCGTTTGAAAAATCTTTTCTCGGTCATAGTGAGCTCCACCCAGGGGTTCTTTGATGATTTTATCAATCAACTTGGAATTTAACATATCATCTGCCGTAAGTTTTAAGGCATTGGCAGCAGTTTCTTTATGTTCCCAACTTCTCCAAAGTATCGACGAACAAGATTCCGGAGAAATTACGGAGTACCAGGTGTTCTCTAACATATAAATGAGATCCCCAACACCGATACCCAAAGCGCCGCCAGAAGCTCCCTCACCGATAATTGTGACAATGATTGGGGTTTTGATGGAGAGCATCTGAAAAATATTATTGGCGATGGCTTGGCCCTGTCCGCGCTCCTCGGCTCCCAAACCGGGGTAAGCACCAGGGGTGTCAATAAAGGAGATAATGGGTATTCCAAATTTTTCGGCAGCCTTCATTAATCGGAGTGCCTTTCGGTACCCCTCAGGTTTGGCCATTCCAAAATTTCGATATTGTCTTGTTTTGGTGTTGTAACCTTTTTGTGTTCCAATGAACATAAAGGTCTGGTTGTCAATTTTCCCCAATCCACCCACCAAGGCCTTGTCGTCAGAGAAGTTTCTGTCTCCATGCAGTTCTAAAAAGCTGTTGCCACAAAGGGCATTGATGTAGTCCAAAGTATAAGGTCGAGAGGGATGACGGGACATCTGTACCCGTTGCCAGGCTGTGAGATTACCGTAGATATTTTTCTTGGTATCCTCCAGCTTTTCTGTCAGTAATTTACATGTTTCGGTAACGTCAACACTGCTCTCGTCGCCTATAGCCTGACATTTGGCAATTTGTTCTTGAAGTTCTTTTACTGGAAGCTCAAAATCTAAATATTCCATAGATACATATCTCTGATTACAAAATTAAAAATATTAGTGGATCAGTTGTAAAAATTTAAATTTTAGTTGACCTATTACCTTCTTGCCCTTCGGAGCAAAAAGATGGCCAAACCACCAAAGATTATAATTGGAAGCCAAGCCCCAAGGAAGGGAGAAAAATTCGACTTGTTGACCAAGACCGAAAATATTTTATCAAAAAATATAAAAAGGAATCCTAAAGTGATACCAAAGGCCAAATTAACCCCCATCCCACCTCTTCTTTTAAAAGAGGATACTGAGACACCGATAAGGGTCAAAACAAAAGCTGAAAAAGGCAAACTCCAACGTTTGTGTCTTACCAATAAATGACTGTTGATCATTACAGAGCCACCCTCTCTTTCTTTTTTGATAAACTCATTTAGGGGTGAATAAGTAAGAGTTTCGGCTTTGTAATTAACGGGTGCTAAGTCATCAATTTTAAAATCAAAAAGGGTATCCAATCGACTTTTACTTTTATAGAATTCTCGATCTTTTAAAAAAGATCTTTTGACATAGGCAGAAAGCCTAAAAACGCTGTCCCTCTCAACCCAGCGAACACTGTTGGCTTGAATCTTAAAAGTCATCAAATTGTCCTCAAAGTGCTCCAAGGTAAAATTGTTGGCACTTTTACGAATGGGATCATAACTGCTGACAAAAATATATTCTTTGGGATTAATTTGTTTGAAGAGATTTTTGGTCTGACGTTCGCTTTTTTTATCTATGTATTTGTAGTGGAATGCATTGAAACTGGAGTTGGATCTGGGTACGATAAACATTCCGGCAAAAAAAGCAAACAGGGCGATTAGACCTGCCGATATTAGGTAAGGTCTTAAAAATCGAGAAAAGGAAATCCCCGAACTCAATAGGGCGATGATTTCGGTGTTATTGGCCAGTTTTGAGGTAAACCATATTACCGCCAAAAAAAGAAATATCGGGAAGAGCAGATTGCCAAAGTACCAGGTAAAATCTAAATAATAACTTAAAATTGCATCTCCGGGCACTTCATTTTCTTTGAACTTATCGATCTTTTCGGCTATATCCACCATGATCCCAATGGGAATAAAAAGCAAGATCATAACCATAAAAGTGGATAGGTATTTTTTGATGATGTACCAGTCGATGATTTTCATCCTACAATCGATTGTCCATTTGATGACACATTTGGTTTTTCCAATGACTAAAATCGCCAGCTAAGATATGCTTTCTGGCTTCCCTTACCAACCACATATAAAAACTAAGATTGTGGAGGGTGGCGATCTGTTTGCCCAACATTTCATTCACCGTAAACAAGTGCCTTAAATAGGCTTTGGAATAATCTGTATCTACATAACAGTAATTGGCAGAATCAATGGGTGAAAAATCATTTTCCCATTTTTTGTTTTTGATGTTGAGGCTACCCTGTGCAGTAAACAGCATTCCATTTCTGGCATTTCGGGTAGGCATAACACAATCAAACATATCAATACCCAAAGCTATATTTTCCAAAATATTGATGGGTGTCCCTACCCCCATCAAATAACGGGGTTTGTCCTTTGGCAAACGTTCGCATACCACTTCGGTCATGGCATACATTTCTGCAGCGGGTTCTCCTACCGACAAGCCTCCAATAGCATTGCCCGGTGCATCTTTATTAGCTATATAATCTGCCGATTCTTGCCTTAAATCTTTGTAAACACTGCCCTGTACAATGGGAAACAGGAATTGGCGGTAATCGTATTCAAAAGGGGTTTTGCGGTGATGCTTCAGGCATCGATCCAACCACCTTTGGGTCATGTGCATTGAATCCTTTGCATAGGCGTAGTCACAAGGGTAAGGCGTACACTCGTCGAAGGCCATGATGATGTCCCCTCCTATTTTTCGTTGAATGTCTATTACGTCCTCTGGTGAAAAAAAATGTTTAGAACCGTCGATGTGTGATTTGAAAGTAACGCCTTCTTCTTTTATTTTTCTGTTGTTTGAAAGAGAATAGACTTGATAGCCTCCGGAATCAGTCAGTATGGGAGATTTCAAATTCATAAATTGGTGGAGCCCCCCTGCTTGTTGAATAATTTCTGTACCGGGTCTAAGGTAAAGATGATAGGTATTTCCCAAGATAATATCTGGCTGGATGTCCTGCTTCAACTCCCTCTGATGCACACCCTTTACGGTAGCTGCTGTGCCCACCGGCATAAAAATAGGTGTTTCAATATTTCCGTGGTCGGTAGACAAAGTGGCGGCTCTGGCCGATGAGGACGGATCTGTTTGAATTAAATTGAATTTCATGCATAAGAGTTGTTGCAAATATAAGATACTGAGAAATGATTCTGCTTCATCTGCGATCCAAAACCTTTAAAAAATTATTTTTAAACAAAATGATTCTTACTACTTTGTGGCTAAAGCTTGAAAGCTTACTTTTGCCCTGAAAATTTATCACAATGCCAGACTTTAATTTTTTGAACAATCTTGTTTTTCAGGTAAGAAGAGACATTTTGCGTATGGTTCACAAGGTGAATTCAGGACATCCCGGAGGATCACTTGGCTGTACAGAATTTTTTGTTGCGCTATATTATGAGGTCATGAAACTCAAAGAGGGTTTTGACATGGATGGCTCCGACGAAGATTTATTTTTTCTATCAAACGGTCACATCTCTCCCGTATTTTACAGTGTTTTAGCACGCAAGGGCTATTTCCCTGTCGAGGAGCTTCAAACTTTTCGTTTGATTGATTCCAGATTACAAGGACACCCCACCACCCACGAAGGACTGCCTGGCGTGAGAGTTGCCTCAGGCTCCTTGGGTCAAGGCTTGTCGGTAGCTATTGGTGCCGCACTTTCCAAAAAATTAAACAATGACGATAAAACCATTTTTACCCTGATGGGTGATGGCGAATTACAAGAGGGTCAAAACTGGGAAGCCATCATGTATGCAGCAGGAAAAAAAGTAGATAATTTAATTGCTACGGTAGATCTCAACGGAAAACAGATCGACGGTTCAACAGACGATGTTTTGCCCATGGGGAACATTGCCCAAAAATTTGAAGCATTCGGTTGGGAAGTCCTTCTGCTTCATGAAGGAAATGACCTTAAATCCATTATAGAAATGTTGGAACTGGCCCAAACTAAAACGGGAAAAGGCCAACCCGTTGTTATCATCATGCATACAGAAATGGGCAATGGTGTAGATTATATGATGCACACTCACGCCTGGCATGGAAAGGCACCCAATGATGAACAATTGGAAGCCGCATTATCTCAAAACCCAGAGACATTAGGGGATTATTAATTTAGGAATATTAAAAATTAATGAAAAAATATACGGATCAAGGCAAGGTAGACACCCGCTCGGGTTTTGGCGCTGGTTTGGCTGAACTTGGAAGAACGAACACCAAGGTCGTTGCCCTTTGTGCTGACCTAATAGGGTCACTGAAGATGCAAGAATTTATAGACGAAAATCCGCAACGGTTTTTCCAAATAGGAATTGCCGAAGCCAATATGATGGGCATTGCCGCAGGTTTGACTATAGGAGGAAAAATCCCTTTTACGGGTACATTTGCCAACTTTTCCACAGGAAGGGTTTACGACCAAATTCGGCAATCCATAGCCTATTCAAGAAAAAATGTAAAAATATGTGCCTCGCATGCGGGATTAACACTGGGTGAAGATGGGGCTACCCACCAGATTTTGGAAGACATCGGCATGATGAAAATGTTGCCAGGTATGACAGTGATCAATCCTTGTGATTTTAATCAGACCAAAGCGGCGACCTTGGCCATTGCAGATCACCAAGGCCCTGTTTACCTCCGTTTTGGACGTCCAAAGGTAGCAAACTTTATTACCGATGACATCCCCTTCGAAATAGGCAAAGGGATCGTATTAAACCATGGTAATGACGTGACCATTGCTGCTACCGGTCATTTGGTCTGGGAAGCTTTACAGGCTGCAGAAGCGCTGGAAGCCGAAGGTATCTCTGCTGAAGTGGTCAACATACACACTATCAAACCGCTGGACACGGAACTGCTTGTCTCTTCGGTTAAAAAAACAGGTTGTATTGTTACTGCCGAAGAACACAACTATTTGGGAGGTTTAGGGGAAACTATTGCGGCAACACTGAGCTTGGAACTTCCCACACCTCAGGAGTTCATTGCCACCAAAGACACTTTTGGTGAATCTGGAACCCCGGCTCAATTGATGGAAAAGTACGGTTTGAATAAAAATGCCATAATATTAGCTTGCAAAAAGGTATTGAGTAGAAAATAACTTAATAGTTTTTAAGTATGAAATCATACCCCATTTTCTTACTACTGCTCCTTAGCGCACAGCTTTCCTTTTCGCAAATAAAGTTTGGCCTCAAAGTAGGTGTCAACTTCGACTCCTCAGGGGACATTGTTCTGATTGCCGATAAACTCGAAAAACAAGGCCAATTAGTGGGAAAAACGGGCTTTCATTTGGGGGCGTACACTGAAGTTGATTTTTTTATAATTTATTTAAGACCCGAATTACAATACACCAAAGTCAGGAGCCAATTTGAAAATAATTTGATTGACAATTCCAGAATTGAACTTCCAGTATCTTTTGGTTTAATCCTATTGGGGCCGGTAAGTATATTTTTGGGGCCAACTGTATTCTATAACCTCTCACAAAAGAGCAACGATCTGAAGTTGGATGAAATCAAAAACAAAATGACTTTTGGTTTACACATCGGTAGCCGTTTGAAATTGGGCCCCTTTGGAATTGATTTGCGTTACGAAAAGGGCCTATCTACAATGGAAAGTAAATTATTATCTCAAGCGGGTGTACCTATTGAGGGAAAAATTAATACCCAACCCAGCCAATTCACATTGGGGGTTTCTTTTAAACTGAATTAGGTGTTGTCTTGATCTAAATAATCCGGAATTCCGTCGTTATCATTATCATCCAGAATACCGTCCCCGTCACTGTCGTATTCTTTTTTGGTCAGGGTTCCATCTCCATCATCGTCACTATCCCTATAGTTGGGAATCCGATCCTTATCTGTATCGTCATTAAATGGGTTGCCATCACCATCAGGATCTTCATTGATTGACAAAATACCATCGTTGTCATGGTCAGCAGGGTTTACTTTATGTAAGGCAACAGAAAAGACCAAAGGAGAGTATTTGGGAATGGATAAAAGATTCTGAGCATAATAGCCCAAAGCAGAGGGAATAAAAAACATTCCCTGACCATAGTTATCTAAATCATAGGTGCCGTCGTTATTCAGTGTATGATCTCCGGCCTTTAATTCTGGTAAAAATTCTCTAAATCCACGAATAACATCTGTCAAATCAAACCATAGGGGTAATTCTCTACTATCAAAAACATTTTTGTTTAAAAACGTGCCTGTATAGGTTACAAAAGTAGAGTCCACAAGACTTGGACTTTCTCCTACACCCTCTTTAACAACCAAAAAATACATTTTATGGGAGACTTTATTATCATTTTTATCATTCAAATCAATTGTTTTGGAATCTATTTGATCCCAAAGTGAAATTTTATCAGCATTTTTATCGGATATGGAATCGATAGTAATTTTAATTTTGTGATTGTCGGGGTCATTTTCAAAATCTTCATAATTATAGAAATGAGATTGAAGATAACTTACCAGGGCTTCGTCATCTTTTGGGGCTTGTTTCTGAAGCTCCCTTACAGGCTCGGGTCCAGAGTCTTTCTTACAACACAAAACAAGGCTTAATAAAAGTAAAACTGTAGAGACATGGCTAAAATGCTTCATTCTGAAAAATTGGTTGTAAGATACAATTTTACTTTATTTTTGTAATCGAATTATTGTAAGTTTAACAATGCGAATTGATCAATACCTGTGGTGTCTACGCTATTATAAATCAAGGAATCAATCCAGTTTGGCATGCAAACAAGGTCATATCAGAATTGGAGATCGATCGGTTAAACCATCCAGAGAAGTTCTTATCGGAGACAAAATCAAAGTGAGAAAAAACCAGGTTTGGCATGAATTGATAGTCATGGACATTCCCAAGAGCAGACTGGGAGCGAAACTGGTAGATATTTATCGACAAAACATTACACCCAAAGATGTCTTTGATCATGCGAATTTTCAATCACTTTCCAAGAGTCCAGAAAGAGAAAGGGGAAGCGGAAGACCCACCAAAAAAGACCGCAGGGAAATGGATGATTATTTTGAAGATTGATAATTCCAACAGAAATGATCAACAATAATATCATGATGCCATTTATTCTTATCAGATTATAAAACTTATCAGAGAACAAAATAAAGTAAAAATCTATTCCTATATTTCAGAATTCATATTGGTAATATTCTATCAATGTCACAAAATATAAATAAAATAATGGATGCCAACGACATCCATAAAACTGTAAAAAGAATCGCCTACCAAATTTATGAAACTCATTTCGAGGATTCACAATTAATTTTGGCTGGCATCGCTCACAATGGGGTGATTTTGGCCAAAAGAATCCGTGAAGAATTGGATAAGATTAGTGACATAGATGTGATTTTTATGGAAATAAAGGTGGACAAAAAAAATCCTATCAACCCAATTGTCTTGTCGAAAAAATTAGAAGTTTGCGAAAATAATTCTGTTGTGGTGGTAGATGATGTTCTCAATACCGGCAGTACATTAATCTATGCCGTTACCCATTTTCTGAGTATTAAATTAAAAAAACTACAAACCGCTGTCTTGGTTAATCGCAATCACAAAAACTTTCCGATTAAAGGAGATTTCAAAGGAATATCACTCTCCACCTCCATCAAAGAGCATATCGATGTAGCGTTTGGAAACAACGAAGGGGTGTATTTAAGCGAGTAGCTTTTCTATTTGATTGACCAACTCATATACATGGTGGTGATCAGTCGTAATGTGATGTGCAGCCTTGATGTAAAAGGGTACCCTTTCAAAAAGATGTTTTGCTATAAATTCCTCCAGCTCCTCCGGTGTTTGCAGATGGGCGATCATTGGGCGATGGTCTTTTTGATCAAACAATCTCCCGGCCAATGTCTTGGGGGATGTTTTGAGGTAGAGACTAAGGAAATCTTTTTTTTGAACGACAAAATCGATATTGTTAAAGTAACAAGGAGTTCCTCCCCCCAATGAGATCACCGCCTTAGGGTCTTTGGAAAGTAATTTTTCCAGATAGAAGCGTTCTTTTTTTCGAAAATATAATTCTCCCTCTTGTTCAAATATTTGAGAAATAGTGGTTTTTTCCTGAGACTCGATATATTCATCAAGGTCAATGAATGAAAGGGATTTAAGCACTGCCAAGCGTTTTCCAACGGCAGATTTACCACAGCCCATATAGCCCATCAGAACAATAGATCTTACCATTTTTTAAAGGAATAGAATCGTCCCTCAAAATTATAACAATTGAACTTGATAAGTAAATAATTGATATTATATTTGCAGCCTCAAAAGACTTGGTAGCTCAGTTGGTAGA
>DEYL01000010.1:0-30342 GCA_002364535.1 Flavobacteriaceae bacterium UBA3159 | reverse complement strand
TGGTAGAGCATCTCCCTTTTAAGGAGAGGGTCCTGGGTTCGAGCCCCAGCCAAGTCACCTGTTTTTCGACCTGGTAGCTCAGTTGGTAGAGCATCTCCCTTTTAAGGAGAGGGTCCTGGGTTCGAGCCCCAGCCAGGTCACTTTCTGCGCACATGGCGGAATTGGTAGACGCGCCAGGTTGAGGGCCTGGTGGGAGTTAAATCCCGTGGAAGTTCGAGTCTTCTTGTGCGCACTTTTACCCTTTTTACGTTTTTTTGATGTTATTTAAAAAATATTCTTAACTTTGTTTAAGCTTTTGACAATGAAAGTTGAACAATATGAGCCGGGTAAAAAGTAATTTCTCCATCAAAGACCTTGAAAATATATCTGGGATTAAGGCTCACACCATCCGTATTTGGGAAAAAAGATATGAATTATTGAGTCCAGACAGGACTAATACCAATATAAGAAGGTACAGCCTAAAGAGCCTCCGAAAACTCTTAAACATTACTTTACTTTACAATCATGGATTTAAGATTTCTAAAATTGCTAGTCTCGATCAAGAGGAAATTCCCATTATGGTCAGAGAAATTGCTCTCAAATCCAATTCCGAACAAGTATCCATCAATGCATTAAAGCTTTCGATGGTCAACTTTGATACTATTTTGTTTGATGCTACTTTCGAGGAAATCATTTTACATAATGATTTTGATTTTGTATTTATAAATATATTTATGCCCCTGATGAATGAATTGGGGATCCTTTGGCAAACCAATGCCATTAGTCCTTCACACGAGCATTTCATCACCAATTTAATCAAGCAAAAGATTCACATTCAAACTGAATCCCTGCAAAAAGAACACATCCCCCAACACAACAATAAGGTTTTTGTTTTATACCTGCCAGAAGACGAGATACATGAATTGGGTATATTATTTTTAAATTATTTCATACTCAAGTACGGCTTCAGAACCATATTTCTTGGGCAATCTTTACAGACGGAAAGTTTGGAAACCCTGTTGAGTTTTAATAGTGATCTGTGTTTTGTAACCTATTTGACCGTAGAACCAAATAAGCATATTATCAACTATTATGTTGAAGATTTCTATCAAAAAATCATCAAAGGTGGTAATGCACAGTTGGCCATTATGGGTCCTCAACAGGTACATCTCGATTTGGCCAATCTCCCCAAAAACATTCACTTATTTAAAACGGTAGATGCATTCCAGCAAAAATTTCTTGAGGCTTCTATTTTTGTGTGACCTTCCATTATATATTGTTTTTTCTTAATTTTACTAAACAATAACGCTTTATAATTACATTTAAAAGTGAAAAATTTTTTTGACTCTGTTTCCTACGAATGTAGCAAACTTGTTACTCAACGCTATAGCACATCATTTACGCTAGGAACTAGAATGTTGGCGAGTAAGTACCAAAAACACATATATAACATTTATGGATTTGTAAGGTTTGCCGACGAAATCGTTGATAGTTTTCACAATTTTGATAAAAAAAATCTTTTGAAAAGGTTTGAAACAGATTTAGCTCACGGATTGGAAAATAAGATTAGCTTAAATCCCATCCTCAATTCTTTTCAATATACCGTTCATCAAAATAATATACAGCAAGACCTGATCGATGCTTTTCTAAAAAGTATGAAAATGGACTTATACAAACAAAAATATAGCACCAAGGAAGAATACCAAGAATATATCTATGGCTCTGCCAATGTGGTAGGGTTGATGTGTCTTAATGTTTTTGTCGAAGGAGATTTGGATAAATTTGAGCGCTTAAAACCTCAAGCCATGGCCTTGGGAAGTGCTTTTCAAAAAGTAAATTTCCTTAGAGATTTAAATGCAGATTTTGAGTTTTTGGATCGTACTTATTTCCCAAATTTGAATCTTACTGAATTTGACGAAAAAAGTAAGGCTTCCATTATCGCAGATATAGAAAAGGATTTTGATCATGCGCTGGAGGGTATTTTTATGTTACCCGAAAATGCCCGTTTGGGTGTTTATACAGCATATGAATACTACAGAAAGCTACTCGTTAAACTCAAAAAGACTCCCTCAAATAAAATTCAATCGGCGAGAATACGCGTGCCAAATTATCAAAAAATGAGCTTATTGGCCCGATCCTATATCAAATTTCACTTAAACCTATTATAAATGGAAACTTTTCTATGGATTGCCATTTTGTGCATTACCTTTTTGATCATGGAATTTATGGCCTGGTTCTCCCATAAATATATCATGCACGGTTTTTTATGGGTACTTCACAAGGATCACCACAAAAAAGATCATAAGTCTTGGTTCGAACGCAACGATTTGTTCTTTATTTTCTACGCAGTGGTCAGTACTTCACTTATTATCATTTGGGGGGAGTACAATTTTTGGGCAGGATTACCCTTAGGTATTGGAATTTTTATTTACGGCATGACTTATTTTTTGGTACACGATATTTTTATCCACCAAAGATTTAAATGGTTTAGAAACGCCAACGGTCGTTATGCAAAAGCAGTTAGAAGAGCACACAAGATTCACCACAAGCACTTGGGTAAGAAAGGTGGAGAATGTTTTGGTATGTTATGGGTGCCGATGAAGTACTTTAAAAACTGATTACTTTTTCCTCCAATTGTTATTGAACTGACAGTCACTAAAGTCCTTGTTGAGGCTGATGTAAGTCAATTCTATTTTTTCTTCCATCCATTTCTTGATAGCTTTTAGCTTCTTTTCCTTAAGGGCCAATTCTTTTATTTTAACATAATCCTTGGAATAATCGGCAGTGTGTTCATCGTATCGATTGGTAACCTTGAGAATTTTGTATTTCTTTAAACCGGATCGGTCTTCTTCCAATAAGGGAACCGAAATCTGCTCGTCTTCTAAGTCTCTGATCTGATTGTAAAGTACGGGGTCCATTTTGGTCAATTCAAACCTCCTATCACCCGTGGTGGGATTGATGATCGATCCGCCATTAAGTCGAGTCTCTTTCTCACTGGAGAACTGAAATGCAGCTTTTTCAAAAGTGATTTCTTTTTCAATGATTCTGGTTCTCAAGGTATCCAAAAGTTTTCTCGCTTCTTCCAATTGCTCCTCATTGACCTTGGGAGTCAAAAGAATGTGCCTGACGTCAATCTCTTGTCCTCTAATACGATCAACCATAAGAATATGCCAGCCAAAATCTGTTTTAAAAGGATCTGAGATTTGCCCCTCTTGCATACTGAAGGCGATGTCTCTGAATTCCTTCACCATTCGAGGTTTTTTTCTATGTAGGGTGTATTTACCACCACTGGATCGGGATCCCGGGTCTTGTGAATACAAAACCGCTTTGGAAGAAAAGCTTAAACCCCTTTCTTCTACATCAACCTTAAATGATCTGAGCTGATTGATGATTCGCTCATTTTCGTCTTCCTTGACTTCAGGCTCCATTATGATTTGAGAAATTTCCAACTCCGTTCCAAAGGTTGGAAGTTCGTTTGAAGGAATTTGACTAAAAAAACTTCTTACTTCCTCTGGAGTAATCTCAATTTCATCAACAATTTTGGACTGCATCATGGAGGACAGCTTTTGAATCTTGTTGATTTGAAACAGTTCATCTCTAAAAGACAACTCGTCTGGTTTTTTGTAGAATTCCAAAACCTTTTCAATACTCCCCAATTGATCCGTAAAGTAGGCAATACTTTGATCCACATAATCGTAGATTTCTTGATCGCTCACTTCCAAACTGTCTTGAACGGCATTGTGAGCGTAGAGTTTATCTTCCATCAACTTCCCCAACAACTCACAGCGGGTGATGTTTTTGGAAGAAATCCCCTGTGACTCCATTTCTACTATGGCTTTGTCTATATCAGATTCGAGTATTACATAGTCTCCAACCACAGCCGATACACCGTCCACCTTGATTCTTTTGGGTTTTACAATTTGGTTCCCTTGGGCATTAATTATTAAAGTGTTTATTGATGTGAAAATTAATAAACAACTTACTGATAGTGACTTAATATTTTTCAAATTTTTTAGTTTTGATAGCATCTTGTAGAATATCATTGTCAAATGATCTTAAAAATTCAAGTTTTCTTTGGTTAAACACAATGTCCCCTATGGTGTTTTCTAAATAGGAAACGGGAGCGACATTGCCCCGATCCAATCGATCGACCAACTGAAACAAATATAAAGCTAAACTGTCTTTCACTTCATGATAATCCGGGCTTTTTAAAAGTAGTTTTTGTTTCTGAGCATCAATATAGTGCAATTGGTCTCTAACCTCAATTCGGTTCAGCCATATGGAATCTGAGATAAAGTAATTGGAAAATTGAAAAGAAAGCGAATCAAGAAAACTGACATCCTCCACATCGAATCTTTTAAAACGACGGATAATCTCTAGGCGATCCACGTTATCCAAAGGAAAAGACAGATGTCTTATCCTGTAAATGGGTTCTTTTAATAAAAAATTTCGCTTGTTGGACTTGTAAAAAGCACTTATCATCGACTTGGTTGTAAGGGTATCCATTGTAGACTTTAGAACAAACTCCCGGTAGGCATTCATGAACAAGGTATTTTTGTATGCATCAACCATATTTGTCAACTCGGTGATTTTATCCTCCGGCAGGTTTATCATGGACTTTTCATAAAGTAATTTCTGACGTGCCCAATTATTGATGTAATCACTAACCTTAATCAAGCTGTCCTCCTCAGAGACGAAATGTTCAAAATTCCGTTTGATATCAGATAGATATAGGTAGTGGTTTTCAGCCCTGGCGATCAGGCGATCTTGATTGGAAGAACTAATGGAATCACAGCAGGTCAAAAAGACCAAAAGGCAAGTTAAAATAACCCATTTTGAAAGTTGTAAACAATTAATTAACCTCATCGCAATTGAAACGGTTTTTTTTCAAAATATTGCATGATTTATTAACAATTAAATTTATCATTCTTAATAAAGTTTATAATTAATTGATTTTAAATGTTTTAACATGTTAATATTTTTTTGAACTTATTAAAAGAATTTGTAAATTGCAATAAATTAAAAGCAGTGAAAAATAGATTACTCTCTTTTTGCTTTTTAATATTTTTATTAGTTTTCTTCAAAGCTAGTCCTAATCCTTCTTCCACTATTTTCAACGCGAAGCAGATATTCAAATCTGACGATGCCTTCAACGTTATTTATCAAGACAACATCCTTCTCATTAAGGGTATTCATGTCAATGGTAACCTCAAAATTTATTCTATCATTGGAAATATGATCATGGACATGAATATTCAAGACTTTTCTAAGGTAGTCATCCCGATCAATCTTGAAAGACAAAATCTCTACATCATTCGGATCGAAACCACCGACAATAGAATTTTTACACACAAAATTGTCGCTCATTGATCAGGGGCTGTAGTTAGGAGCTTCTTTGGTGATACTGATGTTGTGTGGATGACTTTCTTTGATTCCAGATGCAGTAATGGTCACAAACTGTCCTTTTTCTTGTAAAGTCCTTATGTCTTTAGTGCCGCAGTAACCCATCCCTGCTTTAAGCCCCCCAGTAAACTGGTGAATGCTTTCATTCAAATCTCCTTTATAGGGAACCCTACCAACAATACCCTCGGGAACCAACTTTTTGATATCGTCCTCAACATCTTGAAAGTAACGGTCTTTGCTGCCTTTTTTCATGGCTTCTACAGAACCCATTCCACGATAGGTTTTAAACTTTCTTCCTTCAAAAATGACAGTTTCTCCAGGAGATTCTTGGGTTCCAGCCAACAGAGACCCCAACATGACAGCATCTGCTCCTGCAGCGATTGCCTTGGGAATGTCTCCGGTATAACGAATCCCTCCATCGGCAATGATGGGAATGTCGGAACCTCCAAGGGTTTTATACACCTCAGTGATAGCTGAGAGTTGTGGGTATCCCACACCTGCGATTACCCTGGTGGTACAAATGGAACCGGGACCAATCCCTACCTTGACGGCATCTGCCCCAAGATCTGCAAGATATTTGGCCGCAGCTGCAGTAGCGATATTACCTACTACTACATCCAAATCCGGAAAAGCTTCCTTAACGTTTTTTAGAGCTGCAGCAACCCCTTTGCTATGTCCGTGCGCTGTATCAATGACTACGGCGTCCACATTGGAGGTGACCAAGGCAGAAGTGCGTTCTAATAAATCGGCAGTCACACCAACTGCGGCCGCTACACGCAATCTACCAAATTCATCCTTATTGGCACTGGGCTTTGCCCTGTGTTTTGTGATGTCTCTAAAAGTGATCAAGCCCACCAAAATATTGTTGGAGTTGATCACAGGCAGTTTTTCAATTTTATGTTTTTGAAGGATAACCTCAGCCTCTTCCAGCGAAGTCCCCTCCTTGACTGTAACAAGATTTTCAGAAGTCATAACTGCCGAAATGGGTCGGGAATCATTTTTTTCAAAGCGCAAATCTCGATTGGTGACGATTCCCAACAAGCGATTTTGGTCATCCACTATGGGAATTCCTCCAATTTTGTAGTGTGACATGTTTTCTTTGGCATCCTTGACAAATGAATCAATAGTCAACACCACAGGATCAATGATCATTCCCGACTCCGCTCTTTTTACGGTTCTTACCTTGTTTGCTTGATCCTCTATGGTCATGTTTTTATGCAATACCCCAATGCCTCCCTCTTGTGCCATTGCAATGGCCATTCTGCTTTCTGTTACCGTATCCATCGCCGCAGATACAATGGGGACGTTTAAACGGATGTTTCTGGAAAAACGAGAGGTGATTGACACCTCACGTGGAAGTGTTTCTGAAAAGGAAGGCACCAGCAATACATCGTCGTAAGTGAGACCTTTACCAACAAATTTATCGGAGGGAATCATAAGCAATTAATTTAAAACTAATTGCATGTAAATATACGGAAATAATTAACCAATTTCCTTTGCTAATAATCATATATGCAAATGATCTTATAAAGATGGAATCTGTTTGATCAAATTCTTTTTACCATTTTAACTTTTCTGGGCTGTTTATCAGCTGATAAAATCAAAATAGGAATAATATCATTAAAATATTGCAGGATCTGATCATGGATTTTTGATAAAAAAGTTTATTTAGATGAAAAAAATCCAATCTAAATATGAATTATTTATTGATTTCTCATAGTTATTCATTATTTAACTTTATTCTTGTGTTTATTTAGATTTAATCAAAATAAATTAAGAAATTTGAGCTATTGTAAGAATTTAATTTTATATTTGCCTAAATTTATTTAGACTAATTATAAATAACGTATTTACAATATGAAAAAGTTAATTACAAAGTTTTTAATTGCGGGGCTTTTATTCTCCGCATGTGAAAAAGAAACAGAATTAGTTGAAATTCCTGATTCTGTCATCCAAAGTATTGCTGATCAAGCAGCTACAAAAGCTGCTAACGCTGCTGCAACAGCTGCCGCTAGCGCAGTTGCATCTACTGTTGATGAGGCTGCTGAGACAGCCGTGAATAATGCATTTCAGGAGCAAGCTGAGGCAAATGCAAATCAAGTTAATGATGACCCCCTCCCCCCTTCTGAATATGAATTTACCAGAAATGGTGTATCTACAGTATACTACACCGGACAAACCACCCGCCTTAAAATGGCTGGTGAGCTACACGCAGCGTTTAGTGATCCGACCAGAACTGAAGCCGACATCCTAGCAATGTTTAATGACGGAATTGGTTTTTCAGATACCTCGCTCACAGGAAAAAATGTAGGTGGTAAAACTGGTGCAAGTAGCTACGCATCTACCACTGTTAAACCTCAAATACAAGCCTTTATTACAAGGGTTGTTAATGATGTATTTCCCAATTATAATAATGACGCCTCAAAAGGCGTAGCAGGAAAACTCACTGACCCAGGAGGTAGAACAGTTCACATAGATGCTAAAGGGTTCGAAATGAATCAAATTTTTACCAAATCACTTATGGGTGCTTTAGTTACCGATCAAATAATTAACGGTTACCTTTGGAGAGGTAAGCTTGATGCGGGTACTAACATTGCTAACAATGATAATGGGGTTTATGAATATACATCCCCTGGTGCATCAGCGGCAAATGTTACAAAAATGGAACATTATTGGGATGAAGGTTTTGGATACCTTTATGGTGAGAGTGATCAATACTCTGAGAATGTTTCAGGAGGTGTTCTGGTAGCTAAATATTTGGCTAAAAATGACATACCTGGAGATGATAAAGTTATATATGACGCCTTTAAGCTTGGTAGAGCTTCCATTGTAGCTAAAGATTACGAATTAAAAGACAAACAGGCTAAGATTATAAAAGTTGCATTGTCTAAAGTAATAGGATATAGGGCAGCATATTATTTAAGGTCCGGAGGAAGTAAAATCGACTCTGGAACAATGGCTGATGCATTTCATGCATTATCTGAAGGATATGGCTTTGTTCTCTCTCTACAATTTACAATGAATGAAGACGGGGACCCTTATTTCATCAATGCTGAAGTTAATAAAATGCTTGAAGATTTGGAAAAAGGAGACGGCTTTTGGGATAGGACTTCTGCTGAATTAAATGCAATGGCAGATCAAATTGACGCTGCATCTGGTCTAAGCACGAAATAGTAAAAAACGCCTCAGATAAATAAAGTTAATTTTCTATTCATAAGTTATTGGGTCCGCTATTGCAGACCCAATAACTTTTAAATTTTTAGTAAATGAGACATTATAAAATACTATCAATTGTAGTTTTAAGTTTTTTAATTCTTTTTATTGCATGTAGTAAATCTGATGATGACTCAGCCACATCAGGAATTACATTCAATCAGCAAAGTCAAACTGAAGATATTAACCAAGGAGAGACTTCCAAAGGGACGGAAGATGATCAATCAGAGAATAACAACTCATTTGATCGAGTAAAAATGATGACTTTTGTTACTGAGGAAATTATTATACCATCTTATGATAATTTGAATACAAGTCTAACTGAACTGAAGGAATCTTATGAGCTATTTAAAATTAATATTACTGAACACAACCTTGAAGAATTAAGGAATAAATGGCTTAATTCATATAAATTTTGGCAACATGTTGAAATGTATAATATTGGAAAATCGATGGAAGATTATTTAATATTTAGGTCAAACATATATCCCGTAGATACAGTAAGAGTAAATCAGAATATTGACAATGGTCAATATGATCTAGAAAACCCAAACAACTACGCTGCCCAGGGATTTCCTACTATGGATTACTTGCTCTATGGAATAGACAACGACCCAGTCAAGGTAATTGACCATTACAAAGAAAATGACAAGGTAATGAATTATTTAGGAGCCCTTATCGAGGATTTAAAAGCTAATGTAAAAACTGTAAATGAAGACTGGAATCAGGCAAAAAGCGAATTTGTAAATTCAGTTGATAATACTGCATCGTCAAATTTAAATATGATGGTCAATGATTTTATTTATTATTATGAAAAAGGGTTTAGGGCTAATAAATTTGGAATTCCAGCCGGTGTTTTTTCTGGTGGAGCACTTCCAGACAGGGTTGAAGGTTTTTACAGCAAAAACTTCTCAAAGGTGTTTGCTCTAGAGGCTATGACCTCAATAAAGAAATTTTTTAACGGGGAATCTTACAAAGATGACGAATTAGAAGGTCTTGGTTTAAAATCATATCTTGATTTTGTTGAGAAAGACAAAGAAGAATTACTATCTGATAAAATTAATAACCAATTAATAGATGCAGAGAAAAGCATCAATGAGTTAGATAATAACTTTTCTGATCAAATTGAATCTGACTTGATTAAAGTCCTTAAAACTTATGATGATATACAAACTGCGGTTGTTCTCCTCAAAGTTGATATGCTTCAGGCTTTAAATATTGCTGTAGACTATGCTGACGCAGATGGAGATTAATATTAAACGAATTGTATTCAAAATTTTATTCATCAAAAAAATATTTAAGCCAATCGGTAAGTGCTGCGCCACTTGCAGTTTTTAGAATTTGTTTTGGCCTAATGATGCTTTTCAGTATTATTAGATTTTGGTCGAAAGGATGGATTGAAAAACTTTATATCGACCCAGCATTTCATTTTAAATATTATGGTTTTGAGTGGGTAACTGACCCAGGAAGTAATATTTATTTACTTTTTGTTATTTGCGGATTAAGTTCTTTTTTTCTGATTCTTGGCCTATATTACAGGGCTGCGATAATTATTTTTTTTCTTTCTTTCACCTATATTGAACTTATTGATAAAACAACTTATTTAAATCACTACTATTTTGTTAGTATTTTATCTTTAATTCTTTGTTTTATTCCGGCAAATGCTTATTTCTCATTAGATAACTTCAGAAATAAGATAACATATCGTTCTGTACCAAGATTTTATATCACTTCGATCCAAAGCTTGATAGTAATTGTTTATTTTTTTGCAGGTATTGCAAAGTTAAACTCAGATTGGCTAATAGAGGCTCAGCCACTTAGCATATGGATTTCTTCAAAATATGATTTTCCAATTTTTGGTAATTATATTTTTCAAAAGAAAATAACCCACTACTTGATGAGCTGGGGTGGTATGTTATATGACCTATCCATTCCATTTTTACTTTTATCGAAACGTTTACGATGGTTTGGTTTTTCTTTGGTTATTATATTTCATTTATTCACAGCATTTTTATTTCCAATTGGAATGTTTCCGTACATAATGATTTTATCTGCCCTGATTTTTTTCTCCGCTGATTTTCATAAAAATATTATTGGATATTTACGTCACTTATTCAAACAATTTCTAGCTGAAAAATCAAAAATTAAATTACAAATAAATTTAAGGGCTAATTACAATAGTTTCAAACGAACAATGTTTTCAATAATTTCATTGTTAATTATAATACAAGTTATTTTTCCTCTTAGATATATTTTTTATCCAGGTGAATTATTTTGGCACGAGCAGGGATACCGATTTTCCTGGAGGGTAATGTTAATGGAAAAAAGAGGATACACTCAATTTAGAATTATTGATAGTGTTACAAAAAAACAATTTTATGTCAACAATGATGAATTCTTAACTGAATTTCAAGAAAAACAGATGAGTTTTCAGCCGGATTTTATTCTAGAATTCGCGCATTATCTAGGAGATTTTTATAAAAAAAGAGGGGTTGAAAACATAAAAGTATGTACTGACAGCTATGTAGCTTTAAATGGTAGAAAAAGTCAACAATTCGTTGACCCAGAAATAAATCTCCTAGATTATAATGATAGCTTTTCAAATAAACAATGGATAATACCTTTTAATGATGAGATTAAAGGTTTTTAGTTTAATGCTTCTTTTATTTAATCAAATTTTTTGTCAAGATCTCGTAAGATTTGAGCTAAAAAATGACAGCCCATTTATGCCCGAAGAAAAAAATTGTGTAAAAATATATGACTCTAAAATTGGTCTAATTAAGGAAGCTAAAATTGGCTCAATTGTTGAAATATATATTTATCAATATCCTGCTAAACTTTATTTTTACTTAGAAGGATTCCCTGTTACTGAATTTATTTTAAAAGATAAACAGTCAGATCAACCTATTTACATAGTTATAAATAAATCAAATGAGCTTAATGAAGTAGTTTTAAATTCTGAGAGAAAAAAGGTTTTTAACCTTACAAGGCTCAGTGATTTCGAGGGAACCTCAATTTATGCTGGAAAAAAAACAGAAGTAATTCAAGTTGGACAATTAACTGCAAATATAGCCTCAAATAATTCTAGACAAATTTACTCCCAAATTTCAGGACTAAATATTTATCAAAATGACGACGCAGGTATTCAATTAAATATTGGTGGTAGAGGGCTTGATCCAAATAGAACTTCAAATTTTAATACCAGGCAAAATGGATATGATATCAGTGCTGACGTTTTAGGCTACCCTGAAAGTTATTACTCTCCCCCTGCAGAGGCTGTAAAAGAAATTCAAATTGTAAGAGGAGCTGCATCACTTCAATATGGAACTCAATTTGGAGGACTTGTCAATTTCAAATTAATTGAACCAAATCCTAGCAGAGGATTTAATTTTAAAACAAGAAACACTTACGGAAGCAACAATCTCTTTACAAACTTTTCCCAAATTAGCGGAAAGATAAAATCATTTTCATATCTAAGCTATTTTAATTTCAAAAGCGGAGATGGTTTCCGTTCAAATAGCAGGTTTAATTCAAGGAATTATTTTTTACAATTTAAATATGATTTCAATTCAAAAACTTCTATAAAATCAGAATTTACATTTTTAAACTATTTGGCTCAACAGGCAGGTGGGTTAAGTGATGACATGTTTTATAAAAACCCCTTTCAGAGTAATAGGGAACGAAATTGGTTTGGTTTAAATTGGTTTCTATATCAAACTGTTATTAATCATTCTTTCTCTAAAACAAGTAACATTCAATTCCAACTATTTGGTCTAAAAGCAAAAAGAAAAGCTTTAGGCTTCAGAAGCAATAGAGTTAACCAGATCGATCCTGGTGAAGAAAGAGATTTAATCTATGGGAATTTCAATAATTATGGTTTTGAAACAAGATGGTTAAGTCAATATTCATTTTTAGGAAAAAAGGTTATTTTTTTACTAGGTAATAAATGGTATTATGCAAAAAATGACTCAAAACAAGGTGCAGGAAATGATACAATAGGACCTGATTTTAATTTTTATAATACAGATTTCCCCGACTATCCTAGTCAGTCGTTTTACTTTTACCCAAACAAAAATTTAGCTTTTTTCTCTGAACATATTTTTTACATTAATGACAATTTTTCTATTACACCTGGTTTAAGGTATGAGATAATTGACACTAAAAGTGATGGTAACTACAGAAAAATAAATTTTGATGCAGCTGGCAATGTAATACAAGATTTAACTATTTTTGAAAACCTCAATAATAAGAGAAATTTTTTCTTATTTGGAATTGGCGTCAATTATAAAATTGATAATAAATTTGAATTATATATAAATGCCTCAGAAAACTATCGCTCTGTAACATTTGCAGATATTAGTATTTTTAATCCAGCGTTTATTATTGATCCCAACATTAAGGATGAAGATGGAATAACGGCAGATATTGGAATCAGAGGTGAATTAAAAAACTATTTATCATTTGATACTAATTTTTTCTACCTACGATATAATGATCGAATTGGTTTTACCCCTGTTGTAGACAAATATTTTAGGGTTAAAAGTCAAAGGGGTAATATAGGAGACGCACTTATTATGGGGGTTGAGTCCTTAACTGAGTTAAATTTAGACAGACTAATTTGGAAAAACAATGCATCTATTGACCTTTCTTTGTTTTTCAATTTCTCGACTATCAATTCTGAGTATGTAAGATCGGACGAACCCGGAATTGAAGGCAAAAAAGTTGAGTTTATACCTACGCATAATTACAAACTAGGAACAAGGTTTGGTTTTAAAAACTTTTACACGAGTTTTCAGCTAACAAGTGTAGGAGAACAATTTTCTGACGCATCTAATGCTGTGGAGGGCACTTTAAGTGGAGTAATAGGTAAAATTCCTAGTTACCAAATTATTGACTTATCAGCAAATTATCTCTTTGGAAAATTTAAAATTGAAACTGGAATTAATAACCTAGCCAATGAAGTTTATTTTACTAGAAGAGCTACAGGATATCCCGGTCCTGGAATAATACCCTCCCCTCCAAGAAACTACTATTTAACAATTCAATTTAAACAATAGATAACCTTTCAAACCTATAATTTCAAACAATTAACATAAGTGATATGAATATGAGAAATTATTTTTTTTACACATTAATTTTAGCTTTTATAATAAGTTGCTCAAAAGAAAAAAACACAACCAATGACACGAGTTTATCTAACATTTGGAATGGTCCAGTAAAATTTTTTGAAAAGAAAGACAATACTAACCAACTTGTAAAAGCTAATCAAGATAGTATTACTGAAAATGTAATTATATCAAGAGGCAATAGTGGAGGTCAAATTTTTAACATTACAAAAGAAAATGAAGCAGATAAATATAAAAGTCCAATAGGAACTGAGTGGGCTGTTGGAAATTTAAATCAAATAGATTCTCTTGATTTCAAAGATTTTCGTTTAGCGGTGAAACCACAATACATTGTTGGTAAGAAATTAGTTTTACATCTTATTGAGCAAGACATTTATCTTAGTGTTGAGTTTAAGTCATGGTCAAGCGGAAAAAAAGGAGGGTTTTCATATGAGAGGAGTACAGAAGAATAAGAGTTTAAAAATATATATAATTTGATCAATTTTCTTTTAAATAGACAAATCGCTCAAGTCTATTTAACTCTTTTTCATCCACATACTTACCAATCTCACGCCTAAATTGTGTAATATTTTTATATGGCCTGTATTCAATAAATTCATGAGCCATCTTGTTCCCAACACCAGGTAAATTTTTAATATCGGATTCTTTAGAACTATTTAATTCCACTGGAACAAACACATAATTTAAATATCGAATTACTTCATTATCATCAACGTATTTTCCTATTTCTCGCTTGAACTCCTCAATACTTGAATAGGGTCTATATTCAACGAATTCATGAGCCATTTTTTTTCCAACTCCTGGGATCATATGAAAATCACTTTCATTTGCTGTATTAAGGTTTAATGGTAAAAAGACTTTTCTAAAAAGTTCTTCATTGTAATTACCATCTAATAATAATGTAAGGTTAGAAAAATTTAAAAATGGTTGATTTGCTAAAATTTCATTTACTAAATCAGATGATAATCCTAAGTCAACTAAATTAGATTCATTAGCAAGATTAATATTTAATACCGATTCGGGTTTATTTTGATTTTCATCAAGATTATAGTTGTTGTGGTTTTTTTTGGATGGAGGTTCATTACACGATATTAGTATTGAATTTACTAACAAAAGACATATTAAATAAAAAAGCTTTTTTTTCATTGGTTTTGTTTTAAAATTAAAATATATGAATACCCTACCATGGAGAGTACAACTAAATTAAGCGGGGCAAGAGCCGGAAGCGCTCCTGATAAACTTTCAACAAACAGACCCCAACTATCACTTGATGGTTTCATTTCTTTTTCAAATTCATAATTGGAATTAAGATGAAAAAAAACACCTAATAAACCTATTAAAGAAGTTGTAAACAAAGAAAATTTAAATAATTTAACTGTAGATCTTGAGACTTTAAAAATAAGAACAACAAAGCTGAAAATAGAAAATGTAATACAAACAATTGGAATGATTTGAAAAATCTCGGTGTAATGATTAATTAGATATAATTCTGTCAAGGTTCCAAGCAAAAAGAATGTGAGAGTACAAAAAATGACATTTTTTAAGTTGTATAATTTTTTTTCAACTGAGCGTTTATCCATGGATCCTCAAATTTACAAATGAAGAAACAAAAATAAAAATTATTTAGAAGAATTCTAAATAAAAAATTATAATTAAATTTCAATATTTGGAAAAATTAGAAGAAGTTTAGAGAAACCTTTTTTTTACATTCTGATCAGGAATTACACAATATTCTTTCTTTCCAAAAAGTCTATATCTATTCCTTGATACAAACTTATAAAGACAATCTCTGAATTTGATCGGTAGAGGTTTAATTATTCTCGACAGGAACCTGTTGAATCCACCTATTTTAAATAAAATGGATACCACAGCATCTGATTCTTTAAGAAACCTTCCCTCTGTGAAGAGAATAATGGTTTCAAAATCAGAGTTGATATTGTTTTTTGTTAGGAAATTCTTAGCAAACTCAGATTGTAGGTTTGAGAAATAAAAAACACCATCTAGGTCATTCCTCACGACATACTTTACCCAAAAGTTGCACAGATTGCAAACTCCGTCAAAAAAAATGATGTTTGACTTATCTTTTGCATCGCTTTTCATATGTTTATACTCAATTTAAGCTTAACCTTAATATAGTAGAATTTAATATAATGAGTGTAATGATTTATAATTAATTTAGCATATGAAAATGAAGCTGATAAATGATTGAAAATTTAAAAACAGAAATCTCAGAACTTAGGGGTCAACTTATGACCCATCCCATTTACGTTAACATTAACTCTATTTACAATTTAAAACAATTCATGGAATCTCATGTGTATGCCGTATGGGATTTCATGTCATTGGTTAAAAAGTTACAATTGGATTTGACCACTACTACCCTACCCTGGCAACCCCCTGATAACAATTCTGCCGCCAGGCTGATAAATGAGATTGTTTGGGGGGAGGAAACCGATTTGGATAAGCATGGGAATTCGGTCAGTCATTTCGAAATGTACCTTAATGCCATGAAACAGATTGATGCCGACACCCGAGGCATTCAAAAACTATTGTATCAGCTTAGAGAGGGAAATGATATTTTTGACACCATAGATCAAGCAGAATTACCTGCACACGTGGCCGATTTTTTGAATTTCACCTTCCGTATTATTGAAGAAGGTAAAACCCACAAAATCGCTGCAGTTTTTACTTTTGGAAGAGAAGATTTAATTCCGGACATGTTCATCTCTATGATCAAAAGAATGAATCGAGAAAATGAGCACAATTTTGATAAGATCATCTATTATTTTGAAAGACACATAGAGGTCGACGGTGATTCCCACGGCCCCATGGCACTCGATATGATTAAAAACCTTTGCGGTGCAGACCCTCATATATGGGAAGAGGCCATTTCCGCCTCCAAAGACGCTCTCCAAAAGCGAATTGACCTTTGGGATGGCATCAATCTTCAAATCACACAAAAGAAAATATTCTAAAATGATTCGATACATATTCATTTTTATCACTTGCTTTTGCACCTTACTTAAAGGGCAAGATTCCAGGGTCACTGAATTTGCCCAATCCATTACTGAGCAAGAGCTCATGGAACTCCTCTACGTGTATGCCTCTGATTACTTTGAAGGAAGAAGAACAGGAAGCAAGGGTCAAAAAATTGCCGTAGATTTTTTGAGAGACCACTATATGAATTTAAATATCCAAGCGGCTGAGGGGACCAACAATTATTTTCAAGAAATGACTTTGAAAGTTGATGGTAAAATGGTCTCAACAGAAAATGTGGCCGCTATAATCAAGGGAAGTGAATTTCCTAATGAATACATCGTTTTGACTTCTCACCTTGACCATATTGGAATCGAAGGAGGGCAAATCAACAATGGAGCCGATGATGATGGGTCTGGAACCGTCACCATGCTTGAAATAGCAGAGGCGGTAAAAATTGGATTAGAAAACGGTTATAAACCCAAGAGATCGATTGTTTTTTTACATGTTACTGGTGAAGAAGAAGGCCTGTTAGGTTCGGCTTATTATTCCGAGAATCCACTCTACCCGCTGGAACAAACCATTGTGAATTTAAATATTGATATGATTGGACGAAATGATTCACTTCACGACAATGATGAAGATTATTTATATCTTATAGGATCTGACATCCTCTCCCAAGACCTTCATGACATTTCCATATCGATTAACAAAAAATATTCAAACTTAGATCTGGATTTTCGTTATAATGACCCATTGTTAAAAGTTTATGAAAGGGGCAGACATTATGCAAACCGCTATTATTATCGTTCTGACCATTACAATTTTGCCAAAAACGATATCCCTGTAATCTTTTACTTTAGTGGCACCCACGAAGATTATCACCTCCCAACCGATACCGTAGAAAAAATCAATTACCCCCTGCTCACCAAAAGAGCTCGTTTTATCTTTCACACCTTGTGGGACCTGGCTAATAGAGAAGAACGTATTAGACTCAACTCAGACAAGAAATATTTAAATATCGATAAAAACGGCAGGTAACTTAATGACGCTTAATCCGCTTTTATAGCCTCCAATAATCTATTAAAAAAAACAAAACCATCCATTTATTTGATCACAATCAAGATTTATAATGCAAGATTATTATAATTTTGCTCCTGTTATTTTTTGCATGTTGTGAGTGTAGTTTTGGTACACTAAAATACCTACCCACTAAGAGAGTAGTCTCGAGATGAGCTTAGGCTAGGAAGAAAACCCCTCAATTTCTCGAGGGGTTTTGTAGGGTGGAAGACCGGTTTCGAACCGGCGACCTCTAGAACCACAATCTAGCGCTCTAACCAACTGAGCTACAACCACCATAATCGAATGTAAATTTAATGATTTGTTGCTATTATTTAGAGTAAGCAATCAAAATTTTCTACACCCAGGAGTCGATCTGTCGTAAAGCCCTCAGCCGCGTCTTTATATATCAATCTTCCCATATTTTTGGCACGTGATGCTACACTTTCCAAAAAGTTAAGAGAGCTTATGGGTGTTTGGGGCCCTTCCTCACTTTTGTCATAAAACTGACTCTGAAAAGCACGAATAGCTCCCATTTTTTTGGGTAAGAATCTCGATATGTCAACCACAAAATCAGGGCTGAGTTCCTCCCATTGTATATAGTGAAAAACATGTTGGGGCCTAAAAGCTGTTTGCATATTCCCTTGCTCGTCCCACGTTTCAATACGCGGCAATCCGCTTAAAAAGCAAGCGTGACGAACCAAATCAGAGGCCTTGGCATGATCGGTATGGCGATCTCTTACAGCATTGCACAAAACAATTTTAGGTTGGTATTTTCGCAACGCAGCGATGACCCTAATTTGATGACTTTCGTCGTTAAAAATAAAAGCGTCTTTAAAATTGAGATTTTCTCGAAAGCTAACACCTAAGATGTCTGCAGCAGCTTGAGATTCTTTTGCCCTAAGTTGGGGATTGCCTCTGGTTGCCATTTCACCTTGAGTAAGGTCAATGATACCTACTTTTTTGCCTTCAGCAACAGCTTTGGCCAGGGTACCACCACAACCCAACTCCACATCGTCGGGATGTGCGCCGAAGGATAAAATATCTAATTTCACAAATGTTGATTAATAGCCAACACGCCTTCCTCCACCCAATCAATAACTTCCTTGCTCATAGGTGCTGTTCTGGGAGTGATGATTTTTTCGAGCTTGCCATCTTGACCAATCAAGTATTTTTGAAAATTCCAGGAAACAGTCGAACTTTTTACACCATTCTTACGAACCTGTGTAAGGAATTGATACAACGGATGCATTTCACTTCCTTTGACGGTCGTCTTACTCATCATGGGGAAGGTTACACCATAATTCTTTTCACAAAAGGCTGCGATCTCATTATCGCTTCCAGGCTCTTGCCACAAAAAATCATTGGCAGGAAAACCAACAATGACAAAGCCGCTGTTTTTATAGCGGTCGTAAAGCTTCTGAAGTCCTTTATATTGTCCAGTCAAGCCACATTTAGAAGCCGTATTAACAATCATGATTTTCTTTCCTCTTAAATTTTCAAAATCAAAGGTATTTCCATTAATGTCTTTGACTCTAAATTGATAGATAGTTTGATCCATAGTATTATCATTTTGGCAATTACCAAGATTAATAAAAAAAACAAGAGCGATTAATAGGGTTAAATAATTCATTCTGTAAATTTCGTATTTTAATTTGTTATATAAAAATTAAAAAACATTAAACAAAAGTAATTAATGTATTTCCGCTGAAAGTTGGGCACCCAATAACAATAGACATATGGGTTCCAGCTCATCGTAAGAACCAGTCTTCACGGTACATTTTCCGGTATAATGAACAATATAGGCACATTGTTCCGCTTGTTCATAGGTATGGTCACAATAGTCCACAAGGGTTTTGATCACATGATCAAAAGTATTGATATCATCATTAAAAAGGATGATTTTGTGTTCTCGTTCACCTTGGGTGAGAACATCTACTTCATTTTCTTTTTCGATTTGTGGCTTTTCGGTACTCATTAAAGGATAAAATGGGCTGCCAACCAATTGTTTACATCTAAATTACGAATAAATCTAAATCCTTCCGCTTCACAGGCATTTTGAATTATACCCAAATCTTCAACATAAAAGCCACTCATCAATAAATCCCCTCCAGGGACTAAAACTTGTGAATAACCTTTAATTTGTTTTAACAGCAAATTGGTATTAATATTGGCCAAAACCATATCGTATTTGTTTTTCTTTGGAAAGGAACTGCTCAATTGAGCACTGATCTTTTGACAGTGGTTCATTTCCAAATTCTCCAGCGTATTTTCCACACACCAAGGGTCATTATCTAATGCGAGGACAGTCTTTGCCCCTCTTTTTTCGGCCAATATGGCTAATACCCCGGTACCCGTTCCCATATCCAAAACTGTTTTATTGATGCAGTTCAAGTCCAACAAAAAGGAAATCATCATTTGTGTGGTTTCGTGATGTCCGGTACCAAAACTCATTTTGGGGGTGATCACCAGTTCATACTCCACTTTTTCTGGGGGGTGAAAGTCGGCCCTGACCACACAGCGCTGCCCTACCCTTATGGATGAAAAATTCTCTTCCCATTGACGGTTCCAATTTTCCGGGGGAATGATTTTGGTATCCCACTCAATCTCCAGCCCCTTAATATCAAAGACATCGATTTGAAGAAAATCTTTTTCTTGGAAATCATTCTGAGGAATATAGCCCTTAAAACCCTGGGGTGTATCGACAAAGCTTTCGAAACCTACTGATCCCATTTGAGCGATCATTATCTCCCACCAAGGATCTCTTGGGGTCAGTCTGAGGTCAATTTCCAGGTAGACAAGCGCCATTTATGCTGATTGAATGATAGCCGTAAAATCATCTGCGTTGAGTGCGGCACCACCAATCAGTCCACCGTCTACATCTGCTTGTGAAAAAATGGACGATGCATTGGCTGGTTTTACACTACCTCCGTAAAGAATAGAAACACCATCTGACACCTCCTGAATGTATTTTGAAGCGATCAAACCTCTGATAAAGGCATGCATTTCTTGCGCCTGATCCGGAGATGCGGTTTCTCCCGTACCTATGGCCCAAACCGGTTCATATGCCAAAATGATCTTGGACCACTGGGATGCACTTAAATCAAAAAGAGCTGTTTCCAATTGGGTTTGAACCACCTCAAAATGAGTGCCTGCTTTACGCTGGTCCAGTTCCTCCCCAAAACAAAAAACAACTTCCATGTCGTGGGTAAGAGCCGTTTCTACTTTTTGCTTCAGTGCAACGTCCGTTTCGTTGTAGTAGGCCCTGCGTTCTGAATGTCCCAAAATGACTTTGTTAATACCAATACTGTGGAGCATTCCAGCAGAAATCTCGCCCGTAAAAGCGCCTGACTCTGAGGCATTCATGTTTTGAGCCAAAACCTCTATGCGCCCGACTTGAGTCAATTCTTCTGCTTGAACCAAATGGGTAAAAGCAGGAGCTATCATTACCCTGACATCGGTAGAAAAATTAAGAGGTTTTAGCGCTTGAATCAACTCGGCGGTTTCGCGTTTGTTATTGTTCATTTTCCAATTTCCGGCTACAATTTTTTTTCTCATAATATAATTGATTATTCTAATTTAACTTGTGGATCCAGCTGAGCGTAGATAAAATCTACCGCCAAATTGATCAATATAAAAAGACTCGACAATGTAAGAACAATACCTATGATAACAGGAATATCAAGGGTGTTGAGTGCGGTAACAATTTCCTTTCCCATTCCTTTCCATCCAAAGATATATTCGACAAAAACCGCCCCTGCCAGCAAGGAAGCAAACCACCCGGAAATGACCGTTACAACGGGATTCAAAGCGTTTTTGATTCCATGCCTGTAGATGACTTGAAAGGTTGACAACCCCTTGGAATAGGCTGTTTTGGTGTAATCTTGAGACAAGACTTCGAGCAGGCTGCTGCGCATCAACTGAATGATGACAGCTATGGGACGAATCCCCAAAACCACTGCGGGTAAGACCAAGTTTTTTAACCGCAATACCCTTCCCTCTCCAAAATCGTCCATTTCATATAAATTTCCACTCATGTTCAAGCCCGTGTATTGGTGGTATAAAAACCCAAAAAACCAAGAAAAAAGAATCGCACTAAAAAAGGAAGGGACGCTCATCCCCAAGGTGCTGATGAATTGTAACCATCGATCAATCAAAGTATTGTAAAGTAGTGTGGCCACAACGCCCAATAAAACTCCCAAAACAATGGCGATAGAAATAGAGGCTACTGCCAAAATCAGAGTATTGGAGAAAGTTTCAGAAATAACTGCAGAAACTTTTTTACCCCTTTTTTGATAGGAAGTCCTCAAATAAGGCCATTTGAGGGTCAAAACATAGTGGCTGTTTTGAATCAGCGGAAAAGCGCTGTATTTCTGTTTAGAAAAATAAGAAAGATCATCTTGATCTGTTGAATGCATCGATAGGGGAGACAAATCATTGAGATATAGCAAGTATTGACGAGATAAAGGAAGGTCAAAGCCATACTTTTTTTTAACCAATGCCAGTTGTTTACTGCTTTCATTCTGACCCAACATCATTTGTGCAGGATCACCCGGCAAAACATTAAAAAGGAAAAACACCAAGCTTACAACCCCAAAAAGGGTTAAAAAAGCATAAAAAAGTTTTGAGAGTAAGTTCCTTAACATTTAATCTTCGAAAGCTTTCAAGTGAATTAAAGCAAATACAGCATAGTTGACAATGTCTTGATAATTGGCGTCAATCCCTTCACTGACTATGGTTTTGCCATCGTTGCCCTCTATTTGCTTGATACGCATCAATTTTTGTAAAATCAAATCCGTTAGAGAGCTCACCCGCATGTCGCGCCATGCCTCCCCATAATCGTGGTTTTTGGCCAACATCAAATCATAAACCACTGCTGCTTGTTTTTCATTTTCTGCCAAGGCTTGATCGATATTCAAATCGGGTGTGTCAGAAACGCCTAATTCTATTTGAATCAAAGCCATCAGGGAATAATTGATGATCCCTATGAACTCAGAAACTTCACCCTCATCCACTTTTTGGGTGGTATTGGTCTGTAAGCCTCTAATTCTTTGGGCCTTGATGAAAATTTGATCCGTCAATGAAGGAAGACGCAGTATGCGCCAAGCACTGCCATAATCCGTCATCTTTTTCGCAAAGAGCGACTGACAATTCTTCATTACCCTTTGATAATGGTCGGGGGTGGATGTCATGGGATTATTTATATTTGGCGTAAATTTCGATAATTTTTTTTACTCTGTAAAGAGCATTATTAAAAGTTTAAAAACATTTTAAGCAACAGCATGACCATCAATATAAAAGGAGAGTTGATTGATCTTTCACAACCCAAAATCATGGGGATACTGAATTTGACCCCGGATTCGTTTTATGACGGCGGTAAATTCAATGTCGAAGACCAAGCATTGGTACAAACTGAGAAAATGATTCGTGAAGGAGCTTTCTTTATTGACTTGGGGGCTTGCAGTACCCAACCTGGTGCAGTAGAAATCAGTCAGGAGGAAGAGAAAAAAAGACTTTATCCCATCCTGGAAAAATTGATTAAAACTTTTCCCAAACAATATTTTTCTATCGACACCTACCGATCTACTGTAGCAGCGGGATGCCTCATTAGAGGGGCGGTAATGATCAATGATATTTCCGGAGGACAATTTGACCCCAATATGATGAAAACTGTTGGTAAACACCATGCTCCCTATGTACTGATGCACCTTCTGGGAACCCCAAAAGACATGCAAAAAAATCCACAATACAAAAATGTTGTCCAAGAAGTACTGTATTATTTTTCTGAAAAAATACAGCAAGCCTACAGCAAAGGAATCAATGATGTTATCATAGATCTTGGTTTTGGATTTGGAAAAACTTTAGAACACAACTATGCGTTATTGAATCACTTTGATTTGTTCCAAAGCCTGGAACTTCCACTATTGGCAGGCATATCAAGAAAATCCATGATTTACAAAAAGTTGGGTGTCACAGCCGATGAGGCCCTCAACGGAACCACAGTGCTCAACACCATTGCTTTATCCAAAGGGGCTAATATTCTCAGAGTTCACGATGTCAAACAAGCCAAAGAATGTGTCGATTTATTGCAAGCCCTCCAATAGTTTTATAATTTTACAAAAAAGCAGTATTGGACAAAATTGACTTTCTAGACTTCACCTTCATCGACATTGTTGATGTTCTTTTGGTGGCTTTGCTTCTTTTCTATGCCTACCGACTGGTCAAAGGGACGGTTGCTATCAATATTTTTATCGGTATCGTAATGTTTTATGTGATTTGGAAATTGACTGATATCCTCAACTTGGATGTATTGAGTAACATCTTGGGTAAATTCATCAGTGTTGGTTTTTTTGCTCTTATCGTTGTCTTTCAGCAAGAGATCCGGAAATTTTTACTCTTGATTGGATCGACCAATTTTGCTTCAAGGCGAAACGTCATCCGCTATTTTAAATTCCTCAATCAAGGTCCAGAGTTATTAAAGATAGATTTGACAGCATTATTGAGTGCGTGCAATAAAATGGCCAACGAAAAAACAGGAGCCATTATCGTTTTTGAAAGAGAGAACAATCTAGATTTTTTAAAAAGCACCGGGGATGAGGCCAATATCGAAATCAGTGCCCAAATTCTGGAAACCATTTTTTTTAAGAACAGTCCCTTGCACGATGGTGCCATTATCGTAGATAACAATTTTATCAAATCCACCCGTGTGGTACTCCCCGTTTCTGAATCCACTTCTATCCCATCAAGGTTTGGACTTCGCCACAGGGCAGCCATAGGAATCAGTGAAAAAACAGATGCGGTAGTACTTGTAATTTCTGAACAAAGCGGAAAAATATCCTACGTCAAAGATGGAGCATTTTGTAAGTATAAAAACATCGAAGACCTCCGACGGATGTTGACCGAAGACCTTTCCGTTTAGATTAAACTGCTACTTCCAAGAACTGAATTTTGTACAATTGTGCGTAAAAACCGTCTTTGATGTTCAGCAGTTCTTTGTGAGAACCCACTTCTACAATACGACCTGAATCCATTACCACGATACGATCGGCGTTTTTAATGGTAGACAAGCGGTGTGCTATCAATATGGATGTTTTATCAGAAGTAATTTTATGCGTTGCGTTCTTGATTAGTTCTTCTGAATGGGAATCAATGGAGGAAGTAGCCTCATCCAAAATCAACACACTGGGGTTGGCAATATAAATCCTCAAAAAGGCAATCAATTGCCGCTGTCCTGAGGAAAGCATAATCCCTCGTTCCTTCACATTGTAGTCATAGCCTCCCGGAAGTAATTCTATAAATTTGTGGACTCCTATCTGTTGCGCCGCTTCATAGACCATCTCTCTGGTCACATTGGGATTATAAAGCGTGATGTTGTTATATATGGTATCGGCAAATAAAAACACATCTTGCAAAACAATCCCTACATGTTTACGCAACGACTGCAGCCTAAAATCCTTAATGGATTGATCGTCCAAATAAATCTCTCCTTTTTCAAACTCATAAAAACGTGAAAGGAGATTGATCAAAGTAGATTTACCTGCCCCGGTTGCCCCGACAATTGCAATTTTTTCTCCAGGTTGAATGTCTAGATCAATACCACGAATGACTTCTTCGTCTGCAACATATGAAAACCTCAAGTCCTTGATGATTATTCTACCTTCAACTTTTTGAGGATCCCACTGACCGTGATCGGAGATCCGACTTTCGGTATTGATGATATTAAAGATCCGATCCGCCGCGACCATCCCCATTTGAAGAGTATTGAACTTATCCGCAATGTGGCGCAAAGGACGAAAGAGCATCTGTGACATTTGGATAAAAAGAAATATGGTACCCATAGAGATGGAACCCCCTGCCACCAAATTCAATCCTCCATACCAAACCAGCAAGCCCAGTGTTATGGAAGAAGAAATTTCAGCAATCGGAAAGAAAATGGAATTGTACCAAACTGTTTTTAACCAAGCTTTCTTATGCTTTTCGTTGATGGATACAAAATGGTCATGTTCAATTTTTTCTCGATGAAACAACTGTACGATTTGCATACCCGTAATCCTTTCCTGAACAAAGGAATTCAGATTGGCTACCTGAAGGCGAACTTCTTCGAAAGCAGTCTTCATGGACTTCTGAAAGAGTCGAGTGGCATACAAGATAACCGGAAGAATTGAAAAGACGATCAGAGAAAGTTCCCAATCTATGACTAACATAATAACAATGACCACAGCCATTTTTAGCAAATCGGCAATGATCATAAACAAACCTTGAGAGAAAATACTCGCTATGGTCTCTATATCATTTACGGCCCGGGTCACCAATCTTCCCACGGCAGATTTATCAAAATAGGCCATCTTAAATCCAATGATCTTCTGGAACAAAACATCCCTCAGGTCACGAATGACGTTTTGTCCCAGCCAATTGGCAAAATAAACAAATAGAAATTGAAAAATCACCTCCGACAAAAGCGTAATCAGCATCAGTCCGATCAGAAAGACCATTCCTTCGTAATCCTTTAAACGAATGTAATCGTCTACAGTGATTTTCAACAAATAAGGAGTCAGTGCAGAAAAACCGGCCAATAGAATAGCAGAGACCATCACAAAGTAATAAGTCTTTTTGAAGGGCTTTACATGGAGCATCAACTTGGAAAACAATTTTAGATCGAAGATGTTTCCTTTTTCCTTTGCCATCAGTCTAAAAATATATTTTGAGGGTACTCAATACGACTCAAGTAGAGTCCACGTGCAGGAACAGAAAATCCGGCTTTGCCCCTGTCTTTACTTAAAATCACCATCTCTATGTCTTCCACTTTTCTCTTTTTAAAACCTATTTCCAGAAGGGTACCTACAATGGCCCGAACCATGTTTCTTAAGAACCGATTGGCACAGATATAAAAAACCAAATAATCGTCTTCTTGCTGCCACTCAGCTTTTTTTATATTACAAAGAAAAGTTTTTACATTGGTGTTTGACCTCGAAAAACATTGAAAATCTTCGTGAAGAAGAAGAATTTTTGCCGCTTGATTCATTAAATAAATATCGGGTTTGTTTTTTAGATAATAATGTGATAGGGTATGAAAGGGATCTTTTGTCGTAGCGATATGGTATTGGTAATAACGGGCTGTTGCATCAAAACGTGCATGAGCAGTGGGCTGAACACGTCTGATGGCTTTGATAGCGATGTCATCACTTAAAAAACCATTTAAGAGAAAAACCAGTTCTTTTGGATTTACAATTTCCTTTGCGGTATCAAAATGTGCATACATCTCTCGGGCATGGACTCCAGTATCGGTTCTTCCTGCCCCCACCAAACTAATGCGCTCCCTTATCAGTTTACTCAATGCTTCTTCCAAGGCCTGTTGAATACTCATGGCATTGGGTTGTCGCTGCCAACCGTGATAAGCAGATCCGTTGTAAGACAACTCAACAAAATATCTCTTAAACTCCATTTACAACACAAAGATATTATTTTAGGAAATAAATCGGTAGTGCTCAAAAGACAGGGAAAATGAAATATCTTTGGAATGGTTTTAAAAATTAATTTTGAAAAAAATCCTACTGCTTTCTGATACCCACGGTCATTTGGATCAAAAAATAATCAAATACATCGATGGTGCAGATGAGGTCTGGCATTCAGGAGACATAGGAACCACTGCTGTTACTGATGGAATTTCAAAAATAAAACCACTCAGAGGTGTTTATGGCAATATCGATGGTCATCTATTGAGAAGTCAGTTTCCAGAAAATCAAACTTTCAACTGCGAGGGGGTAAAAGTTTTGATGACACATATCGGCGGCTATCCCGGAAGGTACAATGCCAGGGTAAAAAAACTCATAGTGAAAGAAAAACCAGAACTGTATGTATGCGGCCACTCACACATTCTCAAAGTCGTGCAAGATTACAAAAACAATCTTTTACACATGAATCCCGGTGCTTGTGGCATCCAAGGCTTTCACAAGCTGAGGACAATGCTGAGGTTTGAACTGAATCAAGGGAAAATAGAAAATCTCGAAGCCATAGAATTGGGCCAACGAGGGTCGCTTAACGCAGGCGATCAATAGAGCGGATCAGGTCTTCATCTTTCTTTATAAACCTGCTGCTCAATATCAGTAATATCAAAGCCAGTATAGGCATGACTAACCAGGGCAGATAAACATTCATATCGTCAGTATTCACCATACCATAGACCAATCCAACCTCTGCCAGGATTTGAACAAGAAAGTGCAAGCGATTAATCATCAACTGTGTTTTTCTAATTTTAAATAACAACAGGGTCAAAAATGCAATTGCGGCAGTCAAGATCAGATAGGATTCCAACACCATAGGAATCGGCAATCCCAAGTCTGGAAAATCAATAGGGGGGAAGAAAAAAAGCCCAAATACTGAAGTGATGGATATCATAAACAAAAAAACCGTTTGGATGCGCTGGATCATGGGCTTAAACTTTTTAAAACTAAGTTTTTTATATAAAATTCCAATTTAAAAATAAAATTTGTAATATTGTTGCGGGAGATAACCAATATCCCCCATTTTCAAATACTTTTTTCAATTATATTCTCACTATTTTCTTTTATTCTCAGCTGATGTACGAGATAGAAACGCTAAAAAGCAAAAAACTTCCTGAATTGCAGGAAATGGCCAAAGCCCAAGGAGTCAAAAGGATTACAGGGCTTAAAAAGATGGAACTCATTTATCAAATCATTGATACAGTAGCAGCTGCTACTGGTGATGAAAATGTGGCCAATCCTCCAAAAAAAGAAAAATTTCAGCCACGCGCCAAAGGTCAAGGACAAGTAAATACGGAGAAAAAGACCAATGATAATCCTGAGAGTGACAATCCTAAAGGGAAGGAAGAGGTCAAACATGAACAACAAAAATCGGAAAAGAAAGAACCCAATCAGCAACACAAACATAACCATCACAACGGAAAACACAATAACCCCAAAAGAAAGAAAGAGCACCACGAGGTCAATCACAATCGAGACAATCGAAACCGCTACCGCGAACCCGATTTTGAATTCGAAGGCATCATCAATACAGAAGGGGTTCTGGAAATGATGCAAGAAGGTTATGGTTTTTTGAGGTCTTCCGACTTTAATTATCTTTCCTCTCCCGACGATGTATATGTCTCTCAATCTCAAATTCGATTGTTTGGACTAAAAACCGGTGATACGGTATTGGGAACTGTTCGCCCTCCCAAAGAAGGGGAAAAATACTTCCCTTTGATCAAAGTGGATAAGATCAATGGTCTGGACCCTAAAGTCGTGAGAGATCGGGTATCTTTTGAACACCTAACACCACTTTTTCCCAATGAAAAATTCAATATAGCCGATAAGCAAAGTACCATATCAACGAGGATAATCGATCTATTCTCTCCCATTGGAAAAGGCCAAAGGGGGATGATCGTTTCACAGCCCAAAACGGGTAAGACTATGCTCCTTAAAGACATTGCCAATTCCATTGCGGCCAATCACCCAGAAGTATATCAATTGATCCTTTTGATTGATGAAAGACCGGAAGAGGTAACCGATATGCAACGGAATGTAGACGGTGAGGTTGTCGCTTCAACTTTTGACGAACCCGCCGACCGACACGTAAAAGTTGCCAATATTGTGCTTGAAAAGGCTAAGAGAATGGTAGAATGCGGTCATGATGTGGTCATTCTTTTGGATTCGATCACCCGTCTGGCCAGAGCCTATAATACCGTCCAACCCGCTTCGGGGAAAATCCTTAGTGGTGGGGTCGATGCTAACGCACTTCACAAGCCCAAAAGGTTTTTTGGTGCCGCCAGAAACATTGAAGGAGGAGGCTCTTTATCCATTATTGCAACTGCTTTAACTGAAACTGGCTCCAAAATGGATGAGGTAATTTTTGAAGAGTTTAAAGGAACGGGTAATATGGAATTACAACTCGACCGAAAGATTTCCAACCGCAGAATTTTCCCTGCCATAGACTTGATCTCTTCCAGTACCCGACGCGACGATATGTTGCTAGAGGAAAACACCATACAGCGCATGTGGATCATGAGAAAATATTTGGCAGACATGAATCCGGTTGAAGCCATGGAATTCGTCAACGACCGATTTATAAAGACCAAAAACAACGAAGAATTCCTGATCTCAATGAATTCATAACATAAAAAAAGCCTTCCAATCGGAAGGCTTTTTTTTAATTACAAAGTATATAATTTATTTAAAGAGAAGCAACAAACTTAGCCAATTTGGTCTTTATGTTGGCTGCTTTATTGGCGTGAATGATGTTCTTTTTGGCCAACTTGTCCACCAAAGAAACAACGTCAGGAAACTGCTTGTTGGCTTCTTTTTTGGTGGTCAAACCTCTCAACTTCCTAATCGCATTTCTTGCGGTTTTGTGTTGAAATCTATTGCGCAAGCGCTTTTTGTCGTTAGAACGAATTCTCTTTAATGCAGACTTGTGATTTGCCATATAATTATTTTAAAAACTTGTAGCCCGTAGGGGAGTCGAACCCCTCTTTCCAGGATGAAAACCTGGCGTCCTAACCGATAGACGAACGGACCATATTTTAGGGCGCAAATGTACACGGAATATTATTATTAAGCAAATACATTTAAAA
>DEYL01000011.1 GCA_002364535.1 Flavobacteriaceae bacterium UBA3159 | reverse complement strand
AGGTTGGTTAGCAGCGCTCATGCGCAAGCCATTTTCACTACCAATTTCAATGTAATAGTAACAAACATCGCTATAAGGATTGATATGTGAGTTGTTTTCAGCATTATAATGCTTTGGGCCAATGGCATAAAAAAGTAAAAAATCTTCATTATTAAAGACGCCATCTTCTTCTCCAACAAATTGGACCGCATTTTGAATCAAGTCATAAGACTGGGTTCCATTATTTACTAAAGGCAATGATTGCCCACCATGTCCATAAACTTTGATTTTTTTCGGGTTTATAACATCCGTATTGACTCCGAGTGCATCAAAAAATCCCTTGTCTAATTTATGAACTCCAGTTGTATCAATGGCAAAGCGATACCATTGGCCTGTTTTCAATGCAGAACTTTGAAGAGAAGTGCCTGAACTTGATAATTTATTGTTAGAGGATGAAGCGTAAGAAACTGTAAAATTCACTACTTTTTTTAAAATACCATTATCTTTGAAAATAGGATTTATTTGAATCGTATTAGAGGTTTTGCCTCTTGCATTTGAATTGAAAGTTCTCAATTGAACATCGTTTGGAATCCAACTTAATTTTAAATCTTTTAAGTCTGATTCTGAAACAATAATCGTAATTAGGTTTGTGATTTTGACACTTTTTATATCGATGGAAGTTTTGGCATCCAACTGCGCGACAAAAGTGATGCCTTTTTCAAAAGAAAAATTATAATTTTTTTCTTTAAAATGGGGGAGCTCAATCTGATTTGATCCCATAGAAAAAACCTTTGAGCTGTTCCAGTCAACTTCAAAGCGCTGAACTTGGGAATGACTTAGCGTCAAAATGCACCAAAGCGTTAAAAAAAAAGGAATTTTCTTCATTAAATCCTAACGGGGGTTCATCAATATTAGTATACATCTACTAAATTGATTTCAAAATTACAATAATAAAACGTGATAAAAACCGTTATTTTTTTAAAGGTAATTTATTTAAGGTTAAATATTACACAATCGATTTAATATTTTATTGCAAACCAATTCATATTTAGTATATTGCAATTCCTAATTTTTAAATACTTTTTAAATAAAAATTAAGTATGAAATACAACAAGATATTTAGATGGTCCTTTATAGCACTCTTTTCATTATCTATGCTGGGCTGTAGTAAATCCTCCTCAAAATACGGTAACTCCTCACGGGGTACTGGATGGAAAATCAATGCTAAAGAAGGTGGTTTTCAGTACAATACAAGATTTAAAGAACAAGAGACTGCCCCTGGACTCGTCTTTGTTGAAGGCGGTACTTTTACAATGGGAAAAGTTCAGGATGATGTCATGCACGATTGGAACAATACTCCAAATCAACAACACGTTCAATCCTTTTATATAGATGAGACAGAGGTTACCAACCTTATGTATTTAGAATATTTAGACTGGATTAAACGTGTTTACCCACCTGACAATACTGAATTTGAGGATATTTATAATGGGTTACTTCCTGATACACTAGTTTGGAGAAATCGATTGGGTTCTGCCGAGATTTTGGTGGAAAATTACTTACGTCATCCTGCCTATCGCAACTATCCTGTTGTTGGAGTTAGCTGGCTTCAGGCCAATGAATATGCCAAGTGGAGATCAGACCGTGTAGGTGAAATGGTCCTTCAAAAAGAAGGATATTTAGAAAGAGGGGCACACATTCCGACTGAATCTGTAACTGCGTCTAACAATTTCAATCTTGATACCTATGTGAATGTCCCAAATCAAACATTCAAAGACAGTCTTGGGACTCATTTAGGTGGTAAAGGCAACAGACGAAATGACACTTTGGTTGGCTTTGCATCGAGAGAAACAGGCTTAATTCAAATTAGATATAGGCTTCCAACAGAAGCAGAATGGGAATATGCAGCTCTTGGTCTAACGGAGCTAAGAGAATACAACATATATCGCGGTCGAAAAAAATACCCTTGGGATGGTCAATATACCAGAACTGGAGAAAGAAAAATAAAAGGAGATCAGTTGGCAAACTTTAAACAAGGAAAGGGCGATTACGGAGGTATTGCAGGATGGTCTGACGATGGCGCAGACATTACCAATGAAGTAATGTCGTATGATCCAAATGATTTCGGTATTTATGATATGGCCGGTAATGTAGCGGAGTGGGTTGCAGACATCTACCGCCCAATTGTTGACGATGAATTCAATGATTTTGCCTATTACAGAGGAAACATTTACACTAAGAACGCGCTTGCTGAAGACGGGTCTGTAAAAGTAATTGGGATTGATGATTTTGAATATGATACACTAACAAATGGTAAAGTTATTGTTAGAAACCTCCCTGGTCAGCTTGCTAAAATCCCTGTTGACGAAGACGAAACATACTTACGAGCAAATTTTGATAAAAGTGACAATCGAAATTTTAGAGATGGAGACAAACAATCGTCAAGATATTTTGATGATTTTGAAGAAGGTGAGGTTGAATTTTCTGATACAACTAGAAAGATGTACGATTCTCCTAAGCATAAAGTAGGTACCAACTCTGATGGTACACTTAATAGAGAATATGACAAATCTAACACAAGAACCTCTCTCGTGAATGACCAAGCACGAGTTTACAAAGGAGGATCTTGGAAAGACAGAGAGTTTTGGATAGACCCAGCCCAAAGGCGTTTCTACCCTGAAGATATGGCGACTGATTTTATCGGTTTTAGATGTGCTATGTCTAGGGTTGGATCCAAGTCAATGAATAAAAAGAAAAGAAAAAATTAAAAATAGTTTCTTTTAATTTTAAAAGTCCTAAATTATATTTAGGACTTTTTTGTACATTTAAGTTATGAAAATTGAGAAGCTTCATCACTTATTTTTAAAATTCAATGGGGCTTCTACAGACACCCGTTCTATAGCCCGTGGGGCGCTTTTTTTTGCTCTAAAAGGAGAAAATTTTAACGGGAATCATTTTGCAATTAAGGCACTCGATTCTGGAGCGTCTTATTGTATAATAGATGAACAGCAACCCCAAAGTAATGCGCGTTTTATTTTGGTCCCAAATGTTTTAAAAACCTTGCAAGAATTAGCTAATTTTCATCGCAAATATTTAAATATTCCAATCATTGCTATTACTGGTAGTAATGGCAAAACAACCACGAAAGAACTGATTAATTCGGTTTTGGGCCAGCAATATAAAACACATTCAACACAAGGAAACTATAACAATCATATTGGAGTTCCACTGACTTTACTTCAAATGGATGCGTCAGTAGACATTGGAATCGTTGAAATGGGGGCCAACCACATTGGAGAAATCGCTAATCTTTGTCAAATTTCGGCACCTAACTACGGCTACATTACTAATTTTGGTAAGGCCCATTTGGAAGGTTTCGGTAGTGCTGCAGGCGTGGTCAAAGGTAAATGTGAATTGTATGACTATTTAAAGTGTAACAAAGGTCTTGCCTTTATAAATGGGGATGATAAAAAGCAAGTACAACAAATTGGAGACTATAGGAAGGCACATGTTTTTTCTAAAAAAAATAGTTTCAATATTCAAGTATCTATGACATCTGAAACCCCTTTTATAAGCTTTGAATCACAGGGGTTCACAATGGAAAGTCAGCTTGTTGGAATTTATAATTTTTCCAATGCTGCCGCAGCCATTGCCATGGGTTGCTTTTTTGAAGTCAGTCACGAAAATATTAAAAAAGGGATTGAATCTTACACCCCAAATAACAACCGTTCTCAAATCATCCGAAAAGGCTTCAATACCATTATTTTAGACGCTTACAATGCCAACCCAAGCAGTATGAAGGTCGCCTTGGATAATTTTAATTCCATGAGGAGTGAGTATAAGGTTGTAATTTTAGGGGATATGTTTGAACTGGGTATTCACAGTAAGTCAGAGCATCAGGCTGTTATTGATGAGGTAAATTCTTTAAATTTTTCATCTGCATATTATGTAGGTTCACACTTTTTTGAATTAGCTTCCGATTCTTCAAAAGCTAACTTTTTTAAAACTACCGAATCGTTTCGAAATCAGCTTCAATCCTTAGCTTTTAAAGGCGCATTGATTTTGATAAAAGGGTCTAGGGGAATGGCTTTGGAAACCTTATTGGATTCTATCTAACCTATATATTCGTAGCTACGTTTATTGTCGTAAAAATAACCACCTTAACCAATAGTTTATTTTGTTAAATAAATTGTTTGTGAGACCATAGATTAATATGAATTGTTGGACTTGTAAAAATTTATAATTAATCCATTATTTTTTAAAATAAATATTTTGTAATATGCATGATATGGAATCTAATTTACTAATGTCTAGGACATTCTTAATTCTCGGGGGAATGTTATTTATTACATCAATAACAGCTCGTTTAAATAAAGCATATGAAACTACAACTGAATTATTTATAACTATTGGAGGAAGTTTCCTATTTCTTTTCTGTGTTATGTTCTTTGCTGATTCGTACCCAATAAACTTAATAGTAGTAGCAATTTTCTCTGCTTTTTTTGGATGGTCATTAGGCCCAACAATTGCATACATTGGAAAGTCATTTAAATTTAGAAAGTATTTAAAATCAAAATTAGTTTTATCAAAAAAAATTAAAAGAGACCACAGTCCAACATTTTGGAAAAAATTTATGGGAGCCAATGAAGAAAAAAGAACAGTATATTATTATAAATCTGAACCAACAAATTTTTTTGATATAAACTCTAACGAGTTCAAAGAATTAAAAGATGAGTTTGATAAAAACGTTTTACGTCATGATAAATATAATCAAGAATGGCAAAATGTAGTATTTCAGGCAATGGTTGGCACAACCTTAGCTGTAATAATGGCAGGGATTATTGTTGCATTTGTCCCTACGGATTTTAGTTTTCTTGGAGTTTTCTTATTGCTTGCTTTATTTACTTTAATAGTTTGTGAATTTCTTAATGCTTTCTTTTTTAAATCAGAAAGAACTAGAATAATATATTCTTATTGTGGGGTAGTCATTTTTTCTTTGTACTTAATTTATGATTTTAATTATTTAGAAAAAGCAATTGCTGCTGGAGATGATTCATGGGGAACCGCAGTTAAGGTTGCTGTTAATTTGTATTTAGATATTATAAATTTATTTATTGATTTACTTGAGATATTGGCGGCTTCCTCCGATTAGAATATATTTTTTTCTAGTCCAAATAAAAATGCGCATTCCAAATAGACCTCTTTTAATGCTTTATATCTTCTTTAAGCTCCGCTATGCTCTTTTCCCGTATTTGTATGTGAAAAGAATTGTACTATCATAATTATTATATTCCCTTAATCAAACAACCCATTTATTAGGTTCTAATATTGAACTTTATAATCGTCAAATAGTTGTTTTAAAATACGATTGTTTCCCTGATATAATCCTTATTAAAGTTGAGATTGTAGTTTATATCTCCAAATTCAATTAATACAATATTTGTTTGTTTATGTGAACTTTCTAAAAAAAGTGTGTTTTCGATAGCTATGGATTCTATGTTTCCGTTAGAGTTACAATCAGTAATTTCAAAGTACAAATAAACATCATGCAAGTCTTTTGCTATTTCTTTTCCAATCCAATTATATGCTGTCATTTTTTTATTGATAGAAATTTGCAGATGATGATCGAAATAATTTTTGATGTACTGATTGGAAGATATATTTTCTTTTGGGCTCCCTAGTTTTAATTTACCAGAACTTTTTGTCTCTAAGGTTTTTTCCAAATCATCAATAGCAACTCTTACAGTTATTTCTATTAACTCTTGGGCTTTGTTGTAATGCAAAGTCGTATGAGATACATGAAAATCATGAAAGGGAAGTATTGTGTAGAGAATTAAAAAGATCAAAGACTTTATCATAACAATTTGTTATTTAAATTTCTAACCCTATTGTTTTTTGGCTCTTTCGGCTCTTTGCATGGGGTTTTCAAGCTTTTCTTCATCGAGCTTATAGAGTTGGAAACGTGTCGGTTCAGTTCTTGGAGGCCAATAATTATTATTCAAATCAACATCCGCAGTTTCTAAGAATGGATCAAGTTTGACGTTGACTAATTCCTTGTCCAGAATAAACACTTTTTTGATTTTTTCATTATTTCTCTTCCATATTTCTGCAGGGATTCTTATGACTTCTTGGGTTCCGTCCGTATAAGTAAATTCCAGAATGATGGGCATCACTAACCCTCCAATATTTGAGAACTGAATTTCGTAGTAGTTTTTATCAGAATTTAAAAATGCCTTTTCTTCTATATCAAGAGTGTTTAGAAAGTCGGTATAGTCTTGTCTGTCTAAAACATCGGTTTTAAAGGGGTCGTAAGTTGTGTAAAAATCTACTGCACCTTTATCTTTTTCAGTCACTGTTTTGGATATAGAAACAGCATCACGTCTGTTTCCAATGTAAGTGCTGTTTTTTTCTTTTTGATTTTTTGCGATGGGATTTTCAATATCAGGATCTGCAGTATTTATTTTAAACCAGTTTACTTGGTCTAAAGAAATGTCCACACAATCGTTGGTGTAAAACCAACCTCTCCAAAACCAATCAAGATCTACGGCACTGGCGTCTTCCATGGTTCTAAAGAAATCTGCTGGGGTAGGGTGTTTAAATGCCCATCTTTCACTATACGTCTTAAAGGCATAGTCAAACAATTCTCTGCCCATGATTGTTTCTCTTAAAATATTGAGCGCTGTAGCAGGCTTCCCATACGCATTGTTACCAAATTGCAAAATGGATTCAGAATTTGTCATGATGGGTACAATTCCACTTTTATCTCCTTTCATGTATTGAATAATATTTTCTGGAGGCCCTCTTCTTGAGGGATAATCTCTCTCAAATTCTTGTTCGGTAAGGTATTCTACAAAGCTATTAAGACCTTCATCCATCCATGTCCATTGGCGTTCGTCAGAATTTATAATCATGGGAAAGAAATTATGACCAACTTCGTGAATTATGACACCAATCATGCGGTACTTTGTTCTTTCAGAATATGTTCCATCTTCTTCAGGCCTTCCAAAGTTAAAACAAATCATAGGATATTCCATCCCAATGGATTTGGCATGAACCGATGTGGCTTGCGGGTAAATGTAATCGATGGTGTATTTGGAATAAGTCATTAGGGTGTGGGCAACTGCTCTGGTTGAAAACTGTTCCCAAAGCGGATTCCCTTCTTTTGGATAATAACTGTAAGCCATTACCCTTTTACCTCCAACATCCACAGCCATTGCATCCCATATAAATTTTCTAGAGCTTGCCCAACCAAAATCTCGTACATTTTCTGCTTCAAAAACCCAAGTCTTTTTTGAATTGCTTTTGGTTTTTTCATTGATCTCTGCTTCTTTTTGCGTGACAATAATTTCAGGATCTGTATAATTATTTTTTGCTCTGTCTAACCTTTCAATTTGTTTTTTACTTAATACGGAGGTGTGATTTTTGAGTTCTCCGGTGGCAGCCACGATGTGGTCACTTGGAACGGTAATGCTTACTTTATAATCACCGAAAGGCAAAGTAAACTCTCCATTACCAATAAATTGTTTGTTTTGCCAGCCTTCAACTTCATTATATACTGCCATTCTGGGAAAAAACTGGGCAATGGTATATATTGAATTTCCTTCTTTTTCAAAGTACTCATAACCACTTCGTCCTCCAATTTTAAGTCTGTCATTAATGTTGTAGTGGTAATTTATCTTAAACGAAAATGATTGCCCCTTTTTTAGTGCCTTTGGGAGTTCTATACGCATCATGGTCTCGTTGATTTTGTAGGAAAGTTTTTCGTTATTTGTATCCGTCACTTTTTCAAGCTTAAACCCGCCGTCAAAATTCATTCGGTCATGCATTCTTTTTATACTCCCAAAACTCATTTCATTGCCCATACTACTAGTTGAGGTAAGTTGACCGTGCGAGTTTTTTGCGCGAATATTTTGATCCAATTGTATCCAAAGATAACTCAGGACATCTGGTGAATTATTCGTGTAGGTAATCGTTTCTTTTCCATGTATAATATTGTTGATTTCATCGAGTTCAACATCAATCAAATAATCCGCAGTTTGCTGGTAGTATTCATGCCCTGGTGCCCCACTGGCAGTTCTGTAAACATTAGGTGTTGGAAGTTCTTCGTGCAATTGTTTAAATTTACTATTGTTTAAATTCTCTTGCGAAAAAAGACTGGAAGCAATGCACAATAAAATGGCAGTAAAATTTATTTTATTCAACTTGAAATACATATTTTTAAGAATTAAAAATTAACAATCTGGAAGGGCCAAATTGTTTTAAATGGATTTGTTTTGTGGGTCATACTGGATTCGAACCAGTGACTTCTACCCTGTCAAGGTA
>DEYL01000030.1 GCA_002364535.1 Flavobacteriaceae bacterium UBA3159 | reverse complement strand
AAGTAATTCCTCCGGAGTGAGTTTGGCAAAATGGGAAAAGTCAAATCGGAACATTCCGGACTGAACCATAGACCCTTTTTGTTCAACATGGGTTCCCAATATGGAACGCAAGGCCTGGTGCATGAGGTGAGTCGCACTGTGATTACAGGCGGTTTTAAGACGTTGACCTTGGTCCACAACGGCATTGAATTTAGCATTGAGGTCTACCGGTAGGGTCTTGGAGTAGTGTAGAATAAGATCGTTTTCCTTTTTTGTATCTATGATATAATGTAGCGCACCATTGGGTGCTTCAAGGTATCCCTTATCCCCTACTTGCCCACCGCTTTCGGGGTAGAAAGGGGTAATGTTAAATACCAACTGAAAAAATTCCCCCTCTTTTTTAGAACTTACTTTTCGATATTTGGAGATGCTAACCGAGGTAGACAACAGGTCGTATCCTACAAATTCTTCTTCATCGTCTTGCTTGATGACTTGCCAATCGTCTGTGACAGAAACAGCAGCAGCACGAGAACGTTCTTTTTGTTTCGACATCTGGGCATCGAATCCCTTTTCATCTACTTGATAACCCCGTTCTCTGGCGATAAGGGCAGTGAGATCGAGTGGAAAACCAAAGGTATCGTATAGTTCAAAGGCTTTGGCTCCGCTTACAACCTTGTCTTTTGAAGCTCCCAAAACGGTATCCAAAAGGGTAAGGCCTTGATCGAGTGTTTTGAGGAAGGAGTTTTCTTCCTCACGTATGACGTTGGCCGAAATGCTTTTTTGTTTGTCCAGTTCGGGGAAAACAGATTTGAGTTGGTTGTTTAGGGTATCCACCAGATGATAAATAAAAGGTTCTTTTTGGTTGAGGAAGGTGAAACCATAGCGAATGGCTCTTCTAAGAATTCGTCTAATTACATAGCCTGCACCGGTATTGGAGGGCAACTGCCCATCGGTAATGGCAAGATAAACCGTCCTAAGGTGATCGGCAATAACCCTGATGGCTCGGTTGGTATTTTGATCTGTGCCGTATTTTGAGGCGGTAAGGGTTTCGATTTCTTTGATTAAAGGGGTAAAAACGTCGGTATCGTAGTTGGAAGTTTTTCCCTGCAATACCATGCAGAGTCTTTCAAACCCCATTCCCGTATCAACGTGTTTTTGGGGTAGGGACTTCAGACTGCCATCGGCTTTTCTATTAAATTCAATGAATACCAAGTTCCAAACTTCAATGACTTGGTGGTGGTCTTGGTTGACCAGATCTGCACCGGAAATTTTGGCTTTTTCTTCCTCACTTCTGAGGTCAATGTGAATTTCGGAGCAGGGACCACAAGGCCCTTGATCGCCCATTTCCCAGAAGTTGTCTTTTTTGTTACCCAATAGGACTCTTTCTTCAGGAATAATGGCTTTCCAATAATCGGAAGCCTCAGTATCCTTTTCGAGATTTTCACTTGCATCCCCTTCGAATATGGTAACATAGATTTTCTCGGGATCGATTTTGTAAACAGCTGTCAATAGCTCCCATGCCCACTCTATGGCTTCTTTTTTGAAATAATCGCCAAAACTCCAATTGCCCAACATCTCAAAAAAAGTATGGTGATAAGTGTCAATTCCCACTTCTTCAAGGTCGTTGTGTTTGCCGGAAACCCTAAGACACTTTTGGGTATCTGCGATCCTGTTGTTCTTGGGTTTTTGATGTCCCAAAAAATAAGGTTTGAATTGGTTCATTCCCGCATTGGTGAACATCAGTGTGGGATCGTCCTTGATTACCATTGGGGCAGAGGGTACAATGGTATGGGCTTTGGACTCAAAAAATTGTAGAAATTGTTTTCTGACTTCAGCGGATTTCATAGTAAGCTTTGATGTTTAAAAGCGATACAAATATAGTTGATTAGATCGATTGGATTGACGAAAATAAAGGGAAGTGGTGGTGATTTAGATAATTTGTATATTTGCTTTGACAATATGCCCTTTGTGGCCTCCAAAGCTCTCTATGCCTAGATTAAAATATTATTACGATAATGAGTCACTCTCCTACCGTCCTGTAAATTCTAGCAGGTTCTCCGAGCTGTCGGGAGTAGTTTTATTTTTGTTGTCTTCAGTCTTTTTTGGGATTTTGGCCTTGTTTATCTTGTTGAATACTGATACGCTTAATACGCCAAAGGAACTGCTTCAAGCGCGAGAGATTGAAAATTTCAAGTTGCAATACGAACTATTGAACAAAAAGCTTGAACAAATTGAAGAGGTAATGGTTAATGTTGCCGATCGTGACAACAATCTTTACAGGGTTTATTTTGAAGCGAGTCCCATACCGGAAGAGCAAAGAAAAATGGGTTTTGGGGGTGTCAATCGCTATAAAGAGTTGGAGGGTTATAACAATTCAAAACTAATTGTGAATACCACCAAGCGGTTGGAAGTTTTGACCAAACAAGTAGTGGTTCAATCGCGATCGCTGGAAGAGTTGGAGAGTTTGTCCAAAAGCAAGGAAGACCTTTTGGGTGCTATGCCTTCGATTCAACCAATTCATAAAAATGATTTGAAAAGAATGGCTTCCGGTTTTGGTTACCGTACTGATCCTTTTACCAAAAAAAGAAGGTTTCACCAAGGTATGGATTTTACCGCGCCCCGAGGAACTCCAGTTTATGCCTCCGGTGACGGTATCATTGGGAGAGCGGACAATAGAGCCGCGGGTTATGGAAAACACGTTAGAATTGACCACGGCTTTGGTTATGTCAGTCTTTATGCTCACCTAAATAAATTCAATGTCAAAAGAAGACAGAAAGTAAAACGTGGAGACATTATTGGCTATGTAGGCAGTACAGGTCGCTCTGTAGGACCCCACCTCCACTATGAAATATTTAAAGACGGAAAAAGGGTGAATCCCTTGAATTACTACTCCGGTAATTTGACGGCTGAGGAGTTTGATGTTATGCTTAATTTGGCCAGACAGGAAAACCAATCCATGGACTGATGCATGTCAACCTCCCCGAAAAAAGATACTACAGAATTGGTGAGATCGCCAAAGCATTCAATGTAAACCCTTCCCTACTTCGGTTTTGGGAAAAAGAGTTTAAGGAAATTCAGCCTAGAAAAAAAGAAGGTGGCGCCCGAAAGTATACCCCAGATGATGTAAACACCCTCCAAAAGATATACTATCTACTGAAGGAAAAAGGGTTGACCATTGAAGGGGTCAAAAAACAACTCAAACTGAAAAACCTTTCTGAAGATAGTAACTTGGAGCTGATTCAAAAGCTTGAACAGCTCAAATCTGACCTTATTCAACTGCGGGAAAACTTATAACTATTTCTTTCTAAAAAACAATTGTATGGGAATGCCCTTAAACTCAAAACGTTCCCTGAGTTTGTTTTCCAAAAATCGTTTGTAAGGTTCCTTTACATATTGAGGAAGATTACAGAAAAAAGCAAATTGTGGATGTGGCGTAGGCAATTGGGTACAGAACTTTATTTTGACGAACTTTCCTTTATGGGATGGAGGGGGTTGACTTTCCATAACGGGCAAAAGGGTATCGTTTAATTTTCGGGTAGGGATACGATTGGATCGATTTTTATAAATAGTAACGGCAATTTCTATGGCTTTAAATATTCTCTGTTTGTTTAGGGCAGAGATAAACACAATGGGAACGTCTCTAAAAGGTGCTGTTTTTTCTTTAATCTCTTCTTCAAAAAGTTTGGTAGATTGGGTTTCCTTTTCAACAAGGTCCCACTTGTTGACCAATATGACAATGCCCTTGTTATTTCTGTGGGCCAACCAAAAGATATTTTGAACTTGGCCATCAAAACCTCTGGTGGCATCAACCAACAATAAGCAAACATCGCAATATTCAATGGCCCTTACAGAACGCATGACGGAATAAAATTCGATGTCTTCTTTAACTTTACTTTTTTTCCTAATTCCTGCTGTATCTACTAGGTTAAATTCAAATCCAAAACGTTTGTATTTGGTATCGATACTGTCTCTGGTGGTTCCGGCTATGTCGGTAACTATATATCTTTCCTCCCCTATAAGTGCATTAATAAAAGAAGATTTGCCCGCATTGGGTCGTCCTACTACTGCAAATCTGGGTAGGGTCTGCTCCGGTTCACTTTGTTCGGGTAAAACCTTGACCAATTCGTCCAACAGTTCTCCCGTTCCACTGCCATTGATTGCAGAAACGATGTATATGTGTTCGTAACCCAAAGCATAAAATTCGGTCATATTTTCAGTGACCTTGGAATTATCTCCTTTGTTGGCTGTCAGGAATACAGGCTTTTGAGAGCGTCTGAGCAATTGGGCAATGGTTTCGTCCATTCCGGTAAGACCTTCTGCCACATCGACCATAAATAGTATGGCATCGGCTTCTTCGATGGCCAAGTTGACTTGCTTGTCGATTTCCTTTTGAAAAACATCATCGCTGCCTTTTATATAGCCACCGGTATCGATCAAACTGAACTCTATACCATTCCAGTCGGACTGACCATAATGACGGTCTCGTGTTACACCGCTTACTGCATCTACGATGGCTTCCCTTTTTTTGATCAAACGATTAAAAAAAGTGGATTTCCCCACATTAGGTCTTCCCACAATTGCAACAATCCCTGCCATTACAGTTTATTTGAGTGCAAAAGTAAGTGAATTTGTGAGATAAAGTATTGGAGTTATTACTGATAACCAAAACGTTTAAGTTGTTGGGGATTGGAACGCCAGTTTTTTTGAACTTTTACGAAAAGTTCTATATGGATTTTCTTACCAAAAAATGATGCGAGATTTTTTCTGGCTGCAATACCCACTTTTTTCAGTTGTTCTCCTTTGTGCCCGATAACGATTCCTTTTTGGGTTTCTCTTTCTACCAAAATGACCGCTTGTATCCTAATGATCTTATCTTCTTCCTTAAAAGATTCGGTGATGACCTCCACAGCATACGGGATCTCTTTGTCGTAATGTTCTAAAATACTTTTACGGATGGATTCATTGACAAAAAAACGTTCGGGTTTGTCACTGAGCTGATCTTTGGGAAAATAAGGGGGTGATTTGGGCAACAACTCAATCAACATTTGTAAGAGTTCCGGAACAAAAAAACCGGTCAAGGCGGAGATGGGAATCACCATTGCATTGGGAAAAATGGCAGACCATTCACTAACGGCAGCCTCTAATTCTGCCTGAGAGGAGGTGTCAATTTTATTGATCAGCACAAATAATGGAATTTTGGATTTCTTGATCCGCTCCAATAAGGCTAGATCCTTGATTTTTTTTTCTTCAATTGATATCATGTAGAGCAATAAATCGGCATCGACCAAAGATTCCTTGACTAAATCCATCATGGAGTTTTGCATTTCATATGCGGGCTGAATAATACCAGGCGTGTCTGACAAAACCAATTGATAATTATCCCCATTGATCAAACCCAGAATACGATGGCGGGTAGTTTGAGCCTTGGGGGTGGTAATGGATAAATCTCTGCCCATTAAGGCATTGACTAAAGTAGATTTACCCACATTGGGGTTTCCTACGATGGATACATAACCTGACTTATGTGGGGTTTTGGCCATGGTATAAAGATACAATCTTTGGATTAGCCTTTGTGGTGGTGTATAAATTTTGTAAATTTGCACATTCATCGCGAGGTAGAGCAGTAGGTAGCTCGTCGGGCTCATAACCCGAAGGTCGCTGGTTCGAGTCCAGCCCTCGCTACTAAAACAATAAAACGGTTATACTATTATATAGTTAACCGTTTTTTTTATTTTTATAGCTATATGAAAAACACAATAATTATTGTAGCCATCATTTCTACTGGAATAATGTCTGGCATATTCTTTACATGGACAAATGCAGTTAAACCTGGAATAGGAACGCTTAATAACATTAGTTATTTAACAGCTTTTAAAGCAATGAATAAAGCTATTCTTAATCCATTGTTTTACATTACTTTTATTTTGCCAGTTTTAACGATGCCAATTTCAGCATATATGAATTATGGTTCACCTAATTTTTATGTTTTTAAATTATTATTGGCTTCTACATTAATTTATTTGTTTGGAGTTTTCATCGTAACCATTAATGGAAATATTCCAATTAATGTATTATTAGAAAATACAGATTTGCAAAAAATATCCGAAACAGAATTAAGTTCACTAAGAGAAAATATTGAAACCAAATGGAATAACTTCAATCTCATTAGAACAATATCATCTTTTATTTCATTTTCACTATTGGTATTTTGCTTGTTTAAGTATTATGAATAAAAATAATATTTAGAGACAAGTTTCTTGATCAAATAGTTTGTTAAATCAAAATCTTTTGGGGTAAAAAAAATGTTCGATATTTCAATAGAGTTTTCTACTAAAACAATAAAACGGTT
>DEYL01000021.1:28005-80846 GCA_002364535.1 Flavobacteriaceae bacterium UBA3159 | reverse complement strand
TTGAGTTGAAAAAGAAAAAACCGGATAACGTTGTTTGGGATGAGGAGCAGGAAGAATACATTGCTCGTCTATTGCCCTATGCTTCTCAAGCCAGTGGCCCTGTCATCAAAATCCCCAATGTAGATGCCTTTAAGCAAAAGGGCGTAGAAAAAGTTTCCAAACAATTTCAAACAGAGCTGGAGGAACTGAAAGATAAAATTAAAGATTTTGTAAAAACCGCCAGTGATACTCAAAAGGTATATACCGCCAAATTTAAATTCGAACCCCTGGTAGGGGAAACCTATTTTCTCTACGAAGGGGAAAAGGAAGATTACCTGTCTCTCATTGCGCCGGATCAATGGAAGAAAAAATTCTTGGGCGCCTACCGCCTGAGTTCCGAATACAAATGGGAACGCATCGAGTGGTAGTCTAGCGAAAGTTTTGGGTGCCAAAGCCCATGCCCTTTTCATCAAAATACAAGCCAACTCCCAAATGGGTATAATTCCCCAGAATATTTTTGTAGTGAGGCGGACTGTTCTTCCAACCGGTAACCATACATTGAGCTAAATTTTCCTCGGTTCTGGTATCTCCACAACCTCTTACGTTTTCAAACCAAGGGGTTTGAGCAATATTTTCGGCAATACCCGTAAAACGATTTCCCTTCCTGACCCATGCCTTTACTTTGAATTTTTCCGCCCGCTCTAGAGGGTCTCGCCCCAAATGATCTTCATGGGCATAAAAATTGTGGTTGACCATGTTCTCGCTATGCAGTTGAGCCAAGTCCATCAAAGAGTCCAATTTTATCAATTCGGACAAACCCTTTTCGGCACGAAGTGCATTGGTTTTTTCAAAGATCAACTGACGCATTTCCTCTAAGTCGCGCTGAGCAAAACAAGAGTTAAAGCTAAAAGCGATCCATAGGGCAATTAAAAATACGTTTGTACTGCTGTTTCTCATAGTCTCAAAAATAATAATTATCAATAGGAATCCCTACTTTTGTCCATTATGGGTATAGAAAAAACACCAAGACAAAAAAAAGTAGCCACGGCAATACAGCAGGAGCTGGCTGTCATGCTTCAAGAAGCCATCAGAAATCAAGGGGCTTCCAATCTGGTGCTTTCAATCACCAAGGTCAACGTAACCATTGATCTGTCTTTGGCCAAAGTCTATCTAAGCATTTTTCCAAAAGACATTGCCAATACTTGCCTTAAAGGCATTAAAGAAAACAGCAATCAGATACGGCATGATATGTCCCAAAGAATGAGAAACCAATTGCGACGTATGCCCGAATTTTCGTTTTACATAGATGATTCTCTGGACTATGTGGACGCCATAGAAAAAGCCTTGAATAAAGCTGACAACCCCATCGAGGATACAAGCGGGATCCCCAAAAGACAAAAAAAATAAAAAATGCCGGTTGTTCTCAAAATCGCATGGCGTTACTTTTTTTCTAAAAGCGGACAAACCGTAATCAACAGAATCAACTCCATTGCGCTACTGGTCATTCTAGTGGCTACCGCTGCGCTAATGATTGTTTTGAGTGCCTTTTCAGGACTGAAGGACTTCGGACTATCTTTCTCAAATATTTTTGACCCCGACTTTCGGGTGGTGGCCAAACAAGGGAAAACAATAAGGCTGGACAGCAGCCAAATTCATCGACTGGACTCCACCGATGAGATCAAAGCCTTTAGTCCCATTCTGGAGGAAAAAGTTTTCCTCTCCTTTAAAGAAAAAGATCAAGTTGCCTACCTCAAAGGGGTAGGGTCTGATTACTTAAACGTCATTCCCGCAGATTCCTTGATCGCCATTGGGGAATGGTTAATTCCCGATTCCAATACCATTGTTGCAGGCTATGGAATTGGCGCGGGTATGGATCTGGGCGTATACGACTATGGCTCTTTTCTCAACATCAGCATTCCCAGAAAAAACCTAAAAAGCAGCTTGAGACAAAACCCTTTTCATACCCAACAGGCCGTTACCATAGGCTTGTATCAAATCAGCGAAGACATTGACCAGAAATATCTCTTCAGCACTTTGGATTTTGCAAGAAATTTGTTGCAATACCCCCAAAATGTTTTTTCCTCGATTGAAATCAAAGCTGCACCCGAAACTCCTTCCAAAGATTTGAAAAAGATAATTCAGGAAATCATGGGAGACTCGATTGAGATCAAAGACCGAGCCCAACTCAATACTGCCCTTTACAAAATGCTCAATACAGAATATTTGGCCATCTATCTCATCTTTACTTTGGTACTGATCATTGCCCTCTTCAATTTAGTAGGTGCTTTAGTGATGATGATTTTGGACAAAAAACCTCAGATGACTATTTTAAAAGCCATGGGGATTACCCAACAACAGTTACGCCAGACATTTTTCTTAATGGGAATGATGATTGTCTTTCTTGGGGGTGGGATTGGATTGCTGTTTTCTTCGATTGTGATCTTGATTCAACAATGGTCTCCCTTTATCAATGTTCCGGGAACCAGTCTGCCCTACCCGGTTCAGTGGAAAATAGGAAATTTACTTTTAGTTATGGGAACCCTTTTATTATTCGGCAGTATAGCTTCGGCTTGGGCGAGTCGTGGGGTAAAACAATAGATTTAAACCCAGGCCGGCTCTGTTACCTCCTCCAAAACGCGGTTAAGAGTGTCAAAAACCTCGTTGGGATCATTAGTCGTGACCATTGCTGTTCTGTAGGGTTTAAAATTGGGAATGCCTTTAAAATAATTGGTGTAATGGCGTCGGGTTTCCAAAACGCCCAAAACTTCCCCTTTCCATTCAATAGACATCTCCAGATGTCTTTTGGCAACCTCTACTCGATCTTTTAAAGTAGGGGGATCGCAATACGTTCCTTTCTCAAAGTAGTGTTTTACTTGGTTAAAAAACCAAGGATTTCCAATACTGGCCCTTCCGATCATGGCCCCATCCAAACCATAACGTTCGTGCATTTCCATGGCTTTTTCGGGACTGTCAACATCTCCATTTCCAAAAACAGGAATGTGCATCCTGGAATTGTTTTTAACAGCAGCAATGGGTTTCCAATCGGCATCGCCCTTATACATTTGAGCCCTGGTTCTTCCGTGGATTGAAATGGCTTTGGCTCCGGCATCCTGCAATCGCTCAGCCACCTCCACGATCTTAATAGAGTTGTGATCCCAACCCAAACGAGTTTTGACCGTTAGCGGTAATGAAGTGTGCTTGGCCATTTCTGCGGTCAGTTTTACCATCAATGGAATGTCTCTTAAAATTCCCGCTCCGGCCCCTTTACTCACTACTTTTTTTACGGGGCACCCAAAGTTGATGTCGATGATATCTGGCTTAGACGCCTCAACAATTTCAACAGAGCGCAACATGGAGTCCAAATTGGCTCCAAAAATTTGTATCCCTACAGGGCGTTCTTTTTCGTAAATGTCTAATTTTTGAACGCTTTTTTCGGCATCACGGATCAAGCCCTCACTAGATATGAACTCGGTATAAACCACATCGGCACCATTTTCCTTACACAAGGCACGAAAAGGAGGATCGCTTACGTCTTCCATGGGAGCCAACAACAAGGGGAAATCCCCAATTGATATGTCGCCAATTTTAACCACTATAAATTTTTTACAAAAGTAGCAAAATCATTTGCGATATCAGGCTGCTATTCTAACCCAAAAGTGTTTACGATGTTTTGGGCAAAGTCTGTATCCCAAATTTCGGCTACAGTTCCGTTATTTAGGTAATATATCCTCGGCGGGGAATCACCAATTAAATCAAAAAAAGTGTTCACCTCGATAAAGGCATATGGAGAAGAAGATTGCGTGATGCTTTCAAAGCTATCTACAGTGGTAGGCCCCTCTTTATAAAAAAGCACGTAGAGCTCAGGAAAAATCTCGTGTTGTCTCTGCAGTTCCCCCAGTGCTGTAGCGGCCTCCTGACAATGTTCACAATCCAAATTGAAGATAGCGATCAGCTTTTCTCCCGAGGAAAGATCAACTCTTCCTTTGGGTTCAAAGTGCGTAAAGTTTTCGAAGGGGAAATCCTCATGTTTGGGCATGGGCAAAAACAACCACATGCTGAGTATGGTTGCCCCTGTAAATCCCAAAGGAATGACTTTGGAAATGTGTCGGCTTTGAGCTGTTTTGAAAATCACAAAAGCCACGGCCAGCATGACCAAGTTTTTAAGGATGGATTGTTCGGGGGTCATGGAGATCATCTCACCAAAACAACCACAGTTTTCGGTGTCTCCGATGGACCAAAGATAGATCAAATGAACAGTAAAGATCCCCAACATTAAAAAAGTGATTTGCATCAATGGCTTGATGTAAAAAGGTAAAAACATCAATATCCCCAAGGCAAACTCCAGGCCGATAAAAAACCGGGCCATATGACCTGCAAAGGTCCGACCGGGAGCCAAGCCCTGATCCATCAAGGTAATTTCAAAAAAGCCTGGACCTGCGAATTTGGTATAGGCTGAAAAGATAAACGTAATGGCCAAAAGGATTTGTAAAACTTTCGATGAGGTTCTCATTTTGTAATTAATTTATCCCCTAAAATTAACTTTTCTGGGTCAAACAAAAAACCAAGCTTTCAAAATAAGTATCTTTGAAGCAGGAGAGGAAAATGCTCGGATGAAACACATTAGAAATTTTTGTATTATAGCCCATATCGACCATGGAAAAAGTACCCTCGCGGATCGCTTACTGGACTTTACGGGAGCAGTAACCTCCCGCGAAAAGCAAGAGCAGTTGTTAGACGATATGGATTTAGAGCGGGAAAGGGGTATCACCATCAAATCGCACGCCATCCAAATGGAATACGAATACGAGGGAGAGCAATATGTTTTTAACTTAATTGATACGCCTGGGCATGTAGACTTTTCCTATGAAGTATCTCGATCCATTGCTGCTTGTGAAGGTGCACTATTGGTTGTTGATGCTGCCCAAAGCATTCAAGCACAAACCATTTCCAACCTCTACCTTGCTCTAGAAAATGATTTAGAAATCATCCCTGTATTGAATAAAATAGACCTTCCTTCTGCCAACCCTGAAGAGGTCACTGATGATATCGTAGACTTGTTGGGTTGTGATGCTAAAGAAGTCATCCCTGCGTCCGCCAAGACAGGACTTGGGATTGAAGATATCCTATTGGCTATCATTGAACGCATCCCCGCGCCCAATGGTAAAATAGATGCTCCCTTACAAGCCTTGATCTTTGACTCTGTCTACAACTCTTTTCGAGGGGTGGAAACCTACTTTAGGGTGATTCACGGCGAAATCAAAAAAGGACAAAAAATTCAATTTATTGCTACGGGAAAAACCTATTTCGCTGACGAAATTGGAACCCTAAAGTTCAAACAAGAACCAAAAAAAATGATCGCTGCTGGTGATGTTGGATACCTCATCACGGGGATCAAAGAGGCCAAAGAAGTAAAAGTGGGAGATACACTAACAGGAGCAGACAATCCGACGCAGGAAGTCATTGAAGGTTTTGAAGAAGTAAAACCAATGGTTTTTGCTGGAATTTATCCCGTCGATACTGAAGACTACGAAGAACTCCGTGCCAGTATGGAAAAACTACAATTGAACGACGCATCTCTTGTCTTTCTGCCAGAGAGCTCAGCCGCACTTGGCTTTGGCTTTCGTTGTGGATTTTTGGGCATGCTCCACCTGGAGATTATCCAAGAAAGACTAGAACGGGAATTCAATATGACCGTGATCACCACAGTTCCCAACGTGTCCTATCATGCGTATACCAAAAAAGACCCTGATGAGATTGTCATGGTCAATAATCCCTCGGACCTTCCCGATCCTTCTTATTTGGATCATGTGGAAGAACCTTTTATCAAAGCCTCCATCATTACAAAGTCCGATTTTATCGGTAATGTAATGTCTCTTTGTATCGAAAAGAGAGGTGTCATCACCAATCAAACCTACCTAACCACAGAAAGGGTAGAATTAAATTTTGATATGCCTCTGGCCGAAATCGTTTTTGATTTCTACGACCGATTGAAAACTGTCTCAAAAGGTTATGCTTCTTTTGACTATTCACCCATTGGGATGCAACCGTCAAAGTTGGTGAAAGTAGACATCTTGCTCAACGCCAATCCAGTTGATGCACTCTCAGCACTCATTCATAAAGATAACGCCTATACCATTGGGAAGAAAATGTGTGAAAAGTTAAGGGAGTTAATACCACGGCAACAGTTTGATATTCCCATTCAAGCCGCCATCGGGTCTAAAATTATTTCTCGTGAGACTATCAAGGCCCTACGAAAAGATGTGACCGCCAAATGTTATGGAGGAGATATTACCCGAAAAAGAAAGTTGCTTGAAAAACAAAAAAAAGGGAAAAAGAAAATGCGGCAAGTGGGCAGTGTTGAAATTCCTCAGCAGGCTTTTATGGCGGTGCTCAAGTTAAACGATTAGTTTTTAATCCCAAGTTCCAATAAATTGGGGTTATAATTAAGTATCATAATTTCTATATAAGATCTCCAAGTGTCTCCTTGACTTAATTATTGAAAGTGAGTTGACTGGCTTGCTGATTTGAGAGATTTTTCCTAAAACACTTCAATACTTGAATCTTACCTATTGAAAATACATCCTTTTTCTTAAAACCCTGATCATTCATTGTTTCCTTTTAGGTGAAATTGAAACTGAAAAAAAGACAACTTCTGAGAGCCGATATCAGATAGGCTATTATATTATGTCCCCATTTAAGGTTTATTCCATTGATATCTCTGACTTTTATTGTCAGTCCCGACTTTCATTTTATAGATTGTATTGTCAACTCCGATTATATCGTTCAGGTACTTTGTGTTAAAAAATGGTACTCGAAAATAGCTGAAGTGGAAAATGCCACCTCGTAAAAAAATTGTAGTTAAATGTATATGACAGCCCTGAGGGAGGCCAAAAAACAAATGGAAAATCCAACTTTTATAAAGGCCATATTAGAAAGACCGGTTGGGACGAAAACCAAATTTACTTCTAAGGAGAAAGGCTAAAATTTGGCTTTTAGTGGTGATTTTGATTTGATGTTTTAAAAAGATACATTCGTGGGAAACCCATTCTATGAATCGTATCTTAATTTCAATCGGCATCGCTTCCCTTTTTTGTTTGGGTTGTGATGATCCTTCGTACATTGCACCAAAAAGCCCAAACATCGTTTTTCTCTTGGCCGATGATATGGGTTATGGAGACTTTGAGAGAATCGGAGGGTCAACAAAAACCCCCAACCTGAACAGACTGGCTAATGAAGGTGTCTTTTTCAATAATTTTTATGCCGCGGGGCCCAACTGCTCCCCTTCCAGAACAGGGCTTATGACCGGTAAAAGTCCTGCCAAGTTAGGTATGTACAGCTACAGACCTCCACATCATCCTTTGCACCTTCCCGATCAAGAGGTTACACTGGCAGAATTGCTTAAAACCAAAGGTTATCAAACGGCCCATATCGGGAAATGGCATTTGGGAGAATTGACTGAAAATCCTGAGTTCAATCATCCACAACCCCACGAGCAAGGTTTTAATTATTCAATGGGGACAGAAAACAACGCAGAACCTTCTCATCGCAACCCCGTCAACTTTATCAGAAATGGCAAAGCGCTCGGTGAAGTAAAGGGATACTCTTGTCAGATCGTCGCCAAAGAATGCATGAACTGGCTCAATCAAAATAGTGATGACCCATTCTTTTTGTATGTGGCTTTTCACGAACCTCATGCAAAAGTCGCCTCCCCGCTTGAACTGGTTGAAAAATATGCCGATCAGCCATTAAAAGATGCAAAATATTTGGCCAACATAGAACATCTGGATAGGGCCATTGGGAGGATATTGGATTATCTGAAGCAACACGATTTGATGGACAATACGATCATCATGTTCAGCTCAGACAACGGCTCCTATCGTTTGGCCTCCAATGCCGGTTTAAAGGGTGTAAAGAGTTATTTATATGATGGTGGAATCCGGGTTCCAGGGATTGTTAAGTGGCCGGGGATTCAGACCAACAGAAAGGTTATTGATACCCCCACGGGTTTGGTTGATGTACTCCCCACCCTTTGTGAAATTGTAGGAATTGATCCACCAGAAGACTTAGATGGAACCAGTTTTTTACCCCTTTTAGAAGGAAAACCTTTCCGGCGCAAACGTCCGCTTTACTGGTTTTTTTACCGCACCAGCCCTGAAATTGCCATGCGTGTTGGGGATCATATGATTTTAGGTTTGGATCATGATACCATTCCCCGCCCCCACCAATTTTCTCAAGACGACTACGAGTATATCAAAACCATTACCTTAAAAGACTACGAGTTGTACGATTTAGATCAAGACTTCTCCCAGAAAAACGATCTTTTTGATACCCACCCCAAAAAGGACTCCCTAAAAGCACTGATCAATCACCAATTGATAGAAATAAGAAACAACCGCTATCCTTGGAAGGAGTTACCCCTCAAACTGGAGCGGCGGAGAAAGAAAACCAACTGGGTACGATACCAAGTTGTCAACTAATAAAAAATTTGGTTGATGAAAATTGAATTTTTATATTGGTGGTATGAGTAAAATCGCTTTCAAAAAAATAATGGTTGGGTTTGCTTTCTCTCCCAACCTAATGGCCAATGTGTATGAATCCTTGAGGATGGCTCATTATTTTCGGGGAGAGTTGATTTTTGTCCACGTTGGAAGTAAGACCCCGGAAAAAGAATCTCGATTTAATGAAATTGTAGCCTCCAGTATGATTCAGTCAGAGAAAATCACTATTGAATGGAAGGTGGGTAATCCCGTCAATACTCTATTAAAAGTCAGTGAAGAATTCAATGTAGATCTGATTCTGTTAGGAGCGTTAAAAAGAGAAAATGTCGTAAAGTTTTATTTAGGATCAATTGCCAGGAAAATTACCCGAAGGGCAAAGTGTTCGGTTCTGTTGTTGATCAACCCCTCTGTAGAAAGAAAGCCATGCCAGCACATTGTGGTCAATGGGTTTGACAGTCCACAAACCAGAGATACCATCGGAGCTGCTTTTATGGTTGCAAAAGCATTGGGGGCCAAAAAGATCTCACTAGTGGAGGAAATAAGCCGCTCCAAAGTTGCTGTCGCTGTTGATGATGACAGAAGTTTGAGACGGGCCACCCTAAAAAAAGAAAAACTTAGACGACAAGAGCAAACAAGAGTAAAAGACGTTGTTAAAAATCTTCCCGCCAAGCTGACCACAAATATCAATTGGACGACCCAAAGCATTTTTGGAAGAAGAGGATACTCAATTGGACATTATGCCAAGGTGGTACGTGCTGACTTGTTGGTTATGAATGCGCAAGAAAATCTCAGTTTTATCGACTGGTTAATTACTAGAGATATAGAGCACATTTTAGCAGAATTGCCCACAGATGTATTAATCATAAACTCAAAAGTAGATGAATAATACCACACCTTTAAAGCAGTTTTTGAGGGGCTTGCCCAAAAATATTTTTTCGGGTTTTGTTGTTTCCCTCATTGCTTTGCCATTGGGACTGGGCTTGGCCATTGCTTCCGAAGCACCACCCATTGCAGGTATCATTGCAGCCATTGCCGGCGGTATGGTCGTTTCTCTACTGGGTGGATCACACCTAACCATAACGGGCCCGGGAAATGGACTAGTCATCGTCATTCTCTCAGCAATCGTTGGCATGGGAGAGGGAGACTTGTACCAAGGATACCTTTACACCTTAGCCGCCATAATGTTATCCGGATTACTGCTTTTTATTTTTGGTGTTTTTCGCTTGGGTGCTTTAAGTGAGTTTTTTCCTACTACAGCGTTGCAGGGAATGCTGGCCGCCATTGGGGTCGGTATATTGGCCAAGCAATTTCATATGATGTTAGGCTTTACTGATGTCAAAGGCAATACGATTAACCAATTAATTCTGATTCCCAGTTCCATCAAAAATTTACTGAGCAACCCTTCAAGCGATATTATTTTGGCAAGCGCTATAGGGGTGTTGAGTTTGGCCTTTTTATTTCTCTATGCCCGAGTCAGAAATTCTGTTTTTCAGTTGATCCCCGCTCCCATGTGGGTAGTCATTGCCTCCATTGGTGTAATGTACTATTATGATCTGGTATTAAAAACCCCTGAGGTCTTGGGGTCTAATCTGATGATCACGCTGCCTGATAACTTGATGGCTTCCCTGCCTAGCCCCGACTTTGGTAAAATCTTAACTTCTGATTTTATGGGCTACACCCTATCCATCACCCTCGTGGCTGTGATTGAGTCTTTACTGAGTATCAAAGCCGTAGATAAGCTAGATCCACTGAAGAGAAGATCAAACATCAATAAGGATCTGAGGGCGTTGGGAATCGCAACGGGTATTAGTGGTTTTTTTGGAGGGCTCAATGTAGTAACTGTTATTGCAAGAAGTTCCGTAAACGTAAACAACGGGGGAAACAATCGTTCTGCCAACTTTTTTCATGCTGCCTTTTTGGTTGTTTTCATACTATTATTTGCAAAACAAATTCAAAAAATCCCAATGCCTGCCCTGGCGGCAATTTTAGTATATACAGGATACCGACTAGCTACACCCGAAAACTTGTTGCGTATTTATAAGGTAGGAAAAGAGCAAGCCATCATTTTTCTCACCACCTTGGTCGCAACACTGATGACCAGTCTTACCACGGGTATTCTACTGGGCATATTGACCACCCTCTTGGTGCACATTGTCCTCAACAAAAGTGGGGTTTTGTTTTCCCGCAATTGGCTTAAGCCCAACGTGCTGATGTACTTGGAAGAAGAAACGGGCAACTATTATGTGAGTGTAAAGAATTTTTGTAGTTTTCTGAACTTTTTCAAGCTCAAGGCCAAGCTGGATGAAATTCCTCCCAGTGCTCACGCCATTATCGATTTTTCTCTTTGTGAATTTGTAGATCACACTGTTATGGAGGGCCTAAACGATTACAGCCGAAGCTTTTCCCGTCAGGGTGGGTTTTTCGAAATCATCGGGCTTGATGTTCACGAAGCCAAGACAGAGCATCCCTTTGCAATTCGCAAAAGCATGCCCGAATCCTCTCTTTTGGATTTTCAAATTTCATTGACAAAAAGACAAAAGCTTTTACAAAAATTATCTAATATCTTAGATTGGAATTACCTGCCTGAACCCGTCTCAAACTATGACAACTTAGAACGATTTTTTTATTTCAAAACCAAATGGATCAACTATCGTTACAACAATCTGGAAAGTAAAAACAAGGATTTCTTACTGTTTGACCTGTCCTACAGCGAAGGTGCATTTATTGCTAAAGAAGATTTGAGGTCGAGCTTTTTGCATATCAAAGTACCGAAGAAAATGCCTGTATTTACTCTGGACAAAGAAAACTTTATGACCACCATACTGCAATTGTCAGGGTTGGAAGATATTGACTTTAAAAAACATCCCGATTTCTCGAGAAGGTTTTACCTTAGAGGTGAAGATGTAAAATCCATCCGAGCTTTTTTTACAGATGATCTCATTTATTTCTTCGAAAGCCATCCTGCCTACTACCTGGAATCCGATGGAGATAGTCTATTGATTCGCAGCAAAGAGCGATTGGCCAGTATCCAAGAAATAAAACAAATATTAGCTTTTGCCGAGGAACTTCTTAAAATTCTAGATAATAAATAAATTTATCTTTTACTTTGGACATTAAGGGTATTGCTTTTTTTATAACATTTCAAAACTCAAAATCATGAAACTTAAAATTATTCCGTTGTTTGCGATTTGCTTTTTTACCTACTTGAGTGGGCAACAAAAAAGAACGATCGGCTACGTTGAGCGATTACTGCCTGAGATGAATCGGTTTGTTGCTCCGGGAGCCGAAATCGAGATCCTTGCCGAAGGATTTGGTTGGTCGGAAGGCCCCGTATGGGTGGATCGACTTGATGCCGTTTTGTTTTCCGATGTTCCCGGCAATAAGATATACCAATGGGATGAAAAAAACGGGCTGAGTGTCTTTCTCAATCCCAGTGGCTATACTGGAATTGCTCCCAGAGAAAAAAAAGGGAGTAAAAACGCTATGAACCGAGATGAAAGTGGTTCCAATGGTTTGATCTTGGATAAAAAAGGTCAACTCATCATGTGTATGCACGGAGACAGAAGGGTCGCACGGCTAACCGATTGGGAAAAGAACAATTTTACTACCATTGTTGGCAAATATCAGGGGAAGTATTTCAACAGCCCCAATGATCTGGTATACGCAAAAAATGGAGATTTGTATTTTACCGATCCCCCCTACGGTTTGAAAAAAGGGGACGATGATGCATTAAAAGAGTTGCCTTTCAACGGTGTGTTCAAACTTACACCTTCGGGAGAACTTTCTCTGATCATTGACGACCTGACCCGTCCCAATGGGATCGCAGTTTCCAATGATCAAAAAACATTATACGTTGCCATTTCTGATCCAAAAAATCGAAGAATCATGGCTTATGACATTACCCCCAATGGCGTTGAGAATGCCAGAGTATTTTTTAACGATGATGCGCTGGCAAAAGAAAGCCGGGGAAACTTTGATGGACTAAAAATCCACCCTTCAGGAACGATTTTTACTACCGGTCCCGGTGGCGTTTTGATCATTACCCCCGAAGGCAAACACTTGGGCACCATTAAAACGCAAGAGAAAACAGCCAATTGCGCTTTTGACGCCAAGCAAGAATACCTCTACATGACCACCCACATGTATCTTACACGTATCAAATTATAAACTAGTGGAATTACACTCCATAGCCTGCGGTAATTTTAAATTGGATGGTGGTGCCATGTTTGGTGTTGTCCCCAAACTGCTTTGGGGGAAAACCAATCCTGCTGATGCAAACAATCGTATCGAGATGTGCAGTCGATCTTTGTTGATTGAAGATGGCAACCGACTGATTTTAATCGATACGGGAATGGGCAACAAGCAAAGTGAAAAGTTTTTTAGCTATTACGACAGGTGGGGGGATGAAAATTTAGAACAGTCTCTCCGTCAAAAAGGATTCAGCAGAGACGATATTACTGATGTATTTTTAACCCACCTCCACTTTGACCACTGTGGTGATGCTGTAATAAGAAAAAAGAATGGGGTGCTTGAGCCTGCCTTTAAAAATGCTGTTTTTTGGTCTCATGAAAATCATTGGCAATGGGCCACCCGGCCCAACCCCAGAGAAAAGGCTTCTTTTTTATCGGAAAATATTCTCCCGATCGAGGAGAGTGGTCAGCTTCAGCTTCTCAAAGGAGAGGGCTTTTTATTGGAGAATACCCCTTTGGATTTTGATATCATTCTGGTAAATGGACATACAGAAAAGCAGATGTTACCGCTATTGAAACATCAAGGTAAAACATTGGTTTTTGCCGCTGACCTTATCCCCACCGTGGGCCATTTGCCTATTCCCTATGTAATGGGATATGATACCCGGCCCCTTATGACCATGAAGGAAAAAAGCCACTTTTTAAATTTAGCATACGAAAAAGATTTCTTATTATTTTTAGAACATGACCCATACAACGAATTGATCTCTCTAAAGCAGACTGAAAAAGGCGTAAGGGTGGGTCAAAAACATATTTTATCCAACTTTTTTTAATGAAAAAACTCTTTTATATAATCCTCTGCCCCTTATTGATGTCCTGTAGTACCATCAAATTCGTAGGCAACCCCATAACTGCACCTTTGGTTAAGTACAACAAAAAGGACGCCCTCGTCGAATATGAAAAAAGATTCTGGCATTTAATGGACCTCCGCAGCGACAGTATTGCAGGTATGAGTGTGAATCGTGCCCACGACGAATTAATCAAAGACCAAAAAGGAAAGATGGTAATTGTTGCTGTGATCGACTCCGGGGTAGATATTGATCACCCTGTGCTAAAAGAAGCCATCTGGGTAAACGATGACGAAATTCCCAATAACCGCATCGATGACGACCAAAACGGCTATGTCGACGACGTCCATGGTTGGAATTTTTTGGGTGAGTCCGAACTTGAAAACATGGAGTCTGTGCGATTACAAAAAAAAGAAACACCCGGTTCTGAAGCTTTTGAAAAGTTTGAAAAAGACCGCCTGAAAAATATTCAAAACAAAAAAGAAGAACTGACTAGTATTGAGAGCATGATCCAGAATTGTCATGAGTCAGACAGTATCATCAAGCTTGTACTTGGAAAGGAAAAATATTCCCTCCAAGAGGTTGAGGATTTTTCTCCTAAGACATTTGCATTAATGGAGGCCCTCATTTTCAGACGGTTTCTAAATGAGAATAAACTGACAAAATCCAAGCTTGAGGTCTACCTAAAAGGGGCGCAAGGCGGAATTGATGGGCACTACAATATCGATTTTGATGGTAGAACCATCGTCGGGGATGATCCTGACGACTTCGAAGACCAAGGCTATGGAAATGGAAATGTAATCGGCCCAAAAAAAGACGGTGCCAACCACGGTACCCATGTATCCGGTATCATTGCTGCAGGCCGAGGCAATGAGAAAGGCAACAGAGGAGTTTTTGATCACGCAAAGATAATGGTACTCAGAGCGGTTCCCGATGGTGACGAATACGACAAAGACATTGCTTTGGCGATACGATATGCCGTTGACAATGGTGCCAAGGTAATTAATACGAGCTTTGGAAAAAGCTATTCTCCTCACAAGGAATGGGTTTGGGAAGCTCTAAAACACGCCGAGAGAAATGATGTTTTAATTGTGAATGCCGCCGGGAACAGCGGTGACAACATTAACCCAGGTAAGAAAAAAACTTATGTAACCGATGAAGTAAACGGTAAAGAAATTGTTTCAAATTTTCTAACGGTAGGGGCGGTTAGTTCCTCCTATACTAAAGAACACGTGGCATCTTTTTCCAACTTTGGATCCGTAAATGTGGATATTTTTGCTCCCGGATCAAAAATTTGGTCATCAGTTCCCAACGGAAAATATGAGTACTACAGCGGCACTTCCATGGCTGCACCCAATGCTGCCGGGGTGGCTGCAGTTATACGATCATTTTTTCCCAAATTGAATGCCCGGCAGGTTAAAGAAGTGCTTATGAATTCCGGCATGCCTCTTTATCCAACGATCGAAAACCCCAAAACAGGAAAATTGGTTAATCCCAAAACACTATCCAGATCAGGAAAAATGGTTAATTTGTACAATGCCCTAATTTATGCCTCAAAATAAATGCTAAAAAAAATGAGAACAAAACCCTATCTTATCCTATTAATCGTCTTAAGTTCAACAACTTATGCACAGAACTATTGGCAACAAGCCGTTGATTACAATATGGACGTCGATATAGACGTAAAGACTTTTCAATATTCCGGAAAACAAGAATTGTTGTATACTAATAATTCTCCGGACAGTCTAAAGAAAGTTTTTTACCACCTATTCTTTAATGCCTTTCAGCCGGGAAGTGAAATGGCCGAAAGGATCAAAACCGGAAAGGACAAAAACACGCGTTTTCGCGTAGATATCGATTCCCTAAAGCCCGATGAAGTCGGCTATTTAAGGGTTTCTGATTTAAAACAGGAGGGGGCAATACTAAAGTATAAGCTTTCGGAAACCATCTTGGAAGTGTTGTTGTCCCGGCCTCTTGGTCCTGGAGAGAGTACTTGGTTGACTTTAGATTTTGAGGGTCAGGTGCCTAAGTTGGTGCGAAGAGCCGGTAGAGATTCTGCTGAGGGGGTGGCTCTTTCTATGGCACAATGGTATCCCAAAATAGCAGAATATGACTACGAAGGCTGGAATGCTGAGCCTTATTTGGGAAGGGAGTTTCATGGCGTTTGGGGAAATTTTGATGTCACCCTGACTATGGATAGAAAATATATAGTCGCAGCCAGCGGATATCTTAAAAATCCCGATGAGGTCGGTCATGGTTACAGCGAGAAAAAAGGGAAGTCAAAAAAAGGGAAACTTAAATGGCATTTTTTAGCGCCAAGGGTACATGATTTTACTTGGTCTGCCGATCCCGATTATATTCACGACACTCATAAGGGGCCTAATGATGTAATCCTGCATTTCTTCTATAAGGACAACCCTAAATACAACGAAAACTGGAAAAACCTTCAGCCCAAGACTGCTGAATTGATGCGCTTTTTCAATCAGACCATTGGTGAGTATCCTTACCGTCAATATACCGTGGCTCAAGGGGGTGATGGAGGAATGGAATATGCCATGCTTACCCTGATTACCGGTAATAGAAGTTTTGAGAGCTTAGTAGGCGTAACAGCACATGAGTTGGCTCACTCCTGGTTTCAACATGTTTTGGCGACCAATGAAATGAAATACGAATGGATGGACGAAGGTTTTACAACTTATATTTCCACTTTGGCCGAGGATAAAATTCTGAATCAAAACAACTTTTTCCCACTGCAAAGATCCTACGACAGTTATCTCTATTTGGCAAGATCCGGAAAGGAGCAACCACAACAAACTAACGCAAACCGCTATGATTACAATTTGGCTTATGAGATCTCCGCCTACAGCAAAGGAGCGGTTTTTTTGAGTCAGTTGGGATATATCATTGGGGAGGACAAATTGGCTAAAACCCTAAAAGAGTACTATCGACTGCATCAGTTTAAACACCCTGTGCCTAACGACTTTAGACGAGTAGCAGAGCGGGTATCGGGCATTCAATTGAGATGGTATTTGACTGATTGGACGCAGACCACAAACACCATTGACTACGCTATAAAATCTGTGGAAGGGGATGGAACAAAAACAGTGGTAAAAATTGAAAGAATTGGCTCTATGCCCATGCCTTTGGAAATATTGGTCAATTTCAATGACGGCCCTTCCGAAGTTCATTACATTCCCATTTCCCTCATGAGGGGAGAGAAGAAAAACCCCTATGCGATGAAATGGAAGGTTCACAAGGATTGGCCCTGGGCCCGACCGGAATATGAATTGATCATCAATCGTCTCAAAAGTAAAATTGTAGACATATTCATCGACCCATCTTATTACATGGCCGATGTTGATCGCGATAACAACACATATTTCAATCAACCGTGACCCATAAATGTAGCTTAGAAAAGCTCAAATATAAAACTCAAATTGACCTTGTTTTTAAAAAGGGAAGAGCGGTACGCTCCGGAGCTTTGGTCATGCATTTTGTTCACCCCAAAGAAGAGGTAAAAAAAACCCATATCGGGGTTGGCATATCCAAAAGATCCGTACTGCAGGCTTACCGTCGCAATCGTATAAAGAGACAAATTAGAGCGGTAATTCAAAAACAAAAGGAAGAAGTAATCAGTTCGCTAACACCGGGTTTTTATATGGTTTTATATAAGGGAAAGCTTGGTGTTACTTCTGAAAGCCTTTTGCACGATTTTGAAGGTCTATTAAATCACTTTTCCGGCTGTAATTGAAATACATAGAACAGTGAGGTATTCCGTCCTCCAGATAGGTTTTACCCTTTTCAACAAAGCCGCATTGTGTATAGAATTTCATTAGATGAGCTTGTGCAGAAATTTTAATGGTTTGCTCACCAAAATGATCTTTACAAAACGCAATGCTTTTTTTAACCAAAGTATACCCGATACCCTTTCCCCTGTTTTGTTTATGAGTAACAATTCTGCCAATCCTCGCATACTTTTTTTCAAATGCTCCAGGGCGGAAAATTCGAGAATAAGCAATGAGTTTGTTTTTTTTATAACCCATTAAATGAATTGCCTTAGGGTCATTTCTATCTAGGTCTTGGTAGGCACAGTCTTGCTCTACTACAAAAACTTTAGCCCTTAATTCTAAAAGATCGTAAAGCTCATTTAGTTTTAGTTCATCATATACCCTGAATGACCATTCCATTGTTTATATACAAGGTATTTTATCAATTCTTTTTTGGTGTCTTCCGCCTTCAAAAGGAGTGGTAACAAACATGTCTACCATTTCCATAGCCTGTTCAATATTAACAAACCTAGCGGGAATACTAAGAATGTTTGCATCGTTGTGTTGCCTTGATAATTTGGATATTTCTGCTGACCAACAAAGCGCTGCCCTAATTTTTTGGTGTTTATTGGCTGTCATTGCTGCTCCGTTGCCACTTCCACAAACAATAATTCCCAAATCCGACTTTTTGTCTTCTATGTCTTGAGCCACAGGATGAATAAAGTCTGCATAATCAACACTTTCCTCACTGTTGGTTCCGTGGTTGTGTAACTGATGCCCTTTTTGCTTTAAATGTGAAACGATCGCCTCTTTTAAATCTACTCCAGCGTGGTCATTTCCTATTGATATGTTCATTTACTTATTTAATATAATTAAAACTTTCCCTTTTTCTGTTGGTTGATCTATTGATTAATTGTTGATAAGATTATCTTAATTTTTCCCTGCTTGTTGGTGATAATTATCATTAAACAAATCTTAGATTTATCCAACTATAATTTTCATAATTAGTTATCCGTTTATCAAATCGGTTTTCTTTCTTATTAACATTAAATGTAAGCTTAAATCATTAAAATGATAAACATATAAGGGTTTTTAACTGTTGTTCATATCTGTACTAAGCCATTCATTCACATATTTTTAATATTAAATAAATTATTTATAGAGCGTTTACAAGTTTATTTTATTGAATTTTAGATTTGTTTATTATTAAATTTATTATACCTATTAACAGCCCATAATAGACATCATTATTTCTTTAAATTTTAAAAAACAAAATATTATTATTGTTAAAGGGGTTAATAAATTAACTCATTGACAAGAAAAGAAAACCTAAATTTGCTGTAGATTAATACTTGATGTCCAAAAAGAAAAAAAAGGATAGAAATATTCTAGGGAGAGTTCTTACGGTTTTTAAAGAGCATCCTAGCAAATCTTTCAACTACAAACAAATTTCAGCAAAGCTTAACACAGGCGATACCAAAAAGAGAAATGCTATAATCAAAGCATTGGGTCAACTCAATGCTCAAAAAATAATTAAACAAACAGATACAGGAAAATATGTCCTATTGGCAAATAAAAAGGATTACATAGAAGGAACCCTAGAGATGACCTCTTCCGGCAACGCTTATCTTCTGATGCCCGAAGATGAAGAAGACATTTTCATTGCCAGAAGAAATACTTACAGAGCGCTGGATGGAGACCGAGTTTTGGTTTATCAAATTAGAAAAAGAAACAACGGAAAAAGAGAAGGAGAAGTTGTGGAAATATTAGAACGCGCTTCTCAAGATTACATCGGTATCCTTGACAGGAAAAAAGATTTTGGTTTTGTCAACACTCGGGCTTCTAGGATTTTTACTGATTTTTTTATTGAAAAGGAAGAGTTAAAGAACTACGAACATGGAGACAAGGTCATTGTACATTTCAAAGATTGGCCCAAAAGAGCATCATCTCCCTTTGGTACGATCATAAAATCTTTTGGAAAACCGGGAGATCTCGATACAGAGATGCACGCCATTATGTTTGAATATGGATTTCCGGACGCTTTCTCTCCCGAAGTTGAATTATTTGCACAGCAGTTGGATCTGGGAATTGATCCAAAAGAGATTTCAAAAAGAAAGGATTTTAGAAATAAAACCACTTTTACCATTGATCCCATTACGGCAAAAGACTTTGATGATGCGCTTTCATTTACTCCGCTGAGTAATGGAAAAACAGAAATAGGTATTCATATAGCAGATGTATCCCATTATGTTCAACCCAACAGTATTCTCGATGAAGAAGCCTATAAAAGAGCGACTTCCGTCTATTTGGTTGATAGGGTAGTTCCTATGTTGCCGGAGGTTTTATCTAATAAAGCTTGTTCCCTGAGACCACAAGAAGAAAAATATACTTTTTCCGCTGTTTTTATAGTCAATGATAAAATGCAAATTGAAAAAGAATGGTTCGGTAAAACTGTGATACTCTCAGATCATAGATTTTCCTATGAAGAAGTTCAATACATTTTAGACAGTGGAGAACCAAAGGTAAGTCAGGAAGTTTCCTTAAATAAAAAAGAATACAAGGTATCTAAAGAGATATTTACTGCCATTAACAAGTTGGATACTTTTGCCAAAATTTTAAGAAAGAAAAGAATGTCAAATGGGGCACTTTCTTTTGATCGAGTAGAAGTTAAATTTAATCTGGATCAGGAAAATAATCCTGAAAGTATATTCTTTAAGAGTTCAAGAGATGCCCACAAAATGGTTGAAGAATTTATGCTTTTGGCCAACAGAAGAGTTGCTGAGTTTATAGGTAAACAAAAACCAATAAAACGTTTTGTTTATAGGGTTCACGATTTACCCGATAAAGATAAATTGGCCAACTTAAAAACCATCGCAAACAACCTAGGGTATAAACTCAATTTGGAAACCAAAAAGGTAAATAACTCCCTCAATAATTTGCTTAAGGAAACACATGGACAAAAAGAACAAGAGCTTATAGACACACTAACCATCAGGTGTATGAGTAAGGCTGTTTACACCACTGACAACATAGGACACTATGGTCTAGCTTTTAATTATTATACTCATTTTACCTCCCCCATAAGAAGGTATCCTGATGTTTTGGTTCATAGACTATTAGAGTTGTATATGCAGGGTCAAGAAAAAACAAATCCGGAAGTACTTGAGGAGGCCTGTACCCACTCTTCAAACAGAGAGCAATTGGCCACAAAAGCAGAGAGAGACTCCATCAAATACATGCAGGTGAAATTCATGCAAGACAAAATCGACCAATGTTTTGATGGCCTAATTTCCGGAGTTACCGATCGAGGAATGTATGTCGAGATCATAGAGAACAAATGTGAAGGAATGGTAAAGGTTTCTGAAATAAAAGGAGATTACTTCACCTATAATGAAAAGTCCCATAGTCTTGTTGGAGACAGAACAAACAAAATTTATCAATTGGGTGATCCTGTCAGGGTGATTGTAAAAAAGGCAGATCTTATAAAAAGACAATTGGATTTTATTTTAGAGGAACAAAAAGAATAATTAGTTAATTTTGATTAAACTTAACCCAATGAATATATTTCGCCATTTTTTATGTTCCATTTGTTTGGTGGGTTTTTCTGTCTCAATTTCCGCACAAGAACAAGAGCCACAAACAGATACGAGTTACGAAAGACAACTCAATGTGAGAGAATTCATCAACCTAAAAGTATATTCAGGTATAGAAGTTAAACTCATACCAGCCAATAAAAATAAGTTGTTGATTAGCGGAGAAGACCGTATGGATGTGGTTGCTAAGATCAAGGGGCAAACTCTTAAAATCAGGCACTCTCTAGAACACATACTCAACCCAACGTTTACCTATGTAGAACTATACCATACAGGATTGCTGGATGAAATCACATTGTATCAAGGATCCAGTCTCAAGGTAGATAGTACCTATAAACAGACCAGTATCTCCCTTAAGGTACAAGAAGGAGCTACAATGAATTTCAAATTTGAGGGCGAAAAACTCACTTCTATTGTAAGTACGGGAGGTAAGCTTTTTCTTTTAGGAAAAGTAACTAACCACCAATCATCCGTAAGCAGTGGAGGTGCTTGTGAAGGAGAAATTTTTGAAACCGAACAGACCAAGGTCAACGTTACAGCAGGAGGAATGTCTTATGTCTATGCCACCGAACTTTTGGAAGCAAGAGTAACTGCGGGAGGCATTATTAGAATCTATGGAAACCCTAAAAAAATTGTAACCAAAAAGACCATTGGAGGCCAAATTTTCGAAATGAAATAAAAAAAATCCCGTTGGTTCAACGGGATAAAGAGGCATCGAGCGGATTCGAACCGCTGTACAAGCTTTTGCAGAGCTCTGCCTAGCCACTCGGCCACGATGCCATGCGGCAAAAATAATAAATTTTAAGCTTTTTAGGCTTTTGTCTTAACCTTTTAAACGAACACACACTTCCCCAACATCTCCACCGATGGGTGGGTTCTGCTTGGCCACAGAGATCGCTACGCCCTCTACCTTGGGAAATTGTTTCAAAATCCTGTCCATGATTCGCTGCGCAACATGCTCCAATAACTTGGATCGAATAGACATCTCTTCTTTTACAATCGCATTGAGACTTACATAGTCTACCGCATCCTCAAGCAAATCCGATTTTGACGGCTGAACCATGTCTGTTTCTACCTCTAGGTTGACGATATAATCACCTCCAATTCGTTCTTCTTCATCCATGCAACCGTGAAATGCGTAAATTCTGATATTGTTTAGTAATACTTGTCCCACTTTTCGGCTTTTAACAAATATATAATATCAGCGTAATTATATTCAAAGAATTAAGCTTTTAATATCTTTGACAAAATTTCAGATGTCAGAAAAGACCCTCAATTTTATTGAAAACATCATAGAGGAAGACTTTAACTCTGGGCTTTCTTCCGACTTGCTTAGGTTCAGGTTTCCTCCCGAGCCCAACGGCTATCTCCATATCGGCCACGTAAAGGCAATATGCCTCAATTTTAATTTAGGCAATAGGTACAAAGCTCCGGTAAACCTCAGGTTTGACGATACCAATCCTGCTAAAGAAGAAACGCAGTATGTACAAGCCATCAAATATGACATCGAATGGCTGGGTTTTCGGTGGGACAAAGAGTGCTATGCCTCAGACTATTTTCCTCAACTTTTTGAGTGGGCTAAAACACTGATTAACAAGGGCTTAGCATATGTTGACTCTCAAACCTCCCAGCAAATATCCGAACAAAAGGGCACACCGACGCAGCCAGGAAAACCCAGCCCCTTTCGCAATCGCTCTAAAGATGATAATTTAACACTCTTTCAAGAGATGAAGGATGGAAAACACCAAGAAGGGGATCATGTACTTAGAGCAAAAATCGATATGGCTGCTCCCAATATGCTTTTGAGGGATCCAGTTATGTATAGAGTGCTATTCAAAACCCACCATCGAACGGGTGACGACTGGTGTATTTACCCCATGTATGACTGGACTCATGGGGAGTCGGATTACATTGAACAGATCTCTCACTCATTGTGTTCTTTGGAATTCAAGCCGCACCGTGAACTCTATGATTGGTTTTTAGATGCACTATCCCCCTTGGATACTATCCGACCCAAACAAAGGGAATTTGCCAGGCTGAATCTTTCCTATACAGTTATGAGTAAGAGAAAACTAAAAGCGCTGATTGACCAATCTCATGTGTCGGGATGGGATGACCCCAGAATGCCCACCATAAGCGGATTGAGAAGAAGAGGGTACACTCCCGAATCCCTAAAAAACTTTGTCAATACGGCCGGGGTCGCAAAAAGAGAAAACATCATAGATGTATCGCTTTTGGAGTTTTGTGTCCGTGAACATTTAAACAAAATTGCTCCGAGGGTAATGGCGGTTCTAAATCCGGTTAAGCTAACGATAAAAAATTATCCTGATGGACAAACCGAAATGCTCAAAGCCGAAAACAACCCCGAAGATGAAAAAGCAGGCTTTAGAGAAGTTCCTTTTTCTGGAAGCTTATATATAGAAAGAGAGGACTTTAAGGAGGAAGCCAACAGAAAGTTTTTTAGGTTGACCCTTGGCAAAGAAGTACGCCTCAAAAACGCATACATCATCAAAGGAGAAGAGGTGGCAAAAGACGCTCAAGGCAACATTACAGAAATCATTTGTAGCTATGACCCCTTGAGTAAGAGTGGTTCCGGCACAGAGGAAAGCCAAAGAAAAGTCAAAGGAACCCTACACTGGGTCTCTAGAGCACACGCTCACCCTATTAAGGTGAATATGTATGATCGTTTGTTTTCCGTCGAAGAGCCTGATAAAAATAAAGACGAAAACTCGGCCCGGTTCGTCAATCCAGAATCATTCAGTCAAGTCCGAGGTTATATTGAACCCGCTGTGGTCAGTGCAGCTGCAGGTGAGAAATTCCAATTCCAACGATTGGGTTATTTCATTCTAGAAAACAAAACCGATGAACATTTGGTATTTAACAAGACTGTTGGTCTAAGAGATAAATGGAAAAAAAGTTAGTCTACTCCCCCTCCGTTTTTCCTTTATTCTGCTTTTTTTGATTCTCTACTTTCATTGCTTCACCGATCTGGTTACTGGCCGTGAAGGAGGCCACCATATTATTCAGCATATCACTGCCGGCCTGTGGTGAATTGGGCAATAAAATCAGATTGCTATTGGTCTCTTCACCGATGGACTGTAGGGTGTCGTAGTGTTGGGTAACAACAATAAGGGCTGACGCCTCTTGAGAGTTTATTCCTACATTGTTAAGCACATCAACGGATTCCTCAAGCCCTCTGGCGATCTCTCTTCTTTGATCAGCAATCCCCTGTCCCTGAAGTCTTTTGCTTTCTGCCTCTGCTTTAGCTTTTTCTACAATCAATATTCTTGCAGCATCTCCTTCGTACTGAGCAGCGATCTTTTGTCGCTCAGCGGCATTGATCCGGTTCATGGCTGTTTTTACTTCTCCGTCGGGGTCGATATCCGTTACTAAAGCTTTAATGATATCGTAACCATAGTTAATCATTGCATCATTTAACTCCCCTTTTACTGCATTGGCGATTTCATCCTTTTTCTCGAAAACATCGTCAAGCCTCATCTTAGGTACAACAGCCCTAACCACATCAAAGACATAGGAAGTAATCTGGTCTTGGGGAAAGTCTAGTTTATAAAAGGCATCGTAAACATTATTGGGCAGTATTTTGTATTGAACAGAGACCTTCAGTTTTACAAAAACATCGTCTTTGGTTTTGGTCTCGACAATCACATCCAATTGAAGAATCCTTAAGCTTACCCTTCCCGCGATTTTGTCAATAATGGGAATTTTAAAGTGAAGGCCTGGTTTACGAATGGCAATGAATTTACCAAATCGTTCGATCACTGCAGAAGTCTGTTGTTTTACAACAAAGATACCCGAGATCAAAAAGAGTACTATTAAAAAAATAATTACATAAGTAGATAGGTCCATGATTTAATTATTCTGGTGATTAAAAAAATTTTCAAGTCTTCTTAAAGTTATCTCATTTCCCAATATCTCGCAAATACTAAAAATATCAGGTCCACTCAAATTGCCTACGATGGCTAATCTTAAACTTTGCATTATTGCTCCAAATGGGAGTCCCTCCTTTTCATTCCACTCCATAATTTTGGATTTCCATTTTTTTAAATCAACATCTTCTTTTATCATTTTACAAAATTGTTCGATAATCTTTTTGGGTTGATGCTTTTGAATTTTGTTCATTACCTCAATATCGTAATCAATAGGGTCTTCCAAAAAAAGTTCAGATTGGGTTTTTAGCTCCTCGAGCAAAAATAATCGATCTCTCAGAAGGGCATAGACGTCTTTTCTCTTTTTTTGAGACCACGTATTCGGAAGGCATTCCAAAAACTCTGGAAAACGCTCGAAAATAATTTTTTCATCTGTAAATCCTAAAAATTTGTGATTGATCCACCTCGCTTTTTCAAAATTGAACTTCGCCCCCCCCTTTTGAATCTTTTCGGTATCAAAAATTTTTATCAAGGAATCCATTTCAAAAAGCTCTTCATCGGTTCCAGGGCTCCATCCCAAAAGTGCCAAATAGTTCATTAGCGCCTCAGGTAAAAACCCTCTTTCTTTAAATTCTTTTGATCCTTCCCATGCCAAAGGAAAAACAGGGAAACCCATTTTGTCTCCATCTCTTTTGGAAAGTTTCCCTTTTCCTTGGGGTTTTAATATGAGCGGCAAATGCATAAACTCGGGAGCGCTCCATTCAAATGCATCATAGATCAGTTGGTGCAATGCAAGTGATGGTAGCCACTCCTCTCCACGAATCACATGCGTTATCTCCATCAGATGATCGTCAACAACATTGGCAAAGTGATAGGTCGGCATGCCGTCTGCTTTCATCAATATTTTATCATCAATTTCCTCACTTTGTACCTTAATGAATCCCCTTACGCCGTCTTTAACCTTTACGCTTTTCCCGGCACTTACTTTTAGCCTTACTACATATGGCACGGTTTTTAGTAATTCTTCGGTAGTTTCACCAGACAGGCTTAGTGCGTTTTGGAGTTCCATTCGATTATGGGCGCCATATTTAAAGGTCTTCTTTTGCTGTTCTTGTTCTGTTCTAAGAACAGACAGTTCCTCGGCTGTATCAAAAGCATAATAGGCCTGCCCTTTGTCAATCAGTTTCTCAATATATTTTTGATAGATGTTTTTCCTTTCACTTTGTCGGTAAGGTCCCAACTCCCCGGGTGTTACTGGACTTTCATCGGGTTGAAGACCACTCCAATTCAATGCCTCTATAATATATTCTTCTGCTTGCTCCACCCTACGGTTCTGGTCAGTGTCTTCAATTCTTAATATAAATACTCCCTTGTTCTTTTTGGCAAAGAGGTAGTTATACAATGCTGTTCTTAACCCTCCAATGTGAAGGGCGCCTGTAGGACTGGGGGCAAATCTAACGCGAACACTCATTCTTTTTTTTGTCAAAGATAACATCATGCCTTACCCTAATGAAATTATTTGTTTTTTCTTTGTTCTATATTTGCAAAAAAAAGCTTGATTCGGTTTAATCACAATAAATTTCTATCCTTACCGGAGGAGGACTTGGCGCTTTGGCTCAACAGCATTGTGGAGCAGGAGGGTTATACTGTCGAAGAATTGGAATACAATTTTGTTGATACAGACACCATGCTGTCGCTCAACCAAGAATACCTTAATCACGATACCGATACTGACATCATCACTTTTGACTACACCGAATCCAAGTCGATCAAGGCAGAAGCCTATATTTCGTGCGATGCTTTGAAAAAAAACGCTAAAATACACGCACAAACTATTGAAAGTGAGAGTCTTAGGTTGCTTTCTCACGCCTTACTTCACTGTTTGGGCTATAATGACAAGACAAATGAGCAAAAAGAATTAATGCGCTCAAAGGAAGAAGATTGTATAAATTTGTTCCACGTGAAACACTGATATGTTTGAAAGAGTATATGATGTAGTAGTAGTGGGCGGTGGTCATGCAGGAGCCGAAGCCGCTGCGGCAGCAGCCAATATTGGATCGAAAACCCTTTTGGTGACCATGAATTTACAAACCATTGGTCAGATGTCCTGTAACCCAGCCATGGGAGGAATTGCGAAAGGTCAAATTGTGAGAGAAATTGACGCCCTTGGGGGATACAGTGGAATTGTCTCAGACGAATCCGCCATACAGTTTAAAATGCTCAACCAATCCAAAGGGCCTGCCATGTGGAGTCCAAGGGTACAATCCGATAGAATGCTCTTCTCCAAAAAATGGAGGGAGCTTTTGGAACAAATCCAAAACCTGGACTTTTATCAAGATATGATCAAAGACATCATTGTAAAAGATGGCAAGATCGAAGGTGTGGTTACTTCTTTGGGAATTCCCATTCGCTCCAAAAGTGTGGTTTTGACTAACGGCACCTTCCTAAATGGCCTTATCCATATCGGAGAAAAAAACTACGGTGGTGGCCGTGCGGGTGAAAAAGCCTCTACCGGTTTAACCCACAGTCTGGAAAAGCTCGGTTTTGAGTCGGGTCGAATGAAAACGGGAACCCCTCCCCGGGTTGATGGTCGTTCTTTGAATTATAATGTTATGGAAGAACAAGCCGGAGACGAAAACCCTGCAAAATTCAGCTATATCACCACCACTCAACTAAAGCACCAACGTAGCTGTTATATTACCCATACCAGCCCCCAGGTCCATGACCTTCTGCGAGAGGGTTTTGATCGTTCACCCATGTTTAATGGTAATATTCAGAGCACAGGACCGCGCTATTGCCCATCCATCGAAGATAAGATCAATCGTTTTGCAGACAAATCCCGGCATCAAATTTTTGTTGAGCCCGAGGGTTGGGATACTGTGGAAGTCTATGTCAACGGTTTTTCTACCTCTTTACCTGAGGACATTCAATACCAGGCACTACGTTCTGTTAACGGTTTTGAAAACGTAAAATTCTTCCGGCCCGGCTATGCAATTGAATACGACTACTTCCCTCCCACGCAGCTAAAAAACAGTTTGGAGACCAAGCTTGTATCGGGATTGTTTTTTGCAGGGCAAATCAATGGAACGACCGGTTATGAAGAAGCGGCATCCCAGGGACTGATGGCAGGAATCAACGCTCATCTTAAAATCAATCAAAAAGATCCTTTTGTTCTTAAAAGAAACCAAGCTTATATCGGTGTATTGATCGATGATCTGATCACAAAAGGTACGGAGGAGCCATATAGAATGTTTACCTCCAGGGCAGAGCACCGTACTCTTTTGCGCCAAGACAATGCTGACTTAAGGCTCACCTCTTTGTCTTATGATCTGGGATTGGCCAAAAAGGACCGTCTGGTGGCAGTAGAAGAAAAAGCCACTAAAACCAAGGAACTAGTTAATTTTTTCAAAACCCAAAGTTATGTCCCGGAAGAAGTCAACCCCATACTTGAGAAAAAGGACTCCGCACAAGTAAAACAACCTGACAAACTCAGTAAAATTTTGTCTCGCCCCCGATTGAGCAGAAATGACCTGGCACACATTCCTTCTGTTAGGACATTCATCAAGGAACAAGAGATCACGGATGAGGTTTATGAGCAAGCGGAAATTCAGATCAAATATTCGGGATATATTGAAAAGGAAATGGCCAATGCAGAAAAGCTCAATCGTTTGGATCACATAAAAATCCCCGATGATTTTGATTACGATATACTTGCTTCGCTTTCCCACGAAGCTAAGGAAAAGCTAAATTACATTAAGCCCACCAACCTATCTCAGGCCTCAAGGATCAGCGGGATCAATCCCAGCGACATCAGTGTGCTTTTGGTCAAATTGGGTCGATAATTGTTCCACGTGGAACTTATTATGAGCAAAGCAAAAAAAAATAAGATAATAGAAGCTTCGGATCATCTGGTCAGCGGGGAGTCCTTTTTAATTCACTGGGATCCAATTCACCAAAGGGCCTGGACAGCGGTTGAGCATTTGGACTCACTCGATGCCTATTACGAATCTTCGGACTACATTTCTCATCGCTCAAAACCCGATTCACTCATTTCTCTCTTGTATGTCTGGGCTAGAGGTTTTATGTTGACCTATAAATATACCCTTCTTAAAAAGCACCTTCAACCCAATGGCCGTTTGCTGGACATTGGCTGTGGTACGGGTTCTTTTTTGGCCTTTATGAAGAAAAAAGGATATAAAGTCTCCGGTATTGAAAGCAATGCCAAAGCAAGAAACATTTGCCTTGAAAATAATATAGAGGTTCAAACGACAGAGGTGGAATTGCCTCCCGAAAGTTTTGACACCATTTCCCTTTGGCACGTTCTGGAACATTTACCCCATCCCGAAAACAGCATAAACAAATATAGAGATTTACTCAAACCGACCGGCCTTTTGGTTGTTGCGGTTCCTAATTTTGAAAGTCACGACTGCAACCATTATCAACATGATTGGGCCGCTTTGGATGTGCCAAGACATTTGTGGCACTTCACCGCCAAAGGCCTGATAAAAACCGCTCAGGGCATTGGCTTTGATCTGATCAAAAAAAGAGCATTAGGATTGGATGTTTTTTATATCTGCTATCTTTCTGAAAAACACAGGGGGAAATCATTCCCTTTCCTAAGGGGAATCCTAAAGGGCTCATGGTTTTCGCTTAAAGCCTTTTTTACCGGCAAGCATTCTTCTTGTGTTTATGTTTTTAGGAAACGGCTTCCTTAGCGTTTAAAAAACGCGTCATTGCCAAGGCAAAGTGACTGAAAAGAATTTTAGGATTGGCATTGCGTTCCAAATGATAGGAGGTGTCCTCCAGCAACCTTACCATAGAAGGCAAATTGGAACTGTGAATATAAGGAGCAAATTTTCGAATGTCAAACTCAGAATGAATTTTAAGATCATATAAGGCTTCAGATTGAAATGAGATCAGCATCGCCTGACGGATAAACTCCAGGGCATAAACCAAAAAAGCTTTTTGTTGTTCCCGTTCAAGGTCGGCAAGCTGTTCTGCCCATTGGATCAAATCGATGACAATGGCTTTATTTGCTTGCGCCTTAAATGCTGACCTCAGACATTGAATCCAAAGTTTTTCAAAATTAAGTGTGTGATCCGTAGTGTTCAGCTCCTCTAAAACCTTACGCCAACTTCCTCTGCTCGAAGACAATGTTTGAGGTGTACCCGAATCGGATTTCAGTTTTTGAAGTCCACTTTTGATGTCCTCCGGAGTCAAAGGCGTCAATTTTACCTCCTGACAACGAGAGACCAAGGTGGGCAACATTCCTTCTGTTTGATCACAAACCAGCAGAAAAAAGGTGTTTTTCGGAGGTTCCTCCAGCAATTTTAATAATTTATTGGAAGCATTTTCTGATAATTTATCAGCACCAAAGAGAACCATTACTTTGTTTCCACCATTGTGTGCCTTTAGGTACATCTTGTGATGCATTTTTGCGACTTCCTCTACTCCAATCATCCCTTGTTTGTTTCCAGCTTCCAATTGACGAATCCAGTCTTGAGTTGATCCATAGGGTTGGTGAACGACAAAATCATCCCAAGTGGCTTTATAATCATCCGAAACGGCCTTGGTGCCGCCAAATCCTTTATTGACCACCGGATATACAAAATTTAAATCGGGATGCTCCAATAACTTTTTCGATGGAGTTCCATTATTTTCTGCAGTTTCAAGAGCGTCGAAGCCATGCAGTAAACCAAAAGCACTGAAAAGGGCCAAAGGGAGACCCCCATAGCCTTTTGAGTCTATAAACAATTGACAATGAGGTACTTGACCTTTATAGACCATCTGTTTTAATTGATATTTCAATCGCTTTTGCCCGATGATTTCACTTGAATACATGCTGATTCTGATCCTATAAAAGATAAAAATAATCAATCCATTTGGATTTCACTTTCTTCCCAAAAATTATGTTTTCAATACGGTCAAAACCTTTTGCCCAACGGTATAAAAAAGGTATTTTTGACAAAAATTTTAGCATGCGAACCCTAGCAAATCAAGACTTTTCAAATCGTAGAGCCATTGTCAGAGTAGACTTTAACGTTCCGATTGACGATCAATTTCAAGTGACCGATTCTACCAGGATCAAAGCGGCCAAAGAAACCATACATTACATTCTCAATCAAGGCGGTAGTTGTGTCTTGATCTCGCACTTGGGACGACCTAAGGGCAAAGACCCAAAATTGTCATTGTCTCACATTGTCAGTAAAGTTGAAGAAATTCTCCAAGTTCCTGTTAGTTTTTTCGGCGACTGTGTTGGCAGGGCGGCAGAGCAAGCTACGGCTTCCATTGCGCCCGGGGGTGTTACTCTTATGGAAAACCTACGTTTCTATAAAGAAGAAACCGCAGGAGATTTGGATTTTGCGGAAGGACTGTCCAAACTTGGGGACTGTTATGTCAACGATGCTTTTGGAACAGCACACAGGGCCCACGCCTCTACCACCATCATGGCACAATTTTTTAAGGAAGATAAATTCTTTGGCAGACTGCTCGAAAAGGAGGTCAAGGCCATAGAAAAAGTCATGAAGTCGGGAGAAAAGCCTGTTCTTGCAATTTTGGGTGGAGCCAAGGTTTCTTCCAAAATCACCATCATCGAGAACATGTTAGATAAGATTGATCACTTGATCATCGGAGGTGGCATGGTGTATACTTTTGCCAAAGCACAAGGTGGAAGCGTAGGTCAATCGATTTGTGAGGATGACTATTGTGATTACGCCTTGGAACTCTTGAAAAAAGCCAAAGAAAAAGGGGTGGAAGTGCATTTGCCAACAGATGTAATTATAGCAGATGATTTTTCTAATGATGCTAACCGAAAGGTATGTAAAGTAGGTCAAATTCCAGACGATTGGGAAGGCTTGGACGCAGGCCCTGAGACCCTGAAAAATTTTCAGTATGTGGTAATGCAGACCAAAACCATACTCTGGAATGGACCCCTTGGCGTGTTTGAATTTGAAAATTTTTCGGCAGGAACCATCACTCTGGGAGAGCATATTGCCAAAAGTACAGCAGCAGGAGCTTTTTCTTTGGTCGGAGGAGGAGACTCAGTGGCAGCGGTAAAACAATTTGGACTTGAGGACAAGATGAGCTATATTTCTACTGGCGGCGGTGCTATGTTAGAAAGCCTTGAGGGTAAAACTTTGCCCGGGATTGCTGCCTTATTGGAATAAGCCTCAACATCATGAAAAAAGTGGTATTTTTTGTTTTTATCATCTTCGTTACATCTTGCAAGGAACAAAAAACCAAGTTGAGGTATTTACCCAACTCCAATGCCAAGATCAACCATTTGACAGTGGTAATGCCCGAAAAAAGTTGGGCGGGTGCTCTGGGAAACAAAACCCGCACACTATTGGAAAGCCCCTATGAGGGTTTGCCCTTTGATGAGCCTCAGTTTACACTTAAGTATTTACCCCCTAAGGTGTTTTCGGGTTTTGCCAGAAACAGTCGAAATATATTGTGGTTTGTCAAAGACACCCTTGCCCGATTCCAATTGTCGGAGGATATGATGGCCCAACCCCAGACAGTGGCTAAGGTAAGCGGGGAGGACGATGACGAACAAGCCTATTTCTTGGAGGAAAACATCGACCTCTTTAAAGCCGTATTGACCGAAAAAGAACGCAAAGAAAAAATCAGAAGGATCAAAAAATCCCCTACCAAAGACCGCGATTTACAAAAGCGATTTAACATATCGCTGGTTTATCCGACCGCATACAAGACGGTAAAGGACACCACCAATTTTGTTTGGATTCAAAAAGACACCCCCAAGGGACATATGAATTTGATCGCCTACAGCCTTCCATTTTCAGGATTGAAGGGAAATGTAAAAAAACGCATCCCTGAAATCAGGGATTCTATAGGAAAAGCCTATATACCCGGTAGGCTAAAAGGTTCTTATATGATCACCGAAAAGGCTTACCGCCCCTATCACTACAAGACCCAAAAGCAGGGTAGGTTAACCTACTTGACCAAAGGAACTTGGGAAGTTGCCAATGATTTTATGGCAGGACCTTTTGTGAACTACATGATAAAAGACAACCTAAGAAAGAGATGGATGGTGATCGAGGGCTTTGTTTTTGCGCCTGCCTCTAGCAAAAGGGATCAGATGTTCGAACTCAATACCATTTTAGATGCAGTAGCTTTTGAGTAGACTACTTCTTGTCTATTTTTGAGTCAGAACTATCCTCGTCTTCTTTGGTAGCGTTTTTAAATTCTTTGATACCGCTTCCCAACCCCCTCATCAATTCTGGAATTTTTCTCCCGCCGAACAACAAAAGGACAACAACGACAATGAGAATGATTTGTGGAGCACCGATCATGCCTAAAGAGTAGATCATTGAATACATGGTTTTTTAATTTTAATCAAATGTAAATAATTATTCGATGTAATCTAAATTTCTTTACTTGGCCAACAATTTATTTTTAAGGGTAAACACTATCTTTGTTTCTGATGGCAAAAGAGAAAAAGAACAAACGTCTTTGGATTCAAAACTTATTGAATCGTTATCGAATGGTGGTTATCAATGAAACCACCTTTGAAGAAAAATTTTTTATTAGAATTTCTCAATTCAACATCATTGTATTGGTTCTACTGTTTGTTACCCTTACTGTCATAGGATCTTTTTTCTTGGTAGCCTACACGCCGCTTAAGGAATTTATCCCGGGCTATACCAGCCTAACAATCAGAAAAGAGGCCATTAGAAACAGTTTTTTACTGGATTCCCTCACGCTTGAATTTGAAAAACAAGACCGTTTTATAAGCTCCATCAAAAGTGCTTTAACCGGAGAGATCAATTGGGAAGAAAATTCTTTACTCGATGATCAAAGTCAGTCGCCAGAGGTACTCAATTCGGACAATGCAATGTCTGAGGCAGACTCCTTGTTGCGATTAGAAGTAATACAAGAAGACAAATACAATGTAATTCCCAATGACTTGAGCAATGTAAAGTATCTCCTTTATCCTCCAGCTGTTGGCCCCATCTCTCAGAAGTATGATGCAGATAAAAGGCATTTTGCTGTAGATATTGCACTGAAAGAGAACGCTCCGATTATGGCTGTTGCCCACGGAACGGTTATCTTTTCCGAATGGACTGCCGAAACAGGACACGTGATCATCGTCAAACACGATTATGGGTTACTGTCTGTATACAAACACAACTCCTCTTTGGAAAAATATCAGGGGGACTTGGTTAGAGCGGGAGAAGTAATTGCCAAGGCGGGTGATACGGGAGAACTGTCCACAGGCTGGCACCTTCATTTTGAACTTTGGATCAATGGATTTTCAGCAGATCCCACCGATTTTATTGACTTTTCGCAGGCCTTATGATAAAGAAATTTGCGGCAAAAATTTTTGCCAACTACATTCATAAGAAAAACCAAAAGTGGATCAACAACCCCCTTTCTGCCCAACAAAAAACATTTGATTATCTGATCCAAAAAGCCAAAACGACAGATTTTGGACAAGACCACGGATTTGATAATATCAAGGATTATAAAGATTTCCAATCTTCCGTACCGGTTCGGGATTACGAGGGACACAGGGCCTATGTCGATAAAATGCTGGAGGGCAAAAACTCCGTATTATGGCCCGGGAAACCCCTTTATTATGCCAAAACCAGTGGTACCACTTCCGGTGCCAAATACATCCCCCTCACCAAAGAGTCCATGCCCACCCACATCACGGCAGCTCGTGATGCACTGCTGAACTACATTCACGAGACAGGGAACACCGATTTTGTTAATGGCAAACAAATTTTTTTGCAAGGCAGCCCTACGCTTAACAAAAAAGACGGTAATATCATCGGGAGATTGTCGGGGATCGTTGCCCATTATGTGCCCAAATACCTACAAAAAAACAGGATGCCTTCTTGGTACACAAACTGCATAGAGGACTGGGAAACCAAGGTGGATGCCATTGTAGCGGAAACCTTGCCGGAAAATATGAGCTTAATTGCGGGGATCCCCTCATGGGTGCAAATGTATTTTGAGAAACTGATAGAGCAAACGGGTAAGGCCGTGGGTAAAACATTTCCCAATTTCTCCCTTTTCGTTTATGGCGGGGTCAACTATGAGCCCTACCGTCCCATGTTTGAAAAACTCATTGGCAGAAAAGTAGACAGTGTTGAACTTTTTCCCGCATCCGAAGGGTTTTTTGCCTACCAAGACCAACAAGGAGATAAGGGGTTGCTGTTGTTGTTGAATAATGAGATCTTTTATGAATTCATCAAAGCCGATGAATTTGGGGAGCAAAACCCCATAAGGTACACATTGGGAGAAGTCGCATTAGAGGTCAACTATGTTTTGATCCTTTCCACCAGTGCTGGCTTGTGGGCCTACAATATAGGCGATACGGTTCGTTTTGTTTCCCTTGAACCCTATCGCTTGGTGGTCACGGGCAGAATCAAACACTTTATATCTGCATTTGGAGAACACGTGATCGGAAAAGAAGTAGAAACGGCCATGCAAGAGGCTTGTCAAGACAGTCAGGTGCAAGTCAAAGAATTTACCGTAGCCCCACAGATTGATCCGCAAGAGGGGACTCCATTCCACCAATGGTTTATCGAATTTGAAAACCCACCCCAAAACATGGAGGATTTTGCTCAAAAACTCGATCAATCCATGCAGGAACAAAATGTGTATTACGAAGACCTGTTAAAAGGGAGTGTTTTGAGAACCTTAGTCATCAGTTCCGTTGCCGATGGAGGTTTTCAACAATACATGAAAAGCATTGGAAAGCTTGGAGGACAAAACAAAGTCCCCCGTTTGTCCAATGACAGAAAAATTGTCGACAAACTCCCCTTAAAGTAATCCATGTACGCCAACAATTCCCATCATAAGCGATTTCAAAAGACCTTGGATTTTTTGAATAAACATATTGATAAGGGCACATCCATACTGGATTTGGGGGTAGAAAACCCACTGTCGGAATTGATGAAAGCCCATGGCCATAAAGTAGAAAACACCCAAGGGGAAGACTTGGACGAAAATCAGAAGGTATTGGTCAATTCCAAGGCCGAAGTGGTCACCGCTTTTGAAATATTGGAACATTTGCTTTCCCCTTATCAAGTTTTAAAAAGCATAAAAGCCCAAAAATTATTGGTGAGCGTTCCTTTAAGACTATGGTTTTCAAGTGCTTATCGAAGCAAAACCGATCTGAGAGACCTTCACTTTCACGAATTTGAAGATTGGCAGTTCGATTGGCTTTTGGAGAAAACAGGCTGGAAAATTGTAGCAAGCGAAAAATGGATCAATCCACCGGAATCATTTGGAGTCCGATCCTTATTGAGGTACTTTACCCCCAGGCACTATATCGTTTATGCAGAAAAAACTAACGCATAAATCTTGAAAATTTACATTGTCATACCGGCCCATAACGAGGAGGATTACATTACAAAAACCCTCGAGTCGCTGGTTAATCAGCAGTTGAAACCTGCTCAAGTGGTGGTGGTCAATGATAATTCTACCGATCGAACAGCAGAAATCGTCAACGATCTCACCCAACAATACGCTTGGATACAGCAGGTTCACAAAAAATCATCGGAGGAACATCTCCCCGGAGCAAAAATTGTTGAAGCTTTTTATGAAGGCTATGGGGTATTGGATGAGGATTATGACATCATCTGCAAGTACGATGCAGACATGGTTTTCGAGACAAACTATCTGCTAAAGCTATCACAGCACTTTAAAGAAAACAACCGATTGGGTATGGCTGCGGGGCAGTGCTATATTAAAAAGGGCGATCAATGGGCAGTGGAAAACCTCAATAAAGAGGATCACATCAGAGGATCACTAAAGGCCTATCGAAAAGCGTGTTTTCTGGAAATGGGCAAAATCGCCAAATCGATTGGTTGGGATACTCTGGATGAGTTGATGGCTCAATATCATGGATGGGAGTTAAAAGTAGACCCTACGCTTAAAGTAAAACACCTGAAACCTACAGGTTTTAATTACAGTCCTGGCGCTGCTCGGCTACAAGGCGTAGCCACCTATCGCATGAGATTGGGCCTGATTTTGACCCTGATCATTGGGTTAAAAAGAGCTTGGGTTAAGCGGGAAGCAAGAATTTTTTTCAGCTATATCAAAGGATTTTTGGAAGCCAAAAGAAAGGGCATCCCGTTTATTGTAGACTCAAAACAGGGGAAATTCCTGAGAAACTTTAGATGGAAAGGGATTTTTCAAAGGTTTAAATCAAAATAAGACACACTTAAGTATATTTGTTTCCGGTGAAACCCTCATGGAGGGATTTAAACCGCCAAGATAAATTTCTCAACAAAAGGAAAGGAATAAATATCAGCGAATTAAAAAGACCTAAACGTGTGAAAAAATTGAATATACTGGTATTGGGCAGCGGAGGTAGAGAACACACCTTTTGTTGGAAACTCGCCCAAAGCAAAACGATCGATCAACTTTTTGTAGCACCCGGAAACGCCGGTACAGCTGCATTGGCCACCAACCTTGACATAGGCGTTAACGACTTTGACGCTCTGAAAAATGCAGTCATTCAAAACAACATAGACCTTGTGTTGGTCGGCCCTGAAGATCCATTGGTTAATGGCATCCACGATTTCTTTCTCGATGACCCTCAATTGAAGAACATTCCCCTTATCGGGCCACAAAAGCTGGGGGCTACACTAGAAGGGAGCAAAGAGTTTGCCAAGGCCTTTATGAGTCGACACAACATACCCACGGCTCAATACGGAAGTTTTACCCCCGAAAAGATACAGGAAGGCTACGCCTTTTTAGGGCAAATGAAAGCTCCCTACGTCCTTAAAGCAGATGGTTTAGCCGCAGGCAAAGGAGTTCTCATTATCAATGACTTAGCAACAGCGAAAAAAGAGCTTTCTAACATGCTTTTAGACCAAAAATTTGGAAAGGCTTCTTCCAAGGTCGTTATCGAAGAATTTTTGAGTGGGATAGAACTGTCCTGCTTTGTTTTGACCGATGGTTTAAACTATGTCACTTTTCCAATGGCCAAGGACTACAAGCGCATTGGCGAGGGAGATACCGGTTTGAATACTGGAGGAATGGGTGCTGTATCTCCAGTTCCTTTTGCCGATGAAAAATTCTATAAGGCCATCCAAGAAACCATCGTCCAACCTACCATAGACGGACTTAAAAAAGACAAAATCCCTTATGTTGGCTTTGTGTTTATAGGATTGATTCGGGTAGGAGATGCCCCTTATGTCATAGAATACAATGTCAGAATGGGTGATCCCGAAACCCAAGTCGTTTTGCCCAGAATAAAAAACGATCTGGCAGAAATGCTCTACGCTACAGCAACGGGCAAACTCGACCAAATTGAACTTTTGGTCGAAGACCAAAGCGCCACCACAGTGGTTGCAGTTTCTGGCGGATATCCAGAGGCCTACAAAAAAGGAAAAACAATAAAAGGCTTGCCGTCTTCATCCAACAGCACTGTATTTCACGCGGGTACAACTCTCCAAGAGGGTGAAATATTGACCAATGGCGGGCGCGTATTAGCAGCCACCTCCTTAGGGGACAACCATAAAGATGCACTATTACATTCCTACCAACTTTTGGAAGAAATCAAATTTGAAGGGATGTACTACAGAAAAGATATCGGATTCGATCTATAAAAATGAATGCGCAGAGGGGTCTTTATTTTCCTCTCCACTTTTGTCGAATTTCCGCAATTGGTTGATCCAATAAACGGCGGCAACAGATCCAACTGATAAAAAAAGAAAACTCATTCCATTGGCCAACCACCAACTAAAAGGTTCTAGTTGGGTCAGTAATTGATAGGGAAGAAACAATAGGTCTTCAAACAAACTGGCAATGGCTTCGAAAAAATTTTTCATTAACGTCTCTTTAATTATATTGCAAAAGTAATAAAATCGGATATGATAGTAAAGATTTTCAAGACAATTGGTCCTAGAACCTATCTCACTTCCATATTTCTTATCATATCTACGGTTTTGTTTTCTTTTCTATTGGAGAAAAACAGAGTCCACCTCTTGGATCAATGGCCCAGGATTACTGCCAAAGTCATCTTTATGATCGCTTTTATTACGATGATTACCCTACTGGAAACCCGAATCAAAGGAAGGAAATTCAATGGCATTCACATGATCGCTTTTCCCACGATTTTTCTCTTTTTCCCCACTTTTTACGACATAAAAACTATACCCGCTCTTCAGGCAATTCTATTGACCTACGGCCAATATGTTTTTATTAAAATACGTCATTCCAAAAACACAGAAAAGTGGATACTCGACCTTTCCCTGATTATATCAATTATCGTACAATTCAACTATGTTTTTGCGGCTTTTTATTTGCTTCCTCTTTTTATTCTTTTCCGTAGGGGTTTAAAAGACGTCAAACATCTTTTGGCTATATTGCTACCTGTTCTAATCCTTCCTTTTACATTCAATAGCCTTTCGATCATCTTGCCTTCTAAAACCTTTGCCCTTATAAACCCCCCTGTCCAGATGAAGTTTTTGAATATTGAACTTCTCTCCAATGCTGAAATGGTTTGGTTGATCACCTTGCTGTTTACGGTTGTGATTTGTGCCCTTCAGTTTCCACGAGGACATAGAAAATTTTCCTATCCCGAGCTTTTTTCAGGCTTCCTTTACATGACTTTTTGGTTGTTCTTTAGCATTGCTTTTGGATTGTTGGGCCTACAAACATCCTCCGAGCGTTGGTTTATCAGTTTTATTCCCGTAGCGTATTTTTTTGGCGTATTTCTCGAAAACATCAAATCGGATTCATTAAAAAAGATTTTGTTTACGACACTTTTTTTGGGCATTGTGATCTTCAAACTTTTTGACCATGGAATTATATCTTTAGAATTGCCTTTTCGAAACTGAAAAAATTGGTGATCAAATTGTATCTTCGTCCCAAGGAAAATTACAGACATGAGCCAAGATTCTACCAGCCAACTTTCCATTAATATCTTTAGAGAAAGTATTGATAAATACCACCTAATCGATGAGGTGGACCAAGCTTTCGAAAACCCTTATCCGGCCGATGCCTTAGAGTATTTACTCTACCGAAAAAATTGGATCGACACCGTTCAATGGCACTATGAAGACCTCATCAGAGATCCTGAGATCGACCCCGTTGAGGGAATGAAACTCAAAAGATTGATCGATGCTTCCAACCAAGACAGAACAGATACGGTAGAATACATCGACAGTTTTTTTCTCAATCAGTTCAAAGACGTTGAGGTCCAAAAGGGAGCCACAACAAACTCGGAAAGTCCTGCATGGGCTCTGGATCGTTTGTCCATTTTGGAATTGAAGATTTACCATATGGAAGAAGAGGCTAACCGAAAGGAAGCCGGTGAATCGCATCGCAAAAAATGTAACATCAAGCTTCAAGTATTGCTCATCCAAAGAGAGGATTTAGTTTCCTCGATTGATGACCTCCTCAAAGACATCGCAAGCGGGTCAAAATACATGAAGGTTTACAAACAAATGAAAATGTACAACGACGAGGACACCAACCCCGTTTTGTACAAGGACAAATCCTAGTCATTTATGAAAGACCCTCACCTGCTGTTGATTCGATTTTCCGCCTTGGGAGATATAGCAATGGCAGTTCCGGTGATCCGTTGCTTGTATAAAACCTATCCACAACTTAAAATAACTTTTGTCAGCCGACCTAATGTCGCTCCACTTTTTCAGGAGTTTAAAAACTTTAATTTCTATCCCACAGATTTTGATGGTCGACACAAGGGTATAAAAGGTTTGTGGACACTGTTCCAAGAACTCAAAACAATTCCTTTTTCTGCTGTTGCCGATTTGCACAGCGTATTGCGAGTTTACTTACTCAAAGTATTTTTTAGGCTGTGTGGCCACAAGGTCAAGTCCATAGACAAAGGCCGATTGGAAAAAAAGGCGCTTACTCGAGCGAAAAATAAAAAGTTTCAACCGCTTACCCCCACCATTTATCGTTATGCAGATGTTTTCAGAAAATTGGGTTTCCCTATTTCATTCGAACAACACGAATTTCCCGAAAAAAACGAACTTCCTCTCTCCTTATTACCCCTATACCAGGCCAGTGAAAAAAAATGGATAGGGATTGCTCCTTTTGCCGCGCATGTGGGAAAAATGTATCCTTTAGACCTTATGCAACAACTCATCAATTATTTACAAAAAGATCATCAGATTTTTCTTTTTGGTGCGGGAGAAAAAGAAAAGGAACGCCTTGAAGTGTGGGAAAAAGCCTACAAAAATGTTTATAGTACCGTGGGAAAAATCAACCTTAGAAAACAACTCGATCTTATGGCCTATTTAGATTTGATGATCTCCATGGATTCTGCCAATGGGCATATGGCAGCCAATATGGGAACCAAGGTGCTTACCCTATGGGGAATGACCCATCCTTTTTGTGGGTTTGCTCCATTCAACCAACTTTTGGATCACGCCCTCACCTTGGATAGAACCCAATATCCTTTGATTCCCACATCTGTGTATGGGACCTATCTTCCCCAAAACTATAAGGATGCATTCAGATCTTTGGACCCTAAAACAGTTATTGAAAAAACCTTGGAATTACTAAAGCGGTAATGGATTATACATCGTCGTAATCAACCACCAAATGATTACTGGCAGCATGTGCTTGGCAGGTCAAAACCAACCCTTCTTCGACTTCTTCGTCGGTCAGGATTTGATTGGTCACCATTTCTGCCGTTCCCGATTTGACCCTCGCGATACAGCTGGAGCAAACGCCTCCTTGGCAGGAGTAGGGTACATCCAACTTATTTTGAAGAGCAGCATCCAATACACTTTTTCCCTCGGTGTTTTCAATTTTATGCGTCAGTTCATCATAGATGATTTCCAAAGAAGCCCCTTCGATTTTTCCTTGGATTTGATCTTTTTGGGTTGATGTGCTAAACAATTCAAATAGAATGGTCTCTTCTTCCACTCCATTAGTGGACAAAGTTTCCGATACAGTTTCAATCATACTTTCAGGGCCGCAGAGGTAGAACTTATCGGCAACTTTTCCCATCTGATTTAGTGCATTTTTGGCTACTGAGGCTTCAATACGACCAAAGAGACTTCCCGCTTCATTGGCTCGGCTGAAGACCCATTGAATGGAAAGCCGTCCTTCAAACTCTTTTTCTAAACCCTTCAATTCACCCAAGAACATACTGTCTTCGGGCGTCTTATTTCCATAAACCAAATGAAAACGGTTGTCGGGATGATCCAGAAGAGCTGTTTTTAGGACTGACATGATGGGGGTAATCCCACTACCTGCTGCAAACCCGGCCAGGGTTTGGGCTTGGGCGGAAGAGACATATTGAAAGCGCCCTTGGGGAGGTGCGACCATGATATGGTCATCCTCATGCATTGATCTATTTGCATGGGTCGAAAAAACCCCGTTGGGAACTTCCTTGATCCCTACCTGAAGACCTTCATTCACACCACTACAGATGGAGTAAGAACGTCTTACTGATTTTTCATTTATCTTTGTTTCAAGAGTCAGGTATTGCCCCGCTTCAAATTGAAACTTTTCTTTTTCCTCTTCAGGAACCTTAAAAGAAATCAAAACAGCGTTTGGAGTATTTCTGGTGATTTTTGAAATCATTAGTGGATACATTTCTGACATAGCGTGTTTTTGTTTGCAAAGTTATTTTAAAAAATAATAATGACAAGATCAAAAAAAGGTTGGTTTGGTGGCTGCTTTTTTGGGTAACCTCCGATGTGCAATATTGGACGAGCCTCTTGCCAATCATGACCCTAGTTCCCTTATTCGATTTAAGGAAATCGTCAAAAAGCATATTTAAAACCGAGCAACTATTTTTTTGACCTCTAGCCACGATCTTGACCACATTACCGAGGTTTATGAAAGGATTGTTTTACTGTAGAAAGAACTGCTCATTAAAGACCTTACAACCGATTCTGAGACCTTTGCTCAATTGGAGTCATATTTTAATGCTTAGTTATACTAAACTGAATCTTTTACAGTTATATAAATAAACTTTTCCTATTGAAAAAAGCAGTGCATCTTTTGGCGACTGGAATAGGCATGATGCTTATGTTATGGGGCTGTTCTACCCAAAAAAACAAAATGCTTAACAGGGGATACCATTCCCTAAACACCCAATATAATGTTCTTTTTAATGGAAAGGAAGCTTTTAAAGTGGGACAATCCATTTTGGAGCAAGCCAACGATGACAACTTTTTCGAATTTTTAGAAGTTGAACCCATCGCCCTCAACGGTGAGCGTATGGACCAAACCACGATAGTCCCTGGTTTTGACCGTGCCGAGGAAAAAGCCGTAAAAGCCATTCAAAAACACTCTATGAACATCAATGGCATACAGCGCAATAGCAAAATTGATGAGGCCTATTTACTTTTGGGCAAAGCCCGCTATTACGACCGACGTTTTTTCCCCGCAATGGAAGCTTTTAATTACTTATTGGAAAATTACGCTGACGCTAAAACCTATGTCGAAGGGAGAATATGGCGTGAAAAAACCAACATTCGGATGCGCAATAATGAGCTTGCCATAAAAAACCTCAGGAGTTTGGCCCGATCCATAACTCCAAGCAGTAAATTCCACAGCCCGGCCAATGCTGCCATATCCCAAGCTTTTATCAACATCAAAGTGTTAGATTCGGCGATTTATTACATCAGAAACGCTGCGCTTAATGCAAAAGACAACCGTGATAAAGGACGTTATTATTTCCTGACCGGCCAAATCTATGAAACCCTTAAAAAGCCTGACTCTGCCCTTTGGGCTTTTGACCAAGTCGTGGGACTCAACAGAAAAACCCCGCGAAAATACTGGATCAATGCTCAGATTAAAAGACTACAAATCATAAGTTTACGGGACAACTGGGATCCCATAGAGTCCTATGAAAAGCTAGCCAAAAATTATGAAAACTACATTTTTGATCACTGGATCAATCGCGCCATAGGTATTCATTATTTTCAGCAACAGCAAGACAGCTTAGGGGAATATTACCTCGGTAAATCTTTAAAATCTGAAAACTTGGATTTACCCACCAAAAAAGCAAATTATAGGGATCTGGCTAATTTCAATTTTGCTGGAGGCAAATACGTACTTACCGGTGCTTATCTCGACAGCCTTCTCAGTACTCTGCCCCAAGAAACACTGTACAAAAGAAGAATACGAAGAGAAAGGGACAACCTCAATGCTGTGATCAAATACGAAAACATCGTACAAATTACTGATAGCCTGCTTTACCTCAGCGGACTGAGTAAAGCGGATCAAATGGAGTACTTTCAAAAACACATTGAAGAAAAAGAAGCGCAGGCATTGGCAAAAATTAAGACAGAGGAAAAAGGAATTTTCCCATTCTTTAGCAAAGGCGCTCAAGCCAACCCCTTTTATTTCTACAACCCCAAACTGGTTGTTCTTGGTCAACAAAAATTCCAGTCCACATGGGGTGACCGGCCCAATTCTGACAATTGGGCGATAGCATCGGCCATAAATTCAATTCGAAAGGAATCTCTTGGAATCAACGAAGAAGAACAGACCAAAAACGAAACTTTTTTTGTTGAAAAACCCGAGAATTATGTCAATGTATTGCCCCAGTCCAAAGTAGAAATCGACAGCATCAAAAAACTAAATCAAAATGCCTATTTACAATTGGGTATGATTTACAAGGAGAGTTTTAAAAACTTCGCTTTGGCACAAGATCGATTAGAGCATTTGCTTAGGCTCAATCCTCCTGGGGAAACCGCAGCCCCTGCACTCTATCACCTTTATAAAATTGATGAAAAAGTATTACCTCAAAAAGCAAAGCAATACTTCAACCGTATAGTAACAAACCATCCGGATTCGCCTTACACCAAAATTCTCACCAACCCTAAGGAATTTGGCCAGTCGGATCTCCAAACCCCGGAAAAAGTTTATGAGAGTTTGGTCAAAATCTATCAAAAAGGAGATTTTGATCAATTGGAAGAAAAAGCGAAATCTTTTCGAGTGCTGCTCAGTGGAACTGCTGTTCAGCCAAAATTCGATCTGTTGATGGCCAATTTTGAAGGTCGTTTAAAAGGAAGTAAGCAGTGGGAAGAAGCATTATTAAACGTCGCACAAAAATATCCCGAATCGCCCGAGGCCATCAAAGCACTAGAGATGATGCAGCAAATCAAAGGGAGAGATTCCATTCAAAAAAAGAATGTAGTATATCTCAATTATAAATGGATTTTTACCTTTAGAATCAAAGATACTGCATCTCTAAAAAAGACGAAAAACAGACTCCAAGACGCTTTGGAGGATACCCCAGACACACGATGGTTTTTGTCTGAAGACCGATTCGATCAAGATCAAACCTATTTGGTTTTGCATGGAATTCGCAACAGAAAAAAGCTCAATGAGTGGAAAAAGAGGTTTGATGGGCCTGAGCAAAAAATTTTAAGTACAAATAATTTTGTAGTTTTATCGGCCGATTATAAAAAAATGTTTTTAGACAAAATACAATTTATCAATGAAAAATAGTGAGATTAACGGCCACTACAGTCGGATAGAAAGCTCTACCAAAGTAAAAGGAGAAATTCTGTCTGATGGAGATTTCAGAATAGATGGAACCCTTGAAGGATCAATTAAGACCAAAGGTAAAGTAGTTGTGGGTAAAGAGGGCACTATAAAAGGGGCAGTGAGTTGTTCCAATGCTGACGTTGAAGGAAAAATCAACGGTAACCTGTTTGTATCCCAAACCCTAAACCTCAGATCGACAAGTGTTATCGACGGAGATGTTGTGATTGGAAAATTGATCGTAGAGTCGGGCGCCACCTTCAACGCCTCCTGTTCTATGAACAAGGAGGGTAAAAAGGTAGATTTTAAGGTGGTAAAAAAACCCGACGACACTCATGAAAAAACAGCCTAGAAATTGGCTGATCTTTTCCGGACTTGCTTTTCAAATAGGCACTGTCATGTACGTAATGATTTATTTGGGAGGCCGGATACAAGAAAAATGGGACATCTCTTCTAAATGGCCCACCCTGGTTACCTCATCCATAGGATTGGTTTTGGTGTTGCTCATCATCATTAAGCAAGGCAACAGAAGCTGAATCGGTGATTTCTACTTTACACAAGTTTTCCGTTAATCTCTTTATGTTGATGATCGGCCTGTTTTGGCTCCATACTTTTGCCATTAATCAGTTGGGATTGTCTGTTCAAGACGAGCTTTTAAGGGCTTGCTATCTCTTTAACACCATTATTGCGCTGGTTTTTCTATTTTTGTTGCTTTTTGTTTCAAAACTTGACCCATCTATATTGGGATGGGTTTTTCTCGTCAGCAGTGGACTAAAGTTTTTACTGTTTTTTGCATTGATTTACCCGAGTTTTCAGGATACTGGACTGTCAACAAAGCAGGATTTTTTGACTTTTTTCATTCCTTATGCCGCTGCTTTAACCCTTGAAATTTATCAATTGACAAAAATTTTAAATCGGGAGAATTAACCTTTTCCACAAACCACAAAAATATATTTTAAAAAGTATTTTATTTATAGGTCGAATGACTTACATTTGCACCACAATTAAACGATTAGTTTAGTGCTTATTATGCCCAAAGGACCGTACCTATATTTAGCAACATTTTTACTGGTTTCGTTCAGTACGCTAAGCGCAAAAGAGTCTAACTCAAAAGATAGTAAGCAAACTGGTGAACTCAAGTCTGAGATTAAGGCTTACATACTGCACCACCTAGAAGACTCTCACGACTTCAATCTCCTTTCCTACAAAGACAAAGCCACCAACAAAAAGGTCCATATTGGCATTCCCTTGCCCGTAATCCTGTGGGACGATGGATTGAAGGTGTTTTCTTCTTCCCAACTTAAGCACGGCAAAAAAGTTGTACAGTTGGGGGAGAATCACTATAAGCTCTACCACGGTAAAATTTATAAAACCGATGCTCAGGGAACGATCACCTATAACAACCATCACCATCCTACCAATATTAAGCCGATTGATTTTTCGATCACCAAAAATGTAATATCTATCTTGTTTACGTCACTGTTGATGTTTGTTTTGTTCAGAGGGTTGGCGCAATCTTACAAAAAGAATGGTTTGATCGCAAAAGGGGTAGGACGCTTTTTTGAACCCATTGTCCTTTACGTCAGAGACGAAATAGCCATCCCCAACATTGGCGAAAAACACCACAGGAGGTTTATGGGCTATTTGTTGACCCTGTTTTTCTTTGTATGGTTTTTAAACCTTTTGGGATTAACGCCTCTGGGGATTAACGTAACGGGAAACATTGCCATCACCTTTTGTTTGGCACTTATCACCTTTGTCATCACCACTTTGGTTGGAAAGAAATATTATTGGAAGCACATCTTTTGGATGCCCGGTGTGCCATGGCCCATGAAAATTATCTTGGCACCCATAGAACTTTTAGGGCTGATCATCAAACCCTTTTCGTTGATGATTCGATTGTATGCCAACATATCGGCAGGACATATTGTATTGATGAGTCTGATCGCCCTTATTTTTATTTTCAAAAACTGGATTGGATCAAGCCTGTCTTTTGTATTGGCTTTTTCCATCTCCATCATCGAAATATTGGTGGCCCTTTTGCAGGCCTATATCTTTACGGTTTTGTCAGCTTTGTATTTTGGCTTTGCCGTTGAAGAACATAATGAAAACGAAGATCATTAAAAAAGTATGTATAATTTAAATCAATAATTAATTATGGAAATTCCAGCAATAGTAGGAGCAGGTTTAGTAGTAATCGGAGTAGGGATCGGTATTGGATCCATAGGAAGAGGAGCCATGGAGGCCATCGGACGTCAACCAGATGCTACTGGAAAAATTCAAACAGTAATGCTTATTGCAGCAGCCTTGGTCGAAGGAATCGGTTTTGCCGCATTGTTTGCAGTTTAATCAGCTTTGTTTATAAGCCCATATTTTGGGTTAAAATTTTTAAAGGATGGAAAAATTAATCAATGAATTCTCATTTGGTCTTTTTTTTTGGCAGCTGTTTATTTTTATTGGGCTAGTCCTACTTTTGAGGAAGTTTGCTTGGAAGCCCATTTTGGATGCAGTCAACGAAAGAGAGACTTCTATCAAAGACGCCATGAATTCGGCCGAGGAGGCCAAAAAAGAAATTGCTTCCATACAAGAAGACAATCAAAAAGTTCTAAAAGAAGCTCGAGCCGAGCGTGAAGCACTTTTAAAGGAGGCCCGCATCAATGGTGCTGATATTGTTGCCCAAGCCAAAGCTGAGGCTAAAGCCGAAGCCGATAAAATCATCGCTCAGGCACAAGAATCAATTCAAAACGAAAAACGCACCGCACTAAATGAACTTAAAAATCAAGTGGCACAAATTTCTTTAGACATAGCCGAAAAGGTTATTGACTCAGAACTAGACAGCAAAGAGAAACAGTCCAAATTGGTCAACCAACTCATTAGTGACGCTTCTTTATAATTAGACTATGAAAGCAGGGAGAGCTTCGATTCGATACGCAAAGGCACTTTTGGAATTCGCCATTGAAAACCAAAAGGAAAAAGCTGTTGTTGAAGAAATGCAAAACATCCTTAGTGTTGTGGAAAGCAGTCCTGAGTTGTACGATTCACTTAACAGCCCTGTTTTACCCGGTTCACAAAAAAGAAAGATTATCGATGGAGTTTTTCCTAAAGCATCAAAATTTGTTCAAAACCTTTTTGACCTGTTATCACAAAAAGGTCGCGAAGGGATTCTTGGGGGAGTAGCTCATTATTACATCGAACTGTTTGATAAAAATCAAGGTAAAGTTGCCGCAGCTGTTACCACTGCAGTTCCCCTAAGCGCAGATTTGGAAAAAAAGGTACTTAAAAAAGCAGCTACTTTAACTCCTTTAAAGATCGAACTTAAAAACACCGTGGACCCCACCATCAAAGGAGGGTTTATCCTTAGGGTTGGAGATTTACAATACAACGCCAGCATAGCGGATCGCTTGGGAGCGTTAAAAAGAGAATTGATTACATCTTAATACTGAAAAAAAGAAAAAATGGCAGACGTTAAGCCCGCTGAAGTTTCAGCAATATTAAAAAATCAATTGGCAGGATTTGAAGCCACGGCTTCCCTCGACGAAGTGGGAACCGTCCTCCAGGTAGGAGATGGTATTGCCAGAGTGTATGGTCTTACCCATGCTGAATATGGCGAACTGGTCACTTTTGAAAATGGAATAGACGGTATGGTCTTGAACCTCGAGGAAGACAATGTTGGAGTCGTATTATTAGGGCCTTCCGAAGAAATCAAAGAAGGAAACACTGTTAAGCGTACTAAAAAAATTGCCTCCATAAATGTAGGGGAAGGTATTGTGGGACGTGTGGTCGACACCCTGGGAACACCCATTGACGGGAAGGGGCCAATCGAGGGCGAAACCTATCAGATGCCTTTGGAGCGAAAAGCTCCCGGGGTAATTTTCCGACAACCCGTAAACGAGCCCCTTCAAACAGGAGTTAAATCTATTGACGCCATGATCCCTGTGGGTAGAGGACAAAGAGAATTAGTCATTGGTGACCGTCAAACCGGAAAAACCACGGTTTGTATCGATACCATCCTCAATCAAAAAGAATTTTTCGATGCCGGCGAACCGGTATACTGCATTTATGTTGCTGTAGGGCAAAAAGCATCTACTGTAGCAGGGATTGCCAAAATATTAGAAGATAAAGGTGCTTTGGCTTACACCACTATTGTAGCTGCCAATGCCTCTGACCCTGCTCCCATGCAGGTATACGCTCCTTTTGCAGGAGCTGCCATTGGAGAGTATTTTAGAGACACGGGTCGTCCTGCATTGATCATCTATGATGACCTGTCCAAACAAGCAGTTGCTTACCGTGAGGTATCCCTTTTGCTTCGTCGTCCTCCGGGGCGTGAGGCCTATCCCGGGGATGTATTCTACCTTCACTCCAGATTGCTGGAACGAGCCGCAAAAGTCATTGCCGATGACGATATCGCCAAAGGCATGAACGACCTGCCCGAGTCCCTTAAAGACAAAGTAAAAGGAGGAGGTTCACTGACGGCTCTGCCCATTATTGAAACCCAAGCGGGAGACGTTTCTGCCTATATTCCAACCAACGTAATTTCGATTACTGATGGACAAATATTTTTAGAATCTGATCTCTTCAACTCTGGGGTTCGACCTGCGATTAACGTGGGAATCTCCGTATCCAGGGTAGGGGGATCGGCACAGATCAAGTCCATGAAAAAAGTAGCGGGTACGCTCAAACTTGACCAAGCCCAGTTCCGTGAGCTGGAAGCCTTTGCCAAGTTTGGTTCTGACCTTGATGCTGCTACGCTCAATGTGATTGAAAAAGGACGACGAAACGTTGAAATCCTCAAACAAGCCCAAAATGACCCTTATACCGTAGAAGAGCAAGTTGCCATCATCTATGCCGGGTCAAAAAACTTGTTGAGAAATGTTCCTGTGGAAAAGGTCAAAGAATTCGAAATCGCCTTTTTAAACACCCTTAAAAAGAAACACAAAAAGGCTTTGGCAGAACTTAAGTCAGGAAATTTGACCGACAATGCGCTCGACACCCTCAATGCCGTAGCACAAGAAACCTCCAAAGCGTTTGAATAGATGGCCAATCTAAAAGAAATACGGAATCGTATTGCCTCGGTCTCTTCTACCATGCAAATCACCAGTGCCATGAAAATGGTATCGGCCGCCAAGTTGAAGAAAGCCCAGGACGCCATTACTGCCATGCGGCCCTATGCCAACAAGTTGACCGAGCTCATTCAAAATCTCTCTGGAAACCTGGACGGGGATGGGCAAAAACCCTATACTACCCAGCGTGTTGAGGAAAAAATATTGATCATCGCCATCACTTCCAACAGAGGATTGTGTGGAGCTTTTAATACCAATATTATTAAAGAAACCCTCCGATTGGCTAAGGAAGATTATGCTGGTAAAACCGTTGAAGTCATGGGAATTGGCAAAAAAGGAGGGGACATCCTTTCCAAAACCCTACCCATCAACAGCCGTCACGATGCCATTTATGACGATCTGAACTTTGGCAACACTGCCGAAGTTGCCCTAGAGGCGATGGATGCTTTTGCCGAAGCCCAATACGACAAAGTTTTGGTGGTTTACAACCGTTTTAAAAATGCGGCCACACAGATAGTAACGACTGAACAATTCCTCCCCATAGTGGCCGAGGAAGACGCTGTAAAACAATCATCTGCCGATTACATCTATGAGCCCTCTCAGTCGGCCATTATTGACGAATTGTTGCCCAAGTCACTTAAAATGCAACTCTTCAAAGCCGTAAAAGATTCATTTGCCAGTGAACACGGAGCTCGTATGACTGCCATGCACAAGGCTACCGACAATGCTACCGAACTGAGGGATCAACTCAAACTCACCTATAACAAAGCAAGACAAGCTGCCATCACTAATGAAATTCTCGAAATTGTGGGCGGGGCAGAAGCATTGAACAATTAGGAAAATTCTAGCGGCCCTCATTTGTTTTATTAACTAAAACGGATTTTACCTTATAAATTCAAATTTTCACTACTTTTAGTTATCCCAATAGCTAAAAGTTAATGCTTCCATCATTCCAAAACCGCATCTGTTCCATAGACATTCTTCGTGGTTTTGATATGTTGATGATCGTCTTGGCAGACCAATTTTTTTCAAAATTAAACAAGGGGGTAGGATCAGATTTTACTGCGGCCTTAGCACGTCAGTTTTCCCATCCCGAATGGTTGGGGTTTAGATTTTACGACATCATCATGCCCCTGTTTCTCTTTGTAGTGGGAGCAGTAATTCCCTTTTCGGCTTCAAAATACACACAAAACGCCGTTAACAAAAAACTCCTATTCTTAAAACTGACCAGGAGATTTTTTATCCTTTTTGTGCTGGGTTGGATCGTTCAGGGTAACCTATTGGATTTCGACCTTTCAAAATTTAAAATATTCAGTAACACCTTACAAGCCATTGCGGTGGGATATGTTTTTACTACCATCTCCTGTGTTTATCTAAAACCTATCCAAAGGTATTTTCTTTTTGCGGCTTGTTTGTTGGTATATGCCCTGCTATTGACCTTGCCCATTATACCGGATACAGGCCGGAGTACCCTTATTCCTGGTGCCAACTTTGCCCTATATGTCGATCATTTGATTTTTGGTCCTTTTGACGATGGCAAACAATATACCTGGTTTTTATCCAGTCTGGGATTTACCGCCACCACCTTATCCGGACTGTTTGCCGGTGAACTGATCAAAATCCAAAAAGATAAAGTAAAGGTCGTCAAAACCCTACTGATTTATGGAGCCATTGCAATTGGCTTGGGACTTCTGGGAAACATTTGGCATCCTGTTGTAAAGAAAATCTGGTCCTCCACTTTTGTTTTGGTTTCCTCCGGAGTATGTTATTTCCTTATGGCTGCTTTTTATTGGATCATTGACGTAAAACAGAAATATAAATGGGCCTTTTTTCTTAAAGTAATAGGTATGAATGCCATCACTGCCTATGTGATAACTCATGTTTTGCCTTTTCCCAAAATCGCAGGCTTTATCCTCTATGGCTTAGCCCCTTATACTGGAAACTATTACGAATTGGTCACTGTGATTGGAGGTTTTGCGCTACTTTATCTATTACTTAGGTATATGTATAAAAACAAAACTTTTATCAAGGTTTAAATCAATATCTGAACGATGATCTCTTTACACAATTGTTTACCTGCAACACTGCTGAAATTGTATATGAAACACTTAAAATCAGGGCTTAAAATCAGACTTGCTTTAACAATAAGCCTCTTTTGCTTTGGAGTAAGCCCTGCACAGAAACATGATTTTATAGATCTTTTCCCCCAAAGGGAAGGCATTGCCTGCTTCAGAATCCCCTCCATTGTCACCGCACCCAATAGAGACCTCATCACGGCCATAGACGAAAGAGTTCCCTCCTGCGCTGACTTGCAGGACAACAAGAACATCAACCTGATCATCAGAAGAAGTACCGACAACGGCAAAAGCTGGACCCCCATCGAAAGGATCATAGACTATCCCAACGGTCAATCGGCCTCTGACCCCTCCATGATTGTTGATCGGGTCACCAATACCATCTTTATGTTCTTTAACTATATGGACTTAGAGCATGAACCACAAATTTATTATCTGAAGTACATCAAAAGCCAAGATAACGGTAAAAGCTGGTCGC
>DEYL01000021.1:0-27664 GCA_002364535.1 Flavobacteriaceae bacterium UBA3159 | reverse complement strand
CCCCGTGGACATTACCACACAAATATCCAAACCACAATGGCACAAAGACTTTAAGTTCATCACTTCTGGAAGAGGGATTCAAACCCGTAAGGGAACCCTACTCCATACCGTGGTCAATCTCGATCACGGGCTTCATCTTTTTAAGAGCGATAACCATGGGAGGAACTGGCAACTGGTCGATATCCCTCTTATTCCCGGGAACGAATCCAAAGTCGTTGAACTCAGCGATGGCAGTTGGATGGTCAACTCTAGGCTCAACAGAAAGGGATACCGGCAAACATTTACCTCGAGTGATGAAGGCAAAACATGGGCCTCCAGTCCTGACCAAAGCCTCGTTGACCCCGGTTGCAATGCCGGGATCATCCGCTACAGTCCAAAAAAACCAACGTCTAAAAGGGGAATTTTACTATTTGTCAATGCCAACCACAAAACAGACAGGAAAAACCTTACTCTTAAAATCAGTACAGATGATGGGAAAAGCTGGTCTGCGGAGAAAACCATTTATGAGGGCCCGTCTGCCTATGCCGCCATCACAAGGCTTGAAAATGCTGACCTAGGGATTGTTTTCGAAAAAGACAATTACACACAAAACACTTTTGTCAGAATTTCACAACAAGAGATCCAGGCCCTAATTGATTGAAACTTTATAATTTTGGCCAAACATTAGTTTCTGCTGCCTTACTGAGGTCAGTGGACAAAGTCCCCATCACATGTCCATTAAACTTTGGAAATATAAAATCAATCTATTTAAAAACCCTACGGTAAAAAAATTTATCTTCTTTGCCATAGCAGAGGTTATATTGGTGATGTTTGGTATCCTGCTTGCCTTGGAGGTGGATAACTGGAAAGAATCTAAAAGGATGATTTGTTTAGAAAAAACCATGCTAACAGGCCTCCATGGCGATCTCAGTCAAAACCTTAACAAAATTCAAACCATTATCCGAAGGGACTCCCTAAGAATTACAGGGAATCAAAAGATCATTGCCCTTTTAAATGATTCCCACTCCACTTATCACAGTCAGTATGATACCCTATTGGGACAAAACTTGGAGTACGATGTTTTCTTCAGTCAAAGATTGACCTACGAAAGTATCGACAATAATGGAATAATGGTGATCTGAAATGCCCACCTCCGAACCAAAATCGCTTACATTTATGATTACATTCTCAATGAATTGGAGTAACAAGGTAACACTAGTAAACAACTATTGGCAACTCAATCAGAACCCGTGCTTACCCGTTATCTGGAAACCGGAAAAACGTAGTTTCAAGATTTCCCAACGACTTTCAACGTCTTAAAAAAGAACAAGAATTCATCAATCATCATACCATTGCACCAGCCCATCAGCGGATGTTCATAAAATATTTTAAAGGCAACATACCCGAAATCCAAAGGGTGATGTTGGAAATTAAAAATAGTTGGGATCCCTTGAAAATTGAGTATTTCGTTGATATAATCTATACAGGCATTGAAAAAAAAAACAATTTTCATAAAAAAACATTAAGTCAGTGGAGAGAGCGTAAGGTTTCAGGGTGCTTTTTGTATTTTTACATAAACAAAAAAAATGGTTGAAATTCCCGTTCTCTTTTCCGGCAAGGGAGAATTGCCTCATTATGCGACTCCACTTTCTGCAGGTATGGATCTACGTGCCCATATCGAAGCCCCCATTACCTTAAAGACAATGGAGCGAAAAATCATACCGACGGGATTGTCCATTGCGCTACCGGAGGGCTATGAAGCCCAAGTTCGCCCGCGAAGTGGCCTGGCGGCCAAACACGGCATTAGCGTTCTCAATGCTCCCGGAACCATTGATGCGGATTACCGTGGAGACATAGGGGTCATTTTGGTCAATCTTTCCCAAGAAGACTTTACCATCGCCCCACAGGACAGAATTGCTCAATTGGTCATCGCCCAATACAGTCAGGTGGAGTGGCAAATTATGGAGGCCTTACCCGATTCCGAAAGAGGAAGTGGAGGCTTTGGCAGTACCGGAAAAAAATAGCTTAAACAAGTTTATTAATTAATAATATATAAAACATTGAAAATTATTGTCCCCATGGCGGGCAGAGGATCTAGATTAAGACCCCATAGCCTTACGGTTCCCAAGCCCATGTTGCCCGTTGCCGGATCGCCCATAGTGGCCCAATTGGTCAACGAAATTGCCCGAGTTGTTTACCAGCCCATAGAGGAGGTAGCCTATATTCTCGGGGACCCTGCTTTTTTTGGCCCCACCATAGAGGAGGAACTCAAACAAGTTGCAAAGGATTTAGGCGCCAAAGCCACCATTTACCGACAATTGGAACCCCTAGGTACCGGACATGCCGTAATGTGTGCCGCCGATTCCCTATCGGGACCCATTATCGTAGCCTATGCCGATACGCTTATCCGTACCGACTTATCACTTGATCCTACTGTAGATGGAATGATATGGGTCAAAAAAGTCGAAAATCCCAAAGCCTATGGCGTTGTTAAAATGAATGATGCCAATCACATTACCGCCTTGGTTGAAAAGCCAGAGGAATTTGTGTCTGATTTGGCAGTAATAGGCATTTATTATTTCAAAGTAGGGGAAACCATTAAGGCCGAATTGGAAAAAACCATGATTCAGCCAAGAGCCGAAGGGGAGGAGTTTCTGTTGAATGAAGGCATATTGGCCATGATGCAAAAAGGAGCGGTATTCACCCCCGGAGCAGTCAAAGAGTGGATGGACTGTGGCAATCCTAAAATTACCCTCCAGACCAATACCAAAATGTTGAACATACTTACGGCCGAAGGCAATAAATTGGTGGCTGAGGATGTTATAATAGAGAACAGTGAGATCATTCCCCCCTGTTTTATCGGGTCGGGGGTGATATTAAAAAACAGTACAGTGGGTCCTCATAGCGCCATAGGAGAAGGTACCCAAATTGAAAACAGCACCATCAGCAAAAGTTTGATACAAAAACATTCCCTAATCCAAAACGCTCAGCTCGAAGGGGCCATGATCGGGAACCATGTCAAATACGATGGAAAATTCAGTTTTGTCTCCATCGGTGATTATTCAGAATTATCATAGCCATGAAACACCTCAGCAGCAAATTTCACCTCGTTACCATCTTATTTTTGGCATGGTGGATACTGATGTTTGTAGCTTGTAAATCACCGGCATTGCCCTCCAGCAGAACCCCAATGAAAGACATTCAAGTAAAGGATTTGACTAAATCCATTGCCAAAAATCAACTGGATTATAAGAAATTTCGTTCTCGAGTCAAGACCACCTATGACAATGGCAAGCGAAAACAACAGATCATTATCAACCTGAGGATGGAAAAATCTAAATCCATATGGATGAGTGCCAATATGATCGTCCCAATTGCCAAACTATTGGTGACTCCGGAAAGGTTTTCCTTTTATGAAAAATTTCAAAAAACCTTTTTCGAGGGTGATGTCTCTTTTATCAACCAACAATTTGACACCAGTTTTGAATTTAAAGATTTACAAAATCTATTGATAGGCCTTCCCCTGACCAATATCAACAGAGGTCGATGGGAAACCATTTCGCATCCCAAATATTATATTTTGACTCCAAAGTCCAACAAACTGCGCTTTCGCCCCACTTTCTTTTTTCACCCCAATAACTTTCTTTTACTCGAACAGCGTTTTATGGTGCCGGGTACTCAACAGTCGTTGACCGTCAAATACGTCAATCACCAAAAACTGGATGGGGAATTTATCCCGGGAGAGGTGCAAATTTCACTTTTTAACGGCTTAGAATTAACGAGAATTAAACTGGAATATACCCGTGCCGATTTTCCCGACCGTTTGAGTATTCCCTTTGAAATTCCTGCAGGTTATGAACCAATTGAAATGTAATGTATCGCATACGACAGTTCTCTGTGGTCCTTTTTCTCTTCCTTGCATCTTTGGGGACGGCCCAGACCATTACGGCCCGACAGAAGACACTGGAAAACCAAAAAAAGCGACTTCAGGCAGAGATCAAACAAATCAACAGCCTGCTTTTTAAAAATACCAAAAAGGAAAAATCCCTGCTTTCTCAAGTAGAGGATCTCAACGTCAAAATATCCGTTAGAAGCGATCTGGTCAAGGTTAACAACCAACAGGCCAATCTTTTGACCCAGCAGATCAACATCAATCAAAGGAACATTACCAACCTGAGGAAAGAACTGCAAACCCTAAAGAAAGACTATGCCGAAATGATTCAAAAATCCTATAAAAGTAAATCTTCCCAAAACCGATTAATGTTTTTATTTTCCTCCGAGGATTTTTTACAGGCCTACAAGCGGGTTCAATACATGAAGCAGTATGCCAAGTTCAGGAGAAAACAAGGGGAGGAGATCGCAGAAAAAACTAAAACTCTACAATCTCTCAACAAAACCCTTTTGGAGCAAAAGACTCAAAAAGATGTTTTGGTGACAGAAAATCGAAAGGCACAACAGCAATTGCAGCAGGAGCGAAAATCACAGCAACGACTGATTCGGGGATTGAAAAGCAAATCGCGTTCGTTGAGCAGTGAGATCAGACAAAAGCAACGCAAAGCGGCAGTGATCGATCGAGAAATTGAACGTTTGATTCGAGAGGCCATTGCCGCCTCGAACAAAGCCGCGGGAAAAAAATCCAAAAACGCCTTTGCGCTGACCCCGGAGGCGAAGTTATTGGCTGCCAATTTTGTCGCCAACAAAGGCAAGTTGCCCTGGCCAGTAGAAAAAGGGATAGTCATCCAGCGTTTTGGCACCCAACCCCATCCGGTGGTTAAGACCACCATGATCAAAAGCAATGGTGTCACCATTGCCACCTCGCCCAAATCTGAAGCACGGGCCGTGTTTGAAGGGCAGGTCATGACCATTCTCAGTTTTAAAGGAAGTAATCCCACCATACTGATCAAGCATGGGAATTTTATCACCACCTACAAAAACATGGGCAAGGTCTATGTCAAAAAAGGAGATAGGGTAAACGCAAAACAGCCAATAGGGGAAATCTTTACCCATCCACAGACAGGCAAAACGACCCTGCAATTCAGCGTATTTAATGAATTAAAACCTCAAAATCCAAAAAGTTGGATTTACAGGATGTAGCCTAGTTTTCCTCAAGGTACCAGGCTTCTTCTTTGAGGGCGAGTCGGATGTAATTGTGTAAGTTTAAGGCTTCACGCTTAGAAGTAAATCGACCGTAGGCCACACGATTAAGGCCTTCGGGATTGACTTCTGTAAAAGCGGCATCAAAACCTTCGGCTTGTAACTGCGCCAACATCTTTTCGGCATTTTCCATAGATCGATAAGTACCTGCGATTACACTGTAATAAGTTTGTGCCAAAGGAGCTTCTTCGATCACCTTGGGATTGGACTCCAGTGTCAGATCAATTTCTGACAATGCCCCCAAGTCAAAAGTAGCTTTTTGAACGTTGCTTTTGATTTTCTTTTGTGCCATTTCAGTGGCCTTGGCTTTTTCATCAGCAATGTATTGATTGCCGAAATAATAGACTGCCCCAATGAGGGAAATACCAATTACCCCGATAATGGCATAACGCATAATCGGAGATCGCTTGTTTTCGTTTCCTGCTGGTGTAAACATTAGGTCGTCTTTGTTTTCGTTTTCCATGATGGTAATGGGTTTAGTTTCTTCTATGTGAATGGGTGGGATAAAGATAGGTTTTCTAATAAAACTAATGAGCCCAAAAGAGCTCAGGTCAAAATTAATTGATCCAAATGGAGAAAAATTAATTTTCTTTTGTGGGTTGAGGCGCATTTCGCCTATACCTGCAAAATTCAAATGCTGGGTATTTAGCTTTTGTTTCCAAACAATTACCTCTTTCTCAATTTTTCTCAAGGCTTGTTCATAAGAAACATTTTCTTTTTGAGCCATGTACTGAGCCAGTATACCGTCGTTGCTTTTCAGCAGATGGTTAAAACTCACTTCTTTACTTGGAGGATTAAAAACACCGGTTTCTGGCTGGATCAACACATTGATTGTCCGGGTAAGAAAAGCACCAAAATTGGGTACTGTAACACACTCGTGTTGGTATAGTAATTCTTTGATGTACTGTTGCAACTGCATACTCAAATATAGTAATATTTACTCCTTTATTATAACGATGAATATTGATGTTAGTATATTTAGGGGCACCAAAATTTTATTTTTTCTTCCATAAATCGACTACAGGCCTATCTTTTTTTGCTTTTATTTCTCGGATTCGCGAACATTCGTGCCAAAAAATTATGGGAGCTTTTCAGCAGTCCTTTGGCTGTTTTTGAGCGATCTCCTGAGGATTTCCAAACCCTTGGGGGTATAGGGGCAGCTCATATTCAACTCCTTAAAAGTTGAAAAAAATATTCTGATCGTGTATATAAGGTAGAAGAGAACTTCCATAAAACAACCTCAAAACCTTATTTTTGGGCGATGACGACTACCCTAAAACACTTGCTTTTTGTCCCGATGCACCCTTGGTTTTGTTTTACAAGGGAAACCTCAATTTTGGTCAGCTTAAGCTCGTCAGCATTGTTGGTAAACGATCTGCCGATCTCGATGGGGAAAAGATTTGTCTTGAACTGGTCGCTGGTATGCGGGAGTTCGATCCAATTATCATCTCGGATTTTGCGAGGGGCGTCAATATCATTGCCCACGATCAAGCCCTTAAATCCAATTTGACCACAATTGCTTGTATGGCCCAAGGCCTGGATCAAATTTACCCTCCCTAATACAAGTTTTTCTAATAAAATTGAGGAGGAAGGGGGATTTTATTTCTGAGTTCTCCACCAAAGAAAAGTTTAACCGTAAACATTTTTGATTTGCAACCGGATCATTGCGGCTTTGTCGCATGCCCGAGTGGTCATTCAATCCCAATCCAATGGCGTTAGTATGATTACCGCCAACTTTACCTACCAATACAATCGGGAGCTTTTAGCTTTCCCATGCGGAGTGGGCAATCCCCTTCATCAAGGCTATCACGATCTGATCCAAAGTCAAAAGCCCAACTGATTCCGGCGCGAAGGATCTTGTCAAAGTAATGGGGCGGGAGTCCGAACCATTCAGCTCGGGAGTCCAAAAAAATTGTTAATTGAACCTGACGAAGAGGAAAAACCATTTTTGAGTGTCTTAAATCTGTTACCTTTGAAATTTTGGACAATATCGCAATCACTTGGGGTTTTCCCATCGGGAAGACGGCGTTTTTACTGTTGCAATTGGAGATGAAAGGATACGTAAAACCAATGCCCGGGAAGTTTTTTGAATGGGGTCTAAAACCCCAGTTTCCGCCTAACCCTCAGCAAAACTTCGTCGGCAATTTTACTGGCTTTTACCGCTCCTTTGGCCAACGCAACTTCTACCTCTTCGGGATGGTCTTGGAAGTAGTTGAACTTTTCACGTTCTTTTTTGAATTTTTCCACTATTAACTCAAACAAAGTCTGTTTGGCGTGACCATAGCCCATGCCTCCGGTCAAATATTGTTTCCTCAGGTCTTCGATGGACTCGGGTGATGCCAAGAGTGAATAGATTTTAAAAACATTACAGTTTTCCGGGTCTTTGGGCTCTTCGACCGTTTTGCTGTCGGTTTTTATGCCCATGATCTGTTTGTACAGTGCTTTATCGGGCAGAAAAATATTGATGATATTATTTTTAGATTTGGACATTTTATTGCCATCGGTTCCAATGATGTATTGGGTGTTCTCCTGAATTTTTTCTTTGGGCAATATAAAAGTTTCCCCCATTTGGTGGTTGAATCGCGCGGCCACATCACGGGTCATTTCGAGGTGTTGTAATTGGTCTTTTCCCACGGGCACCACTTCGGCATCATATATCAAAATATCGGCGGCCATCAACATGGGATAGGTAAACAAACCGGCGTTGACATCTTCCAGCTGATCGGCCTTGTCTTTAAAAGAATGGGCAAGGGTAAGCCGCTGGTAGGGAAAAAAGCAACTCAGGAACCAAGCCAGTTCGCTAACCTGACTTACATCACTTTGGCGGTAAAAGATTGTTTTTTCTACGTCCAAACCACAAGCCAACCAGGCCGCGGCCGTGGCAAAAGTGTTTTTGGACAACTGTTCCCCCTCTTTGATTTGGGTGATAGAGTGCAGATCTGCGATAAACAAAAAAGATTCGTTATTGGGGGGATCCGCCATTTTGATTGCCGGAATCACGGCCCCTAGCAGATTGCCCAAATGGGGAACGCCTGTCGATTGCACTCCGGTCAATATTCTTGCCATAACAATGGAATCTATGATTTCCTGCAAAGATATTTTTTTTCGACGGTTGCACAAAGTTTGCCCCATTTCCTTGTTGCACCATTTACAGAAAATGTATTTTTACCGTGTGATGAGGTTTTTGATCATTCTTTGGCGTATTTGGTTTTACTTATTGTCCTCCGTTCCCTTAGTGCTATTGTTCCCATTGTTGGCATTGCTATTGGTCTTACCCAATGGCTACCGTCCTTTTTTTTGGATCGCCCGCAACATTTGGTCGCGCTTTGTCTTGTTGGGGATGGGTTTTTGGGTAATCAAAAAATCTAAGACCGCTTTAGATCCCAACAAGAGTTATTTGTTTGTGGCCAACCATTCCAGTTATATCGATATCATGTTGATGTTTGCCACGGCTCCCAATCCTTTTGTCTTTGTCGGAAAAAAAGAGTTGGTCAAGATCCCCTTTTTTGGTTATCTCTTCAAGCGTGTGGCCATCATGGTAGATCGCAGCAACTCCAAAAGCCGTTATCATGTCTATGGGCGGGCTGGAAAGGTTTTAGAAAAGGGTTACAGTGTTTGTATTTTTCCCGAAAAAGAATATTTAGACGAAACCATTTTACTAAATTCTTTTAAGCAAGGCGCTTTTAAGATCGCCATCGAGCACCAGTTATCCATTTGTCCCATGGTCTTTTTGGACTGTAAAAGAAAATTCCCTTGGTACACTACCCACGGCTATCCCGGGGTGCTTCGTGTAGACATTCACCCGCCCCTGCCTACGGCTGGGCTTACGGGGGACGATATTCCTAACTTACAACAAAAAGCCTATGACCTGATTCACACCGAATTGCAAAACGATCCCCAGCAAAAGGCAGTCCAAGCCATTGACGCCTGGAAAAAAGCCACAAAAACCGCTTAGTATTCAAGTCTGTGTATGGGAATCATTGGTTGATTCATGTCCCTTAGGGCGTTGATCAGTTTTAGCCCTTGAAACTTTTTAAGGTCTTCCACCCCCACTGCTGTTTCCCGAATGACCCCTTGAGCCAAAAGCCGCATGCGGCAGGTACCTTCCAGCAGCGGCAAGTCTGGAGTCAACCAGTCTTTACCATCAAAAAAAACTACATTGGCATAGGAGCTGTCCGTAATCTTTCCCTTTTTGATGATCAATACATCATCGCAATTGCCCCTTTGGGCAAAGAGCTCCTCCAATTTTTCTCGCTCACTATACTTATAAGAATAATCTATTTCCTCCGTATAGACCAATCTAAGGCTTTGGATTTTTTGGATTTGGCAGTGTTCAAAATGGAAGTTTCGATCCTGATGGTTGTATCGAATTCGGAGCTTTACTTTGCCTTGTGCAAATTCGGCAGGGATGCTGAGGCCTTGCAAAAGATCAAAAGGATTCGAGTGGCCGTAGCAATGCCGGTAGGCCTTTTCAAACCGTAAACGGTGCCATTGTGCATGGAGCAGATGACCGTTTTGGACACAAAGGGATTCAAACAACGGGTACATAGATCTTTTCTATGAGTTCGTTGTATTCGGATTCCAGATCGCTAAGAAAGGTAATGCCACCGCCACTGCGGTAGAGCAGTTGGCCGTCCTTTTTTTCCAGGTAGCGGATGTTGACGGCACTGTCTAGGTTTTCTCCGTCAAAATACCCAAAGATCCCGGTATAATAGCCCCGTTGGTCTTGTTCCACTTCTTGGATGATGGATACGGTTTTGGCTTTGGGCGCCCCGCAAATGGAACCTGCTGGAAGCATGTCCAAGAGGATATCGGGCAACTGGCTTTTCCAATCGGGGGAAAGCTTGCCTCGGATCTCGGAGCTGGTGTGGTAGATCTCGTTTTTTTGTGTTTTGATCTTATCGAGATAGCGGAAGCGGGTGACTTGCACTTGATTGGCTACTTTGGACAGATCGTTGCGGATAAGATCCACGATGGTATTGTGTTCGTTGATCTCTTTGGGGTCGGTTTCCAGTTTCTTTTTTGCTTCGGGCAATTGGGCATCGATGGTCCCTTTCATGGGATAGGAATAGATATGGCCGTCTTTGATTTTGACAAAACACTCGGGCGAATAGACCACAAAGTGGTTTTGGTACAGTAATTTATAAGGGGCTTTGGCCCAATGGAAAACGTCTTCTAGATGGAGCGAGGTCTGGATGGCCGAGGGAAAGGTCAGGTTGACCAAAAAGGTATTGCCTTGATAGATCTCTTCCATCACTTTTTGGTAGGCTTGGGCATAAACTGCTTTGGGAACTGGATCAATGGACAGTGGGGTGGGGGTGGGTTTCTGGTCCTGGGGATTGAAATTGCGAAAGCCTTTAACTTCGAATTCAAAGCCCAGGCTTTGAGCGTCCTCCAAAGGATAGATCAAGGGTTTTTGCAGTTCGAAATCGATCAGAAAAAAAAAGGGCCTTTGCTCAGCTGCCAAGGCCGACATTTTTTCTTTAAATGCTGAGATGTCCAATTCCTTTGCTTGGATTCAAGAATGGATTATTCTATGGCTTTGACGGTTTCCATGATCTTTGTTTCCAACTCTTCCATCAGTTCGATGTTGTCTTCCAAGAGGGCCTTGACGGCATCTCGCCCTTGTCCCAATTTGGTATCGCCATAGCTAAACCAGGAACCGGATTTTTTGATGATCTCATAGTTGACCCCCAGGTCGATGATCTCCCCCAATTTGGAGATGCCCTCGCCATACATGATGTCAAATTCTGTTGTACGGAAAGGGGGTGCCACTTTGTTTTTGACCACTTTGACACGAGTTTTATTTCCCATCACTTCGGCGTCGCCACTTTTGATCTGTGTAGAACGGCGGATGTCCAATCGTACGGAAGCATAAAATTTTAATGCATTTCCTCCGGTGGTGGTTTCGGGATTGCCGAACATCACCCCGATTTTTTCGCGCAGTTGGTTGATAAAGAAAACGGTACAGTTGGTTTTGCTGATGGAGGCTGTGAGTTTTCGCAGTGCCTGTGACATCAATCGGGCGTGGAGGCCCATTTTGGAGTCGCCCATTTCTCCTTCGATCTCGCTTTTGGGAGTCAAGGCAGCCACAGAGTCGACCACCACGATATCGACGGCACCGGAACGGATTAGATTGTCTGCAATCTCTAGTGCTTGCTCCCCATGGTCAGGTTGGGAGATGATGAGTTCACTGACGTCGATGCCCAATTTTTCAGCATAAAAACGGTCAAAGGCATGTTCGGCATCGATAAAGGCTGCGATGCCCCCGGCCTTTTGGCATTCGGCTATCGCATGTAGGGTCAGGGTGGTTTTTCCAGAGGACTCCGGACCGTAGATCTCGATCACCCTACCGCGGGGATAGCCGCCCACGCCCAGGGCTAAATCCAATCCGATGGAACCGGATGAAATTGCTTCCACTTCCTCGATGGCTTCATCACCCAATTTCATTACGGCGCCTTTGCCGTAAGTCTTGTCCAGCTTGTCTAAAGTAAGCTGTAAGGCTTTCTTTTTTGCTTCATTTGCGTCTGCCATAATCCTCTTTTTTTAACGAAATTACTATTTCTGACCGTGGGGTACAATAGAGGCACCAAAGGATTATTAACAATATCAAGCTTATCTTTTGAAGCTAGGGCAGACAGGTAGGTTTTTTCGTTGCGGAATTTATCTTGATTGTTAAAATCCCTCTGTAAGGGTTTCATTTTATTCATGTTTGTTTTAAGATGGGGGTATCTATTTTGAGCAAGGAATAAAAAAAGGAGTAAAGAAGTGAGTAGGATTTTTCATACAGAATAAAGGAAATCAATTGGCATTTAATAAGATTTAAAGGAGTTTAAATTTATCTAATATTTGTGCAAGTTGGGCCTTAGCTCAATGAAAAACTAAAAAATAATGGGAATTGCTTAACTTTGACACTCAACACTAAAACGTTTATAGCATGCAACTGTATAACAAACTAAGTGCTGATGAACGACGCCTGTTGATTGCCGAAGCCAGAACCGAACGGCTTACCCTATCGTTTTATCAGTACCATCAAGTTGATAATCCACAGATATTAAGAGATCATTTATTCCTACACTGGAACGAAATGGACGTATTGGGCCGGATTTATGTGGCCCATGAAGGGATCAATGCCCAGTTGTCGGTTCCAGCACCCCGCTTTGATGACTTTAAAAACTTTTTGGACGGGATCCGTTTTTTAGAGGGGGCTCGGCTCAACATTGCCGTGGAGCAAGACAATGAGTCCTTTTTAAAACTCACCGTCAAAGTGCGGGACAAGATCGTGGCTGATGGGCTGGAAGATGCCACCTTCGACGTAACACAAATGGGAACCCACCTCAATGCTGAAAAGTTTAACACCCTTTTGGCCGATCCCAACACCGTATGTGTGGACATGCGTAATCACTATGAAAGCGAGATCGGTCATTTTAAAGGAGCAGTCACTCCCGATGTAGATACCTTTAGAGAATCTCTTCCATTGATCGAACAAGACTTGGCCCATCACAAAAAAGACAAAAAGTTGTTAATGTATTGTACTGGAGGGATCCGATGTGAAAAAGCGAGTGCTTATTTTAAACATAAAGGATTTAAGAATGTTTTTCAATTGGAGGGCGGTATCATCGAATATACCCGTCAGGTCAATGAAAAGGGTTTGGAAAATCAGTTTATCGGTAAAAACTTTGTTTTCGACGAACGCAGGGGAGAACGAATAAGTGAGCATGTAATCTCTCAATGCCACCAATGCGGTGCCCCTTGCGACAGCCATGTAAATTGTGCCAATGAGGCCTGTCACCTGTTGTTCATTCAATGCAATTCTTGTCAAGAAAATAGTCAAACTTGCTGTTCTGATGACTGCCAAGAGATCGTCAATCTGCCCATCGAAGAACAAAGGAAGCGGCGAAAAGGGAAACACAACAGCAACAAAATCTTTAAAAAAGGTCGATCAAAAGTGTTGATATTTAAACATTAATTTAGGATTTTGCATTTCCCCGATCCCTTGAATTAACCTTATCTTTAAACGATAATATAGATCTATGGCTTGCGCATCATGTGCCAGTAACGGAAACGGTTCCCCGCGCGGTTGCAAAAGTAACGGCACCTGCGGGTCGGACAGTTGCAATAAACTGACCGTTTTTGACTGGTTGGGCAATATGGAAATGCCCGGCGGCAAGCCGTCCTTTTCCACGGTGGAGGTGCGGTTTAAAAACAGCCGAAAAGAATTTTTTACCCTACCCGAGGGTTTGAGTGTGGCCGTGGGCGACCCCGTGATCACTCATGTAGACAATGGCTATGATCTGGGACTGGTTACCTTGACCGGGGAATTGGTTCGCTTTCAGATGAAAAAGAAGAAGATGGACCACGACAGTGAGGAGGTCAACAAAATATTGCGCAAGGCAAGCCAACAGGAAATAGATAAATGGCACGCCCTAAGAGACAAAGAGCCACAAATCCAAAAACGAGCCCGAGAACTGGCCATCGGTTTGGGACTGGAGATGAAACTCTCTGATGTGGAATTTCAAGGGGATGGCAAAAAGGCAACCTTTTACTATACGGCCGACAGTCGGGTGGATTTCCGACAGTTGATCAAGGACATGGCCCAGGCCTTTTCCATTCGGATCGAGATGCGGCAAATCGGTTTGCGCCAAGAGGCTTCGCGCCTGGGGGGTATTGGTTCCTGTGGACGGGAACTGTGTTGTTCCACCTGGTTGACCGACTACCGTTCGGTATCTACCGCTGCCGCACGCTACCAGCAGTTGTCCCTCAACCCCCTCAAACTGGCGGGTCAATGTGGAAAACTCAAATGCTGTTTGAATTACGAATTGGATGCCTATCGCGCTGCGCTTAAAACCTTTCCCAAAGCGGATTTCAAACTCCAAACCGAAAAAGGAGTAGCCGTATTGCAAAAAATGGATATTTTTAAGGAACAGTTGTGGTATGCTTACAAAGGCGAATGGATGAATTGGCACATGTTGTCCTTAGAGTCGGTTCATGAGATCATCACCAAAAACAAGAACAAAGAAAAAGTCCTCGGTCTTGAAGAATACACGACAGAAACAACGGTTTCAAAAGCGGAAAAACCCGATGTGGTATTTGAAAATGTGGTGGGTCAAGACAGTCTGAATCGCTTTGATCGCCTCAAAAGATCCAAAAATAAAAGGAGAAAAATACGCAAGCCCAACCGTCGTCAAAACAATGCTTAGCAAACACACCATACTTTCGGTATTGATTTTGGGTTTGATTTTTGCGTGTAGCAAGCATCCTTTTTTTATAGACTATCAGGATTTTGACGGGCATTGGCCCGCCTTGAAAAAAGTGGTTTTTGACATCGACGCTCCAAGCGATCAACCGGTCAATTTGATGATTTATATCCGAAACAACGGACAATATCCCTTTTCCAATCTGTTTTTGATTGCGCGTCTAAAAACGGGAGATTCCCTTTTGCTTTGCGATACACTGGAATACGCCATGGCCAATGCACAAGGCCAGTGGTTAGGGAAAGGATTCCTGGAAGTCAAGGAAAGTAAACTCTGGTGGAAAGAAAATTATGAATTACCCACAGCAGAAAAACTAAATGTTCAATTGGAACACGCATTGCGATTTAATAGTAGTGAGCAAGGTACGGATCCTTTGTTGGGAATCGTGGGCGTAGGTTTTGCCGTGGAGGAAATTTTAGAAAATGAGTAAACCCAAAAAGAAAAAATCGAACAAAAGGAATTACAAAAAGTTCATCTGGGCTTTTTGGTTGCTTTTTTTCACACTGTTATTGTCGGTGGTTAGTATTTTTGGCGTTGCGGCTTTGGGTTATATGGGTCCCATGCCTCCACTGGAGCAGCTGGAAAATCCCAAAACCAATTTGGCCACACAAATCATTTCCTCCGACGGGGTGGTATTGGGAAAATTTTACTTTAACGACAATCGCACACCCATCACTTACGACGAACTGCCGCAAAACATTGTCCAGGCATTGATCGCCACCGAGGACGAACGCTATTATGACCATGCGGGGATCGATTGGCGGGGGACCCTTAGGGCTCTATTTTATTTGGGAAAAAAAGGTGGAGCCAGTACCATTACCCAACAGTTGGCACGTCAACTTTTTGTCGGGGTGCGTTCCCGCAACAAAAAAGAAGCCCTACTCCAAAAGATCAAAGAATGGGTACTTTCGGTCCAGCTCGAAAGACGGTACACCAAAAATGAGATCATCGCCATGTACCTCAACATCTATGATTTTGGATACAATGCCGATGGGGTGCAATCGGCGGCCAAAATATACTTTGATACCACTCCCGAGGCCCTGACATTGGAGCAATCGGCTACCCTGGTGGGGATGCTCAAAAACTCCTCTTTGTTCAATCCCTTGCGACGTCCACGAATGGTTGAGGAAAGACGCAATGTGGTTTTTCAGCAAATGCTCCGTAATGAATTGATCAGCCCTGAGGAAAAAGATTCCCTATCGGCTCTTCCTCTGAAAATTGTTTTTTCGCCCGAGTCCCATCGTGAAGGTCTGGCCACTTATTTTCGCGCCTACTTGCAAGAATTTATGAAAAAATGGATTCGGAAAAATCCCAAAGCCGATGGTAAATCCTACAACCTTTATCGCGATGGGTTAAAAATCTATACCACCATCGATTCTCGACTGCAGGCCTTGGGTGAAAATGCTGTTTCGGATCATATTAAAAATTTGCAAAAAGAATTTTTTCTTCAAAATACTAAGGAGTTGAATCCCACCGCACCCTTTTTGGATTTGCGGGAGGGAGAAATCGATACCCTTTTGACCCGAACAGCCTACCGCAGTGAGCGTTGGCGAAAAGGCAAAGTTGCAGGGATGAACGAAGCAGCCCTTTTGGAAAGCTTTTTTAAGCCCATACCCATGCAGGTCTTCAGTTGGAAAGGTGAAATAGATACCATCATGACCCCCATGGACTCGATTCGCTACTACAAACACTTCCTCCGGGCCGCCATGATGTCGATGGAACCCCAAACGGGTCACGTCAAAGCCTGGGTAGGGGGGTTCAACTACAAGCACTTTCAATACGACCAAGTCAAGCAAGGCCGCCGACAAATTGGCTCCACCTTTAAACCTTTTTTATACGCTACGGCCATCGATCAGCTCAAGCTTTCTCCCTGCGACAAACTGCCTGACGCTTTGTACTGTATAGATGCCATGAGACATGGGAATATGGATCCCTGGTGTCCAAAAAATTCCGGCGACCGCTATGGCCGTACCCGAACCCTCAAAAACGCCCTGGCTAACTCGGTCAATACCATCAGTGCCAGGATCATGGACAAGGTAGGCCCCCGACCGGTGATCGATCTGGTCAGAAAAACAGGAGTAACTACCTATATCCCCAAAGTACCCTCGATCGCATTGGGAACCCCGGACATCAGCCTTTTTGAGCTGGTGGGCGCCTATGGTACCTTTGCCAATCAGGGAATTTATATCAAGCCCATTGTGATCACTAGGATCGAGGATAAAAACGGAATGGCTTTGTTTGAGGTGGTCCCCAAAACCAAAGATGTGATCAGCGAAGAAGCGGCCTATGTTACAGTCAATCTCATGCAAGGGGTAACCGAGCACGGATCGGGGGCCAGACTTCGCCACGCCGGATTGGAAAAAACCAATTATGTTTATGAAAATGTGGTGACAGGCTATCCCTATATTTTTGAAAACCCCATAGCTGGAAAAACAGGGACCACCCAAAACCAAAGTGATGGATGGTTTATGGGTATGGTGCCTAATTTGGTTACAGGTGTATGGGTAGGCGGCGAGGATCGCTCGATTCACTTTGAAGAAATTGCCTTTGGACAGGGCGCTACTATGGCTTTGCCTATATGGGCTTTGTACATGAAAGGGGCCTATGAAAATGAGGAATTGGGCATTTCACAAGAGGAATTTGTGGCACCTGATCAGGTGAATATTGTTCTGGATTGTAAAGAATATGACAATGATATCGATCCCATAGTTCCGGCCAAACCCAAAGCCGATCTGGATCAATTGGGCTTTTGACCCCTTGTCTTGAATAGGAATCAAAATATAATTTACATAGACGATTATGATCTACAGACGATTTGGAAGAACCGATTGGAAGTTGAGTGAAATAGGCTATGGCATGTGGGGCATGGGCAGTTGGAAGGCCTCTGACGATACCCAGTCCTTGCAGTCACTGCATCTGGCTGTAGAGGGAGGAATCAATTTTTTTGATACTGCTTGGGGCTATGGTGAGGGACACAGTGAACGACTGCTGGGCCAGTTGGTAAAAGCACATCCCAACACTCGACTTTATACTGCCAGTAAAATCCCTCCAATGAATTTTCGTTGGCCTGCCAAACCCCACCACCGCTTTGAGGAGTCCTATCCTGAACAGCACATAAGGGAATACACCGAAAAAACTCTAACCAACTTAGGATTGGAGCAAATTGATTTGATACAATTTCATACCTGGGACGACGCGTGGGCTGAAAAAGAGGAATGGCAGCGGCTGACAGAAGACCTTAAAAAAGACGGTAAAGTTTCGGCAATGGGAATCAGCATGAACCGTTGGGAACCCGAAAATGGAATCAAAGCTATGGAAACCGGACTGATCGATGCGGTACAGGTCATTTACAATATATTTGACCAAGCACCGGAGGACAAGCTGTTTCCTTTTTGCCAAGCCAATGATATCGCGGTCATTGCCCGGGTCCCTTTTGACGAAGGTACCCTAACGGGAAACATCACTCGGGAGACTACTTTTCCCGAAGGCGACTGGCGGGGGACTTATTTTGTGCAGGAAAACCTCAATTCCAGTGTCGACAGAGCCGACTTGCTCCGTTCTTTGGTTCCCGACCCTATGGATATGGCCACCATGGCTTTAAGGTTTATTTTGGAAAATAAAACCGTAGGAACTGTGATCCCCGGAATGCGAAAACCCAGAAATGTAAAAGCCAATATCGATTGCAGTGATGGGGTTGCTCTTGATAGAACGCTTTATAAGGCACTTAAAAAACACCGATGGGATCGAAAACCCACAGAATGGTCTCAGTAAATCGAGCGATTGCTTACTGATCCTCGGCATACCATTCTGCAAAAGCGGTACCCGTTTCACGAAGTTTTAAAGAATACAATTTTAAATGATTGGGTAGCTTGGTCTTAAGCTTTACTGCAAATTCTAAGATCATCATTTCGCTGGTGGGCTGATAGTCTACTCTTAAGATTTTATGGCCCCTGCTTTCCATTTCGTCAGCGATTTCTACATGAGGGGAGTTAACGTTGAGCACTGTGGCATGGTCAAAGGGATGGACAATCTCTTTATTGACAATGGTTTTAAGATCACCAAAATCGATTACCATTCCGTTTTTGACGTGTTGGGGGTCTGTAATAGGTTGGCCGATCACGGTTACGTCCAACTTATAACTGTGGCCGTGGACGTTTTTGCACAGTCCGTCGTAGCCGAAGAGCGCATGTCCGGTTTCAAATTTAAATTGTTTAGTGACACGAACTTTTTTATCCATTATTAGAGTGATTTGATCTTGTTTTGAGTAAAATCGGACAGGGCCAACTGCGCGGTGATTTTTGCATTTTCGGGCAAAAGGCTGTCCCAGTGTTGGGTGTTTTTCCAGTGAAGTTTTCGCAATGCTTGGCAGGCTTTGGAGGCGTAACCGGCCAGTCTTTCTGCCTTTTGGGTTACGGTTTGGCTCAAGGCTTCTCGATCAATGACACATTCGGCATAAAGTCCTTTGTCGAGCCCCCACTGGGCACTTTTCCAATGGGCGCTGTTGAGAGACAATTGGGCGAAAGCGGTGCTGCCGATTTTGCGGCTAACAGCGGGTTCAATCACATAGGGTCCCAGACCGATCGACAGTTCGGAGAGCTTGATCATGGCAGCATCAGTAGCAAAGGCATAGTCACAAGCGGCAACCAATCCTACGCCACCCCCTACGACCTTTCCTTGGACACTTGCTAATACAAATTTTGACATTTTTCGGATTGTATTGAGTAAATCGGCAAAGCCCATAAAAAAGGCGGTACCCTGCTCCAGACTTTTTACGCTTTTTAATTCGCTTAGCGAGGCGCCGGCACAAAAGGCATTGCCTTCACTTTCCAAAACGACCACCCTGATATCGGGATCTGCCTCGGCCGTTTCAAGGGCCTTAACCAGCTTTTGCAGAAGGGCGGAGGGCAGGCTGTTTCCTTTGGGATGGAAAAACCTGATACTCCCGATCTTGTTGTTTTTTTTTAAGTGAACGCTTCCCTCCATTGAATTTCAAAAATAGCCAATCTATTTTGTTTTGGGAGGCTCTGCTCAAATTGAAATCATTTTTGAAGGCGAATTCCAAAAATGATGGTTAAATTCCGGCATAATTGACCAATGAAATCTGCTTTTTTGCCTTTATTGATCCCATTGTTGCTCTGTTCGGTCTCTTCATTTAGCCAGCGATACCTTAACCTTGGTGTAGACAATGACCTTTATTTTGGTCTGGATCGTTACTACTCCAGTGGAATTTTTATCAGTATAGGAGAACTAAAGCCCAATGCCGAACAAGAGGAGGCCTATCCCAAAACATACGTGCATCTGACTTTAGGACAAGAAATTTATACGCCTTCTAATCGCTATACTATTGATACAAATAAATTTGATTATCCCTATGGAGGTTGGTTGTTTTTGGAACGCTCTTTTGAGAAATACAAAACCGCCTTTTCGGCATGGGGAGTATCGATAAAGTTGGGGATGACGGGCAAGGCTTCTTTAGCCCCCTATTTTCAAAATTTTTATCACGATAAGGTTTTGGGTCTGCGGGATGTGGCTTGGTTTAAGGCTTTGCCCCAAAGGTTTCACCTCAACCTCAATGTAATACAAAGAAAGCGATTGTCATTGGGGAATCGATTGGCTTTGTTGTGCGAGTTTTTTGGAAATTTCGGGACCCAACGTATGGCTGCTGGAGGGCGTTTGGGATTTTTGGTGGGGAGCGCTCAGGCCCTATCATTCTTGGGGAATCCTTTAGAGATGCAAACCAAAGGATATGGGATCTATCTGGGAACACGACAGGAATATCGCTTGCACGATTATATGATCTCCGGGAGTTTGTTTGACAATCAGGCCCCCTTTGTGTTAAAGAGCATTCGCTATAAAAACAGTCCGGAAGCCGGCTTTGCATTTTACAGCAATAGATGGAGGTTGCTCACGCTTTGGAGTAGCATTTCCAAAGACAATGAACTTCAGGTTAACGCACGCCATCCTTACCTAAATATTTCCGTAGCAAGGTTTTTCTAGGAGATTTTATTTTGGTTTTTTTTTTGGGTTAAGGACATAAAAATGAACGCCCAAAAGAAAGGCGTCAAAATTATTTTTTTGATCACTAAACGGATCCGTTTCCTTTTTAAAAAAACGATATTGTAGGGAGATATCAAATCTTTTCCAAATGTTGTATTGGGTTGCAAAAAGCCAACCAAAAGCATTTTTAAAAACTCCCTGGGGATATTCATTGATCCGGTTTTTTAGGTTGACGATTTTTGTGTTTTGGGCACTGAGCAGCCGGTTGTATAATAAACCCGTTTCAAAATGGATTTTTCTTGAGGGAAAAACCCGTAGGGTCATGGGGATGCTGAGGTAGCTCAGTTTATCATAGGTTTGATTTTTACTAAGGTTGTATTGATAGCTCAGATTGAAATAATCAGCCCCGGAATTAAGAGCAAATGTTTTTGAAAATTTGTACTGAATATAAGTCCCGACGGAGTAGGTGATTTTACGAACGGTATAGTTTTCCCGCATATTTCCATAAATGATATGGGCGTGGAGGTCAAAATTCCACTTGCGGTAAAAGGCATCCAGATCAGGCCCGCGATTGTATTGAAGCAATAAATTTGCATCGCCTTGGGCGAAACCCAAAGAAAACAGTGGCAGTAAAAGCCAAAACCATTTGATTTTTAGTACAGTCATTGTATTAAATATAGCATAATATTGCACGAATGTTGGAAAGGGGTTTCTAAATTTAATGCTTTGTTGTATTTTTGACTATATGCCAAAACGGGGATGTAGCTCAGCTGGCTAGAGCGCTTGACTGGCAGTCAAGAGGTCGTCGGTTCGAGTCCGATCTTCTCCACAGCGATTGAATCATGGTTTCCTTTGGGAGACCCTATTTTGTTCGGATTAGCCAGCTATTTCCTGAGCTGAAAAATAAATTCCTTAAAGAGCATTTCTTGAATTATGATACGGAATTTTAGGCACTTTTTGCACGTTTTCCAACTTCGTTAACGCAGATACTAAAGTAATCCGCAAGCTAAAGGTCACTGTTTAGAATGCTATTCTTGGCACGAATTCAGGTAGTATGTGCCGATGGAGTAGTTTCCATGTGCCATCAATTGATTTCCTCCAATATTAATTCTTTAATTTTCATTATTCTATTTAAACCAGTTGTGTATCCACTTAGATATAACCTAAGAATTAATTTATAATTGTACATGTGGTTTTTTAACCATATATCATTTTTCATTTTATTGATTTCCTGGTCAGAAAATTTATAAGATGTAGAACTAAAAGTCTTACCAATATTATCTAAATCCTCTATAGCAAGATTATCCATTCCCTTCACTTCATAATTTTTATTTAAGTAATGCATCAAGTTAATAAATAGATTTTCAAAAGCGTTAGAGTTATCTCTCATAATGTCATAATGGAAATCATAATGGAAAGATAATTCTCTGATTAAATCTGGGTTTTTTATGTATTCAATAGCCCCGGTGTTTACAAGAGAATTCATTGAGATTTGTTGCCCTTGAAAACCCCAGTAGTTTCTCACTTGATTGATTCGATTATTATCATAATAACCCATGATTAAAGAATCAGCTTGAATTAACCTGTATTTGAGAATATCTAACGCAACGTTGTACTGATTTATATCAGTCTGCATATCAATTAAAATACCTTTTAAAGTATCATTTTTAAGTTTTTCTCTGTCTTTCTCATTTAAAATATCCTGAATATAAAATGAAATTGTAACAGAAAATATAATAACAAATACCTCAAAAATATACCTGAATGCTGGGTTAGTTAAAAGAGTTTTTTTCATGAGATTTTAATAAGCTATTGAGAGATATATTCTATAGGCAAGATACACTCCCGTAACTCCCCAAATCCACCAACGGTTTTTCATGTACCATTCCATAAGAATAATATATAAATTGGAAAACAAAAGTGAAAATCCAACCCCAATAGCCAAGTTAAACCTGACCTATCCTTGGCTCAAATAATCAATCTTTTCTCAAGGACATATTTCTAAGGTCTACTCTCAGTTTGGGGAAATTATTTTTCTCTTTTAAAAAAGAAACGTGTAATAAAAATAGCGTCTCTCTCTTTGTCAGCACTTTCAACACCTGCCGCAACAGATACAAGTTCCCAGCCCTGTGACGACATCTCATTTAATTTGGCTCTCATCATGGCGTCATTCGTTGCAATATTATTAAATCTAATTCCAGCGATATTGTAAAAGTTAAGCAGCTTTGTTTCTTCAAAAGCCTTTGTTCTAATTTCGGAGCGGGATTTTTTAGATTTTTCTTTTTCTCCATCTTCCTTTCTAATGGTGGTCGCTTCCCTGTAATTTACCGTTTCAGTTTTTGATATCATTCTCGACCGTCCAAGTCCGTTTTGTATAAGTGATTCAACGACTGTAACAGTTTCAAATTCGTAAACTTTAGCTTGTTCATTATTGTAGTTATAACCTGTTACAATAAAAAAGATTCCAATTAATGTAAATAGTCCAAAAAAAGCTTCTTTTGATTTTTTCATGATTTTATAGTTTTAGTATTAACTAAATATAATGAATATATTTTAGTCGTTTTTTCCATTAAATTCATTGTGACTCCGTGACCAAAGTCCTTGGTTGTGTCTTCATCATGCTTTCCAGGGAATCCATAACCGCAAAAAATATGGACAAGTGTCAAATATTTATGTCAGGATATATTATCGACCCGGCAGTTGGTTTGGATCATTTATATTAAGACTACTGCATATCTACTGCAAAGCACAGAATTTTTACCGATTATTTGTGTCTAATTGAATCATAGCTTTACTTTTGAGTTATCATACTGTTAACAATATTAAATATTTAACTTTGCATAACGCATTTAATAAAATGAGTAAGAAAATCAATGTAATTTATTCAGCGATCAACTTTCGAATGGTCTTTATTGTTGTCGAAACTTTGGTCATTTATTTTTTCTACGATAAATTTAATTTCAATCTTCAAATTGATTTTACCATTTTGAGTATTGCAATTGTTTTTCCACTTGTTTTCTCCATAACCAGTGCCTATCAAAAAAGACAAGAAGCCATAGGTGAATTCAACAGTTTCAGGAATAAAATGATTGAGTTGTCCAATCTTTTTCGTGCGGTTGATGGAACTAATACCAAAGAGTACACCTCTTTTTTTAAAACATTGCTTGGGCTCCAAGATGACGTATTGAATATTTTGACCGACAAAGGCACACTGACCATGGCTCACATCAGGAACAAACGAAAAGAGATTTTCTATTTCCTAGAGAATTATAAAAATCTTTATAACGAAAGAGAAAAAGATAGTATCATTAGGGTAAAAAATGAATTGTTTGAATGTGTTGAAAAACTCAATACTCTCAAAATACATTCCACCCCCATCTCGCTTAGATTGTATTGTTTGGTTTTTATTTACCTCTCTCCATTGGTTTACAACTCCAATATTTTAGCAAGTTTTGACAAAAACAACTTTTTGGAACTGGTGGTTTCCATTTTCTTTTCGATCATCATTGGATTCATTCTAATGGCCCTATACAACATTCAAGAATACATTGAAGACCCTTTTGATCAAGAAGGGTTGGACGATCTCAAATTCGATGAAATGTTGGTGGGCGATAACGAGGTACTTGACTAAAGGCTACTTCAAAACCTTTCAATGCCTCACTTCATACGGGTGATTCTTCGAATCATAATCTTTTGTTCTAGCCTTCCAAGAACTTCTATTTTCTTAGAAAATATTTTTACAGATTCTTCTGAGATTTTATTCTATATATTTACAGCGAAATAATAATAAACCAATGGAAGAATACACCCAATTATTTAATGATCAAGTTTTTGCAATCAATACCGTTTGGGTTGCACTTTGTGCGGCACTTATCTTTTTTATGGAAGCTGGCTTTGCTTTACTGGAAGCGGGCTTTGTCCGTGCCAAAAACGCCATGAGCATCATCGCAAAGGTCATCATCGACGTCACCTTTGGAGGGATTGCTTTTTTTGTAGTAGGTTTTGGAATAGCATATGGTGCTTCCAACGGATGGTTCGCATTGGATTTTGGAATTATGGATAGAGACTTGGGATTGGGTCTAACTGTATCCAATCAACTTTTTTGGTTTATTCAATTGGGTTTTGCTATTGCTGCCATTTCGATTGTATCTGGTGCTTTGGCTGAAAGGATGAAGCTTTGGGCCTATGCCATCATGGTTGTCTTTTTTTGTGGGATCATGTATCCATTAGTTGCCAATTGGGTTTGGAATCCCAACGGGTGGCTGGCCGTGAGAGGTTTCAACGATTTTGCTGGTTCGGCAGCTGTCCATGCTATGGGAGGTTTTTCGGCCTTGGCCGCGGCCATAGTTCTAGGTCCTAGGATCGGAAAATATTCAAAGGAGGGTAATTCTAATACCATACCTGGACACAATTTGCCACTGGCTTCTGTTGGAGCATTTATTTTGTGGTTTGGGTGGTTTGGATTCAATCCTGGCTCCTCTTTAGGGGCTGTAGGCAATTGGGAGTTGATCGGTGCTGTGGTGGTTAATACCTTTTTGGCCTCAGCGGCTGGGGGAATAGCCACCATGTTTTACACCTATTTTTCCTATGGAAAAATTGACATCACAATGGTCATCAATGGTATATTGGCTGGACTGGTTTCCATTACGGCAGGCTGTAATGTGGTGGGTCCAATATCTGCTATTATCATTGGTTTAATTGCTGGAATTTTGGTAGATCTGGCGGTATTATTTTTTGACAAAATGAAAGTTGATGATCCGGTTGGTGCTGTTGCAGTTCACGGTGTAAATGGACTTTTTGGTACAGTTGCTGTTGGTTTTTTTGCCGCCGAAGGAGGTTTATTATTTGGCGGAGGTGTGGCCTTATTAATTACTCAATTGATTGGTGTAGTAACCATCGGTTTGTTTTCTTTCAGTATAACCTTTATATTAATGAAAATTTTAAAATCTACAATTGGTATAAGGATTTCTAGCGAAGAGGAGGAGGCAGGAATCGATTCGGTTTCCTTTGGTGTAAAATCATATACTAACGAATAATTTAATTCTATTACAAATGAAAAAAATTGAAGCAATCATTCGCAAATCAAAATTTGTTGAGGTCAAGGAGGCTTTACACGAAGTTGAAGTTAATTTTTTTAGTTACTGGGATGTCACTGGTGTTGGAAATGAAAAGGAAGGGCATGTATATAGGGGGATAACGTATAGCACTTCTGAAATTCAAAGACGGTATCTATCCATTGTAGTCAACGATGATTTTGTTCAAAAGACCATCGATGCCATATTGAAGTCGGCGGCTACCGATCAGGTAGGTGATGGTAAAATTTTTGTTTTACCAGTTGATGAAGCATATAGAATAAGAACTGGTGAAAAAGGTGGTCAGTCACTGAATTGATTACTAGACCAAAAGAACTCTATGATTTATATCTAAAAAGATTAAGCAGAAAAAAATTACTCTATGAAAAACACAACTTTTGCTATTATCTTTTTGATTTTTTTTTCACTTTCAGCTCAACAGGATAATTCACCTAATTTTATAATTGTTTTTTGCGATGACTTGGGCTATGGCGATATCGGAAGTTTTGGACATCCGATCATTCGAACGCCTAACATCGACCGTATGGCTGTTGAGGGTCAAAAATGGACACAATTTTATGTCGCCGATCCGGTTTGTACACCCAGCAGGGCTGGCCTTCTTACGGGAAGATATCCCATCAGAAATGGAATGACCTCTTCCAAAAGGCATGTCTTTTTTCCCGATTCTCCCAATGGACTCCCACTGGAGGAAGTCACCATTGCAGAGATTCTAAAAACCCGTGCTTATGCCACTGCTGCAATAGGAAAGTGGCACTTGGGTCATTTACCAAAGTTTTTACCAAAGGAACAAGGTTTTGATTATTATTATGGCATTCCCTATTCCAATGATATGGATAGTAATCAATGGGAAGAATACCTCAAGAAGTCTCAAAACCCAGATTACTATTCGAACACAAAATTTTATAATGTGCCCCTTATCGAAAATACAGAGGTAATTGAACGTCCGGCAGATCAAACCACCATCACTAAAAGATATACTCAAAAAGCGGTTCAATTCATTGAGCAAAACAAATCGAAACCCTTCTTTTTGTATCTCGCCCACAGCATGCCTCATATTCCTCTTTTTGCATCTGAGGAATTTAGAGGTAGAAGTAAAGCGAGTTTGTATGTGGATGTAATCGAGGAAATTGATTGGAGTGTCGGGGAGGTCCTCAAGGCATTAGAAAAGAACCAACTTGATAAAAATACCATAGTAATTTTTACTTCTGATAATGGTCCATGGCTAAGATTTAAGACTCACGGTGGATCCGCAGGACCGCTAAGAGCAGGGAAAGGGACTACTTTTGAGGGAGGCCAAAGGGTACCTACAGTTTTTTGGGGACCAGGCATTGTAACACCTGGGGTGATTGATGAATTGGGCGCGACCCTTGATTTGTTACCTACTTTTGCAGCCTTTTCGGGAGCCGATCTACCCACCGATCGAAAATTGGATGGTTATAATCTTTTCAAAGTCTTAACTAAAAAAACCGACAGTCCCCGGAAGGATTTCTTCTATTGGGCCTTTGCTGAACTTCACGGTTATAGAAACGATCAGTATAAAATCCACATTAAACAAAGAGAAATTCTTGAATATGGCAAACCTACTATCGTCTTGGACAGTCCAGAGTTATATGACCTTAAAGCTGATATCTCTGAAAAATATGACGTTTCGCAAACTCTTCCAGAGACTGTCGCAAAGATGTTAAATATTATGGATCAGCACCTTAATGATGTTTCAGATGCAATTCCAGATCAATTGGCTGCCCAAACTTTAAAAAATTAGATTTTTATAATCCCCTTTTTTCTGTTGTTATATAGATGCAGTATAATTGCAGTATTGCTTTTAGATTAATATTGTTTCTACTTCCTTAAGTTTATGACAAATTTTCAATCCTATGGCTTTCGATTATTTGTTTTACGAAGATCTACCCAAGGGCGTAAAGTCAGTTTATGTTAATGGAAAAAGAATGTCCTTAAAAGAATTTAAGGATGCAAAGAAGAATTTTTTATTAAAAAAAAACAAGAAAGTTGAATCTTAGGCAACTTCTTGAAATCATCTTTGTTGTACTATTTAGTATATTAGTATACTTTTTTCTGAAAAAATAGCCAAATGCGTATAACCCTATTTTTTGTTTTATTAGGAGGTTTCATAAATGCCAATGCTCAAGAAAATGAGCGTCTTAGGGATTCGATACTTAAATACCAATT